>JABABI010000087.1 GCA_014238335.1 Fuerstiella sp.
AGTGGATGTCCCACATGTCTATAAATGCTCTTCGCCAGCGATCTGTGACTTGCGTTTTGCCATCGTCCTTGAGGCTACTCCAGCGGATTTGTGATTCGGCCAAGGAACATGATCGCACCATTGCGATGGTCTCGAATCATGAACACAAACGGGTGGTCGGCCCGGAACACCGAAGGCTCCTTCGGTGCCTGAATGGCGGCAGAAGGAGGTTTCACGACGATGCCGGTGGCCGCAGCCGCTTCGGTCCCCTCTTCATTCACATCAACGAAGGCTTTGTGGATCACCGCCGAGAGAAACAAATTACGGCCACCGGTCATGCCAGAGAAATCTGCTCTTTCGCCATCGAAGGCCAATTCCATCCCCATCGACTTTAGCGTGTCGGCCATCTGAAATTGCGAAGTCGTCTTGAACTTCGGGAGGTAGACCTTCACCTTGTCCTCGTGCTTCACACTCGCCATCCACCGTTGCAGATTTTGGAGTGTCAGCCTGGATTCAAGGTCAAGCAGGCCATCGATCTCCCGGGGCAGAAGGACGACCATCGACAAACTGCCATCGCCATATGGCAATTCAAGAATCTGCAGATCGTCCGCAGCGCCATGCCGGAAGTTATCCCTGCGGTGCATCATCGGAACTTTAATTTTGTCCGTTGTCGTCAAGTGGAAGTCCTCGTCCTTCGTGCGGTCCTTCTGAAATGGATCGGACCAGGCGCCGTGGAAATAAACGGCGTTAGTCAAAACGAGCTTCGTCTGGGCTGAGATAACGCCTACGGGAAGGAGTTCTGTAATCTTGTCTTCCGTCTGATCCTTCACCCAACCATTGATGGCCTGTCTAGCGTCTTCAGTTTGAGCGAAATTGAGACGGGCAAGTTCTGCGCCGTAGTTGTCACGAGTGACGGTTAAGAACTCCGGCAGGAACTCGTAGCCTTCATTACCCCACAGACGATTTGCCAGATTGAGTCGGATGTCCTTCTGTTTGTCAGGCATCGTCCAATACGCTTGCAGAGCGTGCATCCCGTCATGAAGTTGGTCCTTTGGCCCGTTGAGATGCAGTGTCTTCGCCATCTCCGCTTCCGTCTCGCCAGCGGCACCAGCGAAGGTCATTGCCAGGGCAGTCAAGATGCTGCTGGGCGAAAAGAAGAGGTTTCCTTCCTCCGACCGCAGTTTTTGATACAGATCAAAAGCGAACTGGTTGCCGCCCTCCACGATTCCGGACACGTCTATGGTCGTACTCTCCTCTTGTCTGACGGAATCGGCGGCGACGTATACCTCAATACCGCTCTCTGGTTTCACCAACACATAGCTGCCAGACTTCTCGACCACACTGACTTTCGTTCCTCGTGGTAACTTGCCGTCTGGCGGTCGGCCTTGTTGTGGGCCGGTTGTGTAGTATTCCGTCTCGGTGGCGATGACGTGCGAAACCTCCGGTTCAGAGGACGTGTACGTCTCGTGGCCGTTCTTCAAAGCAGATTCGATCTGCTTGAGATTATTCTCAACGGCTTTCCGTCGAGCGTCCTCGGCACGGTTGCAACCAAGGCATATCACACTCATCAGCAAGACAACGAGGCACGAGCGCATGGCCCTCTCCTTCCTAAAGGTAGTTTCCGAGGTCATATTGTTGGTCTCCTTAGCCAAAAAGAAAGCCGTCAGCTGGTCGGCGCGTTCAACTTGTTGCCAGCCGTTCTTCTCCAAATTCGCAATTTAGCTTATCATGTGTGAATCATGGGAAGAACTTACGCAACAAAAGTCGATTGGTGGATCGGCTTAATCCTGATCTTCACTGTCACCGTCGTGGTCGGAAGTGCATTGCCGTTCTTCCTCGGACCACCGGCGCTGAGTCCGCCGGGGCTGGTAATCGGGCTGCTTTGTCTCGCCATCGCGGTCTGGACCGGTCGGATTCCGTACAACACCAACTACGAGATCGGGCAGACAGAGTTGACCATTCGGTCGGCTGGCTTTCGCTGGCGAATTCCGTTTAGCACCATTGTCGATGTTTTTCCAACGCACAATCCGCTCAGTTCACCGGCTTGCTCGCTGGACCGACTTCGAGTGAATTATCGAAACGGGAAGGGCCGCACAAGATTCGTGTTGATCTCACCACGGCAGAAAGAAGAATTCCTGCGGGACCTGGCCGTAGCAGTTTCGGAGCTTGAACCGGATGGCGACGGACTGGTGCGAGTCGAAAATTTCGACGCCCAATAGTTGTGAAATTGATAACATAATTAAACAAGCACTCGCCGCGAAGAACGCGGAACTCTACTCCCAGTTTGCGTTGGAGCCATGTTTGCTCGAACAGCAATTGGAATTACTGCAAAGCCGCAAGCGTTGGATGAATTCGTAAATGCTGATTGTGAGCCCGTAGGGCCAAAAAACTCCGACGCCAGAAAAGCTGTTTGACAATTAGGTGTTAGCAAGCGAGTCGAGTCACGATTTCGGCAGAAACGCGAACGTTAACGGCGACTTCAGGCCGTGAACTTGGCGTCGTTTCGCGGTGAGCGCGTACCGTCATCGCAGATCGTGCATGTTCCAGTCGTTGAGAAGTAACCTCAGGCAGCTCGCCGGTGGTAGGACTTGAGATGCCACCGAGTCGTTCGCGGCACTCAATCTTTGCCGCAACGGCATTGACATTATTGCTCGGATCGATGAGCTGATTGCCGAGGCCCTGACGGTTTCTCTCGGCATGATAATGCTGAACGAAGTTGGTAACAGCTCGCTCAAGGGACCTCTGACCGAAGAAGATCATACGATCAAGGCACTCGGACTTCAGACTGCGAAACCATCTTTCCATATAAGCGTTCAGGTTGGGACTCTTGGGTGGCAACAGCACGACTTCGGTATCGGTGTTCTGCTCCAGGAATTCCCGCATGACGATGAAGCTGGTGTCTCGATCCACAATGAGATGCCTGGCGTCTTTTAGGAATCCGTCTTCGCAGATCGGTACGAACGTCGCAGCCTGCTGATCACAAGCAACCTTGCGTTCAGCGACTGGGGCCAGATCTTCCAGGGAGAACGCATGACGGCCGCCCTACTGGATCGACTCACTCACCATTCTGAGATCTTTGAAATGAACGGCGAAAGCTTTCGTTTCAAAGAGTCGATGAAACAGGAGAAGCAGTCCAGCACGCCGGACTGACGGCAGCTCAGCAGAGCACACGACGACCACGCCCTCGGTCGTCAAACACTCACCAGGTGGGTCCATTTTCGGCGCCGAGGTGGTCCGTTTTACAAGCCGTTCTCCAGGCGCAGTCGGTGATCGTACTGTTTTTGAGTTCGGCAGTTTTCAGACATGCCGAGAATGATCCCGCCCTCATCGGCTCTGGGAAAGTCAAATCGACTTCTGACTGCTGGCAGCGACGAGTACTCGCGCGTTAAACTCCCGAATGTCGTGGCAAATAGCAGGGCTGAGATGTGAGACTCTGGCGTGCCATAAGTCTCTTGTTTCACGGCGTTTTGAGTTCGGCACAGTTTTTTGACCCTACGAGCACTCCGATCTATGTTTATACATCGCTCGCTCGTCGATCAGCAATCGGTCAACACGTGTGCCTACCTGTCAGCGCCGAGAGGATCGATAAGCCCAAACTTCCGGCCTAGTTGCAAGAATTTTTCCACGGCACTGGGATCGATTTCTCCACGCAGGCGGAGTTCCGGCTGTGGTTCAAGTCCCATCAAAAGGCCTTCGGCGGCACAGGCAAAGCACATTCCGCGAGGTGTATGTGGCGTGAGGTGGAAGCCGCGATCTTCCGGCAGGCGTACAAGGCCGGCCTGGACGAGCGTCACATTGGGGCGGTCCAGGGGCATCGTGCCCGAGACGGCTCGTGGTTGTGAAACGTCAGCGATCAGGATCGGTCGGTCAGAATCCACATGGTGACTCTGCAGAACAATTCCGTCTCCGGAAACAGCCACGATGATCACGTCACACGAGCGCAGGTCCTCCTTATCGTCCGAAATCTGAACTTGAACATTCCCCCCTGTGCTGACAAGTTCCTGCTGCAATGTGGCCAGACGAGAGAGTGAGCCAGCGCGGCCTGTCATGAGGATTGACCCATTCCAATGATCAGGTTGTGCAAACCACCGAACAATGGCGGAGCCGATGTTGCCATTTGCTCCGACAATGGCAAGTCGTGCAGTCTTCGGGATCCCGATTCTCCTGCGGGCAGCTTCGAGCTGTGACAACAGGACGGCCACCGTGAAGGTGTTCCCCGACGAAACCTGGGTGCCGGGTGGCGGCAGGACTGACGTGGCGTTAGCCGTCACAACGCTGGTTTGTGCACCGAAGACAACGGTCTGGCAACCTCGCTCCGTAGCCAGCCGGAACGCTTCATCGAGTCGCAGGCGAATATGCCGAAGGTCGCCGTGACGGTTCCAGGCATCCAGAGATTCCGGTGCGGCCGGCAACACGATCCCACAGAGCCAGACACGATTGCCAAACAGGTTTTTGGAAAAGAGTCCGATCGGATGAAGCTGACGGAGGATCTGCAGACGTCCTGCCAATTCCATTCGCTGGTCGATCGTCATGCCCAATAGCTCTGGCATTTCAACAAGTAATTCGTCCGTCGGATAAATCGGGTTAAAGATGAATCCGACTCGTCGCGCATCTGGTGCAGGAGGTTCGTGTGAAAAGCGGAAGGTCAGCCGTCGACTTGCACGGGATTCGGACTTACCACAGGTGTCAGCTTCTGCCGTCAATTGAGCACTTCGAGTGCTGGATTCGGGAGTGAGATGCAGCATTAATCCCAGGGCATCTGACGATTCGATTCGCTGACAAAAGTCTCGTAATCCGTTCACGAGCTGATCCATCGCTTCGATCGGCAGATACGCCGAAGGTTCAACTCGTAGTATCGACGGTGCGGACATCGTCGGAAGAATCCGCACAGAGTGACGATGCAGAAGATACGAAGCCGCGAAGTAGCCGGGCTGCCGGCACAACAATTCTCGCAGCAAACGGTTCATGCCGACTGGCAGTCCCAGCTCAATTCCCAGCATCGCACCGCGGCCGAAGATATTTCGCACGACCTCCGGAAATGCCTGACGTACAGATTCCAGCTTCTGCCGCAACCTGATACCCAGCTCGGCGGCTTTGCCTGGGATATCGTCTCGGTCAATGATTTCCAGAACTTTTCGAGCAACCTGACACGAGAGCGTATCACCGGAGAACGTAGCTCCGGTTTGAACATCGAAGTCTTCACAGTAGTCCGATCGATCGATTAGTGTCGCCGAGAGTTTTCCAATCCCACCGCCAAGAGATTTCCCAACCAGGTAGTAGTTGGCCACGATCCCCGATGACGCGGGACACTCACCGCTTCTTCCAAGGCCGCACTGAATCTCATCCAGAATGAGTGGAATCTGAGAACCGCGGATCGCTGCCAGCCATTGCTGTGGAATCTCGAAAATTCCGCCTTCTCCCTGAATCGGTTCTGCAATAGCGGCGATGATTCCGGGGAATGGATGGTCGCCGACTTCGATCTCTTTGTTGCGAAGAACCGGACGGCGGAGCCACATGACCTCATCGACCACAACCTTATCCAGCAAGCTTTGCGGTGTCGTCAGTTCGTCGCGACCAGCAAACAATACGCGAGCCCCCAGCAACTCAGCAAAGGGCACGCGCTGAGTACTATCTGACATGACATTCAGGGCACCTGACGTCTTGCCGTGATATCCGCCCTGCAGCGCGATGAGCAATGGACGAAAGGACGCGAACTGGCATCTGTTGTAGTCAAGGCACTCCTGAACAATCTCGGCAGAGTGCGAAGCATACCCCCAGCGAATCTGGTCATTCCATTCGTGGAACGTCGCTTCCCATTTGAACAACGCGTGCTTGAGTGCCGTCTCGACGGCTTCTGACCCGGTCGAGTGGAACAGGCAGATGTAGCGTCGGCCTGTGACGTTCCCAAATCGATCGGACAGTGTTTTGGCCAGTGCTGCAGCGGCTGAACGACGGCTGAATTGATCCAGCATGGGGAGCTTCCGAAGCGCGTCGATGGCCACCGACTGCAGGTCGCTTCGGCCATGGCCCAGTAGATTGGCACCGAAGCCACCGACGAGATCCAGAACCGGTCGACGTTCACCATCAATGAGACGGAACAGGTAATCACCATCGCCATCGACAAATTCCACATCAAGGCTGAGGGCCTGCATCAGTTGCCCCACCTGCGGCAACATGTGCTGATACCAAGCGTTTTCTCCCAGAGACAAAGAGCCCATTTCGATCAGCTGAGGATGTTTGCCAGTCGGTTCGTTCAGTGCCTGCAGCAGGTCTGAGTAGTCGTGGGCGATACGAGTGAAGTTGATCTTTCCGGGTCCGGTGCGAGGTGGATCGCCGCTGGCAAGCGCGACGGAAAGCAGCAGAGTATGTCGCGATTCAAAATCGTCGCCACTATTCTGCTGGCGTTCATGAAATGAG
This sequence comes from Fuerstiella sp., assembly GCA_014238335.1. Lineage (GTDB taxonomy): Bacteria > Planctomycetota > Planctomycetia > Planctomycetales > Planctomycetaceae > Fuerstiella. The sequence continues at coordinate 6,397 of JABABI010000087.1, forward strand.
GCGACAAGAGTCCGAATTCGTTCATGAAACGTAGCATCCTGCGGATTCAGGGCCCCCACAAATGCTATGGCAACGATTCCCATGCGGCCAGCGCTATGCCGAAAGACCAGCCCACGAAACTCGCTGGCAAGAAAACTGTAACGTTGCTCGATCGCGGAACTTGAGAGCTTCAGACCGCTGCCGAGGTTGATGAAGTCGTCCCTTTCGCGACCCGCGTACCTGAGTTCACCGCTATGAACGTGAACACAATCACCCGTTTCCAGCCATTCCGGAAAATCCGGTTCTCCGACGTAACCAATGGCTTTGAATTCGCACTTTACAAACAGGCGGCCGATGGTCGCGATCCGATCCGTGAAACGCACAGCAACCGAAACACCAGGCAGGGGTCGCCCCAGACTCATAGGATCGTTAAGTGGCCGGAATTCCGTTCCCGCAGCCGGATCAGTCGGGATCAGTGTCGAAAGGATCTGCTGCGTTTCTGTCATACCGAAGGCATTAGCGATTTGAACGTTCGACAACACTCCTGCAGTCGATTCATCCCATGCCGAGCCGGATGACACCACCACAACCAAAGATCTTAAGGCCCGCCGAGCTTCCGGTATGGAATTTCCAAGCCGCGCCAGGGCATGAATCAATGCCGGTCCGCCAGTAAAGTGCTGCGGAGGCCAGGTCTGTAAGAGTGCAACAACTTTGTGCGGAGCTTCAAGCAGCCATTCTGGTGGTATCAGCAGGGTTGGATGCCGAATCCAGATTGCGTGCAGAACGTTGCGAACTCCCATCGAATGGGAAAACAGCGGACACAACGATGCGCCTCCTGTAGTCTGGTCGGTTAACAACCCGGCAATTTGCCAGGATTCAGCCACCGTCAGCAGTGCTCGCTCCGAATAACGAACAAGTTTCGGAGTCCCCGTTGTGGAAGAGGTCGTCAGAATCAAAACCTCGGCATCCACATTGTGTTGCACACAATTCGGTTCCACGACTAAGCCGCGCAGACGCTTCAAGGGGAATATGACAGGAATCGCACAGTCCGAAATCCCGAATTCCGACCGGATGATGTCTGTTTCAGCAAGGGCCTGTCTCGTGGACGGACACAGGTCAGCATCCGACTCCACCGGCGTCAGCACAAAGCGACATTCCGTTCGCGAGATCAGTTCTCGCAGCGAATCTGATGAGGACTGCATAGGAAGCACAACACTGATGCCATTTGCCATGAGTGCGATCGCGTTAACGGCAATCAGTAGTTCCGATGCATACGGCAGCCGCAGGATAGCGATGCGTTCACCGGCTGTGATTTTCTGCCCGGCGCACCACTCCGCGGCATGGCGGGCCGCTGTCTGAAGGTCTGACAATTTCACGACGACGGTCTGGCCACCGACGACGCCAACGAGTACCGGCCGATCGCACTCGGATTCATCGGCCACGTCAAAGAGCATTTCCCTCAGCGACTGAAACCGAAATTTGTCCCATTCCGGCACGGGAAATGGTGAGTCCCGGACCCAGTCAAACTCAGTCGTCATGGTCGCCCGCAGTCGGTGTAAAGAGATTCAGACTCCGCCTGCGCCGCAGGATTCCGAGGTGCTCTGACGTGAAGGTCAGCAGGTCAGATCGGTGCTCCCTCAGCCATTGATGAATGCGGGGCAGATAGCGGCATGGTAACTGAGGAAACAAGTGGTGTTCCTTGTGCAGGTTGAAGTACAGAAAGAACCCCGCACCGCGAAGGCGAACAGATCTGGAAAAGTTCACCTGCTCACGATGGCGATATCGGTCGGCCACTTCGGGACCGGGAAGTAGTCCAGCGTGTTGATTCTGCGTAAAAAAGTACTCGTAGAGAATTCCGGACAACCAAAATGCCGCCAGCAGAAGCGAGACATAACGCTCCCATCCGAAGGTCCATGCCAGACTCGAATGGACAGCCAGAATGCACAGCAGGTTGATCCCATAGACAATAAGGTGCCTCCGTCGTTGTCGTGATCGATGTTGGAAGTCGAAAAGCAGATAAGGGCCGTAGACTCCGCCCAGATAGAGGACCGGAACGACTCTAAGCAGAACAAGAATGTCGATCAGAAAATTGTGACGGCGAAAATCTCGGGGTGCTGCCGTGGGGTCATCGTCTGTTCCGACGCAGGAATGATGTACAGCATGGCCGCGACGGAAGCTGAAGAATGGAGTGATGACAAGTAGCCCAATCAGCCAGCCTGAAATCGTGTTCCATGATCGAGACCGAAACAAAGCGTCGTGAGCACATTCGTGCAGCAGAAGCTGAAAGAACAGGAATGAAGTTGCCAGAAGAGCTACGCTGGTTGCAAATAGGACCCAGGAATGCAGCGTCAGCAAAGCAAGGCTGGATGCCATTGCGACAATCGCGGCAACATATACTGCCAGTTCCCACGGGAATCTCACCGGACCGATTCGGCGCACATGGTGAAGAATCTGAAGGCACTCCTCCTGTGTCAGAACTGGAAATTCATTTCCGTGAGACATGACTCAAGCATTCGCTGTTACTGAATGAACCGCCATGATCTGTTCCTGCTGTGCCTGATTTCATGAGTCGGTTCGGCAACGTCATTCACAACTCTTACAAGTATAGGACAACTGGCAGGTAAGGTCACGGGGCACGTCCGAAAAAAGTGTTGGCGCCCCAGGTCTGTACCGCCACAGCCTGACGTTGTTCGCGAGAGCCCGGGGTCACAGCATTTTTGCACGAATGAAGATCCTGGGAGCCTTGAAGATCGCAGAGAAATACCAGTCGGCGAGGTCTTCTTCTTTGCCCCTGAGGACGACGGGCGAGCTTTCAGGGATTGCTTCCGCAATCTGCATTGGTCACGCCCTCCTGACGCACTTCACTGTGAACGTACCACGCTGTGGTTGTTATCATCCCGACCACAGATTCTGACGTTTGCTCCACCTCTTTTGGATTGAGCCGAAACTGCCTCGATGTGTCGGACCGGAGCACAAACTTCGCGCAATTTGCGTTAACAAAGTGACATGTCCTCCACGCTGCCACCGTGGATGTCACGCCGGAAAAAAAGAACTCCGGCGCCTCCTGCTGGCTGTTTCCGGTCGCCAACTCTTCTTAAGATCAGAGCAAAACACAATAACCACGCGCCTGTAAGGTTGACTCATGAGCGGATTCTCTCTTCTGTTGTCTGCAACGCTTCTGGTTACCGATCCTCAGGTATTTCACGCTCAGGGGGAGATGGCCGGGGAAGTGACACAAACGAGCGTCGTGCTTCAGTCGCGGCTCACGTCGGTGTCCAGATTGACTGATGGTGATGTCTCCGGAATGGCCGGTGTTGCTCGTTTCGAGCTGTCCGAACGCGACGACTTTCGCTCTGCGCGCATGACAGACTGGCTGAAGGCTGAGCCGGAGAGTGATTTTATGATCAAGGTCAACGTGGGCGGCCTCAAACCAGCAACCCGATACTACTACCGATTGATTTATGGACAGAATCAGGACTCCGTTCAGGCGGGCGAGACGTGTTCGTTCCGAACTTTACAGGGACGTGACGGCACCGACGAGGTCAGCTTCGTCGTCGTCACCGGAATGAACTACATGTCGTTCTACTACGGAAAGGTCAGGAATCGGAAGCGAACGGGAGTCGGGGCCTACCGAGGTGAGGATAAGCATCTCGGCTTTCCGGCGCTTGCAACCATGCTGAAGATGAAGCCCGACTTCTTCGTTGGGACGGGCGACAACGTCTACTACGACAGTCACGATGATCGGGAAGCCACCGAGTTAGAGGGCCTGCGGCGGAAGTGGCACGAGCAGTTCGTCCAACCGCGGTTCGTTGAACTCTTTCGTCACGTTCCTACCTACTGGGAAAAGGACGATCACGATCACCGCTACAACGACTGCGATTGTGAGGGTAATCGTGCACCGCTGAGTGAGCTGGGAATCCGGACCTTTCGGGAACAGGTGCCGATCGTCGATCCGCTTGATCCCAAAGCAAAGACCTATCGGACTCACCGCGTCAACCGCCACCTTCAAATCTGGCTGGTGGAAGGTCGTGATTATCGCAGTCCTAACAATATGGCTGATGGCCCGGACAAGACGCTGTGGGGGGCGGAGCAGATCACCTGGTTGAAACGGACGCTGCTGGAGAGCGACGCGACGTGGAGGCTGCTGATCTCGCCCACGCCGATGGTTGGTCCCGATGACGCATACAAAATCGACAACCACACCAACCATAACGGGTTTCGTCACGAGGGACGTGCGTTCTTCGACTGGATCAAAGAGCAGCGGCTCCACCAGAAGGGTTTCCATGTGATCTGCGGTGATCGGCACTGGCAGTATCACTCCGTCGATCCAACGGGAATCGAAGAATTTTCCAGCGGCGCGCTCGTTGATTCCAACTCGCGTCTCGGCCGGAATCCGGGCGACCCGAAGTCAACAGACCCTGGCGCAACAATCAGGCAACTGCATACTCAATCGGAACCCTCGGGCGGATTCCTGACGGTGACGGTGCATGACGACGGCAGCATCCGTTTTGAATTCTTTGACGAGAACGGCAGGAGCCTCTATCACACAATTAAGCAGTCGCGAAATTCGTTGTCTGTACTGAATCAGGACGGCGCCAATCTGCTGCGAGATCACCTGCTCCGAAAAATCCACGAGCAGTACGACGCGCGACGTCGTGATGTGGAAGAAGCACTCTCATCGCGCGATTCACTCAGGAAGCGACAAGAAGAATTACGCAAACGTCTGCGAACGATCGTCGGCGAGTTGCCCGGGAAGTCGCCACTAAATGCGAAAACGACCGGCACGCTGGAAGGCGACGGTTTCCGCGTCGAAAAAGTTGTGTTCCAAAGTCGCCCTCGACATTACGTCACAAGCAATCTTTACATTCCGGACGGCGATGGACCTTTTCCGGGCGTGTTGATCGCCTGTGGGCACAGTGGACAGGGCAAGGCGTATCCGTACTACCAAAAGGCCGCGATGCTGATGGCTCGCAACGGCATGATGGCTCTGGTTTATGACCCGATTGGTCAGGGCGAGCGGCTTTCTTATCTGAAGGGCTCACGCAATGCCGGGCTGCAGCATAAGCTGGATAACGTGAACGCTATCCTGGTCGGTCGCACGGCAGTGGGTTACGAGGCATGGGACGGCATCCGTGCGGCGGATTACCTGATGAGCCGGTCGGAACTGGATCAGAGTAAGCCGCTCGGAATGACGGGCAACTCCGGTGGCGGCGCGCAGACAATGTACCTGATGGCGCTCGAAGACCGAATCGGGCCGGCCGCTCCGTCTTGTCACATCACAACGCTCGAACGAAACTTCGAAATCGGAGGCGCTGGCGACGGTTGTCAGTCTCCACCTCTCACCGGCGGGCTGGGCATCGACCACCCCGACTTCTTCGTGATGCGCGCGCCGCGGCCTTCGATCATTCTTTCCGCCGAACGGGACTACAAAGACATCGTCTTTACGCGGAAGACTTATGCCGAGACCCGGAAGGCGTACGCATTGCTTGACCGGCCAGAGTGCATGGACATGTTTGCCTACGACGACACGCACTCGTTCAGTCTGCCGCGTCGGGAAGCCGCTGTAGAGTGGATGCAACGCTGGCTACTCGACAGGACCGCCGCGATCAGAGAGCCCGAACTCGTACCATTCGATGGAAAAGATTTGCAAGTGACAGAATCGGGACAGGTGCTCCGAGAATTTTCCGATGCACTTTCTGTGTCAGACCTAAACCTCAGACGCGCGAAGGAGTTGGCAGCGACTCGCAAGGAATTCTGGCAATCGCACGAGACCGCCGAGTCACTTGAGCAAGTCCGCAAACTGGCCGGCGTGGATGAAACGGTTCCCGCCGCAGAAATTGAACATTGTGGTGTCATCGACCGCGAGGACTGCCGGATCGAAAAACTGATCCTGCGCCGGGAGGACGAAGTTCCGGTTCCGGCCTTGCTGGTTCGGCCTTCGCAGCCGGGCAGGAAAGTACCAGTGCTGTATGTGGATGGTCGAGGCAAGGCTGCGGACGCTGGCGCGCGTGGCCCAGTCGAGCAACTGGTTCGTAGCGGCCACACCGTACTCAGCATTGATGTGCGCGGCTTCGGCGAAACGACCGAATCGCCGTCAAAGGTCGTGTATGTGAAAGGCGATCACCGAACGGCGATGTGGTCAATGCATCTGGGAAAACCGCTGCTCGGTCAACGAGTGGAAGACGTGCTGGCAGCGTCGCTTTGTCTACGCCGCCTGACGGGGCTCAAAGACGCGAAGATTGAACTCATCGGCATCGGCGCCGCAGGACCGGTCGTGCTGCATGCAGCGTGCCTCAGCGAGCAAATCGGCCCAGTGACCGTTCGCAACTCGATTCGCAGTTGGGTCGAAGATGTCGTCGCTCAACCTCGTGACATTGACGCCATCAGCCACGCTATCCCCTCGGCCCTGACCGCGTACGATTTGCCGGACCTCGCAGCACTGCTCGGAGGCAGGCTGACCGTACAATGAAGCAGAGCAGGATGGGAAGTGTGAATGAGCCATGCAACACTGTCCCGACAATGGATACTCTACTCTAAAGGCAGAAGCCGTTGCTGCCTGAGGAATTCTTTCATCTGCATCAGTGCGTGATCGTACTCGTCACGATCAAAGATGATGTATCCGTGCCGACCGCCGGGGTGAGTGATGAGCGTACTTGTGTTACCAGCGGCGATTGACAGGTCGTGGAATGTCTTCGCGCCGACATACGGAGTGACAGCGTCCCCCGTGCCGTGGAAGATCAACGCAGGTGGCAGTTCACCCCGAACGTTGTGAACGGGCGACAGTTCGCGCCAGCGGTCACCGATCTTTTTCTGACCATAGCCCTGGGCGGACGTGTCGATCACCGGATACATCAGAATGAGTGCGTCCGGTCGTGCAGAGACGTCTGCCTGATCACTTTCTTCATTGACTCGATCAAACAGTGCAGTTGAGACAGCCAGATGCCCGCCGGCGGATCCTCCCATCGCCACGATTCTCGCGGGGTCAATTCCCAGGGAATCGGCGTTGTTTCGAATCCACCGCACGGCACTGCGAACGTCTCGAACACAGTCGAAGACCGTTGTACCGTCTCTATCGTTCCTGAGCCGATACTCAAGACTGATGCCGACCATGCCCTCTTCGGCAAAGTGCGCGGCGAACGGATAGAATCCCGGTGCATTCCCACCCGTCCATCCGCCACCGTGAATCGCCAGAAACACCGGGCGACGATCCGTTGACCGGTGACGTTCGGGCTCGAAGATGTGCAGATGAAGTTTGCGGTCACCGACCGTTTTGTAAACGGCTCGGCGAGTAAGCGTGACCTGCTGTGCAATCGGAGTCAGCACCGAGACCAGCGGCGTTTCCGGAGCAGCAATCATATCGACCGAGATCGTTCGATCGGCGAAGCCTATGCCGCTCACCATCGCCTTCGACGCGGCAGGCGGACGTTTTGGGTCGTAGTAGTGTGGCCGGACTGTGTTCAACTGCGAGCTGACATCTCCATCGGCCACATAGTACGTCGCCTTGGCAAGATGTCGCAGATTCGAACGGGTGGGTTTGAGCTGTCGGATCAGTTTTTGAAAGACCGAATGAACCTGCGCCGTGTCATCGTCGGTAACCTCGGAAATCAGACCACACACATAGACACGACGATTACCATGAATTCGAGCCACGCGACTGAAGACGGGAGACGCTTTCATTCCCGGCGGCGTGTAGTAGTTGACGGTCTCGGTTGTCTTCGTCAGCGGCGCCGCGGCGACGAGTTCAATCTCGATCGGTCGTGACCCTCCGCCCCGAATCCACTCGACGTGAGAAACTGCCGGTACGGTATCGTTGCCGAAGAATACTTCGATCTCCTGGTCGACGATTTTGACTTTGGACATCGGTTCCAGAAAACACTTGAGCTGCACGATGTCAGCTCCGCCGAGCTTCAAACCTTCCAGTGTTTCAAGAAGTCCCTGCAGCGTGGCATTTGTCGCGGCTGCCAGACCATCACCCGGCTGCGCCTGGCCGGAGACGTACACAACGTCACCCTTCGGCAGAACGCTGACGCGCGCTTTGCCTGCGGAGACCTTTCCGCCGTCACCGAATCGATGTGTGACCTTCGCACCGCCATCAAGCTGTCTCGCGATAAACACCGCATCGACCGCGAACTTCCGTCCCTGCGGCAGAGCCGTCACTACCGTGCAGACCGCAGGTCGTGCATCAGCCGGGCACCAGGCAGCAAGAAATGTCAGCGTCGCTTTCGCGGTCTTCTTATCGGCAACGTAGAGGTTCAGTTTGACAAGGTCGTTTTTCGATGAATCGACATCTGTGAGAATAGCAGACAGACGGTTGAAAACATCCCGGATTTCCTGCTCGGGCGAAGCGGTATTGTGATCGCCGGCGATCAACTGAGTCGTGTGGGCAAGAGCCGCGTTGTCGACAAGAACGGCCGACTGGCTGAAGCTGTCGCCGTGCCGCTGGATGACGAGCCCCGGCCTCTTGTGCTGAGCAATTCCGTCACCAGTGAAGGCAACGACGCAGAAAAAGACCAGGGCAAAAACTCTGTTCATGATGGCGCGCTCCGGGTATTCATGGGGGGGTGATCGAAATTCCCGTTCGCTGATGTTATCGTCTTTTCCATCACGACAGTAGCGGCGATGAAAACCGACAGCTCGCGATGTTCTGCTTGCGGCGGAGCTGTTGGTTCGCTCGAAAACCGAGGACACGCCCTCCTGAGCGTGCAAGCAATGCCGGGCCGTCCGCTCCGGTCGCGATCACTGGATGCGCGAAGATAATCACCCATATGTCAATTTGACGGCGGTCGGGCTGTTCCGGCAACCGCGCGGAGCGTTCATATCGACAAACTGCCGGAACTGCGCTTCGCATGGGCCGGCCTACGTTCCTCAGCGACAGTGGAGCGAAGACGAGTGTTTGTTCTCTCCGTTTGATGGGTTCACCCGGCGATTGGGTTATCATGGTGCGGTCGTGAGCACATGAAATACCTGCACAGTGGAGATTATCATGAATCGAAACAACCCTCGGGAGCCGCAACGGCGTAGCCTGGCCCTTGCGTTAAGCGTGATCGCCGCATGGGCGCCCGGATTAATTGTTCCGGCCAGCGGCCAGGAACTGAACATCGAGGCGGAGAAAATCGTGCGCAGCGGGCGGCCCGACGGGCGACATGTCAGCACACGGGGATTCGTGCAGCATCTCGTGCGCAACGCCAGGCCCGGGCTGGCTTTCAACCCGGACTTCACGCCCGAGGAGTTTCAAGCCTGGCAGACACAGGTGCGGGCCAGGATGCGAGAATTGCTGAGCTTCCCCGAAACGCCACAGCAGTCCGCGCCGCGAAGGCTGTGGGCCAAGGAACGCGAAGGTTACCGGCTTGAGAAATGGGAACTCTATCCCGAACCGGGCAGCGTCGTTCCTTATCTGGTGCTGATTCCGCGCGACGCCAAACCGGAGCAGCCGGCGCCGGCGATCATGTGTTTCTCTGGTTCATCGGATACGAAAGAAAATCTCGCCGGCGAGCCGCCGCTGCACCCGGCCTTCAAACCCAGGGATCGCAGCCACGCCGGCGTGCAGCATGGCGAGCGGAATCAGCAGGCGCTTCAATTCGTCAAGGCGGGTCTGGTGGCGGTGGCGGTGGACCATCCCGGCAACGGCGAACTCTCCGATCTGGCAAAGTTTCGCGGAACGACCATGGACGATCGCAACACGCTCGCCCGCTACCTCATCGACTTCGGCCGCGACTACATTTCTCTGTCCGTGTTTCAGAAGCGGCAGATTCTCGATTGGCTGCGCGCGCAGCCCTATGTGGACGCGGATCGCGTCGCCCTGAGCGGCCATTCACTGGGGACCGAGCCGCTCCTGGCAATGGCTGTTCTCGACCCTCAGATTCAAGGCATCGTATGGAACGACTTTCTCTGCCCCAATCTCGAACGGGCGAAAGTCGCCACCAGGCCGGATGCACGCGGTATCCGCCCTCCGGCAAACTGGCTGGGACACTGCGTGCCGGGCATGTGGGAATGGTTCGACTACCCGGACCTGGTCGCCGCTTTCGCCCCCCGTCCGCTGATTCTCACCGAAGGCGGGCCGAACCACTCACTGGACCTGGTGCGCAAGGCGTATGAGATCGCCGGTGCGCCGGAAAACGTTACCGTGCATTACTATCCGAGATACAGCGATCCCGCCAACCGACGCGACGGCGAACCCATCCCGGAAGGCCTCGGCGAAATGGAATGGCTGGACCGTGCCAACGTCGATGTGCCCCGACATTATTTCAAAGGCTACCTTGCTGTCCCCTGGCTGACGAAACAGTTCAAGCTTCCCGATCCTGGCCAGGTCTATCCGCCAGCACCGCCGGAGGACGCGAAGTAGACAAAATCGTTTTGGACAGAATTATTTATTGCTTAGGCTGGCAGGCGAACGAAACATTGAAATTGAGTTCTCAGTTTATCCAGCCGGCAACGATTGCGACGCATCAGTCGCGGTCGGCAAAGAAACTTTGGAGATCTTATGAGCAACGTGAAGGGATTTGGCGCAGCGGGAGACGGCAAGACGGACGACACGGAGGCGATTCGCCATGCGGTTGCGGACGCGGATGGACGGCTGCAGTTTCCGCGCGGGAACTACCTCATCAGCGAGACGATCGAAATCAAGCTGGACGAGGTCGGACGCATCGGAATCGACGGTGACGACGGCACAGCGACGATCATCATGGCGGGCCAGGGGCCGGCGTTTCGGATCGTTGGCACGCACGGGGGAACGGGCGATCCGAATTCTGTGAAGCCGAGCGTCTGGGAACGTCAGCGCATGCCGACGATGCGCAACATTGAGATCACCGCGACCAATCCAGAAGCCGACGGCGTGGAGTTGATCGAAACGATGCAGGCGATTTTGGAGGGAGTATTGATACGGCAGGTGCGGCACGGCATCCGGCTGCACAAGCGCAACCGCAATGTGCAGATTCACGATTCGCACATTTATCACAACACGGGCGTGGGCGTGTTTCTTGACGGCGTCAATCTGCATCAGACCAACATCAGTGGAAATCACATCAGTTACAATCGGCTGGGTGGGATTCGCATCGAACGATCGCAGATTTACAATCTGCAGATCACCGGCAACGACATTGAATACAACAATCATCGGGCGTTTGGCGCCGAACCTCAGCCGACGGCTGAGATCTACATCGACACGACTGCGGAGCCCTCAGCTGTGGATGAGGTCACGATCGCGTCCAACACGATTCAGGCGACCCCGTCTCCGGGCGGCGCAAACATTCGCGTGCTGAACAAACAGGGCGAAGGCCCGGCGCCAGGGCTGTGGACGATCACCGGCAACATCATCGGCAATCAGGAGAACAACGTGCACCTGACCGGCTGCTACGGGATCGTCCTCAGCGGAAACTGCATCTACTCCTGCGACCAGCGCAATGTTCTGCTCGAGGATTGCTGTCTGATCACCCTGACCGGAAACAACTTTCGCCGACACACGCCGCGCCTCTACACCGGAGTGCGACTGGTGAATTCCCAGGACTGCGTGATCAGCGGCTCCTCACTCCGCGACGATTCCGAGGAAGGCCAGCAAAGCGGGGCGTCGTTGCTCGAGTTGAATCAGTGTCGACGAATAAGCGTGCAGGGCGTACAGTTGCTCGACGGCGCGCCTTGGGGACTGGACGCGGTGGATTGTCGCGAGGTAAACGTCAACGGTTGCATGTTCGGTGGTGACCTAATCAGGAACCGGGGCGAAGGGGCGATCCGATTTAGCGGAAAGGGACAAAAGAATCTGATCTCCGCGTGTCAGATCGACGGAGCGATGAAGCTGGATGAAGACGCGGGCGTGAGAGTCCTGAACTCTATCGGCGACGGGGTTGTTTGAACGGGCAATCTCTGGCGCTATGGGAAGTGCACAAGAAGTGGTTTCAAGAAGAGAATTCTTCGTAGCTGCGTTCGCGAGAAACGACGTCTTCGCCTCAAAGAGAGCCTATGAATCGACGACAGTTTCTGGCGACGACGGCCGGCGGTATCCTTGGAGTGGGCCTGCCGGATTCCGATGCTGCTTCGGCCCTCGGGGAAACAGGCCCGGAAGGCGCTTTTCTTCTGTCCGCCCAGGGTTGTGATCGTGCGACGGGTTACGCCGAGGCCAACAAGATCGTGACTCTTGGCGACCGCACGCACGTTGTATGGCTGGATTCACCGGCAGAGGGGTTTCGTGTTCGCGTCCGGACGCTGAATCGTGCGACTGGGAAATGGTCGCCGACCTGGACTGTTGGCGTGGCCTTCGACAATCACGGCGGGCCGGCGCTGACTGTCGACAGCGAGGGCTATTTGCACATCGCCAGCTTTCCACATCATCACGCGTTTCGTTATCGCCGATCGAAGCGACCCAACGATGCGTCGGAATGGGGGGAGGAAATTCAGTTCGGAGAGAAGCTCACGTATCCAACGCTCGTCTGCGGACCGGACAATACGCTCTATTTTACGGCTCGCCGAAGTTTCAGTGGGAAACCCTGGGAGGTCGAATTGTGGTCGAAAAATCCGGGTCAGGATTGGTCGCGCAACGGCGCCATCCTGCGTTCGCGACACAAGGGCTACGCGCATTTTCAGGAATCGCTTGCTTGGGGGCCGGATCACAGGACGCTTCATCTCTGCTGCCGTTTTCATGAGAATTCGGACAGAAATGCCTACGGCCGACTGCAAACAGTCGCCTATATGAAGACCGAGGATTTTGGAAAGACCTGGCGGCGCAGCGATGGAGCGAAGATCCAGACACCCGCGTCGGTGGATGAAATCGAGGTCCTGGCCAAAGGCGGGGTGGACCGCGAAGTGGGACTGAGGGCTGGCTGCATGGCGGTCGATCCGAAGACCGGGGTGTCGCACTTAATTTACAGCGTCACGGAAAATGGCGAGGGCCGCGTGGTCATGGCTGCTTCGGACGGCAGGGGCGGTTGGAGGCGCGTTGATCTTTCGGCTCACCTTCCAGAGAAACTGCACGGCAGGGATCTGATCATGGCGGGCGGTTTGAGTTTCAGCGACTCGGGTCGGCTGCATGTCGCGGCTCAGATTCAAAAGGCGAAGGAGGGCGAGTCCACCTGGGGAAATCGCAGTAACGAGTCATTGCGGTTTGTCCGGGACACGGATGGCGGCTCATGGAAGTTCGACTTTGCGAGCGAGCCGGACCCAAATCGATCACAATGGCTGCCAAACATCGAGCGGGCCACCGGGTTCAACAAAGTCCCCGAACGGCCCGGCATCATCTACACATCGGGCGAGCCAGGAGAAAAGAACACCGACCTGCTGAGCAATCAGGTCTATTGGGCGGGATGAGGCGCGCCTACGGTCGTGAAGCGAACCATTGGCCGTAGGGTCAAAAAACCTCGACGCCGGAAAAGCTGTTTGACAATCAGGTGTTAGCAAGCGAATAGGGGTGTGATTTTGGCCGAACGTCGACGGTCGGATTGGACCACAGGCGAGTAATTCGGTATCTGTTTCAACTGAGCGCGCACCTTCACCGCAGAATGACCACGATTGGTGCAGATCTTTCCCGGCTTCTTCAGCAGAGCCTCGATCTGTGCATTCAGGAACTCGATGATCTGTTGCTGACGCTGGTTGACCATGGCGGCGAGTAGGACGTGCCAGGGTTGGAGAATGAAGGACATGGTTGCTGCCGGAAATCAGCCAGTTTCCGGTGTCGCCGGATGAAATCAAGCGGCGGAGATGCGAGACTCTGGAGTCGTCAAAACGCTGTATTTCACGGCGTTTTGAGTTCGGTAACTTTTTCTTGACCATACGGGACGAACAATCGTGACGATTGACCGACGGACACTGCGATATCTGGTGGCGGGGTTGTGCTTCACTGTGATTCTCTCGCTACTGTATTTCCAGAATGCCGACGATGAAGGCCGTAATTCCTCATCGTCGGTTAGTGCGTTACCCTCCCGGATACAGTCGCCTAACTTACACAGGAATGCGCAGGACCAGGTGGTTAGCGCTGAGTTCTATGCTATGGACGTGTCGCCGGAGCAGATCGTGGCCCTGCGAGAACATGTAATGCTGCAGGAAATTCTTTTTTACGAGTGTCGGGGAATCGATGATTTGGTCGACGCGGAACTTGTCAAATCTGAAAGTCTTACGGTTATTCACTTCGTCCGATCGACGATTGACGACAACAGTCTCGCTCGACTAAGTAAGATGCCAGGAGTTGAACAACTGACGCTCGGCAGTGTAGACGTGACTGCGACGGGTATCGCGGCGCTTGGGAACTGGAGCAAATTGCAACGCCTGATTCTCGAAGGCAACATTGAACTGTCGGCCCTCAAGGGGCTGTCAGGTCTGGACCAGTTGGAGGAACTTGAAATCGCAATTGGCGAGGGTGAAGCCCGGCATCTTGCCGCACATGCATTTCCTGAAATTCGCCGCCTTAGTATTTCGGATACTCAATTTGGGGACGCAGATCTGATCCTTCTGCCTGAGTGGAAAACGCTGGAGGTCTTTGAGTTTCCAGCAGAGCACGTCACCGACGCCGGCGTGGCTCAACTCAGCAAGTTCCCGTCCTTGAAGGAGCTCGTACTGATGGATTCACAGGTCACAGGTGCCGGCCTGGACGCTTTGGGGCGACTGAAAAAACTTAACGTTGTCTCACTGATGAATTGCACGAAAGCCACCGATCGTGGCATGAACGTCTTTGCCACGATGCCGGTTTTGAAAAGGCTTATGCTATTGGACAGCCGTGTGACCGGTGCAGGAATAATGCAACTTGCTTCGTCTAAAAGTTTGCGTTACATCGGAATCGGCGGGACACAGGCGTCGGTGGAAGAGGTCGCCAAGCTGGCTGCAGCGCTGCCAAATTGCAACGTTGATCGAATCATAAACCAACCCCCGTGAGAACCAGGTCGAAAATCCTGATTCTTTGGCGTTGTTCGACTCCTGTATCGTATCAGTACTCGCCAGCTGCGTGGCGTCTGCATCGACGATGCGCAGACGGTAAGTAACCAGGCAACGAACTGCACAGTCACTATTTGTTTGAAGACGTTGGAGAAAGAAAACGCACGATTGAAGAAGCTGGTTGCCGAGGCGGAACCGGACAGATCGATTCTGCGGAGGGTGGCATCCGGCAGGGCTGAAAACCTCTGAAACAGCCGAGGCGCGATGTCTGTGACTGAACGCCGCATCGGAAGTGCGTCCGGACTCTGTTTGTCGAACCAGGGAGCCCCCCGGAAGAACGACTCTTGTCGAATCATTCAACGGAACGCTTCGTAACGATTTGCTCAACGTGGGCTTGTTTGACACTCTGCTGGAAACTCGTGTGAAGGCAAAATGCGGCACACGTCATTACCATGCAGTTTGCCCGCACAGCGCTCGGGCGTACAGGCCACCAGCACCGGATGCAGTTCTGACCGCCATACATTTCAGACCATTTCTAAGTTGGGAACCGGCACGATTCATGGAGGAGAACAGTTCCGCTCAAGGATCGGACAAATATTCGTATTTCGGCGAAAGTGATGATCGTGCCTGAAAGCCAGACTTGCATAGTCAATTGACGCGAAAACTCTCTCCGTTTTATTTTTCCTGACGGTCCTCTGCGGTCGTTGTCAGACCAATCCTGTCCAGCCGGAATGCGCGATCAACGCCTTCGATTACGAGATACTCACCATCAGCTTCGAGATTATTCCAGGATTCGGTCCTGCGGGACGGCCACGCGATGTCCACCCGCTTCACGCGTGCGAAATCCGAAAGACCGAAAATTAACGTTCGTTCGTTGCTGGCCTGATAGCCATCACCGGAGGTCAACTGACGAATGATCCGTCGATCACCAACATACAATGTGACAGTGGCGCCGATAGCATCTCGCGACGATTCGACTCCTCGCAGTCGCAGCGACAGATATCTGCCGTGCTGCCGTGTGGTATTCGTCAACAAAGCGGCCGGATGATCCAGATTGGAGATCACCGCATCCTCCCGCCCATCACGGTTCCAGTCCCAGCGGGCAAGGCTGCGGCCAAGGAACGCTTGACTGAAATACGGACCGGTTTGAGAACCGCTTTGCACCGAAAACTGACCTTGTCCCGTGTTGTGGTAGAACTGCGGCGACATTTTATACGGTCGACCGTAGCGGCGATAATCGTCGATGTGACCGTTGGCAACGATCAAGTCAAGCTGACCGTTGAGGTCCGCATCGAGAAACTGCGTGCCAAATCCGAGCATCGAAAGGCTGGGTTCCGCAAGTCCCGAATCCGACGTGGTATCGGCAAAGAACAATCCCGGCAGCGAACGATACAACGTGTTCGACTCGCGAAGGAAGTTTGTGACGAACAGGTCCAAGCCACCGTCTTCGTCAACGTCTCCGACCGCGATTCCCATGCATCCCTCTGCTCTGCCTGCATGGTTCAGTGCGATTCCCGCCGGCATAGCTCGCTCTTCAAAGATTGGCCCATCATCATCCTGCGATGCTCGATTCACGAAAAACGCATTCGGAACCGTATCATTGGCAACAAACAGGCTCAGTCGGCCGTCTCCCTGCCAGTCTGCAGCCACGACCCCCAACCCCTTGCCGTCGGTTACTCGAACGCCGGATTCCGCCGTTGCATTAACGAACCGGCCGTCTCCCAGATTGATATAGAATTGGTCCTGGGCCGCGGAAAAATGGAAGGGCATGCACATGCGTGGCCGTCCGTCATCGTGTTGACAGACGGTTTCGAAGATTGACTCGCCTTGCAGGTAGTTGACCGAATAAATGTCCGGCAGTGAATCACCGTTCAGATCAGCCATAACGCAACTGGTCGACCAGTGCGGGTCGTCGACACCTGCCGGCTGATTGACAACGCTGAATGTCCCGTCGCCGTTGTTGTGGAACAGACGGTTGCCGCCGATGTTGGCTACATAACAGTCGGCGAATCCGTCGTTATCAAAGTCACCGATGGCGACGCCGGTGCTGAATCGGTCTTCGAAAAGGCCAGCGGCATTCGTCACATCAACGAACCGTCCGTCACCGAGATTTCGAAACAGGAGGTCAAGGTGTATGTTCTGGTCGCCACGAGCCTCCCAGCGGCATCCCTGCGTGAAATGCACATCCGGCCAACCGTCGGCGTCGTAATCCAGCACGCCACAGCCGCCGCCATTGAACTCGTACATAAATTGTCCCGTATCCGGAGGGCTGGGACTGTTAAAATACTGAAACTCCAGGCCTGTCGATTCCGCGTCGTCTTGAAACGTGACCGCTGAGTCAGGCAGCGTCGAGGATGTGTATTCGCCACTGACTGTCGTCTCAAATATCGGTAGGGGAAGATGTGACAGATTGCAGGGCAGATCGACCGGACGGGGCACGAGAGTCAATGAGGCGTTCCTCAGTATCGCCTGCAGCGCTTTGGCCTTCGCAACCGCCCACTTTGCATTCGGATCAAGATCGCGAGCAACCACACACCATCCCCAGGCCTCCCAGACCTGCCCGACACGTTCCAGTTGTTCGACAAGTCGCCGCATCGCCTCCGCATCGGTGTGCTGTTGCGAAGTCACAACGTCTGACGTAACACGAAGTTCAAGCAGCATTTCGAGCCGGTGCTGCAGCAACGCGGCCGTCTTTTCATCGTTGATCGCGGTGAAGTACTGATACAGCTTGTAGGTGCTGTTGCGATTCGTGGGATTGCGCAACAATGTCTCCCAGAAGCAGCGTGCAGCCTCCTCCGGTTTCCCGTCATGCTCAGTCAATTGCCCACGAATCAGCCAAAATCTCGCATCGTCGATGCGAGTCGATTCGTGTTCGCCGAGCAGCAGACGCAGTTCACTGTACCGCCCGGATTCCCACAGCAAAGCCGCCAGCGCGATGCGAGATTCGGCAAATTGAGGATCCGTCCTTTTGGCGCGAGAAAGGAATTCGAGCGCCTCCTCATCCCTGCCGGAGTTGCGAGCGTGCCATGCAAGGCCAACCAGGACACCCGGACTGTCCGGAGCCGTGTTTCGGTAACGTTGGAGTTCGTCAATATTGAACAGTGCGCCATTTTCTGCCTCCAGCAACGCCAGAAAATCGGTGTTGAAACGGCCCAGTCGGAACAGCCGCAGAATGAACGGAACGGCTTCGCTGCGTCTTGCTTCCATTCCCAGCAGACTGGCCAGTTGGAATAGTGCGTTGGGGTCGTCGGGAACGCGCCGCAGGGCCGCCCGAAAATCCGACTCAGCAGTCACAGCGTTACCTGCGTGATGCATTTCGATGCGACCACAGCGCAACTGTGCGTGTACCGCGACTGCGGAAGGACCGGTTGGCACTCTGCGGTAGTAAACAAGGGCCTGATCAAATCGGTTCATTGCGAACGAAGTGTCGCCAGCAAGGACCAGAGCATCCATCCGGTTGGGTTCCCGAATCAGGACCTGTTCAACAGTTTCGATCGCCTGCTCATAATCGCCGTGGAGAAATTCGAGCCTGGCGCGCCGCATAAGCGACCCCATGTCAGGCCGGGAAAGCCAGGTAGAAACGACGACAATTGTCGACAGCAGCAGCATGAAGCAGGCCACGCGCCACCATCGAGAATGATTGGGAGCCACTTCAGTCGGCGCGGGTGCAGCGGACATAACCTCAATAACCTGCGACCGGAAGACCAGTCCTCAACATGGGAAGGAGTTTCTCGTATGACGTGTGACCAATCAGAATTCGTGTCCACGGGGTCCGCATGCGTCACTCGCAAATAATTCCGGGTAGTGGTCGCGACATTCCGAACGCAACGCACGATTCAGTTAGTTTACAAATTGCCTGGTGAGGCGAACAGCGATTGCCTCCCTTCGACGACAATCCAACGGGTGTTGACCGGGACCGCGGAAAATTCATCCGATCGTCCGGACGGCCAGGTGACCGTCATCTTTCGAATGATTTCGTCTTCGCCGAGTCCGAACGTCAACACGCGTTGATTGCTTGCCTGAAATCCATCGCCCGCGGTCAGTTGTCGCGTTAACCTGAGTTTGTCCGTCTCAATCTGCACGACGGTGCCGATGGCATCGCGACTGGAGTGTATGCCGCGTAATCTAAGAACAACGTGGTTGCCGTATTGTTTCGCCGAATTCTCAAGCAACGCCACCGGAGCGTCGAGGTGCGTCACGACAAAATCCTCTTTGCCGTCCGAATTCCAGTCGAGACGCGCTAACGATCGTCCCAGAAGCTTGCGGGCGAAGTACGGTCCCAACGTAGCGGCCAGGGCTTCGCGGAATCCCGCCTGACCCTGATTGGCGAAAAATTGTGGTTGCATCCGATACTCGGTCCGCCCGTCATGGCTGAAGTTGTCGATATGACCGTTGGCGACAACCAGATCGAGTCGTCCGTCGAGATCCGCGTCCAGAAACTGCGTGCCGAAGCCCAACTTCGACAGGCTTGGTTGCCGTAGCTGCCCTCTGAGCGAAACGTCCTCGAATATTCCGTCCTGGAGCTGACGGTAAAGTGTATTCGGCTCGCCGTGAAAATTTGTGACAAACAGGTCGGTGGCGCCGTCTCCGTTCGCGTCACCTGCCGCGATTCCCATACACGCCTGAGCGCTGCCAGTACCACTAAAGGACAATCCCGAAACCAGTGCGATCTCATGAAATTTTGGAATGCCGTTCTCCGTGTTCCCCTGATTCTCGAAATAGAAGTTGGCAACCGTGTCATTCGCGACAAACACATTCAGTGCAGAAGAATCACCGAACGATCCGGCAACAATCCCCAGCCCCTTGCCGCCTTCTACATCGCAGCCGGACGAGGCAGTAATGTCCTGGAAACTCTCGTTTCCGCCATTTAAGAACAAACGATCGGTCGCCGCCGAAAAATGCTGTGGCAGACACACACCGTCATTGTGCGGACCACAGGTTCGCGTGAACAGATCGGCCCCCTGGAGATAGTTGACGGCATACAGTTCCGGGTGGGCATCTCCAGAAAGGTCGACGATCGCACAGCTTGTCGTCCAGTCGGAACGGTCGAAGCCGACCTCGCCACTCATATCGCGAAATGTGCCATCTCCATTGTTACGGTACAGACGGTTTTGACCGATGTTGGCAACCATGATATCCGCAAACCCGTCGGAATCGAAATCACCCACGGTCACACCCTGGCTAAACCTGTCTTCTACGATTCCACACGCCTCCGTCACGTCCACGAATCCCCCACCACTGGTGTTGAGATACAAGCCGTCAAGGAATTCACCGTTCGATTCCCGGGGCGGCCATGAGCCCCCCTGGGTAAAATAAAGATCCGGGAAATCATCCTCGTTAAGGTCGAGCACTGCGACGCCGCCACCCATGACCTCATACATGTGTCGCGTGCCATTGGCGACATCTCTGGAACCGTTTAGATACTGAAAAGTAATCCCTGCCGATTCGGCTTGATCACTAAAGGAGACCCGATCGGTTGTACTGCGAGGCGCGTCAGCCGCGCCGCCTGCAGTCTTAAAGTCGATTGATTCCGGCAAAGGCAGTCCGCGATAGTCAACCGTACTTGCGGGGTTGTCTTTCGGGTCGGTCCTCTGAACCGGGGCGGTGTGCAGTATCGGCTTCAGCCGGAATACCATTTGCCGCGACCACTCTGGACTCTGTGGGTGAGAGGCCGCAACTGATGCCCAGCCATAGGCCTCCCAGTAATTCCCAAGCGATTCCGCGTGTTTCGCCGCTCGTTCCGTTGCCCCGAGCGTTTCACCATTATCGGCAGCTTTCGTTGCATTGATGAACTCCTGCAGACTGGCGGCTCGTGCAAGGAACGGCGCTGCGTCTTCGCTGCGGTTCATCGATTCCAGAATTCGTCCGCTCTGATACAGCGCGTCGACATAATTAGGATCCCTCTCCACCGCTTCGCAAAAACAGCGGAGCGCACCTGCCAGGTGTCCATTCCGTTGTGCCCACTTGCCACGCAATACCCAAATGCCGGGATGTTCGTCCGCCGATGGTGGGAGACGACGGACCCACTCGACAAATCGCGCCCCGTCCTCCAGATGAAAGAATTCGTTCCCCAACAGCACATGCGCCTGTACAAGATTGGGCGACATCGCGACTGCGTTCGTAAGCATGTGTATCGCTTCGTCGTGGTGTTCATTCTCAACGGCAAGCCGGGCAACCGCGAGAAGCACGAGAGGATCATCCGGTGAGACCTGCCACATCGCATCAGCCAGTTCCGGATTTACAAGCGCCTTCTCTGCCAGGGCCATGACAAACAGATGCAAGCCGTTAAACCCGTCCCCGCGAGCCGCCGCGAGTCGGGCAGGAATTTGTTGCCACCATTGGCCGGTGACGGCCAGCAGAATGGCCATCCGATCATTCGCCTCAACCGATAATGGATCGTGCTGGAGTGCCTGTCGGTACAGGACCTCGGCTTCCGATGGCTGATAGAGCTTCAAAAAGCGTATATCACCCGCAAGACAGGCTGCTTCAACAGAACGAGAGGGTTGCACGAACGAAATGTCTGACAGCAGTTCGATCGCCTCCAGAGAACGATCCTGGACATGTAGACACTTCGCGGCGACCAGTCGCGCGCGGGGGGTCTCCGGTTCGACCAGCAGGACTTTCATAGCCAGCTGCTGGGCGGTGCGGAAGTCACCCGCCGCGGCCGCGGCCTCAGCATTGACCACAATCTCGCTCAGCACAGATGATTCACTGTAGAACCAGATCACCCCGCCGAGCAGCAGGCTCACGCTGACCATGTGAATCGGTCGAAACCGAGTCCTCCTTCGAGATTCGGACTCGGACTCGGAGCGTAAAGACATTTCAACGGCACAACTACGAGCGAAACCGGCAGGGGTACTGGCTCACGCTGGCCCCCGACAGGTTTCTAAGGAGAATGATTAGCCTTGAGGCCCTGCTTTCTTCAAGTCAAACGT
>JABABI010000088.1 GCA_014238335.1 Fuerstiella sp.
GAACCTGAAGGCCGGCCCGGAACCGGCCATGATAATTTTTGCGGCGCCGTCCGCTTTAAGGGAGGTGAATCCGGCGCGCTCGAGGTCAATGACAATTGTTCTGGTGATGCGGTAGATTCCTTCGGAGAAAGTCACATGTCCGCCCTTGTCCACGGCGCGCTGGATCGCAGCGGTGTCGTCCGACCGACCGTCTCCGATTGCTCCCGACTGTTTGACGTCGGCGGCGGTCAGCGGAGTCGACGGCACAAGAAGAAGGGCGGTAATGAGTGCAAGGCTGTGTCTTATCATTTTGGATTGCTTCCAATTGGGAAAACTCTGCGATTCATCATTTTGCAGACTGTTCGCGCCACCTTTCGAACGACCGGATCAGTCGGCTGGCAATCTCCGGATGCTGTTTTGCCAGATCGTGCATCTCACTGAAATCCGTCGCCAGATCGTACAGTTCGAAGGCGGCATCCGGCCCCGAACGGACAATTTTCCATCGACCACTCCGGACAGCGCTCCATTTTCGAAACTCGAAGAACAGATACTTGTGTGGCGACGGTGTCTGACCTTTCAGTGTCGCTGTTGGATCGCGGCCATCAAGTTTGGGAGACCCTGGCGGTGATTGGCCCACGACGCTGAGGATCATTGGCAGCAGGTCGATGTTGGCGACCGGCTCGCGGCAGACCGTCCCGGGCTGGAACTGGCCCGGCCAGCGGACAATGCACGCAGTGCGGATGCCGCCTTCGTACGTTTCTGTTCGTCCGCCGCGAAAGGGCAAGTTGGTTCCGGTCTCCAGCACAAGGTTCTTGCGGATCGACGCGCCATTGTCCGAGGCTATCACGATGATGGTGTTCTTGTTCAGGCCGAGTTTGTCGACCTGTTCCACGATGCGTCCGATTCCTGCATCGAGTGCTGTCATTACGGCGTGATAGCCTTCCGTGGGATCGGTTGAATCGGCTGCATAATCGTACTGTTCATAATACTCCGCCGGTGCCTGCCACACCGTCGGCGCGCCGGGGACCTTATTTTTTGGGTTGGGAACATGCGCCGCATTGAACGGAACGTAAGCCAGGAAGGGACGCCCGCGATGCCGCCGGATGAAGTCGCAGGCTGCATCGGTAAACAGATCGGTGCTGTAACCTTCGATGTCGACGGGATCGGTCCCACGATAGAGATCCTCCTTTTCGTTGTAGATGTGGGTGTAATAATCGATGTTTCCCGACCGGCAGCCAAGGAACTCGTCGAAGCCCCGGTCCGTTGGGCGACTCCCTTTCGCGAAACCGATGTTCCACTTTCCAAAACAACCGGTGGCATAGCCTGCACGCTTCAGAAACTGTGGCAGAATCGTCTCTGAATGCGGCAGCCCCACGCCGGTCCAGTTCTCATCACGGCTGAGCTGATGTGTGAGCCCGTTGTGCCGCGGATAGCGTCCCGTGAGCAGAGCGGCACGCGAAGGCGTACAGGAAGATGTTACAACATAGAAGTCCGTGCAACGTACACCGTCCCGCGCCAGACGATCGATGTTGGGCGTGCGGATGACCGGGTTCCCATAACAGCCAATATCTCCGTAGCCGACATTGTCGATGTAGATCAGCACAACATTCGGCAGTTGGTTGATTTCGCCAGCCGCTGTAACCGCAAAGCACACAGCAGAGACAGCTGTGGCAACATTCGAAATCAACAAAGGCCGAGTGAACATTCTGCAATCCTGCGAATATGGGTGTGCCGCGACAGGGATGGTCTTAGTGTATTAACAGGTGCATTGCCGTCTAACTTAGGCATACAACGAATCAGTAATTTGACATGTTCGTCGTCGGTTGTAGCGCAGATTTTTGACTGATTCCGTTAAGGGCCAGTGTGTATAAAAAAAGGCCAATGCTGCCCTCAAAGGACCGCGTCAGGCTTTTGTTCCGGTGGTCCGATTTGAGACTTGTAATCGCTGGCTGGCGAGACGCCATTGAAGATCTTGAAAAAAGGAAAGCAGATGAACCTTCCGGTCACCAAACTGTTTCCCCGACGGATCACAATCGTGATTGTTCCTCTCTGATTCCCGCCGGGCATGTTTCCTGGACTTCATCGGATCCCGATCGACTGAAGGGTCAATGGTCACGGCATGTGGTTGCCCGCAAAGCACCACATATTACCCGCGAAGTCGTGAACCAGAAGCAGATGACCGCTGACAACGGGGGCCGTCTTGACCGGTGTACCGAGTCGGTAATCCCAGACGACTTCACCGTCGCGTGTGATGCCTCGGAGGGAGGTGTCGTCGTGACCAAACCAGGCGAGGTTCCCGGCGACAATGGGTGTGGAACCTCCGGCCATAGCCTGACGGCGTGAGCGGTGGAATCGATCAGCTTCACGACCGCACTCCACGGTATGCAGAGTCCTGCCGGTCTCCAGGTCAAGAATAACAAGATCGGTTCCGTTGACGAGAATTCGATTGTCCCATACGACAGGGATGGCATTCTGGTACCCAGCATTAGCGATCCCTTTCTGCCAGATCAGATCACCGGTCTTCGCGTCACGTACGCGTAGACCGCTGGAGCCGTTGTAGATAAGTTTTCCGTCTACCACGATCGGAGCGGACGTCGAACGCGACGTCTCGTCGATCTTCCAGACTTCCTCGCCGCCGGGCAGACGTAGTGCGCTGCCACCGCCTCGGCGGACGCTGTACATCACATCGTCAAACACAGTCGCAAATGATGCGTAGTAGCCGGTGTTGCCTTCCAACGTGGCCAGACGTTCGCCGGTGGCGTAGTCAAGCAGGTATTGCGGTTTCTGCCAGTCGCTCACCAGCAGGCCGAATCGCGTTGGCAGGGGTGGCGTGTTGTTGATTGCCAGAGGCCGGCCGCTGGCGTAGCCTGGCTGCATCGGCTCGCTCCAGAGCAGGTCACCGTTGTCGGCGTTCCAGGCGGCGACGTGACTGTCTCCGGTGACCGCATAGACTTTGTGTTCGTGAACACTTACAGGCCCACGGATGTCACCATGTGGAGACTCTGCTTTCCAGATCTGCTTGCCGGTGGTAATGTCGAGACAAAGCACTCCGGCTCCGGGGGCCCCGGCGTTTGGATTGCTCACCGACACATACACTCGCCCATTCGCGACGACGGTTGAGTTATGAAGCACATGGGCGCTTCCTGTGTGAGTGACCCACTGCGGGAACATTGGCTGTGATGGCCCGTTGCTGATGACTCGTGGCGGTTGACCGGACAGTACTGTTGGAAAGTCCGTCGGCGGAATCCCGCTCGGCGGGGCGTGTGGTCTGACCGTAACCGACTGACTGCGCTTCCAGGTATTGCCAGTGACGTCAGTCGCTTCAATGTCGACCGTCCACGTTCCCGGTTCGCGAGCATCGAAGTCGCTATGCCATGACCAGTCACCGCGGCGTTCAAGTTTCGTGATTGAACGATTGCCACTCGGTGACGTCCATTCACACGACACAGCATTGACTTCGAGTGCTGTGTCATAAGCCAGCACAAGAAGTGGTTGTTGACCGGATCGCGCCGTCGGACCTGGGGCGACGACTCGCAGTCGCTTGTATTGACCGGCGACTCGCAGTTTCGAGCGGATTCCGTCGCGTGTCATCATTACCCAGCGGTAGGTGCGCGAGTACGCACCCCAGTCGCGTCCGCGGGCCGGAGCACTGTTGAGTACGGGCACACCGCCACGACTACCTGCCTGTACCACGTGCCAGTGTGCTCCGATTTGACAAATGACATTGATACCCTCATCCTGTCGCTGATCGAACCAGCCCGGGTCAAGCGGATAATGGGAGACGGCGATGACCGGCGTCTTTGGTGGCAACGACTGCAGGTCGGCTGTCAGCCAATCGCTCTGACGTTCACGGGCCGGTGTCCGCAGGTAACCTGTCTCATACACGATCTGAACAAAGTGCACGCCACCGTAATCCCATGAGTAATACGGTGGCCCAATCCGCTGCTCAAAGTTCACCGTGCAGCGTGGGTCAAGGCAGTTGCCGTCATGCCCGCCGAAGCCCTCGTACACCGGAATTTTCGACAGCCCGCGGATGTAGTCGTACATGTCCCACTCGTATTGTGTTCCATTCATTGTCAAGTCACCAGCCGTCACAAGAAATGCAGGCCTGCCGAGCCGTGGAATCGCTGGCGATGAAGTCACCTGAGCGTAGTCTTTTGCAATGGGGATCATCTGCTCGACGTTGGTGAATTGACTGTCGCTAGCCGTCATGAACCAGAAATCACGCTTCGCCGAAGCAGGATCACGCGCAAGGCCGAAGTCGACTGAATACTCAACACCTGGCTCATCAAACGGAATGCGGGTGAAGAACCCATGCGTCGGACGAAAACCCGTTGGACGTGTGACGGCGACAAAACGATGATGCGGGTTCTCATCAAATCGAATTTGAAACCGGAAACCGCCATCGCTGTCCGTTTGCAGCACACGTTCACCGTCTGTGACGCTGACACCTGCCAATCCCGACTCACCGACGTCGCGGGTTCCGTTGCCATTGTGATCTTCAAATACGCTGCCCGAAACCTGCGCCAGCCGAGGCCACGCTTCGCGCAGCTTCAGTTCCGCTTTCTCTGGAATCATCTTTCGCAGCCTGGTCAATTCGGCATCGTCAAAGCCGCGGAGAAGATCACCGGTAGAGTTGAGCTTCGTGTCAGTAACGGGATCCCTGGTGGATTGACTTTGACCATGAACTGCGACAGTGAATTGATCGGTTAAAGCAACCTGCAGGAAAGCCAGAATCAGGACTGATCGCATAGTAAGCACCCTGTTGCCAAAGTTCCAGAAGAGCGAAGCACCCAACTACCATTCCAGAGGTGTGCATCGTGCGTGTGATGACACCGCGGTTGGCGTCAGACCTGATCAGTCATAAAGCGAGTCCGTCGGTCAGTATTACAACGGTGGCTGACCACGCCCATCGATCGACGAAAGTTTCTCACTCAGGCCGGGCCGCTCTCTTACTGGCCGCAATCGGGACACCACAGCAAATTGTTGCTGGCGGTCGCAATACGGCGGCAAACCGTGCTGTTCATCACCACTGCTTCTCCGGGTATTCTGGGCTTTTTGCATGAGTTCTCAACACACCGGTTTGGCAACGTGTGATGGTGGTAGCCGAGGTGACCGATATTGTTACGGCCTGCCCGCAGGCAGAAATCGGTCGCATGCTGAGACAACGTTCAGCCATACCGGGACAGTGCTCTGCCGGAATGCGACATTCTGTCAGTCGACTCAGCCGAGGCCGGTTCCGATGCGGCATATTGGTGTTACTTCGTCCGCCTGTTTTTGCGAAATTCAGTAGCCGTCGACCGGCGGCTGCTCTGGTCAGTGCCCATGGTCGTCAGGGGAATGATGTGTTCTGTATTCACATCTGAACGTAGCAGACTGTGACATGTTCGGCACTAATCTGCCGACACCAACTGATCGGCCCGTGTTGGTCCGTTCAAATACCTGAAAACTATGTTCCACGGTAAGTCCGTACCCAGTTTCAGTGCCGTGTGGTAGTGTGGGATTTTATCTCTGGTGGCATCGTCGACGTAAAAGTCTTAGTTGTGCTTTTTCGCATAGCTCTGCCTTTCAGGGGCAATATTTCATTCGAAAGCCCCGGAGACTGTCCGCGTTCTGGCGACATCCATGTCCCTTATCCTCCAGCCGTCGCACATTTTTCTGGTTGCCATTTGTGGCCTCGTCAACCAGTGCCAACAGAAAGGCTATCCAGTTCAATGGTTATTGGGGCGTGGTTGGGCATAAACCCAAAACGGTGCAATCGGTACGACGGTCAAACAGAGAAAGTAGAAAACCGTAAACGGAACAGAAAATCCTTCATTCAGGAAGGGTACTGTCAGCCAGAAAAAGGGGCCCGCCAATGGGAAGAACAAAAATAAGGTGGGAAAGAAGAACATCGAAAACGCGCCATAGCTTTGACGGATCCAGCGTGGGAAACGATATTCTTCATCCGGTCGATAAAACGTTTTCTCTACGAAATGGACGCCCCTGGGAACATATGCATTAATGAACAGACCTATGAATCCAAAATAAAACGAGATAAGACAGGAAAACGGCCATTCTTTGGCCATGCGAAGATCCCACAGCAATCGAGCTTGTTCCCGGGCCATTAAACCCCGTGTCGGGGTAATCTATCCTTGTTCCCGGACCGAAAAGAATCATCGCAAACAAGTAACCTCCCCACATTAGGATTAGGTTCACCATGTAAATTAACAACCACGGGGCAAGCAGTATTAGCAACAGACATCGCAGAGCTGACGTCGATCGGAACTGCATGTTCTTTCACTCTCTTATATGGAAATAACAGGACCTGCGGTGTATAAATCCGGTGTAAACTGACGGTCACCCGTGTCGCCACAGCAACGTCCGCGACTGAGCCTTGAAAGACTTCTCTCCTTTCCAAGCGGTCTTCGTAACGACCCGATCGCGGAAGTCGTGTAATCGCAACGCTTTGCAAAAGTTCGAGACTTTTACGGTGGCCCGGAGGTAGACAACTCTCCTCGAACTTTCTTGAACGGGGGTTAACAGCAGACGCGACATCTGGCGAGTACTCGCGCCCAAAAGTCCCAAAGGTTGTCGTGGTCAGCAGTGCAGGACTTCGGGCTGCCCGAACCCTTGCGAGTCCGGCTACGCCCGATCATTGCGACGGTGGCCATGGTGCGGTGGCTCAGTCGGCGCGTGTTGCGGCTGACAGGCGCACCCCGAATTCCGTAGCAATCTGGCGGATGAATAGCTGATGTTCTTTCGGGACTCTGGCATGCCAGCCTGTCAGGTAGGTCTGGAATGACGTGTTTTCTGACACTGGCCCCAGATTGAGATATCTCAACACCTGCCATGCCTTGGGGTTCTTTTCGAAGTGGGGCAGGAGCTTGACCGCGATATACGTATTCAATTCCCGATTCGTCGCTGTCTTCTCGAGTTCAGTACGACTGGCTGTATAGAACTGTGCCAGTGACTGGCGCCGTCCCGCATACTTGTTGATGCGATCGTCTGAGTAACTCGCTAGTGACGCCGAGTAGCTTTTCCAGTTTGAGTAGGGCGCGTTCGTTTTCCACTCGACTGCCATCCGTCGCAAGGCGTACAGCGACGCACATTCGCACAACGTCTCTTCAAACCACTTTTGCGGGTTCCTGGCGTCACGGTAATTGCAGACAATGTGACAGAATTCATGTGCAAACTGAAAAGCACACTGAGCCCACGCCTTGCTGCCTGTGTCTAACTTGACGATGTGCTCGTTGCCGGCACCTCGCTTATAGAGTGTGATTGGTCCCGAGTTGCCGCGCTGAACAAGGATGGGCGCAAAGCCGTCGTCGGTCAGTTGGGCGGTTATCGTGCCCCCTGCTGATTCGCATACTTTTTTGATGTCTGCCAGTTGTGAGCCGCCCCATTCGCCGGGAGCAACGAGAATTCTCAGGCCTTGCCCCTTCGTCGAAGCGATTGTTGCCGGCGGAACCGACGCCAGAGAATTCTGGATCGCGGCAATGATCCCACGGAGTGAGCGGTTCTCAGCTTCCAGCTCAGCAATCCGTTTCCTGAGCCGGGCGTCCCCCTCGTCTGCGTGCGACACCGCGCTGTTGCCTGGAACGAGCAGGAGTAAAGTCAGGCCGATCAGCAGTGCTGTTGGTCGATTGCTGTCAGTGATTTTCACGAGTTCTGCCATTCTCCCAGGGTCCGTATCGTTTCCAGCAGAATTGGACGAAGTGATTCAATGTCTTCCACCAGGTGATCGCGCGCGACACGCCATTTTCTTTCCAGCAATGCGGAGAGAATCGCGCGGTGCAGGGATGCGATCTTCGCGAGTTGACGGCCACCGATCGCGGCGTATTCGTACAGCGCCGTGTAGTAGGCGCTGTGGCGTTCAAAGAAATCCTGGACGTAGCGGTTGCCTGACAGTCCGACCCAGTACTGGTGCAGAGAATTGTCGATCAGCGGCTCCGTCGCCCCGCGTCCGGGACGGTTTCCTTCGCGGATACGTTGCAGGACGTCTCGTTCAAGCTGCCCGCGGCAGGAATCCAGCGCCTTCAATTCGAGCAGAACGCGAACTTCCAGGTACGCGTCAAGATCGTCTTCGCGAAACGGACGCACACGCCAGCCGCAACGTGGTTCGTGTTCCAGAATCCCCATGCCGGCAAGACGCTGGAAGATGCTCTGCACCAACCCCCGCCCGATCCCGTAACGATCCGCGGTTTCGTTGATTTTCCACTTCTGTGATTCTCCCCGCAGGCTCTCGCGAATGGCGTCCTGGTGCACGATGGACGGCCAGTCCGGCGGCCGCTCGGCGGGTTCGACAGTTGTCCTGCGGACTGACGTCGGGATCGCCAGCCGCCCGTTCGGTTGTTTGCGAATGATGTCGTCTTCAATCAGTTCGGCCACCGCCGTACGCACCGGTGTCAGGCTGACGGAATAGAGCTGCGCAAGTCCCGGCAACGTCAGTCTCTCCGGCAGTGCGTCTCGGGATTGAATCCGACCGCGAAGGTCTTTGACGATGAATTCGGAAATAGTCATGTTCGATCTGCAAAGTGGAATACCGGCCGCACGTGATTACCGGCAACTTCTGCAAAACAGGATAGTTGACATGTCCGTACAAGGCAAGTATTTTTCCCGCAGGGGCAAAGAGCTTTGCAGTCAGTTCAGTTTTTTGCCCCTGCGGGAAGAACGCAACACGATTGAGATCTCTGAGAACGGCTTGGTGGACCGATCAAGTCATTCGAGCGCGTCGCGGCTTGAGAGCGAGCCTCGGAAACCCCCATCGTCAGCAGAACCCGTGCGCGCTCATCACGTTTCAAACTTGTCTGAAGTGTCCCTGCGCGCCAGTTCTCGTGATCTCCCGCCCGTAGGGTCAAAGGTTGTGGTGGTCAGCACGGATAATGGTCCGGTGTTTACGGCGGGGCGTGTGGGCGTTCGGACATTGTTTATCGAACCCGGGAGTCCATGCGACAACGGATTTATCGAATCCTTCAACGGAAAGCTGCGTGACCAGTTGCTTAACATGGAGTTGTTTGACACTCTGCTGGAGGCTCGAGTGCTGACAGAACGCTGGAGACGTCATGACAAGGTGGTTCGTCCACACAGTCCATTGAACGACCGGCGCCGGAGGCCGGTCGTTTAGGTTGGTACTAAAATCGGGGTAAGGTCAGTCACATTTTAAGGTGTCGCATTCGTCGTGACCGTTCATTGCACATCGCTGTCCTGTCTGCGCTGCATTCGTGCTGTTGAGGATGACAAGGCTCTAAGCGATCATTCGCATTCAGGAGCAGCAGATTGAACAATTGTCTTTTTCCCTGGAAACGTTTCTGGGCCACGATCAGGAATACCGCCGGGTGAGGCGGGAATTCGCCAACTCCAAGAAAAGAGGGGGCTACAGAACAGAACCTGTGGCCCCTTGAGTCAACAATGTTTTTGAAGAAGGACTTTGCATCATGTCTGGCAAGATTGTTTTAACTACACTTTGGGGATGCTTCGCAGGGTTTTGGTTATTGACTGGAGGCGCTCAATCAAAGAAACCAGCATCTCCACCCAGATTCCGGCAAGCCTCTTACTTGCCCGATCTCAGTGGCATGGCCTGGGTTGGGGGAAATCGGTTTCTGGCAGTACATGATGCGAAGCTTGGTGACGGAGAGATAGCTCTACCGCGGATGAGCGTGCTCTACCTGCCTGTGGGCTTGCGGGGGATTTTCTTCCGCCCGAACACAGTCAGCTTCAGAGGCATGAAGAGCAATGACCTGGAAAGTGCCGCTTACATTCCGGACACCAACACAGTTCTCCTCGTCGAGAGTGGAGACGATTTCGACGATGATAATGGAAGCATTGGCCCTGACGATTCGGATTACCCGCAAATCTACAAGGCCGTAGTAAGGGCGAAGGGTG
Organism: Fuerstiella sp.; assembly: GCA_014238335.1. Classification (GTDB taxonomy): domain Bacteria; phylum Planctomycetota; class Planctomycetia; order Planctomycetales; family Planctomycetaceae; genus Fuerstiella. The sequence goes on from JABABI010000088.1 coordinate 9,844, forward strand.
TCAAAGTGATCGACTCGACACCCTGGCCCTGCAAGCCTTTTAATGTTGAGGGAACCGCCGTTGCGCTGATCGATGATCAGTATGTGTTTTTCTACGCTGAGCGGGCAGACCAGTTGTCAGGTACGTTCCTGAAGTGGGCGACTTTCGACCCGGAAACCATGACGTTTGATGAGTTCAGCTCCATTGAGTTTCCGTCTCCGGATCCGGCAGCATACAGTCGCCCTGTCGTCGCGTTGGATATTGACAGCTTTGGATGCATTTACATCGCATCGGCCTTCGATCCTGACGACGACGATGGTCCGTTCGCCAGCGCCGTCTTTCGCATTGGGAAACTTGAGGATGAGGATGGACCTGTAGTGGACCTGTATCCTGAACCAATCCTCGAGGGTACATTGGATGGTTTGAAAGTGGAGTCGGTTGCGATTCGCGAAACCGCAGAGGATGGGTTGCAGATTTTTGTGGGTGTCGATGACGAGAATTACGGTGGTACGTTGCGCGAACTTCCTACGATGCCGTAAGATTGATCGCGTCGATCCGTTGGTCGCTGCTGTAGTGGGCCAACGCGATTTGCCAGAGGTCCTGGTGAAAGGGTGTGTTGTTGAGTTAATGAAAAAGGTGGCGCATCGTGCTGTTGTACATCACTACTCTCGCCGCTGATGTGATTCCGGATTAAATTTTGCGTGACGACTGGCTTAACGTGGAGCTGTTTGACCCTCTACAGGAAGTTTGAGTGCTGACAGAACGGTGGAGACGTCATTTCAATGGCGTTCGTCCACACAGTCCACGGGACTACCGGTCGCCAGCGCCGGAAGCCATGTTATCAGCAGTAAATCTGACGCCGGATCCAGGTTTGAATCCGGCATCATTCCTGGGGGCGGGTCGGGGGTGTTGCTGTATGTCTTACTGTTCGAGCACATGGGGGCAGTCATCGCCGACCGGAGCATACTCGACAAGCTTGGACAGGAACAGATTGACGAACTCTGCAACGAGTTGACGCAGCGCCTGCACGAGGGGACCGTGATCGATGCGCTGTGTGTAACGGCCACCTCGCTCGGTCGGCGTCTCGCCCCTTTGCTGCCGCGTGCTGAGGACGACGTCAACGAACTACCGGACGCGTTAGTCGTGATTGAATGAGGTTGTGCTTTTTCCGTTGCAAAACAGTTGCTGGCAGAACCGATCGTCAACTCACTGCCTGCTCGATGTTGCCCAGACTTCTCACAGAATGCGGTGAACAGTCGACCCACGATGCCTGCTGTCGGCACCCAATCATGCGACTGGAACATCCAGACGGATGACTTCCGCAGAATCGAGCGCCGTTATCACGAGCTGCCCAGAGATTCCTGCAGCTTTTGCCTGATGAAAGCAGCCGGCTCCGGTCGGGTAAACGACGAGGCCAGAGTGACGTCTTCCCCTTCTCTGGTCGATACTTTCACACAGTACAAAGTTGTCCGCACTCCCTGGTCATTTCTCCCGCTTTGGTAGCGTTCCGTCCACACCGATGTGATTTCGGAAACGGGGATCTTCACGGGGATCCACTGAAACAGCTTTGGCCAGGGCAGCGGACCATAGGACCTGGTCAACTCGGAATGCAGAATCTCGATGCGTGTGTGATTTGTGAACATACAGACTGCATAGTACATCATCCCGAATCCTGCGACGCTGAACATGGATCCCCAGATTTGCAGCGGCAGCCAGCCGGCGGTTGCGATAAAATAGAAAGTGAAGGATATCCAGATGATGCTGAAGAAGAAAAGGAAGAACAAGGCAGGCTTATACCATCTGACAAAGATCGTCAGACCCTGGGAGAAGTCGTCTACACGTAGTTCGTCGGGGATGGCATCTCCGTCTTCCCAGGCAACAGCCTGCTGTGAATCACCCGTCGCTGAGTCAGATGACTCCATTGTTCCTTTTCGCCCCAGTGCAAAGGTGCCGATCGTGCCGTCTTCCCACATCAATTCGATTTCGTCGGGGATGTCCGTCTCACTCAAGTCGTCTTCACGAAGCATGCTCCAGCCCATGCCGCATTCGAGTCCGTTAGACGTTTCCTCGTACCAACCGATATCCAGCAGTTCACGAGTGTGACGTGACGTGATTGCCAGACGCAGCGACCTCCGGACGTCTTTTGAGGATACAGGTTCACTGAAGGCGATGACGAAATCGATGTTGCCACGGAATTCATCGTCGTCAACATGCAACACCAGGTCGGTAATAGTGACCTGCACCTCGCGTCCGTCGAGAAGAATGCTGTCAGACATGGAATTGGAGGCCCTTGTATTGAGTGTTGTGAGCTGGTGGAACGCCGTGACCTACCCCGTCGGGTCAAAAAACTTCGCCGACCGCGGAACACCGGAAAAAACCGGACTTACCGCTCACCAGAGTCTCGCATCTCAGCCGCTTGATTTCATCTCTCGGCATCGGAAACTGGCCAATTTCAGCGCCGAACATGCCCTTCCGGCTCCAGCCATGGCACATTCTGCTCGCTGCCGCAGGGTCAAGAAACTCCGCCGAACTAGGGGAAACGAAAAGGGGACATTCTACTTTGATTTCCCGAAGGGCCTAATATAGACAGATGCCACGCACATCACGAGCATCTCAGGGTGGGTTTCTGTATCACGTTTTGAACCGTGCAAATGCCCGCAATGACGTCTCACGTCCGGCAGCCGAGTAGCCGAGTAGGGTCCGCTGCTGCGGACCACGTTTGGTTCTGCCACTTCACCACGTGAGATCGCGACGCACTTTGGTGCTGGTCGATCTGCCGTGCCTGTCGTGTTCGACGCACGCCCACGACCGGCGGTGAATTCGCGATGGTTGAGGCTCACTGGATGGTCCGCACAGCGGACCCTATTCCCGTGTGTGCCGTGAGGGTCGATCTGGCCGCAAAGGATCTTGGCGACCACATCAACTTCGGAAGCAGCCGACAACAGCAGCCGAGTGAACTGCGTGGAGTAAATGTCGAGGTTGTCTTCGCAAATCTCGACGTGTCGATGGTCACGGTGTGTCTGCATCTAATCTTGTCCTATCAACACGCACGTGCTGGACGAGAAACCGAAATCGGCCGTAACTCCTTCGGGGTTTCCCTTCACCCTGAATTTCCGGAAGCGTCACAGTCGTGGATCGACCGGTTCGCTTTCTAAGGCAAGGACGCCGAAGACGCACTCGTGAACTCGGCGCAATGGCTCATGCCGACCGAACCGCTCAAGTGCCTCGATGCCGAGGGCGAACTCTCGGATGGCGAGAGATCGCTTTCGGCCAAGGTGCCGATTGCGAAGTCGCTTCAGATTGGTTTCCGTGTCGTAATCAGGGCCGTAGATGATTCGGAGATACTCACGGCCACGACATTTGACGGCTGGTTGACTCAATCCCTTCTTTCCTTTGGTGATGAATTCGAGCGGTTTGACGACCATTCCTTCGCCACCTCGTTCTGTAAGATCAAGCCACCACTTGACGCCAGCCGCAACGGCGTCGGGATTCGTCACGTCGATGATCTTGTTGTCAGTAGCGAGCAACAGTTTTTCGTCCGCACTACAGATGTCCGCAAGCTGCGCCATGTGCCACTGATGATTTTCACCGACGTGGACGCCGTTCTCGGTGGCCAACAGGTGAAACGGAGCCAGCTTGAGATCGTCAAGCGAGTCCACTGTCCAGCAGTATTGGCGATATGCTGTTGTGAAGCGGTCGAGGTTCGAGTTTGTGATCTTGAGTCGATCCAGAACCTCGACAATTCGACCATTGCCATTGATTCGCTCTGCCGTTTGTTCAAGCATGGCAACAGTGGTCGGCACTGATGCTCGACCAGCAGCACCCACGGCAGCGTACTGGGATCGAAGAAGTTCCTGAGCCTTCGCTGACCATGGCATCAGTTCACAGTCAAGACATGCCCATGATGTGTTGAATTCATCCCAGAATCCGGTCTTTGACATCGCTGCGATGATGCGGTTGAGAAATTCGGATTCGAGGTTGGCGTCGTTGAAGAAACGTCGGCCCGTGCGAGTGTAAACGATGCCCACTTCGCCTTCGATCACACCGAATCGTTCACGAGCGGTATCGGCGTCCTTGCACACGACGACGACGGCACGTGACCCCATGTGCTTTTCTTCGCAAATGACTTGCGGCACGCCTTGGCTGCGGTAGTAATCGAACGCTTGCGTTGGGTGTTCGAGGAATCCAGCTTCAGTGCTGGTCTCACATGGCGACATTGTGGGTGGCAAGTAGATGAGCCATTTGGGATTGGCGGCAAATCGACTCATGACTTCGAGTGCAGCCGTGCCGTTTTCTTCACGGATGGTGATGTTGTGGCGCAGGCGGGTCGAGACGATACGTTTGCCAATCACATCGTCGGCATCGAGCAGGTCATCCTGAATCTGCTGAGATGTCAGACTCGGTGGCTTGTTGTCGTCTTCGAGGAATGGTCGAGCCGGTTCGCAGTAGGTCTTCTTTGCTTTGACGGAGACGATTTCCTGCTCCGGGTATCGGAGTGCAGTCAGCTTGCCACCGAACACGCAGCCGGTATCAATGTTGATCGTCTTGTTGAGCCACTGTGGTTCGGGAACGGGCGTGTGTCCGTAAACGACCATTGCCGATCCACGATACTCCCCAGCCCAGTTGTGCCGGACAGGCAGTCCGAATTCGTCAGTTTCGCCGGTCGTTTCACCGTACAGGGCGAAGGCTCGGACCTTGCCGCTGCCTCGCCCCTGCATTTCCTCTTTCATACCTGCGTGCGCAACAACCAGTTTTCCGTTGTCAAGCACGTAGTGACTGACCAGTCCGTCGAGGAAATCAGCGAGTTGCTTTCGGAATGGAACTTGTTCGTCTTCCGGGATTGCTTCAATATTGGCAAGAGTCTCGGCCAGTCCGTGAGCGATGCGAACATCGCTGCCACGCAACTTACGCTTCAGCTTGTCATCGTGATTGCCCGGCACACACAACGCTGTCCCCGCTTCGACCATGTTCCGAACGATACTGAGGCAGTCCACCGCCCGTGGACCACGATCCACGAGGTCGCCAACGAAAACCGCTTTGCGCCTATTGGGATGCATGTAGCACAGTTTGCTCCAGCCCGGATCGTTGCTCACTGGTTCGTATTTCTCGTATCCCAACTCGATCAACAGATCTTCAAGCTCATCACGACAGCCGTGAACATCGCCGATAACGTCGAATGGGCCGTGATCATCTCGCTTGTCATTCCACAAAGGGACTCGCTCGACGGTAGCCGCTTCAACGTCTTCAGGTGATTCAAGCACGAAGATATGGCGGAATCCCTCTCGCTTGAGCTTTCGCAAGGACTGGCGAAGTTGAGACCGCTGCTGCCGAATGACGTGAGGGCCGAAAGTGCGATCTGATCGATCCTTATTCCGCTCGTTGCAGAGTTTTTCCGGCATGTTCATCACGATAGCCACTGGCAATACATGGAACTCCCGTGCCAACTTAACCAATGGCTTGCGAGCCTCTGGCTGCACATTGGTTGCATCAACGACAGTCAGCTTGCCTGCGGCCAGTCGCTTCGAGGCGATGTAGTGCAGAACATCGAAGGCATCTTTGGTCGCTGCCTGATCATTCTCATCATCGCTGACGAGACCACGGCAGTAGTCCGAGGAAATCACTTCAGTCTTGAGAAAGTGTTGCTGCGCAAACGTGCTCTTACCCGATCCGCTAGGGCCGACGAGTACGACAAGGCTTAATTGTGGAATCTTGATGTACATCACTTGGTCAGTTGCTCGACATAACTAACGCAACGAAATCCTAAGCACCGGCCACGAGCGGCGGGGGCTCTTCCTCGTCGATAGGAACTGCGGCACAACTCAACAGGGCCGACCCAACTTCCACCCCGTTCACTACGGACTCCTGATTCCTTGGAATTGACGGGATTGCTCCCACGTGACTCAGGGTGCTGATAGAATTCGTTGTTGTACCAATCTCGGCACCATTGCCAGACGTTCCCGGCCATGTGGTGCAATCCAAACGACGAAACCCCGATTACCGAGTGAACTGACGCCATTGGCATCGTGTTGGCGTCGTAATGAGCACCTCGTTCGTGTTGACCGTAAACGAGTGGTGCATCCTCCGAAACACTTGAAGCAGCTTCCGGGAATGCCCCTTGTGCGGCATATTCCCACTGAGCTTCCGAGGGCAGGAAGCTCTCATGAGTGGCATACTGGTCCCACTGCGATCCGTTCACCCAGAGCGAATAGGCGTTCGCCCCGTACCATGACACCAGCACCATCGGCACGGTTTCTGCTCCAACGACTGGTCGCCATTCATGATCTGAGAAAACAATGGGCATCTGGTGGGTTCGATCATCGCTCGAATCGAGCAGAAACCAATCGAGCAGGTTTTTCTCACTGGCTTCAACCGAATTTAGAAATCGGCAATACGCTGTTGTCGATACGGTCTCTGCATCAATCAAGAACGAATCAAGTTGTACGGCGTGGACGGGTCTCTCGTCCGGCTGCGACTCGGGGCCGTCATTTCCTATCTTGGCATCCGCAGACGGCAATAGCACACATCGCATTCCATCAGAACGTCGTCGAAAACGGCTCACGCTATCCTCTGTACCTAATGGCTCAAACAACGAATGTGTTTGATCGAACGGCTGCACCTGCCAACGACCACTGAGTTGACTGAATGGTATTCTTGAGCAATCGGTATCGGCTACTATTTGCCGCCGCCAACCCTTGCGTTCCGGCTTGCCAGTGCCCTGCTGCAAGTAGACGATCTCGGCAAGGTCGCTAAGGCGAAACGGTCGGCGGATAAAGACGGATTTGCCAACGGCATTCGCAGGGTCATCGGGGATTGCAACAAGGAATTCATCCTCCAGTTCCATGAGAAGCTCCACCAAGTCGAGGCTGTCACATTGCAGGTCTTCAATCAATCGGCTTTCTGGTTGCACCTCATTTCGTGGTATGTCCAATTGTTCGGACGCAACGTCACAGACACGTTGCTCAACAACGCTCAAATCGAGTCGCATGTCATCAGTCATAACTCACCTGCCACATTCAATCGATTGCTACCGTGTAGCCGCACTCTTACCAACAAGTCATTCAACGCCGCCTTGCCACTCGGAACCTCTGGCAACTCCGACTTCTCGGAAGCAACCTCAAGCTCGGCGACTAGTCGCCCATACTCTTTCTCATGGAACTCCATGTCAGCTTCGGGCAAGTTGCCCTTCTCTGGACCGGTCAGCTTCCGCTCGATCAGTTCGTCGATGTAGGACAACTGGGCCGTCTCGTTAAGAGTGCGCAGGTTTGCCTCGACTTCACCGGTTTGCATTAGGTGGATGCCCGTTAGCAGCACTCGGTACACGTACAGCAGCGGCTTCACTCGTGGCGGGTCTTCCTTCTGAAACAACTTCCACTGCGTGGCGGCGAATCCGAGATAATGGTGTGCGTGATGTCGGGTGATGCAGTCTGCGGCGATTGCTTTGAGTTCCTCATGCTCCAGTGTTGTATGAACAATCAGTGGAGAAAAAACCTGCTCCAGCACGTATCCGTTCTTCTTGAGCATCAGGCCGAAGAACTTTTTGGCATCGTGTGTGACCAGATCGATTTCGAGGCCATCGTAGACGCCTTCTTTCTCAACGGTCTCCTCACGATTGTCGAGACCAACGATTTGCTCAAGCGGCAGCGAATGCACGCCTCGGAGATCGCAGTCTGAATCCGGTGACGGAAAGCCGTACAGATGTGCTCCACTAATCGTGGCGAACATCAGCGGGTACGGATGCTGTTCGACGTGTTTCATCAGTTTGGCTTTGTCGATCATGGCAGCGCACCTTCCATCGCCAGTCGGCGGGCTTTGACGAGGAAGTCATTAGCCCTTTCGTAATCCGGGCGTTCCGGCAGTTTGGTCTGCTCAAACGCTGAATTGAATTGCTGATGGAGTTGGAGCCGCCACACTTCAACTTCATCCCATTCAGTTCTACCTGATTTGATCGCCAACAAACGCTCTCGAAATTCACCAACCTCAACAGTCACGCATCCTTGCTTAAGCACGTTGATGCCTGACAGCAGCAATCGAATCAGGTGCATGACGTGTTTCCACTTCACCTGACCTTGGTTGCGAATATCGGTCTGTATTTTCTTGAACTGCGATGCCACGTACCCACCGTATGTCTGGAAAACGAGCTTCGACAGAAAGACCTTCTTCATGTCGAGCATCTCTTGAGCGAGCGGCGTAGCCGTTTCGACAATCGGCGTGTAAAGGCATTCAAGCACGTTCGGGTTCGCTTTCAGAGCCAGCACGATGAACTTTTGAAGTTCCCAATACACTTCCTGTGTTGCGTCGTTCTCCAGTTGATCCGGCACACCATACAGCGACCAATGAAAATCGGCTGGTGGCAGATAGATGCCTCGCCGGTCGATGTCAGACTTTTCGTCGTCAAGACCGTAAGCTCGTGAGCCGATCACGCAGCGGAAAATGACTCGATCAAACAGTCCGTGCTTGGCCAACACCTGATTGGCGTCGTTGATATCGCCTTCCTTGTACTCTGCCAGCAGCACAAGCTGATCGTGGTGAAGTGCGGACTCGTATCCATCGCAAAATCGAATTCGATAAGAATGCTGGCGGTCCATAGGCGATTTCGCCACGACTCCCACGGCACCGGAGGGATGCACAATGCGACCGTTGGAACCCTGAATTGACTTCCGGGAAACAACCTGAGTGCCCACTGCGTAGATCAGGTTCAGACTGTTGTGGACTCGCTCACTCACGAGTGAAAACTCCCATCTGTGTCGGTGGGCCCAATTTGTCGTCCTCTGGGCCGACCGGAACGAAACGAACTAAATAGCCAAAGCGATCACCAATCCCGGTCGACCAAGACTGAAATTCGTCACGAGTCCACTCGAACCGATGATCGGAATGTCGGAACTTCCCGGCAGGCAGTGTCTCCCACATTTCGTTGTACTCAGCGTTTGGCGTCGTCAGCACAATCGTCTGCGGTTTAGCATGTTGGAAGAGAACACGTTCAAATGCCGATAACCGTGGTGGGTCAAGATGTTCGATGACTTCAACAACCGCTGCCGCATCGAATCCAAACAACCGCTTGTCCCGGTACATCAGCGAACCGTGCATCAACTTGATCCGCTCGGCTTGAAAGCTCGGCAGGTCATCAATCTTCAATCGTCTGCTGGCGATCTCCAACGAGCGTATTGAGACATCCATGCCGAGGATCTCGGCGAACTGCTTGTCCTTGAGCAGTTCACGAAGCAACTTACCTTCGCCGCAGCCGAGATCGACAATTCGTTTTGCACCGGCTGACCGAAGTGCCGCCATCACCGCACCGAGTCGCTGGTCGTTCAAGCTAAGCGGTTGCTCCAACGCATCTTCCGGCTGCTGCTGCGCATCGTCAGATTGTTCGGCGGCGCCTTCTTCCTCAGCCAAACGTGCAAGTGCCTGCCGAAACAAGCTCGGTTGAAACTTCAGATAGCGGCGAGCAATAGCTTCCTTTTCCGGGTGTGACGCCAGCCAGCCCTCCCCCTTCGTCAACAGCTTGTTGAGTTCATCCCGACCAACAAAATAATGCTTCTGGTTGTCGAATACGGGAATCAGGACATACAGATGATTCAGTAGCTTCGTTAGCGTGACCGTGTTCGACAATTTCACAGAGAAGTAGGGACTATCGCCCCACTCTTTGAAGTTTTCGTCGAGCACATGCAGTTGTGTTTCGACTTCGTATCCAAGTGGCTCAAAGATGCTCCGCAGGAAGTTCTCTCCACCCTTGACCGGCAAGACTTCGATCATGACTTCAAGAGGCAAAGGAGTCTCGACAAGATCGGGTCGATCCTTGCACCGACCCGCCAACGCAGAACCCAGCACTTGTGAGATCGCTGTGCTCATGAACGACGATGCCACATAGGGGCGATCATTCACGTAATGTGCCAACGCTGAGTTTTGCTGCCTGCGCCGACCACGGGCCATCTCGACCGGGTCAACGTCCAGCATCAGACACGCCGTACATCGCTGCTCGTTGGCCTCGGGATAGAAGACATGGCTTGCCCCGAAACTCAGCTCGAACGACTGGAACCGATCCGGGTGCTTGTGTAGCAGGAATCCCAGATCGGTCGCCGGTTGATGAGTCGTAGAGATCGTCAGAAGCATCGTGTTTGGGCCTCATGCCATTCTGAATTCCAAGTCGGTGTTTTATGACAAAACCGCCGGGCATTGTAGCACCGGGCGGGTGATTGACTTTTGCTATCTGCAAAGCAGACGTACTGGTACACCGCCAGAGACACAAAAGATCGTCGATGGTTCAGTTGAGGAACGCGCTCAAGATCACACTCGGATCGAACGTATTCACCGCTCCATTGTGCAGGCCAAAGACGGTTTCGGCGTCTTCCTTCCCGATGACGGGAGGTGTCCTAAGTTTAGGACTCGGCAAGATTTAGAAAAAGCTCCCCTTTCCAAACACTCTTCGTAACGACTCGCGCGCGACCACATTGCGGAAGTCGTGAAACTGCAATGCTTTGATGGCATCGTGCGTTTCGTTTCCGAAAACGTGGACCTGGACAGTATCTGGAGGCCGCTGGGTTCACGAAGTGGTGGCGAAGTCATCGGTGAATTCTAAGGAGCCCGTGCCGGCGTGCTTTGCGGCCGCGTGGCACTGTCGAGCGACATTTCGTGTACCACTGGCTCTGCCCGTGCCGTCCCTGCTGGAGCTCAGAAATCGCTGTACGCGGGTCTCCCGCACGTTCACGACCGCAGGTCTCCCCTGCCCGAGCCGGACAAGGCCGCAAGCCGTGAAGACCCGCGATCCGGGCAGGGGCGAGGTCAGAAGAACTGCGTCCAGCGCCCACCGCGCGGAGACCTGCGTTCAGCCCGCGAGACCGAGGTCAGGGGGATCATTCATTGGCAAAAGTCGTCGACTCAGGCGTGCAGGGTCCTTTTGTTTTGAGTGGTCTCGTGAAACAATGAGGCGGTCGGTGTCCTGTTGCAGAGGCTGTCAGAAATGCACGAAAAAACGCTTTTTACGGGTGGCGTGTTTCATGAATCCATTGAGGGAGGTCGAGCGGGCGCCGAGATCGAACTCGCGCATGATGGCGTAAAAGCGCTGACCAGAGATGACGAACGTTTCTTCGTGAAGTATTCCGAGTGCCAGGTTGAAGTCGGAGGCTACAACGACCGCATGGTGTTCTGTCGGAACGAAGATCGCAGCCTGACCATCTTCTGCGAACACAGGAAATATCCGGCAGCGTTGGCTTACGCGTCAGCAGGCACGCTGGAGGAACAGCTTCAGCAAAAACGACAGGCACTGAAATCACAGAATCGGCGAGGTCACGGGATGACACTCGCGTTCCTGATCGCAGCCGTTCTTTGCCTTATCGGGGCCTACTACGGAATTCGTTCGGCTGGTGTTGCTGCGGTGAAAGCGGTTCCCATCAGCGTCGACGAGCAAATTGGGAAGCACGGCTACGAAACCATGAATCCGGGGGGACCGGAAATCCATGATGAGGTGGTCGTCGCATCCATCCAGACAATGGTGGATCGTCTGGCGCCACACGCAGCGATTTCCGAATTTAAGTTTGACGTCCATGTGATTCAGTCGCCGGACGTGAATGCGTTCTGCCTGCCCGGTGGCGTGATCGTGGTGTACACGGGATTGATTCAGGCCGCCGAGCATCCGGAGCAGGTGGCGGGCGTACTGGCTCACGAAATGTCTCATGCGACCCTGCGACACGGTCTGCAGCGAATCAGTCAGTCTCTGGGCATTGCGGCGGCCGCCAATCTGCTGATCGGCGATGTGGAGGGCATTCTGGTGCTGAGTTCGGAACTGTTCCAGTTGGCGTCCATCAACAGCTACAGCCGAGGTCAGGAAAGTGAGGGGGATGCAGAAGGTGTGCGCATGATGCATGCGGCAGCTCTTGACCCGCTGAGTATGGCGCAGTTTTTCGAGATCATGAAAGAACAGGAGGGCGATCGTCCGGATCAGCTGAAATGGATCAGCACACATCCGGATCACGACGCCCGCATCATCAGCATTCGGGAACAAATGGGAACTCTGCCGCACCAGGACTATCAGCCGCTGGATCTCGACTGGGAAGATGTTCAGGCCCGCATCGAAAATAAGCCCGCGGAATGATGCGCGGGCACGGATCTTCCGGCTGGATTGAACAGAGTTCACCATGAGGCTACGCTGAGCGTATTGTCTGCCGACTGTATCCACGCCACCTTCCTGACGCAGAGCACATACCTGATGGAATCTGAGATCCGAAATCGGCCAGCATTTGCCAACATTCACATCACGCTCGACCCAGGCGACGAAGTCATAGCGGAAGCCGACGCGATGGCCAGCATGAATGCGTCCATCACCATGACGACTCGCTGGAGCGGCGGCGTCGTCAAGGGCATCGCCAAGCGAGTCTTCGGCGGTGAGTCGATGTTCGTAAATGTCTTTAAGGCCGAAGAGGAAGGCGAGCTGGTGCTGACTCAGCCTTTTCCAGGCGACATGGAATGCATCGACCTGAAGGGCACCACGATGTTCCTGCAGCCAGGAGCATTCATCGCCTGCGACCCGGGAGTCAAACTGGGACTGGGCTGGGCCGGAATCAAAATGGGGATTGCTCGCGAAGGTTTGTTTCGCCTGAAGGTCAGCGGAGAAGGCAGAGTCTGGTTCGGTGCGTATGGCGGAATCTTTACTCGGGAAATCGACGAAGAGTACATTGTGGATTCCGGACATCTTGTCGCCTACGAACCTTCGATCGGCATTCGCACTGGAATGGCGGGCGGCGTTATCTCCAGCCTGATGAGCGGTGAAGGCCTTGTGACGCGAGTCAAGGGGCCTGGTCGCATCTATATGCAGTCACGGTCGTTCAGCGGCCTGGCGGCGTGGACGAACGCGCATCTTTGGTAGTCAGGCCAGATGCGTCCCGTATCCCGTGTTCCTGATTTGTGTCATCAGCCAGCGTCAGAGTGACCTCATGAAACATAAAATCCTTTCCCGGCCAGCCGCTTCCGTCGCGAAACTAAAGATGGATGACGGCGAATCGTTGACCTGCGAAGTCGGCGCTATGATCGCGATGACGACGGACTTCGAAGTGGAAACCACCACAAAGAAAAAAGGTGCCAAAGGCGGAATTGGCAAGGCCCTGAAACGCATGTTTGCCGGAGAAAGTTTTTTTCTGAATCACTTTACGGCAACGAATGACAGTCAGTCTCTGATTATCGGGCCGAGAATGCTGGGAGACATTCTGCATTTTCCGCTCAGCGGCGGATCACTGATTGTGCAGGGGTCCAGTTGGCTGGCGTCGGACACTGAGATCGACATCGATACGACGTGGCAGGGATTTGGCAAAGCCATGTTTAGTGGCGAAAGCATGTTCTGGCTGAAGTGTTCGGGCACAGGAAATCTGTTCTTAAGCAGCTTCGGAGCCATCTATGAAGTTGAAGTGGACGGCGAACACATCGTGGATACCGGCCACATTGTCGCGTTCGAAGACACGTTGCAGTTCAAGGTCACGAAAGCAGGAGCCAGCCTGATCGGCAGTTTCCTGGGAGGCGAAGGCCTGGTCTGCCGCTTCAGTGGTCAGGGACGGCTGTTCTGCCAGAGCCATAACCCACCCAGCTTTGGCAAAGCACTTGGCCCCAAACTCAAACCTCGCTGATCGGGAACACCATGATTGAGTTCTCCTGTCCATCGTGCAACAAGACATATCGAGTCAAGGACGAATACGCAGGCAAGAAATCCAAATGCAAGGAATGCGGCTCAGCAATGCCCATTCCCGCGGGCGACGCCCCACCGTCGACCGCAGCCTCGGCAGAACAGCCGCAACCACGGCGGAAGCCTCTTCCGGCAGAGCAGTCACAACAGGCGGACGCACCGCCTGTGAAACGGCAACGCCGAAAGGCGGCCACCTCTGATGGTAACCAAAATTCTTCCGAAATATTAACGGGATCGACACCGAACTTCGATTACGAAATCAGTCAGCGGCCCGACTTTGCGCTCGTGACCATCAACCTGCAGGAAGGACAGAAGGTCTTCGCTGAATCCTCAGCGATGGCCTCCATGACTCCGACCGTCACTTTGAAGGCAGGGTTCAAGGGCGGCCTCGGCAAGACAATCGGTCGAGCACTCGGTGGAGAAAGTATGATCATCAATACCTTCACCGCAGACAACGGATCTGGCGAAGTGACGTTCGCTGCCGGTGCGACGGGTGATGCGGCCCATTACAGCCTCACAGGCAACACGCTGATGCTGCAGCGAGGCGCGTTTATGCTGCACAGTGACGGCGTGGAAGTCACTGGCAAATGGCAGGGAGCCAAAGGATTCTTCGGCGGCGAAGGCCTGGTACTGTTAAAAGCCAGCGGCGAAGGCGACATTTTCTTCAACTCCTACGGAGCGATTCTGTCTGTGGATGTCACAGACGAGTACATTGTCGACACGGGGTACATTGTCGCGTTTGAGGACACTCTGAATTACAACATCTCAGTCCTGCCCGGCCTGCGCGGCGGCAGCAAGCTGAAGCAACTGTTTTTCGGCGGTGAAGGTCTGGTCTGCCGATTTTCCGGACAGGGCCGAGTCTGGATTCAAACCCGCCACGTGCAGAGTTTTCTTTCCTGGGCCAACCCATTCCGCCCGTCCAAGAGCAACTAACAACGGCGCGCCGATGGCGACAGTTTAGCCCGGCGCTGTGCGCGGGTCTCACGGCCTCGTAGGGTCAAAAAACTCCGCGGAACTCAAATCGCCGTAAAACACGGGCATTTCAGTGACTCAGAGTCGCTCATCTCCGCCGCTTGAATTCATCTCCTTGCACCGGAGACTGGCGATTCTCAGCGCCGAACCTGTCGTTCCTGCTTAAGCTGTGGCACATACTGCTCGCCGCCCTCTTCGGTATGGTCAACCAATGGCTGCCGCAGATCATTGAGTTCCAGAACGCACAGAATATGATGCACGGAGCAGGCAACTCAGGAAAAGTAATCCGAGGCAACTATCACTGGAAGCAACGTGTGTCCGCCCTCGACGACTTTTATGCGCAATATCAGAATGGGGCTCACTTGGGGGCCTTTCGATGAAATGGTACTGGCTCACTGCATCTGAGCCGCGAACTGACGTTTTTCTTCTTCATCGCCAAGGCCCCGAAAGGCGGGCGCTGTTGGTTTTGCCTCGCTTCGCAGATCTGCGACGGTGTTCCACATGTGAAAAGTGGGATGAAGAACGTGTGCGGGAGATCGGCTTCGATCAGGACCGAATCCTGAGCGTCAAGACAGATTTCCACGATACACCCAACGACCTGCCGTTGCTTCTTGTTTCTGAACGAGTGAAACTGGTATTTCACGATCACGGCATCGACGGAGTGGATTACATTCCGTGCGGAAAGACCAAAACGGGCCAACCGCTGTTTGTGCTTTGGCCTGTCCATCAGTCCCATTGCCTCGCTCCGCCCGCGGAATGGACAAGAACGCGGCCATATCCTGAGTGGGAGGACGAATGCTGTTCCCGGTGTGGGCGAACGGTCAACACTATAGGACACCCGTACTATTTTCAGATGGAATTCCCGGACCCGTTGACGGTCTCTGTCCCTGATATCCGAACGGAGAATCGTCTGGGAGTCACGTTCAATTTTCTATGTTCAAGTCAGGTCCGACAGGTGATCAGGGACGCGAAATTGACGGGGACCAATCTCAGTGATTTGCGGAACGCCGAACGTTGGTTTCCCCCAACCTGAAATTACATTCTCGGCCATTGTCCACTTGAGCGAGCTGTTACCAATTTCGTTCAGCACTATCATGCCGAGAGAAATCATCAGGGTCTGAGCAACCAGCTCATCGAGCCTGAGAAAGGAGTCGGTGCCGTCGCCGGTAAGATCGAATGCCGACAACGGCTCGGTGGCATGCGGATGTACTACCACCGGCGAGCGGCCTGAGGTTACTTCTCAACGACTGGAACATGCACGATCTGCGATGACGGTACGCGCTCACCGCGAAACGACGCCAATTTCACGGTCAGTGGTCGCTATCTCTGGCTGACGCACGGCCGAAATTGCAAGCGATTTCTATTTCTAAAACCTGATTGTCAAAGAGCTTTGCCGTCGGTTCAGTTTTTTGACCCTGCGGGGATGAATTCGCAATGCGTGTGTCGATTACCGCGTTGGATTTTCGTACCAAATTACCCCGAGGTCGTGGACCTCTTCGCAGGTAATCAAGTCCAAATCCCCATCTCCATCGACGTCCAGCATTTCAATACGATCGAATTTTCGGCCGTGTTTGTCGCTGATCGCATGATCGGTCCAGCCCGATGGTGAGTTTTCTTTCCAGGCGACCGAAACCATGTCATCCGCCTCACGTTGTGATTCGGAAGTCGTCACGAGATCAGGGCGTCCGTCCAGGTTGACGTCAGAGATCGCTACCCCCTTGCCAGCTTTCAAGCCGAAGGGCAGCGGAAACACAGTTTCGCTCCAGTCTCCGGATTCGCCGCGCACGCAATAAAGCAATTCGCCGCCCAACGTAGGGCAGATCACGTTCCGGGCACTTTTCCCTTCAAGATCACCCACACTGAGAAACATTACCTGGTGGCCGTTTCCACCAACCAACTGTCGCTCCCACTTTCCCGACCGACGGCCGGGATTCCTGAGCCAGAAGATGCCAGGCTCAGAACCAAAGCGATTGGAATACAAAATATCCTCATCACCATCTCCGTCCAAATCAGTTGCACGGAGTGACATGATCCAACTGGCCGGGCTCAGCTCGTGAAGTTTCCAGCTCGCCGTGTTACGGGGAGTTGCCGGATTCTCGAGCCATCCAACAATGGCGTTTTCGTTTTTCGATCCAATGACCAGGTCGATCCGTCCATCAGTGTTCACGTCCATCGGCAAGGCGAACATCCAGCGACGCCCATTTGATGCCGGGAAAACATCCGTTTTCCAGTCTTCGGACGTGAGGTAATCCGCCTTCGAATTTGGCGCCCAGTGAACAAAAACATTGTTCACTTTCCCCTCTGCACAGGAAACGACGTCGACAGCGCCGTCGGCATCCAGGTCTGCAAATACGGCGTCCTCCACACCTCTGACCGAACCAACAGTAACTGAAGTCCAGGCGTTCTTCGCTTTGTCCGGGCCAGGATTGAGACAGACGGCCACTGCACCACCTTCTTCCCACCCCGTGGTGATATCCAGATGTCCGTCTTCATTCACATCGGCCAAACGCACACCATCGGCACCGCGTTTCCCTGCCGCTCTGTCGCTTGGGTCGATAGTGTGCCGTTTCCACGACTCAGCGAACGTAGTTCCCGCCAGAAGGCAAAGCAGAACGATGATTCTCATGCTGAAGACCTGAAGCTGTGATGTACCAGAAGTGAAAAGCCCTGTCCGAACCGAAAACTGAAACGCCGGGCGAGATGCCGGAATGTGGCAAACAGAACGTTGTTACTAAACGCGAGAAGCGTGTCTGAGTCGAGCTTAAACCAAAACAAGGGGCCTAATTTGACTGCAACGAATCAAGAACGCAAGCAGTTCGTTCGATGTGGTATGCGTACTAACTTCAGGTCGCCCAGCGTCAATCGGTTTTGGCGACCGTAGGGTCAAAAAACTCCGCGGAACTCAAATCGCCGTAAAACACCGGCATTTTAGCGACTCAGAGTCGCTCATCTGCGCCGCTTGAATTCATCTCCTTGCACCGGAGACTGGCGATTTTCGGCGCCGAACATGCCCTTCCTGTTCCAACCCTGGCACATTCTGCTCGCTGCACTCTGTGGCATGGTCAATGAGCGACAGCAGCAGATCATGCAGTTCCAGAACGCACAGATCGAAGCTCTGCTGAAGAAGCTCGGAAAGAAGCGATTGCTGCTGGATGACAATCAGCGTCGCTTACTCGCGGTCAAGGCCCTGTTGGAACTGACGACCATCGTCACGCCAGGTACGATTCTCCGCTGGCATCGCGAACTGGTCGCAAAGAAGTTCGACTCCAGCGACAAGCGAAAATCCGGTCGACAACGCATCCGTCAGGAAATCGTCGATGCCATTCTTCGCTTCGCCAGAGAGAATCCC
>JABABI010000089.1 GCA_014238335.1 Fuerstiella sp.
GTCAAGAATGTTGCCGGTGTCGCACTTGGATCCGTCATACACAAAGATCTCGTCTGCTGCGACGTTAACACCCCGATTTTGATAGTCGTGTTCTGCGATGGCTTCGCGCAGAAAACCGTAGCCCTGTTCCGGTCCGTATCCGTGAAACGTCGCCGCGCTTGCCATTTCGTCGACCGCTGCGTGCATTGCTGCAACGATCGCTGCCGGAAGTGGTTCGGTAACGTCTCCGATACCGAGTTTGATGACCTGAGCATCCGGGTTTGCTTCTGAAAACGCATTTACGCGGCGAGCAATTTCGGGAAATAAATATCCGGCTTTGAGCTTAAGATAATTCTCATTGATACGAACCATGGAGCAATTCCTGAATGGCAGATGTGCCAGAAGTATGGTGATGTGTCAGTCGAAAGAAGCGCCGTTCATCCGAACGGTTGCCGCCGATGACCGCTTTAGCGGGACACCGCCAGCCAAAGACATGTTCGAGTGATGCGCCGGTCGCTCGGCGACCGTGCTGTTGTGACGATTCCTGTCCGGGATTTCAAACTCGCACTCCAGGTCACTTACAAAAAAACGAGGATGACCGAAACTGGTCAACCTCGTTAAATCGTTCATGTGCCGGCATCCGAAAAACCCGCGGCGTCGGTGCGGCGACACCAGGCTCCGTTGTTTCTGCACACTTTACCTGATTTGACTTCGAAACGACGCGGCTTGCGTGGGTGCCCGGAATTATTCCACGTCAGTTTCCACGCCGCCACCAACGCCGGAACCCGCTTCCATCGTATCGTTTGTTGTGGATTCGGGTGACGGTGTCGCTGCGGTGCCACTGTCGCCTTCGCCACAGCCAATGGCCATACAACAACCAAGCAATATTACGCTCAACCGGTTTAATTTCGACATACCAGCGATCTCCGAGTTATGTTTAGTTTTTGGCAGTTCTTACTGCATTTAGTGAAACCTTCACCAATTCTTTGCGCGGTAATCTTTCAGATCTCAGACGAATTGCAAGAAGGTCCGTCAAGAATCCGGCAAAGTTTAAAAATTGGCGACGGAAGGACGATGTGTGTTGTCGGATCCGGGATTCGCTCCCGTACAAACTTGGTTAAACCGCCTGAATTCAAGGCGATGCCTGTCCCGTCAAGGCTTCTGTGTCTGCCTTCTGCACACGCCTGAATAGATGCTCTGCATGCCTGGAATGTCGTGCCGAACTGATACCATACAACCAGCAACGCTGCCGAACGGATCTGCTGCCGTTGACCACCACGTGTGTTTGGAGTGACGCGGGTCAGCAACGATAACGG
Source organism: Fuerstiella sp. (assembly GCA_014238335.1). Lineage (GTDB taxonomy): Bacteria > Planctomycetota > Planctomycetia > Planctomycetales > Planctomycetaceae > Fuerstiella. Next base: position 1,296 of record JABABI010000089.1, read on the forward strand.
GGAATTACAAATGTCTGTGAAAGTCTGTCGGTTCTCCGCATCCTTCGTCACCTTCCGACTGGACTTCGGGCGTAAGCCGCCAGCCACAGTCAGTCATCGGCCCCCCTACAGTCTGAATAATGCAAGAATTCAGATCGAATGTCGCTGCGTGATTTCAGAGAAGGCCACGGGGACGCCGCACGTTTTCGTGCTGGGGGCCAGCTGCAAGACAGAACGCGTTGGCGTTGACCGTGATATCTGGACCAACCCGAATGCCGATTTTGCGCCTATATTTTCGAGAGATCGTTTCATGAATATCAAGACGTTCGCCCGCACCGGTGTTGAAGTTGAACGTTACCCACCGGGAAGTGGAACGCAGTCGGAGCGACAGTCGGGGCGAATTGAAGATGTCTTTGATCATGTGCGCGTTGACATTGTGGAAGCGGATGGCGAAGTGCTCGAAACAGCCAGCGACATCATCCGTGCGACTCTCGATAATCAGCCTCTTTTCGCGCAGACAACGATCGAAAACGACCGCTACTCAGCTGTGATCGAATATCCCGTCAAGACAATGAATGCCAATGAACGCGATCTGATTTACCAGACGGACACGGGACCAGTACTGCTGCCTGACCTGTCGCGGGCGCCGGACGAATTGCTGACCGGATTCGAACTGGCCTTCGCCGCATTCAACTGTCCGGACTGGATTGAGCTGCTGGTGCGTGTGCCTCAGGAGATATCTGAAAAAATCAGCGTGTATCACTATTCCAGATCGACCCGCTACGACTGCCGAAATCGCGTTCTGAGAATCGCAGGAGTTTAGAAAGCAAACAGTGCTGGCAAAGTCCGGGGACGTCTGCGGCTCAGGGCTGTGCGCGTGGTCTGGTCCGTGGTTGAAATCGGGGCGGCACAGAAGCAAAAGTTTTTGGCGCTGCAGGGCAGGAAAAAAAGTTGCCATGGCGGTGGCCGGTGCCCGGCCGCGATTAGCTATCCGTAGTTCACTGTTCCCGTCGTCTCGTGGGGCGGCTATGGTTGTACTTCGGGCCTTAAGTACGAAAAATGATGTGTCGCGAGGAGGCGATGTCAGGGACGGGAGTTCCTCGTGCGAATTGAGTGTGCTCACTGCAAGAATGCTCTCAACGTTATCGCCGATTTCATCGAGATGGGATCGGGAACGTGTCCTTCCTGCGGCAGCAATTTGCCGCAATTAGCGTCCACGGCGCCGTATCATGGGAAACTGTCAAAGCGGATTGTCCGAGTTGAAGTTCTGGAAGTCGTGGGACAGGGGCAGTTTGGTACTGTCTGAAAAGCTCGTGACACTCGCATTGAAAGAAACGTTGCTCTGAAGCTTCTGCGACAGGAGGATGTGGAGGAGACGACCAAGACGCAGTTTCTGCGAGAAGCGCAGGCTTCAGCTGCAGTTCGGCGTACGAATATTGTCACAGTGCAGGATGTGGATGAAATTTCGGGACAGTTATGCATTGCCGGTGAGTTCATTAATGGCGTCACTCTGCGACAGGAGCTGCAGCACGGGCGACTGTCGTTTTCAGTCCCCGCCGAACTGCTGATGTCCGTAACCGACGGTGTTCACAAGGCCCACGAAGCGGGCATCCCCCATCGTGATTTGAAGCCATCCAATATTCTGATGGATGTTGAATGCAGTCTGTTTGTCTCGATTTTTGGGCTGGCAAAGTGCATTGCGGCAGAAATCGCGATGACCGTGACGGCGATGATTCTCGGCACTCCGGCCTATATGTCGCCCGAACAGGCGCGAGGTGACAGTGACGCGGCTGACCGACGAAGTGATGTCTATTCACGAAGCGTCATCCTGTACGAAATGATCACCGGGCAGAAGCCCTTCGACGGTACGTTAAGTATTCTGCTGCATCAGATTCAGAGCGACGATCCGCGCATGCCGCGGAGGATCGAACGCACGATTCCGCGGGATCTGGAAACCATCTGTCAGAAGACGATGGTGAAATCCGCCGATAAGCGATTCCAGACCGCTGGTGAGTTTGCCGACGACCTGCGCTGTTGCCTTGCAGGCGAGCCGATTCAGGCCCGACGCAGCAGTCCGATGGAACGAGTCTGGAGAAAGGGAAAACGCGAACCTGCATGCACGCGAGTGACGCTGATCGCATTGATCAGCAACGCTGTTACGACCCTTCCGGCATTATCGAAGTCTTCGCCTGTTCCGGTTCCGGCACCGCCGGGACGGCCAACTTTTCAGATTACAACTTTCATTACCAGCACCTGTTTCAGGTTCTTTATCATGCCGTCCGTTCGGGCTGCTTTGTTGCCACACCGAAATGTGCGATCGCCGGGATGGAGTTTTCGGTGAAATCCGGGATCGCCGGTTTTCACGGGGACTGTTGCTGCAGCAGCATGCTGATAGTCTTTGCAGGAGGAACGACCTGCCGAAGTTTCTTCCGGTGGACGTACGTTCAGTGCTTTCAATCGTTTGAAAGGAAGTCCTTTGAAAAATCTGCTCCTCCAGTTACACGTCTGTGCGATTTACTTTGCTGTCCTGTTCTGCGGCGCTGGCGCGACGAATGTCGCGGCGGTGCAGCCGCACCCGAATGTTTTGTTCATTGCGGTGGACGATCTGCGACCTTCGATCGGCTGTTATGGTGACCCGCACGCGATCACTCCAAACATCGACCGGCTGGCCGAACGCGGCGTGCGTTTCGAGCAGGCTCATTGCCAGGTGGCCGTATGCAATCCGTCACGCGCCAGTCTGATGACGGGACTGCGTCCTGACAAACTTGGTGTCTGGACTCTGCCAATTCATTTTCGTGAGGCGATGCCCTCTGCCGTGACTTTGCCGCAGTGGTTTCGACAGTTCGGCTACACGGCCGTGAGTCACGGAAAAATCTATCACAATCCCACGCCGGATCCGCAGTCATGGAGCGAACGCATTCGGACGTTGTCCGGCATGAAGTCGGGGTACCCCGAAGGCACGCAGGGACACATTCGAGAAGTTCAGCAGGCGCTGCCGCAGAGCGACTGGCGAAAAAACAATCTGCGAGGTCCCAGCACAGCCGCTCCTGACGTTGATGACAACAAGCTGGTGGACGGCGCGCGAACGGACATGGCGATCGAGGATCTGCGACGTCTCGGCAAAGGCGACACGCCGTTCTTTCTGGCGATGGGTTATATCCGACCCCATCTGGCGTGGATTGCCCCGAAAAAATACTGGGATCTGCACGACCCGGCGACGCTGCCCGTGGTCACCAATGAAACTGTCACGGCGAATACTCCGCCATACGCGTTATCGAACAGCTATGAAATGACTCACTACGTAGATCTGGTCGATTTTCCGAAACCCTGGGACGAACAGCGAGTGGCTGACGAGAGGGCGCGACATTTGATGCACGCGTACTACGCCTGCGTGACATACATCGATGCACAGCTCGGTCGTCTGCTGAATGCGCTGGACGAAGAAGGGCTGGCTGAGAACACGATTGTTGTTCTGTGGAGCGACCATGGCTGGAAGCTGGGGGAATTCAACGGCTGGGGCAAAATGACAAATTACGAAATCGATACTCGCGTGCCGCTGATCATTTCGGCTCCGGGATTGCAGACGGCGGGAGAACGATCAAGCGAACTGGCAGAACTGCTGGACCTGTATCCGACACTGTGTGACCTGGCGGGAATCGACACGCCGGATTTTGTTGACGGGACCAGTCTGGTGCCTAACCTGAAAGACGTCGATGTTCATGTCAACGACGCAGCGTTCAGTCAGTACTATCGCAATTTTGAAGGCCGTGAATACATGGGCTACGCCATCCGCACCAATGACTACCGGCTTGTGGAATGGCGAAACTTCAGCACGGGCGAGGTGACGGCGCGGGAACTTTTCGACCATCAATCGGATCATTTAGAATCCGTCAATCTGGATGATTCTGTTCCGCAGGAACTTGTTGATCGACTCACGGCCCAGCTTTTGAAAACTCACCCGCGCAAGGCGTTGACCATGACGCCGCCCGTACATTCGAATCCGAATCAGCCGCGGCTCAGGGCCGACATCTCGTTCTTGAACAAGTCCGAAACCACTGTGATGGTCTATCCGATTACGCCCAAGGGACGACGCGGGCGAGTAAAGAATCTGGATCCGGGAGAAGCTGTCACTATCAAGGCTCGCATCGGCGGTGTTTACGTGGTTGAGAGCAAAGACGGAACGATTCACCAGATTCACTCACCATCAGTACCGTCGCGAATGGTTGTGCTGGAATGAGGCCGCCCTGTTCATTCGCTGCACATAAAAAACGCGACGCCGGTCAGACCGGACGTCGCGTTCAATTTTGGGCAAACACCGGCAAAGCCAGTGGCACTCCGTTCAGCAGCTTATCACAGAGAACCTAGAGGATCTTCTTGAGATCCGCGAGCACAGCTGCTGTTTTCAGGTCGTTGACATCAGACACTGCGAAGTTGGCTTTAACACCCAAGCCGCTGGCCAGAATGATTGTCACTTCAGCTTTGGGGCTGATGCCGTAGTTGTCGGGGCCATTTTCGAACTCATTAGGAACGACGAATGGCACGTTGGCTGCCTTGGTGGTTTTGGCAAGTTTTTTGGCAGCATCGGACAGGTCGTCCTTGTCTTCACCAAGCACGTTTACGAACGCGGTCAGTTTAGAGTCTTTGTTCTTTGCAATAGCCTTGTCAATCAGCTGTACCAGTTCGATGATCCGCTTGTCGGTCGAACGAGTGAAGATGACAACCTGTGGCTTGGCACCATTACGACATCGGTAGCAAAGGTTCTTGCCTTCTGCCACCCCATCAGTTTCTGCACCAGCACACTTGGTGACGTAAAATGCTCCGAGTGAGTCTCCGGTCTGAGGTCCACTCTTGACTGCTTCACCTGCGGTCACAGCCGAAGAGACTGCCAGAATCATTCCAAATGCGAAAAAGTTCTTCACGGATTGCTCCTTTCAAGGGTGCGGGAATCTTGTGCGTCAAAGCACAAGAAGGATGGTCGTTGAGGGAAAACAGCTTGACTGACCGCCATGGCTCTTGATCAATGGTCGTTGCTGTTCGACAATATAAGCCGTCGATGCAGCCGTCAGTCTGGCCAAATGTTACCGGGTTCTGGAGTTAGTTAAAAGTGTTCAGCATCACATAACACGTTACGTTGTTCTATTTCCCCAAAACGTCGAATCCGGTCTTTCCCCCCGCTTCGTACACCTCAGGCGGTCCTTGAAGCTCACAGCCGCTCCATCCTCCGCTTCGAATGTCGCACAGGAAATCGCATGTCCAAGGCAATCAGCTTGACCGTTCCGGTTCTCTTATGTCTGTTCGCCGGCCGGCCGTTCATTCTTGCCGGCGAATCCACATCCAGCGACCGTGCTGACCGGCCAACAGCACACGCGGATCGTTCACCCGTCGATTTGGCGGTTTCACGGGATGGTCGATGGCTGGTGACGGTCAATGAAACATCTGACAGTGTGTCGCTGATTCGCACCAGCGATCGTCTTGTTGTTGACGAAGTCCTGTGCGGTCGTCACCCCGCTGACATCGAATTCCACCCTGACGGTCAGACCATTCTGGTCACTGGATCGTGGTCCGGCGATATCACCATTCTGAAGATTGTCGGCGGGCGGCTGCAGCGGACAGGCCTGATTGACGTCGGCTTCGAACCCTGCGGCCTGGCGATTTCAGCGGACGGAGATCGAGCATACGTCGGGCTTGTCGCAACCGGGCAGGTCGCCGAGATCGATTTAAGAGCGCTGAGTGTGCTGCGACATTTCGACGTGGGGCACTGGCCGCGATACCTGACGCTTTCGCCTGATGGTACGCGACTTGCCGTCGGATGCGGAGGTGCTGGCCGAATTGACGTGATCGATCCGGCCACCGGTGAAACACTTTACGACGAGCCACTGGCCAACGGAATTAATCTGGGCCACATGATTCCTTCTGCCGACGGCACCTATGCGTATTTCACATGGATGGTCTATCGCACGAATCCGATCAACGTTGGAAATCTGCGGAAAGGCTGGCTGCTGGCGAGTCGCATCGGTCGCGTTCGGCTGGATGGTTCGTCGTACCGTGAGGCGATCTCACTGGACGTGCCAGGGATGGCCGTCGCCGATCCTCACGGAATTGTCATCAGCAGTGACGAAAGCCGCCTGGTCGCATCCGCTGCGGGGACTCATGAGCTGCTGGTTTACCGTCTGCGCGATCTGCCATTTGTCGGTGTCGGCGGACCCGGCGACCTGATCGATCGTGGGCTGCGAAACGATCAGGACAGGTTCCATCGGATCGAGGTTGGTGGGCGTCCGATGGGGCTGCGCATGGCTGACGACAGTCGCACCGTGTACGTCGCCAACTATCTGCGCAATTCCGTGCAGGTCGTGGATCTTGATTCCCGGAATGTGAGCAGTGAAATCGATCTGGGCGGCCCGACCGAGACCACACTTGCGCGGCGCGGGATGGAAATCTTTCACGACGGCAAACGCAGCCTGGATCAGTGGTACAGCTGTCATTCGTGCCATCAGAACGGTGGAAACAATTCACGGCCGATGGACACCATGAACGATGGTACAGAAATGACCCTGAAAACTGTCCTGCCACTATACGAGGTCAGCAAGACCGGCCCGTGGACGTGGCACGGCTGGCAGGATGACCTTGAGAATGCGATGCATAAGTCCATGACTTCCACGATGCTGGGACGCAATCCCAGCGATCGCGACGTTCGTGCATTGCTGGCCTATCTGGATACTCTGGAGGCTCCTCCCAATCCGTTCCGAAAATCGGACGGGACGCTAAGCGATGCTGCAGACCGCGGGGAGCAGGTGTTCAGGAGCGAGAAAGCCGGCTGTGCCGACTGTCACAACGGAACCCATTTCACAGACGGCAAGATCCACGACGTCGGTCTGGGCTCAGACAAAGACTACTACGACGGATACAACACACCGTCGCTGCTGGGTGTCTATCGCAAGGTGCGGCTGCTGCATACGGGCCGAGCACGCTCGCTGGACCGCGTTGTCAGTGATCTGCACAGTCCGGAGAAAGTGTCCGGCGAGGGCCAGCTGACCGAACAGGAAACTCAGGATCTGATCGAATACCTGAAGTCGTTGTAAACAGACTGTGCTGCAATCGAGTATGTCGTGGGTGGTCCGGGTTGCTCGCAACACGGGTCAGGAGGGATATCGGATATCGGATATCGGATATCGGGCGCATTGCTGCATGTCTCCAGTCGCAGCATCGGGTAGCTGATACCCGCAGAAGCAGAGCTTATCGTGTTGTTGTGACCTGCTCGTTCAGTGGTATCGAGACGGTGGCGTCCTGACCCAGCAGGCGTTTCGCTTCCTTCAGCACAAAATCCGGTTCCATGAAGGGTTCATAGCTGATGTCCTGCCAGCGAATACGACCTTCACCGTCGATTAGAAAGGTGCCATGCAGTGGCTGACTCTCGAAGTCGTCGTAACATCGGTAAAGTTTGAAGACGTTGAGTTCGGCGTCTGAGACCAGTGGGAATGGAAAACCGTTGTCGAGGTCTTTGTAGGCTCGTCCCAGCAGTTCCTGTTTGTCCGTACTGACCGCGACGACATCAATGCCTGCCTCCCGGAACTTTTCCATTTCCGGAGCGAATTTCTGCAGCTGCTCAGCGCAGTGCAGGCAGCCGAAACCAAGGTAGAAGATCATGACGACCGGCTTGCCTCGGTAATCGCTCAGCGAGCGTGGCTGATTCTCGACATCTGACAACGACCAGTCTGGTGCCGTTACCGGTCGCCAGTGGAGCGGGCCGAGCGAATCCAGCGGCGGTCTGGCTCCAATGTCAGAAGCAACAACGGCATCGACGCACCAGTCATCGCCAAATTTCAGTTCCATGGCAATAGGTTTCAGCCGGGCAAATGCGGGCACGTCTGCGTCAATGGTTGAGGAAATTTTTCGCAGCTCGTCGAATGCTTTTTTTGCCTCATCCTGTTTCTTAGCCGCCCACAGAGTTTCCACCTGCGCGGCCAGCGAGCGGACTTCACCGCGATTGCTGCCAACGTGATCGGTGATCTTCTTAACCGCGTCATCGGTCTTGCCGGCCTGCAGCATGACGGTGACCTGTTCTTCGACGGGAATGCCGCCTGCCTTCTTGAACAGTTCCAGGGCTTCAGCAAACATTCCGTTGGACACGGCGATGCGTCCTTCGATTTCCTGCACCGCTTTTTCCAGCTCGCGAATTCGGCTGCCGTTCTTGCCTTCTGCTGTCTTGCGGGCTTTCTTGACATCCTTCTTCGTTTTCTCAGCCTCCTTCTGTGCTTTGTCGCCGGCCTCCTTCTGTTTCTTCTTTTCCTGATCCAGCAGCGTCTGAATTTTCTTCTGAATGTCGGTCGCTTGCTCTGCATTGCCCACCGAGACCAGCGCGGCAGCCAGATATCGGTCGCGTTTCAAATCTTCCGTGTCGTTTCCGCATTCCTCAAGGTACGGCGTTTCGCACAGGGCGATCATTTGGTCGTGCAGTTCATACGTTCGCAGCACATCCAGAAGACGTTGCCGTCCGTATCTGAAACTGCCGAACTTTCCGATGTGGTTGTACTTCGGGTGCCGCGGCAGGCCCATCATGTTTTTTGACAGGGCGATGGCATCATTGACTCGACCGATGTGCACGAGGTTACGAATACACCACTCGTTGTTGTGTGCAAAATTATGAATCTGATCCGGCAGCACCAGATCCTTCATCATATGAGCATGGTCGACTCGTGCGGATGCTTCCTGCTGATAGACGGCGTCGTGATAGCGTTTCAGTCGGGAATAAATGTGTCCCGGCATGTGCCACATGTGAGCGATCTGGGGAGCGGCCAGACCACATCGGGCGGCGGATTCCAGTGCTTTGTCGGCCTTCTTCGTGTCCCACAGGTGAATGCGGTAGTGGTGGACCGAATGCAGAGGTTCCACGTCGAGCACGTCCTGAATCAGGGCGTCGACGGTTAGGTAACTGGTTATCTTGATCCCTTCCCGACGTGCCGACCAGAGGTATTCGCACAGAAATGCTTTGGCTTCGATATCGTCAGGGAATTCAAACAGAAGTTCTTCCAGGTCGCTGATGTACTTTTCTGCTCGCTTTTTCTTCTCATCGCTGGTGCCGGACTTCGCCTTCACATAGCGATCGAATGCTTCAATGTAGCGACGTTCCCGCTGTGAGACTTTGTCTTTTCGATCCATAGCTTCCTTAATGAAGCCTTTGGCTCGTTCAGCGTTTCTGCGGTTTGAATAGGCCATGCCCCAGTAGGCGATGGCGCAGTCGGGATCCAGCATTGCCGCCTGGCGGAAGGACCGTTCGGATTCGAAGTACCAGAAGCCATGCATCTGGCCGATTCCCTGAAGGACGAACGCCCGGGCTTCCTCTGACGACGTTGTGACGTCAAAGTTTATGGAGCCGACACCCTGCATCAGGTAGGCGGCCTGCCGCGGGCCTGCATTAAAGACTTCACCATGCAGCGAATGGCCCTCAGGCGTTTCTTTCTGTGCCTCATCGGTCTTCTTAACGGCGTCCTCTGCTGGCGGTTTGGTGTCCCGGGCGGCAGCTGCAGTGAAGGCGCCGAAAATCGCAAGAGCGGCGACGAGAGTCGTTACGGATTGATTGCGGGGCATGGAAAAAAAAAGCCGTGAAATTGAGGGGGTGGGGTACCAGTGGATGTTCTTGCGATGGTGTGAGCCGCCGTTCAGTGAGAGCCACGAGACCAAAAGTTTTCAGGACCGGCACGCACAACGGTACCCTATTCTGTCCCTGCGCGGCTCCATGGGCAAGGACCCCGACCAAAAACAGCGATTGCCCTGAAAAACAACCAGCTTCTTCCGGGGAACAGGCCTTCCCATTTGGACTTGCGTAATCGCAATGGTTAACCTGCCGCCCGTATTTTCACATACGCATTGCGTTCCTGCCGTACTGCGGTGTTGTCGTCGCCAGATGTGAGCTGACGTACAGAAGCCGCTGTTTCGCTGCCATTGGTCGCGCCCCTGGATGTACACAAAACGCGTGGTTGTTTTCCCGAAAGTCCCGAATGTCTCGTATCTCTGACGTTTTCGAACAGGCTGCGGAGAATGGCCGCATGACCTTCATGCCGTTCGTGACGGCTGGTGATCCGTCGTTGCAGACCACCGCTGCTGTTCTGCAGGGGCTGCGGGATACAGATGTCGACCTGATCGAACTCGGTTTCCCCTACAGCGACCCTATCGCGGATGGCCCTGTGATTCAGGCGTCTTACACTCGCGCACTGAACAACCGTGTGACGGTCCACGGAATTCTGAACATGATGGCAAGTCTGCGAGATGAAGGTTTGCCGCCGGTTCTGGCCATGGTGTCTTATGCAATCGTCTTTCGATTCGGCACCGAAGCCTTTGCGGCGAAAGCGGCAGAAGTCGGCTTCAGCGGATTGATTATCCCGGATTTGCCCGCAGATGAAGCCAGTGAGATGTCTGCCACGGCCACGAAGTATGGCCTGGATCTGGTGCAGCTAATTGCTCCCACCACCACGTCCGATCGCACACAGCAGATTCTTGACGCGTCCAGTGGCTTCGTTTACTGCGTATCAGTGGCCGGGACGACCGGTGTTCGCAAGGAACTTCCCGAGGCACTGATCGAACAGCTGATGCAACTGCGACTGATGACGGATCTGCCCCTTGCCGTCGGATTCGGAATCAGTGGACCGGATCAGGTGGCGTCGCTGCAGGGCGTTGCTGACGGAGTCATTGTGGGCTCGGCCATTGTGAGACTGGCTGCGGAAGCATCGTCTGCGGACGCCGCAGCTGAAGCAGTCCGGGTATTTTCAGCAGAAATGATGACAGCGGTGAACAGCGTGAAGCCGTCGCTCTAAATGTGACTGACTTCGCGCCCGACTTGATCCTTCTGCTGTCTTGTTTCTGAATCGACATTCGTTGGTTGTGTGTTGGGAAATCGTTGCGCCAAGTTGCGGTATGACGACGTCTGCACATTGTATCGTTTTGCTGTGCCGGTTTTCCCTGATTGTACAAAAACGATCGGCTGCATAGACTTCTCGGAACCACGCGACGGTTCAGAACGTGCCATCATTTCGAAGAATCTGAAGAGGATTTATTTGTGAATAAACGCTGCTGCACGTTCGTGCTCGTCGTTGTCCTGCTGATGTCCGTGTCGTCATTGACGCTGGCGGATGTAGAGAAGTTGCCGCACATTGTAGTCATCATGGTAGATGACATGGGGTACGGCGATCCCGGCTGTTACAACCCGAACTCAAAGATTTCGACGCCCAACATTGACTCGCTGGCGCGCGACGGCATGCGGTTCACGGACGCTCACGCGCCGGGACCGTTGTGTCACATGTCGCGGTACGGCCTGATGACAGGACGTTATCCGTTTCGAGCGGATGTGGGTGCGTGGCGACGGAAGCGTTCGATTTATGCCGGACAGGTAACCATCGCATCGTTACTGCAGGACGCCGGTTATCAGACCGCGATGGTTGGCAAATGGCATTTGGGGTTCGATGAAAACGGTTACGAGAAACCGCTGCCAGGCGGACCGATGGATTGCGGTTTTCAGAGTTATTTCGGAATTCGAGCGTCAACCGATATTCCACCGTATTTTTACATTCGCGGCGACAAAGCGGTGCAACCGCCGACAAACCGGATAGCAGCGAACTACAGCGATGGCTGGACGAAAATTCAGGGAGCATTCTGGCGCGAGGGCGGCATCGCTCCTGATTTGGCGTTGCAAGACGTCCTGCCCCGATTCACCCAGGAAGCCATCCAGGTCATACAAGCGCATGGCAAGCAACCAGCCTCAGCGCACACGCCGTTGATGTTATATCTTGCGTATCCGGCTCCTCATACGCCGTGGTTGCCGTCGGCGGAGTTCGCAGGGTGCAGTGGCGCCGGAATGTATGGTGACTTCGCCACGATGGTGGACGCGAACGTGGGACGAGTGCTGAAGTCGCTTGAAGATTCAGGAATGTCACGGGACACGCTGCTTGTGCTTACGTCAGACAATGGTCCGGTGTGGTACGAAAACGACGTCGAACGCTTCGACCACGATTCTTCCGGCGGTCTGCGTGGCATGAAGGCGGACGCCTGGGAATGCGGACACCGCATGCCGTTTATCGTCAGGTGGCCCGGTTCGGTTGCCGCTGGGGCGACTTCGCACCAGACCATCTGCTTCACGGACCTGCTGGCTACGTTTTCGGACGTTGTGGGAAAGTCTCTGCCAGCCGATGCCGGGCCGGACAGTTTCAGCTTTCTCGATGTGTTGCAGGGAAGTCAGGCCGATGATGTGGCTGTGCGGCAGCCTCTCGTGATGAAGTCTGGTGGAGGATTCATGACGATTCGGTCCGGAGACTGGAAGCTGATTCAGGGGTTGGGGTCCGGAGGTTTTTCAAAACCAGGCAGAATCAAGCCAGAGAAAGGCCAGGCCCCCGGACAACTTTACAATCTGAAGGCGGATCTCGCTGAGCAACACGACGTGTACGCCGCACAACCGGATATGGTGGCAGGGCTAACCGCCCAGCTGGATGCGATCCAGAAGGCCAGAGGCCAGCGTTTTGCGAAATAGACGTTGATCCTGGGGCTTCAGGGTTCGCCATTCTCTGGGCCAGTGGAGGGTGGGATGTTGCTTTGTTAGTCGAAAATGCTGGCGCAGCTTTCCCATGTCGCAGAGAAAACGCAAAAAGGCGGGTATGGGGCCATTGCGTTTTGTGACAACGGGGATCGATCAGTAGACTTTAGCGTTTTCTGCTGACGTCCGGCGCTGCCTCTTGTCTGAAAGTCCGCGACGGGGGTCGTCCGCAACGTTACACCTTCAGAGCGTTTCCATTTAGGTGGAACCTTACAACAGTCCGGTCGCCTTATGTCGTTGCCCATTATTGAACCTGACGCTCTTTTACCCAATGTCCCGGAGACGACCGGACCGAGCAAGGGCAACTATGCCTTCGTCAGTCTCGGTTGCCCCAAGAATCTGGTAGACAGCGAGAAGATGCTGGGGACGCTCGCTCTGGATGGCTATACGCTCGTTCCGGATCCCGCAAAGTCAGACTTCGTCATCGTCAATACGTGCGGCTTCATCGACAGTTCGCGGCAGGAATCCAAATCGGTCATTCAGGAGATGTTGGACCTGAAGAAGAGCGGACAGACGAAGGGCGTGATCGTCGCCGGATGCCTGCCGGAACGCATGGAAGAAGGTGGGTTGTTGTCCGAAATGCCGGACATCGACCACGTTGTCGGCGTCTTTGGCCGCGACGAGATCAACAGAGTGGCAGATCGCCTGGTGGGTGGTGTGACCGAACAGCGTGAGTTGTTTCGTCCGGCTCCCATCACCGCACTGGACGACAGGGCCCGGTTGAGGATCACACCGCAGCACTTCGCCTACCTGAAGATTTCTGAGGGCTGCGACCGAACGTGCACGTTCTGTTCAATCCCGATGATGCGTGGTAAACACGTCACGAAGCCGATCGAGATGGTGGTTGAGGAAGCCAGAGAGCTGGCGGCCGACGGAGTGAAAGAACTTATAATTGTGGCTCAGGACACCACATACTACGGCCTGGACCTGTACGGGGAGGTTCGTTTGGTCGAACTGCTGCGACAGCTGGAACAGGTGGAGGGTCTCGAATGGATTCGGCTGATGTATTTGTACCCCGTTCACTTCACTGATGAACTGATCGACACGGTTGCGGGTTCACAGAAGATCCTGCCGTATCTGGATATGCCGTTGCAGCACATCAATTCGAAAGTGCTAAAACGGATGCAGCGTCGGGTGAACGCTGAACAGACCAGAGAACTTGTGGGCAAGTTGCGGGACCGCGTTTCGAACCTGGTGCTGCGAACGACGTTCATCGCCGGGTTTCCTGGTGAAACGGACGAACAGTTCGAAGAGCTGCGTGACTTCGTGGTCGACACGCGTTTCGAACGCATGGGTGTCTTCAGTTATTCTGTGGAACCGGGAACACCGGCCACGAAGCTGGACGGGCATCTTCCTGGCGACGTCAGGGACGCCAGGCGGGACGAGTTGATGGCCGTGCAGCAGAAAATCGCGTTTGAACACGCGGAATCTCTGGTGGGTTACGAACTGGATGTGTTGATTGACGACCAGTCAGACGACGACGAAAACATTTATATCGGTCGTACCTTCGCAGACGCACCTGAGATCGACAGTAATGTGTACGTTTCTGGTCAGGATCTGGAAGTCGGCAGTATGGTGCCCGTTGAGATTGTGAGGCGGGAAGACTACGATTTGCTTGGTGTAGCACCTGACTTCGAGATTATCGACTAAGCGACTTTTGCGGTCGTCGTCGCTGATGCTCGCGACGTTCCTTAGGAAACGATAGAACCTGCCCCTTCAAATGACGGATTCCGATCAGCCAGCAGCCGCCGCGCAGCAACCGAATCGGCTTGGGCGTGAATCGCTGAATCTTCCCAACCTGATCACCGTCAGTCGTTTCGTGCTGGCGCTGATCTTGTTTGGATTGATCGACGTTGGCGGCTATTGGCTGGCGTCCGCCGGACTGTTTGTGTTCGCCGCGTCGACAGACTGGCTGGACGGCTATCTGGCTCGCAAATACGGACAGGTTACGGTACTTGGGCGGATTCTCGATCCATTCGTGGACAAGATTATTGTTGGCGGAACATTTCTGTTTCTGCTGGAAAAGAACGGCACCGCTGAATTCGGCGCGTCCGTCCAGTCCGGAGTGACGGCGTGGATGGTGATTGTCGTGATTGGTCGCGAGATGTTCGTGTCCAGTCTGCGAGGGTTTCTCGAACAGCAGGGGAAAGATTTTTCTGCTAGTTTCAGCGGCAAGGCCAAGATGATGCTGCAATGCGTTGCCGTCACGGCCAGCCTGCTGTCTCTGAGCACTCAGTTGCACTGGCCGTGGCTGCCGCTGGTTCGCGATGTCTTACTTTGGTCTGCCGTTGGAGTGACCGCCTGGAGTGGGTTGGTTTATGTTCGGCGAGCCGTCATGCTGCTGCGGGAAAACTAACGGCGAGGTCGTGTGTCTGAAGGTGTGCCACTGGCTCCGCCGGCGCCCGCAGGCGCTTAGACTTAGAGCAACACTGGCAAATACAGCGGCACGCTACCCCTGTGAAGTCACTGACAAATCCGTAACACCGAATTTGCCGCGATGGGCGTTGCGGACCACGTTCATCCGGATAACCATAACCATCCGCTGTCGTGTCAGGGAGCGAGCAGAACAGTTTGGAGAAGTCTCTGCAGGGTCGGCGCGGTATGCAGGACGGATTGCGAAATCCGGTATTTTCGAGAAACAAGCTCATCAATCTGCACGGCACCGATGAGCCCGTTGAGTTTCAGACGGTTCTGGATGTTGGCAAGAGTACTGACCGGCATGTGCAGGACTGGACGGTGACCACCGGAGTCCGGGTCTATTCGCCGGATGTGGCGCGGCCGGTGGCCGTTGTGGACACAGACAAGCCCGAACGCGCGATGCAGTAGCTGCTGCGGCAGAAACGTCCGACACTGGCGTGTTTCAGAGGTCTGGCTCCGTTCACCAGCCAGCCGGTTGTGCGTCGGTTGATCAACGACTATTTCCAGCGGGCGGACGGTTCACGTGAGTGCCTGCTATCTGCTATTGATGGCCGAAGATACGCTGCATCCTCGCATACTGCGATTTGCGGCGGCCGGGGCTGCCGGATAAAGACGAGCTGGCCAGTTTGGTGAAGGACACGTACCGCAGTATTAAACGCGAGGTGACTGCACCCGTTGTCTCGGAATTGTGGTCCACGGAATTCGAAGCTCTGGTGCTGAACCTCAGAGGTCTGACTCACAGCGAAGCCACCCGGACTGTGGAGTCAGCCGTTCTGGAGGGACACCTGCTGTGCGAAAACGACCTGCAGCGAGTCATCGACGCCTGCTGGAAGGTTCCGGGTCACTGGAATCGATGACAATTGATTTTGACATCAGTGAACTGGGCAGATTGTGCGGACTGAAGAAGTGGCTGACTGGGGATGCCGCTGCTGCGTCTGGAGCCCGGCGTTCTGTATCAGAAGTTCGCCGGCGAAAGCGAAAACCAATGGCGTCAGTCGATTCAACAGGCCGAAGCGATGGTCCCTGACGTTCTGGGGATTGATGAAATCAAAAAGGCTTTCGCGTCCGCGTCCAGTGCGTCTGCCGATGGCGGGCTTTCTCAACGGATGTTCGGCACGCTGTTGTCCTGGGTGCAGGACAGGACCATCGAGAGCCTGTCTTTATGGTGGCGACCGCCAATGACATTTCTGCATTGCCTCCGGAACTGATGCGAAAGGGCGGTTCGACGAGGTCATCTTTATCGACCTGCCCGGGGTCGATGCACGTCGACAGGTGTTTTCAATTCACCTGAAAAGAAAAGGCCGCGATCCCGGCAGTTCCGTGTGGACGATCTTGCTGATGCATCGAAGGATCTGACTGGCTCAGAAATTGAACAGGCCATCAAATCAGGACTGTTCCACGCCTAAGCGGCGAACCGCGAATTGCAGACCGAGAACATTCTGAAAGCGACCGTGGAAACTCGTCGGTTGGCGTTGTTGATGTCGGAGAAGATTGGAGTATTGTAAGCCTGGTCTGCGAATCGCTGTGTGGCGGCCGACTGGGCGTACAGAAATCTGCTGTCATGACTGCTTAGTTACTCCACGCCGCCACAATTTCGTGGACCGTTTCGCCTTCCAGAACCTCGTGAGCCAGCAAGTGATCGACGATCGCCCCTATAGCCGCCCAATGACGTTGCCGCGAGAGGGATTGATGGAGCTGAATTGTAAGACGTTCCAACACGTGTAGCCGTTCCGTTGCAGCTTTGACGAAATCGGCGGCCTGCCACGCAAGTTGCCAGTCGAGTGACCATTCCGCGACAGTTGCCGGATGAAACGGATCGCCTCGGTGAATCATTTCCGCGACAGGTCCGGCCAGGGCTACCAGGATCGATTTCTCTGCCAGTTCCTGAACAGCAAAGGCTGACGTTTCCCAGCGAACAACCGTGTCGCCAAAGCGATTCGGGCCGTCATCGCGGTCCGGGTCAATCGAAATGGAATCGACGGTCGCTCCCAGGTAGACTGCCGTAAAGGCGTGTCCGGCCTCATGCCAGGCGGTTATTTCTTCGATGTCAGACACGCGGGCCGCTGTCCTGCTCTGCTGCGGTTAATGAGTTGAAGTGTGGCTCAGTCGATTTTCACACCGCTCAGATCATCGGCTTCCGGATACTGCGGATCCATTTTTCTGAGCGTATCCACCATGACACGCATGATTGCCAGGTTTCGATACCACTTCTGGTCACCTGGAATCAGATACCACGGCGCGTGATTGGTCGTGCAGTTATTAAGCATGTCCTGGAACGCAGTCTGGTATTCATCCCACTGTTCACGTTTGTCCAGGTCGTCCGGATCGAACTTCCAGTGTTTGTCTGGCTCATCAAGTCGATCCTGAAACCTCTCTTTTTGTTCGCCTTTTGAGATATGCAGGAAAAACTTCAGCACAGTTGTCCCCGTGTCAATCAGGTGTTTCTCGAAGTTATTAATTGTTTCGTAACGAGCACGCCACACGTTTTCCGGGACGATGTTGCTCACTCGAACGACCAGCACATCTTCGTAGTGCGACCGATTGAAGACGCCGATCATGCCTCGGCCCGGAACTGCCCGGTGGATCCTCCACAGGAAATCGTGAGCCAGGGCTTCAGCCGATGGCTTCTTGAAGGACGTCACTCGCACTCCCTGCGGGTTAACGCCTTTAAACGTATGGCGAATGGTTCCATCCTTTCCTCCGGCGTCCATGGCCTGTAACACGACCAGTAACTTCTGCGTGCCTTCCGCGTACAGGGCTGTCTGCAGACGAATCAGCTCGTCTCGCAGCTCACGGAATTCCTTTTCCGCCGTGTCACGGTCTCCATGGAAATCTTTTCCGCGAGTGCTTGTTTTGGCGAGCACAATTGGAGTTTTCGGTGTCAGGCGATGAACCGCTGGCATTTTGACGCTTTTCGACGTGAGCAGGGAAGCATGTCCGGGACCGGTCCGGCATCGGGACCATTTGCCGGAATTAAGTTACCATGCTGCGATGGACATCCCAACAGACAGGGCCGGACATTTGGAAAGAGTGGGACGATGTTGAGAGTGTACTCATGTTGATAATCAACGGACCACGCATGTTCGGATGCATGCGGACCGTGCAACGCTATAATTGCCAGGCGTGTCTTGACCTTTTGGTCTGGTTTCACACAAGAAGGCCGATTTTTGCTGCTGTCAGTCAGCATTCGCACAGTTTTAGCTGCCACTCTCATTGGACCTCCACAATGGCAAAGAATCACTCCCGGCGATTTCTCGACATCGTGAATTCAGTTCGCCCGCAGATCAGGGAATGCAGGGTCCATGACGTGGTCGACCGGCGCGCGCGCGCGGAGGCGTTTCACCTGGTTGATGTTCGCGAGGAAAGTGAATTCTCTGCCAGTCATATTCCGCAGGCGATACACCTGGGCAAAGGTGTCATCGAACGAGACATCGAATCTGCAATCCCCGACACCGATGCCCCCATTGTTCTGTACTGTGGCGGAGGTTTCCGCTCTGCACTGGCTGCGCTGAATCTGCAACAGATGGGTTACGCAAACGTTATCTCAATGGACGGTGGTTTTAGCGGCTGGAAAGCCGCCGGCCAACCCGTGGTGTAACGCGGTTCCGATTTTACTTCCATCCACCCTTGTCCCGATCCGATCCCACCAGAACTTCCGCCAATTCGAAAGCTTCTTTATGAGTCAGCTTCAGGAATCCTACGTCATTGAATTTGACGGCGAGGATAGGTCCAACAGTGTTCGCCGGATGGTCGGTCACACGCAGCCACATTCTTTGCGAACGTTCACGCCCAGTCAGGCCGTGCTGTCAACTTCGGCGGGCGTTTTTCACTGGACACCGGAAGGGCGACGACTCTACGACTATTCATCCGGAGTGCTTGTCGCAAATTTGGGACACAATCCGGTCCGCTGGATGAAAGGTTTTCAGGATTATCTCGGCTGGTCGGCCGAGAAGCTGAGTGCTGCTGAAGGCGGTTTCTTCAAAGCCGTTTCGCTGACAGCGTACAATGCCATAACCGATCTGGAAGCACAGGCCGGTCGTCGTCTGGTCGCCAGTCTGCAGGCGAGTCCCGGTGGCAGCCGACTGGAAACAATCATGTGGTCCGCGTCCGGTTCGGAAGCCGTTCAGAAAGCTCTGTGGGCGTGCATGCGTCGCGATCCTGCACGGCCGGGGGTGCTTGCCACTCGTCATGGCTTTCATGGCAAGAAAGGACTTTCCGGTGCTGTGACCGGAAGTGAAACAGATTCGGAACGCGATCCGCGGGTCCGGTTCATTAGTTTTCCACGCGATGAATGTTCTGATATTGACGAGCCGATCAAAGCCTTTGACGCGTCCGTCTATCGTGCGGAATTGGAACAGGTCGCGGAGGCAGCGGAACATCCCATCGGTTGTCTGATTACTGAGCCCTACCTTGGCGGCGGGGGAAGTTATCATCCACCGAAAGAGTATCTTCAGTTGCTGCAGGACTTTTGCCGTGAAAACGACATCCTGTTCATTCTGGACGAAGTTCAGGCGAACTTTGGAAGGACGGGCTGCATGTATGCGTTTGAGGCCTACGGCCTTGAGCCCGACTTCGTATGTCTGGGCAAAGGCCTGGGCAACGGTATTCCGGTGAGTGCTGCGGTCGGTCGACGTGATATCTGCGAACTGATGGCTTACGGCGAAACGTCGGACACCTGGAGCGCCAATCCGACATCCAGCGCGGCTGTGCTGGCGACGCTCGACGAGTTTGAATCAACGGACATCATCGACCGCACGCGGCATCTGAGCACGATTTTCCTTGATGGCCTGCGGAAGCTAAAACAGACGGGAGTTATCGTGAATGTGCGCGGTGAGGGAATGGTTTTTGGCATTGAATGCGGCCAGGTCGGTTCCACGGCTCCCAACGAGGTGGCTAACGCGGTTGTTGAGCAGTGCTACCGCGGCAACGACCAAAACGATGGTATTCATCTGCTCGGTCCGCTCGCCGGCTGCGTCATTCGAGTCGCACCGCCAATGTGTATGACGGACGATGAAGCCATGCATTCGCTCGCCCTGCTGCAACAGTTCGTGACCGAAGTGGGTGATGATTTGAAGGACGCGTGAACGAGCGGCTCGCCTGGTCTATTGGCAGAGCCGCGGCCTGTTTAGGGCGTGTCAGTCTTTGATGAACCCCTTGTCGGGCTTCCGGCAGGTGTGCATGAATCACGATTTGGCAACTCGCGCGGCGCCCACCGACATTTGCAGCTCCTCAGCGACTTCCTGCACGCATTGCTGTTCCAGCTATACCTCACGAAAGACAGCGATGCTGGTCTGATGGAAGCTGCCAGGGAAAGTTTGATCTGGTGTTTGCACACCTGCGTGAGGCCGTTTGCCGGGACGACGCGATGAATTACGACGAACCATGGGGCTGGATCCAGCCGGCGCGCCATGCTCTGGGCACATTGCTGCTGGAACAGGATAGAGTGGCAGCAAATATGCTCGTATACCGTAAGGACATGCGGTGCCGGCCCAAACAGCTTCTGGTCACTGCACGGGCTGGCTACAGTACTGGAAAACAGGAAAAACGGCAGCTGCAGGAAAGCCGCGAACGGCCTTTCCATTGGCGTCGAAAAGCTCGAATGTCACCATTGATCGATCGTGTTTCTGCAAAAGGAAAGAATAATCCCTTACTGTCGCCGCGCGCATTTCCACCCGGCGAGAACGGCAATCCGGCGGACGTTGTGAATAAGTGCTGCGTGCCCGGTCCGTTGTCCAATCCGACTTTGGTCGACGTCGTCACGCCATGTGCATGGAAATCGTGAACAACTCATCGGAAATGACATCTTCTCTCTAACGATTCCGCTTTTCGCTGTGTAGTCTGCCCGGCTGATCGGTATTTTGCCTGGCAAATCGAGAACCGTGTATACAAGGGCCTTCCTGCAGGGCCGTGCGAGGCCGTTTCGGGAAGTCGTGAGTGGTCAGGTGTTCGAGCTGCGATGAGCACCAGGTAAGTCTGATTGTTTAAGCGTTAGCTCGCATCGTCCGAGGCTACGGTCTCCTTTCTCAGAACGAGGTTTCAGCATCATGGGTATTCCCAAAGTGGCGATTGTCGGTCGCCCAAACGTGGGGAAAAGCTCGCTGCTGAACTGGATGGCGGGCAAGCTGTTGTCAGTCGTGGATTCCACGGCCGGAGTCACACGTGACCGAGTGACGTGGATGATGCATGAAAAGGACCGGTACTTCGAACTGGTTGACACCGGTGGCATCGGCATCGTGGACAGTGACGATCTGTCGGACGACATTGAACGGCAGATCGACGTCGGACTGGCGGAGTGCGATCTGTTGTTGTTTGTCGTGGACGCGAAGGCCGGGATTACTCCGCTGGACCAGGAAGTCGCCGAACGGTTGCGGCGCATCGAAAAGCCGATGTTGATGGTCGTCAACAAGTGCGACTCGTCCCGACTGGACGTCGAAGCTGGCACCTTTTTGCGGCTGGCGAATCTGCCGCAGGTTGTCACAAGCGTGAAGGGTAATCGCAATCGTGCTGATTTGTTGCAGGCAATTGCGGAGCACCTTCCCAGTGCCGGTGAGGATGAGAACGAGGAAGGAGCGAATCTGTTCGAACCTCCGGAAATGCGCCTGGCAATTGTTGGGCGGCGAAATGTTGGCAAAAGCACATTCATCAATCAGCTGGCCGAATCAGAACGCGTGATCGTCAGCGAGATTGCGGGAACAACTCGCGACAGCATTGATATTCGATTCGACGTAGACGGTCGCACCTTTGTGGCTATTGACACTCCCGGAGTTCGTAAACGCAAGAGCCTTGAGAACAACATCGAATTCTATGGGCTTGTGCGAGCTCAAAAGAGCATTCGCCGGGCGGACGTAGTGTTGATGTTCTTTGATGCCACAGAAACCGTTTCCCGCGTCGATAAGCAGCTTGTCGAAGAAATCTCAAAACACCACAAACCGTGCGTCTTTGTCGTCAATAAATGGGACCTCGCTCAGGCGGAGGAGATGACGATTGACCGATGGGGCGAATATCTTGTCGGTTCGTTTGCATCAATGCGTCATGTGCCCATCGCCGTACTGACAGCTAAAGACGGCCGCAACATACGGCAGCTGATCAACCTCACGCAAAGCGTCTACAAACAGGCGCAGGTTAGAATGGGTACCGGTCAACTGAACCGGGCAGTGAAGGCCGCTGTGGAAAAGAACCCACCGGCACACCGCAAGAACAAGCGTCCAAAGGTTTACTATGCCACTCAGGTGGCAACAGCACCGCCTACGATTGTTGTCAAGTGCAACGAACCCAAGCTGTTCGACGAATCGTGGAAGCGCTACCTGCTGGGCTTTCTGCGTGAAGTGTCACCATTTCAGGAAGTCCCGATCCGCATGATCATGCGTTCTCGCAGCGACGAAGATCTGAATCTGGATCTGCCGGATATTCAGCTGCGTAAAACTGTTGAGATTGACGCCGAGTCGACAGGATCAACACCACTCGCGGATGTTTCGACTTCAGCAGACACTACCGCTGCTGGCGATAATGTTGTGGAATGAGTCGTCTACTTCTACATCCTTGACAAACATTACGAAACGAAAAAAGCCCCGCGTCACCATTAGGCATCGTGGGGCTTCGTTTTAGTGTTTCTGCGGCATGACAGCACGCCGAAGCATTCTTCCAAGTGTTCTGCCCACCGGATCACCGTGTGTACATCAAAGCAGAATCGGCTTCCCAGAGCCCTGCACCGAAGTGCAGCGACTGCCGCCGCCGTCAGCTGCGATATCGCTCACAGGAGTCGCCAGGAGTCCGCGCGACTCGGACTATGCGGCGTCTTTCTTTTTCTTCTTACCTTTGCTGGTTTTGCCTTTGCCACGGGCCTTAGGAAGTTTTTCCTGCTGTTCAGCAGTCAGGACCTTCTTCAACGCGGCGACGACTTCGCCGGTGAGTGCCGCCTGTGCTTTGCTATGTTCGCTCATTGCGGCCTTTTGCTCGTCCGTTATCTTGAGGGCACTGGCCACGGCCTTGCGAGTATCTGCCCCGGACTTGCCCGCTTCTCTGGCTGCTTTCTGAGCATCACGTTGAGCAGTTCTCTGTTCAGTTGTCAGAATCGACCTTCTCTGCGCTCCCAGTTCTTTGACTTTTGCCGCAAATTGTTTGTCGATGGCTGCCACTTTTATCTTTTGATCGGCGGTCAGCTCCATGTCCTTAACAAAACGCTGGGTGGCGGTGGGGACTTTGGCGTTGCCCTTTCGTTTACCCTTCTTCTCCTTTTCGTCGGCCACAACACTGCCCGCCAGGACGGCGATCAGCGACAAACAAACCAAATTACGAAACAGTTTCATTCTCAGGTCTCCTGATGTGATTCTTAACCCACAATACTTCAATTGAATTCGTGATTCGAGTTGCCACCATGACCACTCGATCGGGAAGGCACACCTGACAAAAGTCAAAGTTGCCATCACTGTCTAAGTGACAAAGCTATAAAACGTTGCCGATTTCACCATTAGTCACATCACCTGGAAAGTGATGGCTGGCGTTGCCGAAGGCATCCGGATAGAGATGCCTGTCGGACCTCAATTATTTCAGCTTCACAGAAAATTCTCGCGAACGGAGCCGAAATCTGTTGTGACGCTGAAATTTGACGCATTGTCCAGTTAGTCGCCTTCGCCATAAACCCGACATGCTCTGTTTGTCGCGGCTTCGTTTGCTGAATACAACAGAATTCTTCAGACTTCGTGCCATTGTCACCTTAGGCGGACTTATTCTGTCTGTCGACGGTCTGGTGCTGAGCGAACCGAAGCAGCTTTCTGTGCAGTATTGCCCGGCGACATGGTCCGCATGACCGTACGGTCTCAGTCGATTTTACACATGGTGCGGTACCAGATCACTCAGTGTCAGGATTGCTGGAAAGCTCTATGAAAAACATTTTGGTCATCGGTGGCGGATCCATTGGTGAACGCCACGTCCGGTGTTTTCAGAAAACGGGGCGGGCTGATGTCGTTCTGTGCGAAACAAACGACGAGTTGCGGCAGCGAATCACTGATTCGTACGCCCTGCAGCAGTCCTTTGTGTCACTGGATGACGCATTGAACGGGCCCTTCGACGGTGCTGTGATTTGTACTCCTGCGCCGTTGCACGTGCCGATGGCGCGGCAGCTGGTGGACCGCCGAATTGCGACGTTGATTGAAAAACCGTTGAGTATTTCTATGGATGGAGTCTCTGACCTGCAGACAGCGGTCGAGGCACACCGGCTGCCGGTCAGTGTCGCGTACGTTTTGAGACAACATCCGGCGCTGGTCGACATGAAGAATACTCTCCACACAGAAGCATTCGGGCGACCGGTCCAGATTGTGTATATGGGAGGACAGCATTTTCCTTTCTACCGCCCGGCGTACCGCGAAATCTACTACACAAAGCACGAAGCCGGTGGTGGAGCAATTCAGGACGCCCTGACTCACGTGATGAACGCTGCCGAATGGATTGTGGGGCCGATCACGCGTCTGGTTGCCGATGCGGAGCACTGTGTTCTGGACGGCGTTGATGTGGAAGACACGGTTCATGTCATCACTCGCCACGCGGCAGTGCTGGGCTCCTTCAGCATGAATCAGCATCAGCCTGTCAATGAATCCAGGCTGACCGTCGTGTGTGAACGTGGAGCCCTGCGATTCGAAGGACACCGCCACCGCTGGCTTTCGTCCAGTGAGCCGGACGGCCCGTGGCATGTTGAACAGGAATATACGCTTGAACGTGACGACCTGTTCGTCAGGCAGGCGAACGCATTTCTCGATCAGATCGCCGGCGAGGGTCCTCCCGTCTGCACGCTGGGCGAGTCTTTGCAGACGCTGAAAGTAAATCTCGCGGCTCTGGAATCTGTCAGAACAGAAAAATGGATACGGATATGAGCGAATCGACGGTTCAACTTCTATTCAATCTCAGTGGTCGAGTCGCTCTGATCACGGGAGGATCCGGTTACCTCGGTCAATCGTTCTGTCGCGCGCTGGCAGAGGCGGGAGCGACCGTTGTGGTGGCCAGTCGTTTGCAATCGCGAGCACAGCGGGTCGCGGATGGACTGCCCTGCGTTGGCACTGCGAAACACTTCGGGGTAGAGCTGGATCAACTGGATGAAGCATCTGTCGCCGCGGGTTTTACGGCCGCCGTTAACGCTGCGGGGGCTGTTGACATTCTGATCAACAACGGGCAGCAGGGTCACGCATTGGACCTGACCAATGTTACTGCCGATGCGTTCAGCAGTGATCTGAAAAACGCGACGGGATATTTTCTGCTGGCTCGTCACCTGCGAGACCACGTTGTGGCGCGGGGCGCTGCGGGGGCCGTCGTGATGGTTGGTTCGATGTATGGCGTTGTTGGTTCTTATCCTGATGCCTATGACGGCGTCTGCATGGCCAGTCCGGTGCAGTATCATGCACTGAAGGGAGGCATTATTCACATGACACGGCATCTGGCCGTGTACTGGGGCAAGGACGGCGTGCGAGTCAACTGCCTGAGCCCGGGACCGTTTCCTTCAGACAAAGCTCCGGCTGAAATGGTGGAACGATTGAAGACAAAGAGTCCGATGGGGCGTATGGGCGTGCCGCAGGAATTGAATGGAGCTTTGCTGCTGCTGGCCAGCGATGCCGGCAGTTATATTACCGGCCAGAATCTTCTGGTCGACGGTGGCTGGACGGCGTGGTGATTTCCTGCTTTGATGATCCCGATTCCACCACCGGCCAGGGAGTTATTCCTGCCTGAGCCGTACTTGCGCCGGGTCTGCATTCAGACTGCGTACGCCCCGAACCTTCTGCCAATATGAAATGCACACCAATGTTCACGTCCCATCACTATCTCGCTGCATTGATCTGCCTTGCCATTCCGTCGCTGAACGTTCGTGCCAGTGACACGATCAGCATTGATGCCGCGACTCGTGATCAGTGTCTGATGGTACTGCGAAATGGTCTGCACGGAGAAGATTTCTGGCCGTCGATTCACGCGGCTGAGGGACTGACTTTGGGTGGCTACGGAACGGAGGTTGTCGCGTTTCTAACACCGAAGCTGCCGAACGAAAAAGACGATCAGCGCCGCTGCGGCATTTCGCGTGAACTTGTCCGGGCCGGTCAACGCGGGAATGCTGCGGTTATGCTTGCGATTCTGGCGGGCGAGGATGACTATGG
>JABABI010000008.1:0-34127 GCA_014238335.1 Fuerstiella sp.
CTCGAACGGTCTGCTGCCCTCGAGTTGTGAAGGAAGAAGTTCCTTACACGTACTGTGTCACAAAAACTCGTCAGGAACAGCGAACTCGAACGGTCTGCTGCCCTCGAGTTGTGAAGGAAGAAGTTCCTTACACGTACTGCGTCTGTGTCAATAAACCAGAGCAGCGTGAGGTTGAAGTCCAGGTCTGCCAAATGGTCGAAAAGACCATACAGTGCCGAGTCTGCAAACCAGCATGCAAATAATTTACTGACTCGACTGCGATTGCGAGTCCCGCGGGGCGGCAACCAGTCAACGCAGTAAACTATAAATACAACGCTCCGAAAGAGATTCTCCTTCGGAGCGTTTTTCTATGCGCATGAGTGTCCGTTTTCTGATTTAGGGGCGCATTTTTCCTGAGTTCAGTCTCACCGTACGTGCAAACGATTGTGAATCGGCAGCCCTGCCGGTCAAATACGTTGGCCCGCCGATCACCAATAGCATCTGCCGCGACACGATTGTTTTTACGCACGGTCAACGACGAAAACGTTGTGGTCCATCGATGCCCGCACTGTGTCGCTGTAATCGCCTGAAGAAGATTAACGTGAGATACATTCGACTAGTGAATTCACTGCTTGCCTGCGTTCTGCTGCCCGGCAGCCCGCAGATGGTGCGGGCGGAGGAGCCGTGCCAGTCAGAGAGAGACACCCCATGGCAGGAACTGTTCGACGGACGATCGTTGACAGGGTGGAGAGGTTACAAACAGACAGAAGCCCCGTCGTCGGGCTGGACTGTCACAGCTGGAATGCTCTACAGTGATGGTTCGTCGCGAACCGACCTGATCACGACGAAGATGCACCAGGACTACGAGTTGATCGTTGAATGGCGGACACAGGCAGACGGCAACAGCGGGATTTTGATTCACGCCGATGAATCGACGAAGAAGATTGCTTTCAATGCCCCGGAGATCCAGATCTATGCGACTGGCGAGAGAGATCCTGGCATCCACCACCAGGCAGGAGCTCTGTACGCTCTGTATCCTGCAATCGAAAGTTCGGTACAACCTCCAATGACATGGAACACAACTCGAGTGTTGTGCGTGGAAAAGCGAATAGCGATCTGGCACAACGGTGCTCTGGTCTGCGATACTGTTGTTGGAAACGACGAATGGAATCAGAAGATCTCCCACAGCAAATTCAGTGACGCACAGACATTTGGCAAACGAACGAGCGGCTACATTGGTCTGCAGGATCACGGGAAAAAAGTCTGGTTTCGTGCGGTGAAGTTGCGTTCCATGGCCAGGAAATAAGCTGCACATCCGAAAAAGAAAAATCCCTGCCGACGACCGACCCGTAATTGACGGCTGACCATCCGTTTTTTGTCTTGGCAGTAAGGCGTCACACAGGTGACCTGCCCACAGTTTCCGCTCCAAACACGGAGCCGAACTTTTCCTGAAGCTGATAGATCATGGCGATTGGAAGTGAGTAAGTACGGTGCTTGGACGAATTCTGCTGTGTGTCATTCTCATTCCACTGGTAGAACTGGTTCTTCTGAACCAGTTGCAACAGCGGACCAGCCTGTTAACGACCGTTGTCGTAGTACTGATCACCGGGATCGTCGGCGTGAACCTGGCTCGACGACAGGGACTGCAGGTTTGGCGCAAGATCCACGAGCAGACCGCTGCCGGACAGGTGCCATCACAGGAAATCATGGACGCAGTCATGATTCTGCTGGCGGGGGCATTTCTGATCACGCCGGGACTGCTTACCGACTGTGTCGGCTTTTCGTTGCTTATCCCGAGTGCCCGGCGACGGCTCGGCTCTTACCTGGCGGAGTGGTTTCGCCGGAAGACTGTCACGACGTTTCAAGCGAGTGCATTCAGCAGCGCTTATCCCACAGAAGATTCCAGCGTTGAAGACGCACCCTCCGTTCGCGTCGTTGTGCCACCGGAAGACGAAGAGCCAATGGACTCACCACCGGCATTGAAGTGACAGACAGAGGGAGTCACCGGTACATCCGCCTGTCACTGGAAACATGCAAACAAACGGAACGTTGAGCGGCGGACCGGACTCCTCAGTTGGGCACGGGTGGTTCTTGGTAGTTCACGCAGTCTGCCTGCCGACAATTGCAAGCCACAGGCTGGCAGCCCGCACAACAACCAGTTTTGCTCTGTCAAACCTCATCCCGGAATGAACTCAGTTTCCACAGGTCGCACGAAGTGTGACCTGTGACTTCGCTGGACGTACAAAGTCCGCCCGAATCATCGACGCCGCGTATCGAGCGGCGTACTTTGCTGCAAACGCTTAGATAACGCAGATATCCCCTCCATTTTTTTCAGCTCAGAATCTTCGTGAGCACGTGTGATTCTTCTTCCACGCCCGTCAGTTTCTGGTCCAGTCCCTGAAAGCGGAAGGTCAGGCGACGGTGGTCGATGCCCAGTTGATGCAGGATGGTGGCATTCAGGTCGCGGATGTGGATGGCACCATCTTCAAATCGTGTCGTTTTTTTTCCGTCCTGGTCCACGATGTTGTAGCTGTACTCATCGGTCCGCCCATGCTCGATTCCTCCTTTGACGCCTCCGCCAGCCAGCCATGCGGTAAAGCATCGTGAGTGATGATCACGACCATAATCTGTGGCCGACTGACTTCCCTGACAATAGACGGTTCGCCCGAACTCACCGCTGAATACGATCAGCGTGTCGTCCAGCAAACCACGATTCTTCAGGTCTTTAATCAGTGCCGCACACGGTTGATCAATGTCGAAACACTGACCTCTCATCTTGCCGGGCAGCGCTGCATGGTGATCCCAGCCGCGATGGTAGACCTGGACAAACCGCACACCACGTTCCACCATTCGCCGAGCCAGCAGACAGTTGCGAGCGAAAGATCCGGTCTTATGAACTTCGGGGCCGTACAGATCCAGCATCGCTGCCGGCTCCGCACTGATGTCGGTGAGTTCGGGGACCGACGCCTGCATTCGGAACGCCATCTCCTGCTGAGCAATTGTGGTGTGGATTTCCGGGTCGCCGATCTCGGCGGCGTGCTTCTGATTGAGTTCCGTGACCAGTTCCAGCATTTTGTGGCGACTGGCGCGGCTGACTCCGGCGGGATTTGAAAGGAACAGAACCGGGGCTCCTGACGACTGAAACGCCACACCCTGGTGTTTCGACGGCAGGAAACCGGTGCCCCACAGCCGACTGTACAAAGCCTGCACGTTGCGCTGATCACCCGACCAGAAAGCCGAGTTCAACACGATAAAATCCGGCAAATCCTTGTTCAAAGTTCCCAAACCATAGCTCAGCCACGCTCCAAGACTCGGTTTGCCGGGGATTTGCGACCCCGTGCAAATCAGGGTCTTGCCGGGATCGTGGTTGATGGCATCCGTGTACATCGACTTGATCAGACACACATCGTCCGCCACCGTCGAAAGATGAGGCAGCAATTCCGACATGAAAAGGCCGCTTTGGCCCTGGGGGGAAAATTTGAACATCGAAGGCTGAATCAGATGATCCCTGCCTTTTGTCATCGCAGTCACGCGTTGCCCGTCTCTGACGTCGTCGGGCAGTGGTTGTCTAAATTTCTCGCCCAGTTTCGGTTTGTGATCGAACAGATCCAACTGACTTGGAGCGCCCGCCATAAACAGAAAGATAACGCGTTTTGCCTTTGGTAAGGCATCAGCAACGTAGTTACCGTCCGCCACGCATGGTGGCGACACCAGCGCAGCGAGTGCCGCAGCACCCAGCCCCGCTTTCGATTGATTCAGAAACTGCCGGCGCGACTGCAGAATTTGGTATTGTTCAAATGGATCCATGATTTACTCCCGTGTCTTCGTCGCATCGAGATTGAACAATGAATTCACCAACATTGTCCAGGCAGCAATCTCAATACGTTCCTGGTGACTGGCCTCCTTAATCTCGGAGGTCACCGCTTTTACCGATTCGACATCCTGCTGATATGTCAGACGCAGACCACTTAGACCGTTTTGCAGACTCGCCAGCTCCTCCGTGTCCGGCAGGTGAGACGTGACCGACTCGTAGGCACGACTCAAACGTGCCGCTTCACTCAAATCATTAGCTGCCAGCAGCGTTCGTGCTGCGTTTCCTGCCGCGTGGAAGTACTGACGCTCATTCATCAGCACCAGCGCCTGCAGTGGCGTGTTGGTTCGCTCGCGCCGAGCAACACAGCTTTCCCGGGTGGGAGCGTCAAAAATTGTCATTTGCGGCGGGGGCATCGCGCGTTTCCAGAAGGAATAAATGCTGCGCCGGTAAATGCTTTCTCCAGTGTCCGCTTCGAATGAGTAGGTGCTGGAAGACTTCATCGAAACACTTTTCCAAAGGTTCGGTGGCTGGGGTGGTCTCACACTTTTTCCGTACATCGTTTCATTCAGCAAACCGCTCACCAAAAGCATCTGATCACGGATCATTTCAGAATCAAGTCGGAAGCGCGAACCGCGGCCCAGCAAACGGTTTTCCGGATCCGCCTGGTAGGCTTCGACGGGGGCGCTGGAAGACTGCTGATAGGTTGCCGATAACACGATCGCCCGGATCAGCGTTTTCACATCCCACTGCGACTGCACAAAGCTGCTCGCCAGATCATCCAGCAGGTCCGGATGGCTGGGAAACTCGCCCTGTGCGCCGAAATCCCCGGACGTCTTCACCAATCCCACACCAAAGAACTGCTGCCAGAACCGATTCACAGCAACTCGCGCGGTCAGTGGATGCTGCCCGTCCGTCACCCAGCGAGCCAGATCCATGCGGGTTTTCAGACTCTCCGCGCTATCCAGTGGTGGAAGAAAGGAAGGCGTGTTGCGTTCCACCTGTTCGCCCGGCTGATCATAGGCACCACGAGTCAGTATATAGGCCGGTCGAATTTCCGTCCTCTCCTTCGATACCAGGCTGACCTGAACCAACGTGTTCAAATCTGCGTTCTGCCGAGTCACTGCCTTGAGCTCTTCTTCTTTCTGTTTCAATGTCGCGACCGCCGCTGCTTTTTCGTCCGGCGTCGCTGCTTTCCTGAGCGTGTTGATCTCAACAGTGACGGTGGCGACCCGCGACGCCAGCAGCTTCAACTGCTCGCTCTGTGCGGGCGTCGGCAGTTGAATGAATGGAGGATGTGTATCTCGGCCGGGCGTTTCCGGGGTCGTGTCGAAGTTATTGAAAAAGGCAGACAGCTGATAGAAATCTTTCTGCGTGACCGGATCGTACTTGTGGTCGTGACAGACGGCACACCCCAGCGTCAGTCCAAGAAATGCCGTTCCAAATGCTGAAACTCGATCAACCACATTTCGATTGAAGCTCTCCTCTGGAATTGCGGTACCTCGATCAATCACCAGATGCAGGCGGTTGAAGCCGGACGCAATCTGCTGATCGATTGTCGGTTGTTCGTAAAGATCGCCCGCTATCTGATACGTCACGAAGTCGTCGAAACGCAGATTGGCATTGAACGCTCGAATGACCCAGTCGCGATAGGGTGTCATTTCCCGGTAGTGATCATGATGAATTCCGTTAGTGTCCGCAAAACGCACCAGGTCCAGCCAGTACTTCGCCATATGTTCTCCGTACCGCGGAGTCGCCAGCAGGCGATCGACAAGATCCTGGTAAGCCTCAGGAGACTGATCATTGAGGAAGCGTTGAATCTCAGTTGGTGTCGGAGGTACCCCGGTCAAATCCAACGTGACTCTTCTGATCAGCGTTCGTTTGTCCGCGGCCGGTTGGGGTGTCATCTTTTCCACTGTCAGCCGAGCCAGCACAAAACGATCGATGGGCGAGTTCCACTGTGGATCTGCGGCGTCCGGTGCTGTCGGTCGCTGTGGCGACACAAAGGCCCAGAAATCCTCGTACTGCGCTCCATTAAGAATCCACTGTCTGATGACCTGTTTTTCCCCGGATGTGAGTGGCTTTACGTTAGACTCTGCGGGCGGCATCCGCTCGGCATCGTCGTTGGTCGTCAGTCGCTGCCAGATTGCGCTGGCCTGCAGATCCTTCGGTGTAATGACTCGGTGTCCGTCGCGATCATGGAACGGCCCTTCTCTGTCGTCGGCAACATCCAGTCGCAATTCTGCCTGTCGAGTCTCTTCGTTGGGCCCGTGACATTGAAAGCAGCGGTCCGACAGAATTGCTCTCACGTCCCTGTTGAATGAGACGGTGTCACTGGCAGCAGGCAGGCTGATCAAGGTCCAGATACTCAGCAACAAGGGCATGCGAGTGAATCGGCTACGGCATAACCACAACCGATTTCGATCGACATTCCATTTGTTCCTGTCCTGCATGATTCGCCGTCGCTGCCCCTTCGCAAACCGCGCTGAAATTAAAAACTTGTGTTTCTGAACAATGGCTGATCTCATTTTTTTGTCTCAATGACTGGACAGCGCTTCACCTGGTGCGGCGGAGAACCAGAAGGGCAGGACGTTCTCACCTTGTTCGATTGCAGCCCACCAGTGTACCCACAAGACATCCTGGAATGGATTGGGCACGTACCTATTGTGGCACTTCACCAACCTGAACTCAACAGGCGGGCGGCTGCAGTAACGGATTGTGGTTTCGGACTTGTGGGTGGCGGGGGCTGGACTGAACTTGCGAAGGAAGCCCGGGGGCACTCGCTTTTCGCTCCAACCCCGGCCCCACTCTCCAACTTGACAACTGTTCGCCTCCGGACCCGGCTGTGATCACAGCAGCATCACCATGCCGTCCACGCCCATCAGTCGACTGTAAATCGCCAGCACCTGCTGAGGCGAGTCACATTCGGGTTCCAGCGTAATGGCGACATGATTTCCCTTCGGCGTATTTCGAAGTGTATACGGAGGATCCTGTTCAAGGCCGAGCTCGTCGCGGACCTGTGCAATGACACGTCCGGTAAACCTGCCGTCAGCGACTCCGATGACCTTGAACATATATGGCCCCGGGAAAGAATGGTGTGCTTCGAGCACTTCCACGGAAGGCAGCGACATCGGATTTCCTTTCTTCATGCCGGAACAGTATCCGGGACGCCTCTGGCTATTCAGCAACGTCCGTTGACCGAGCGTAGATATTGCAGAAGTCCACCGGCCCGGTCGGCGATAGCGTGATCGCGCCAGGCGAATCACCGGCCGCAGTTTCGGCCATCGAAACCTGATGACCGTTGACCGTCACCCAGCGTTTTCCATTGCGAATACCGCTTTCGACTCGGTTCCAGCGACCAACCGGCGCCAGGTGCGGTGCAATCTGCGGGTCACTCAGATCGATTGTCTCTGCCGATCCCGAGTTGATCAATGTTCTGCTGGATTTTCCTTTCAGGCGTACGTCAACGACAAACCCGATGTTCTTGAATGATTCCATCGTCATCAGAGTGCCAGTTGCATCTGCAGCACCGTTGAAGGCCAGAACCCAGTCTTTCGACTGCCAATGCGAATCGGTTCCCGCAGCCTTCCAGCCATCCAGATTCAGCCCCGTGTACAGAGACCGATACCCACGATTGGCAATCGCGACGTGTGCTGCTTTCACATCTGTCGACGGGAGTTCCCTGATTCGGACGTTTCGATAGTGTACAACGCCTCCTTCAGACTCCAGGCAGATATAGCCTTTGCGAGGCACACAATCCGTTCCGCGCGTCACGACTTTGCCGTTCACGGCCAGTGAGATCTCGCCATCACGACATTCGATCCGGTAATGATTCCACTCGGGACTTGGATTCGAGCGATTCTCCGTCGGAAACGCCCGGCTGCCACCACGTCCATTGACGGGGGTCATTGTAGCTCCGTGAATCGGAAAGATGTCGCCGTGAGTTGTATGCCCCTTTGAGTTGCCGTATGCGTTTTCCAGAACCTGAACCTCAACGCCGCGATGAAACGGTACTCCCCGTGAGGTGATGTCATCCGCCCAGACAAAGATGCCGGCATTGCCGCGCGGAACCATGTGTCGCCATTCCAGCTCCATCACAAAGTTCTGATACATCTTCTCCGTACGCAATTCTCCGATGGGTGCTCCGGTGCAGACAAGCATGTCGTCCTGAAAGCTCCATGTTTCAGAAGGAGTGTTGGTAAGTGCCCAGCCGGACAAATCTTTACCGTTGAACATCGGCTGAAAGGCGTCGTCGGCCGATAACTGGCGGGGCAGTGTGAACAGGACCACAACGCTGGTAAAGATGACAAGACGGCGAAGATGGCTGGGCATGGTGGTTCTCGCAGAGGGAATACATTCAGAGGCTGTAACGTATTAGACCGTGCTCAGCACCGTTATCGAAGCGCAGCACAGAATTTCGTGCCGTCCGAACCCGCGAAGCGGTCTGCCCGTCGTTTATGAGTTTGACTAAAGCGCACCCGGAAACAGCAGCCGAACTGATTCCGCGTCCGGCTGCCGAGCGTATTCGCTGATTTCAAACATCTCGATGAACTCGGTTTCCCGGCCGCGCACATCGCCGCAGCGTGCGACAAGTTCTTTGCGGTGCCGATCGGCGCGCAGACGAATGTGTCCTGCCGCCCAGGATTCCACCCATGCCATTTGTTCCTGCTCATCGTCCGGGACGGTTTGCAAAATGTCCGCTTCGTACGCCAGCCACTCGAACACCTGCGAACGATGACACGCCAGCATTTTCGCAATGGCCTGCATCTGGTCGGAAATTTCAACAATCACATCGGTTCGCAGCGGGACTGGCCTGGTAAACAGATCCGGCAGATACGCGACGACGGGGTCTTCCCGCAGCGCAGGAACATCGGGAACGACGTGCGGCACAGTGACCATGTAGGAAGCGTCCTGGACACACTGACCGACCGATCGATGATCCGGATGGTAATCGCACGTCCGATGAGTCAGCACTAAATCCGGCTGAAATTCACGGATCTCACGGATGATGCGGCGACGGACATTGAGAGTCGGTTCAAGGCTGCCGTCGGGAAAGTTCCAGGTTTCATAAGTGGCCCCGATGACGGCACCCGCAGCAGCTGCTTCTGCGCGTCGCAACGGAATCAGTTCGGCGGGCGAGCGTTCATGATGACCCGCGGCACCATCGGTCACGGAGACCAACTTAACGGGGCGGTCAAGTTGCCGGTAAATCGCTGCCAGACCGCCCGCGTGAAATTCGGCGTCATCGGGATGAGCTCCGAGGATCAGCAGACGTGGTTCATCGTTCATAATCACACAAACTTCGTGATGCCCGGTCGGGCGATTTCCACTTCCGGAGCATCACCCCAGGCGTAGTTTTTGGGCGAAAGATTCTGTTTGGACGCCATGGCCTGTCCCCATGTGATCTCCTGCCCCGTGTACGTTGCCATGCGGCCCATGATGGCCAGCATCGTGCTGTGCGCCATGTACTTGCCGTTGTTCAGCGGGTGGCCAGCGCGGATCCCGGCAAACATTTCGTCGTGTTCTACCTGATACATGTTCTTGACCTTATCTTCGAAGCGCCAGGTCGTATCGGTTGTGATTTCCAATCGACGTTCAGAAACTTCGGCACGACCTTTCGATCCGAGCGCGTAGGCCGACATGTTGTTCTTGCAGCCGCTCTGCTGCCGACAGTTGCTAAATAACCTGACGCCGTTTTCGAATTCGTACGCCACGCTGTGATGGTCGTAGATGTTGCCATACATCGCGTCGGTTCGTACCTGACGACCACCCAGGCCCATCGCCTTCACCGGATATTCGCCCATCACCCACGCACACACATCCAGATAGTGAACGTGCTGTTCCACATTGAAATCACCGGATAACCAGGTGAAGTAGTACCAATTTCTCATCTGCCAATGCATATCCGTCCAGTCATCCTTGCGAGGCTTGACCCAGATCGAACCTCGATAATCGTTGGCGATCAAGGTATGAATGTCACCGATGGACCCATCATGCAGACGCTGCACCGTTTCACGAAAGCCTCCGTCGTAACGAATACACAGTCCCGACACGACGGAAAGGTTCTTTCGTTTTGCTTCGGCACAGGTTTGCAGTACGGAGCGGACGCCCGGCGCATCCACAGCCACCGGTTTTTCGGCAAACACATGTTTGCCCGCTTCGATGGCCGCCTTCAGCTGCATGGGGCGAAACTGTGGCGGAGTTGTCAGCAGAACGACATCGACATCGGACGCCAGCAGTTCTTCATAGGCGTCAAACCCCACAAACTGCTTGTCTGGTGGAACATCGACTTTGCCAGCGACGTCTTCCTGGGAGGACAGGGTCCGGAGGCTTAACCGCAACCGATCTTCGAAGGCATCAGCCATCGCGACCAACTTTACATTGTCGTCCGCCCGGAGAGCCTGTTGCGCTGCTCCGGTGCCTCGACCACCGCAGCCGATCAGGCCAACTTTCAGCACGTCGTCACCACCGGCATACACGCCCGCCGGAGACGCGACAGCTCCCGCACAAATGCCGGCAGCTGCCATCGACAAGGACCTTCCGATAAACTGTCGGCGACCGGAATCATGTGCAGATGTTGTCGTGCGGTTCACGTCGTTCATCGTTGAGACCTCTGTATGTTGGTTGGTTGCGCGACCAGCCGGATGTTGACTGGACGTGAGTCCGTACGGAGTCGCTGGGCATCTTTCCGACTCAGGATGCACCCGCCAACATGCTGTATCTGATTCTAAGGATATTCCCGGCACATTGCATCAACGTCACTAACGCATGCGAAGACGGATACTGATCCGGCGCGAAAGGCGTCAGCCCCGGACGGCCTGACGGAACCTGCAACGGAACCTATCTCCGCTGCAGTTGACGTTTACAATTGTTCTGCCGGCTACCACTATGTGCGGCAGAATTCAGCAATGAAGCGTCCGCAGTGAATTCCCACTCAGCCGAATTCGGGCCCAGCCGCAATAGTAAAACATAACATAGCCAGATACAGACCGTAATTTGCAGCGGAAACCACAAATTCAGAAGCAGACTGGCACCGCCGAAAGCGAACGACAAGAGGTGAGAAAACAGCGCACGGTCGTAGCTCCGGACAATCAAGCGGCCATGTGCTGTCTGGCCAATGACGCCGGGGTGCGGGTACCATTTCGCCGGGCTCAACCAGGAGGGTCGCCAGATTGTAACGGCGCCAATCGGCAATGCCTTGCGGAACCAAGGTAATCCCGACAGACGTTCCTGTAGCTCACCTGTTGGTATCCCCTCGACATGCATCGCACAACAGAACACCCCAGCCGCCATTACGGAGGCTGTCCACAAAGCGTCCTGCAAAGCCGGACGTGGATCAAGGACACCCCGCCTGCTTCCGTGCCAGGAAAAAATCAGCTTCGTGCTGTCGCTATTCAGTGATCTGGCAACCGTTGGGCGGCTCAACTCATCCAACGACACAGCGCCCCAACACCGCTGGATGGTGGCGCTGCGCTGGTATTTCTCGAGAATCCAGACCGCGCCGGCATGGCACCCTGCGGAGAATGGAACAATGTCCAGGAAATCAACGCCGGGCGGGATCAGGATCGCCGCCACGGGCAGCGTTCGGCGGACCATCGCATTTCACCGTATTCGGGACTTAGGGTCCTGGCGGTACACTTATGCGACGTAAAGCCTAGAATTCTCGACGATGCGGCATCGACCGTCATCGATGATGATCCGGCGCCGACGATGGCCGCCGTTCATGGCTTCGCTTTCCGACCTGCATCCAGCGACACTAACGTATGGCTTCATTTTTTGTGACAACCCGGCGCGTCGAGTTCTGTGAAACGGACATGGCGGGCATCGTGCATTTTTCCAACTTCTATCGCTGGATGGAGCAGGCCGAGCATGAGTTCTTTCGGTCGCTGGGGCTGAGTATTGTCAATCATCAGTCGGGCGACAGTACCATCGGGTGGCCGCGCGTGTGCGCGACATGCCGATTCGAATCGCCCGCTCGCTATGAGGATATAGTGCAGGTTACGCTGATGGTACAGCGGATCGGTGTGAAATCGCTGACATATGATGTGCACTTCACAATCGGCGACCGATTTTTGGCCAAAGGCACAATGAAAACCGTTTGTTGCAGCATGGAACGTGATCAGCCGTTGCGTTCCATCGAGATCCCCAGAGAGTACACTACTGAACTTCAGGAGTACCGGGCTGAGGAGGAATAGTCCGCCACCCACACTCAGTTACAAAGCATTGACATGCCCATTGTTCTGCAGATGACCGATGTCAGCCGTACGTTTCCTGCCAGCAGCGGGGCGCTGACAATTCTTGAAGACGTCAATTTGCGGATTCCGTCGGGCACTGCCGTGGCTCTGCAGGGACCGTCCGGGTGTGGAAAAAGTACGTTGCTGCATCTGGCGGGCACACTGGATCAACCAACTTCCGGCGTCGTGCAGATTCTCAACGAAAATCCATGGTCGCTGTCGGCCCGACGACTGGCCGCGTTCCGCAATCAGCACATCGGTTTCATCTTTCAGGAACATCAGCTGTTGCCTCAGTGCAACGTTCTGGAAAACGTATTGTTGCCAACACTGGCCGGATTCGGCGGCCGCCGCCGCGAACTGCAGTCCCGCGCGGAAAATCTGCTGCATCAGGTTGGCTTGCAGGACCGCATGACCCATCGACCGGCCGCTCTGTCCGGCGGAGAACGCCAGCGTGTGGCCGTGTGCCGGGCCCTGATTTACCAGCCGTCGCTGCTGCTGGCGGATGAGCCGACTGGGAACCTGGATCCGTCAACAGCTGATACCGTCGGCCAGTTGCTGCTCACGATGGCCGCCGAACACGATGCCGCGTTGCTGTGCGTGACTCACAGCAACGAACTGGCAGGCCATTTCCCCAACGTGGTTCGCTTGGACAATCGTCAGGTGGACTTCGCCGCCACAGCTGGCTGAGGAATCGGAATCCTCACACCAAATCCGGACCAGCCGGTGGTCATTGGGCGACATGCGCGGAATAATGCCAATTCGATCCAACGACTCCTGCAGCGTTGGAAAACAAAATCACAGGAAACGATGATGTACACACTCAAAATGGCCAGGCGGATGCTGTTTGAGACCAACAAACGGCTGCTTTGGAAGCTGGTCTGGAATCTTGGTATCAAGGGCACCAGGTCCGTCCTTGCTCACCGCCGCCGCATGCGGAAGGGACAATTCTTTCCACCATTCCTGTATGTGTCGATTATCAACAGCTGCAACCTGCGATGCCAGGGGTGCTGGGTGGACGTTGGTCACAAGCAGCAGACTATCGATCTGACGGCGATGAACAAGCTGATCACAGAAGCAAAGCAGGCGGGCAACACGTTTTTCGGAATTGTCGGCGGCGAACCGTTCATGCATCCGGAACTGTTTGAAATCCTGGAGGCTCACCCGGACTGTTATTTCCAGGTGTTCACCAACGGTCAGTTCATTACGGAAGAGAAAGCCAGGCGGCTGTTTGACCTTGGTAACGTAACGCCGCTGATCAGTGTGGAAGGCAACGAGATCATCAGTGACGAACGTCGAGGTCGCAGTGACGTCTACAACAAAACGCTGGCGGGTATCGAAAACTGCCTCAAAGCGAACCTGATGACGGGTGTATGTACGAGCCTGTGCAAAACAAATATCGACGATCTCCTGAACGAACAGTGGTTGGACCGCCTGATCGAAATGGGAGTCTTGTACACTTGGTTCCACATCTACCGTCCTATGGGTCCGGACGCGATGCCGGAATTATGTCTCACCCAGAAACAGCAGCGTCGTGCTCGTGAATTTGTGGTCGAAATGCGAGCGAAGAAACCCATCATCATCATCGACGCCTACTACGATGGGGACGGACAGGCGCTCTGCCCGGCTGCCAACGGCATCAGCCACCACATCAATCCCTGGGGCGATATCGAACCGTGTCCCATTGTTCAGTTTTCAAATGAGTCGATTCATTCCAGCGAAGACGACGATCGTACTCTGTTCGATAAGTTCACTCAGTCAGAATACCTTGCTGACTTTCGCACTCTGGCGCAGGAAACGACCCGTGGCTGCATTGTGCTGGAGCGACCGGAATTACTGCAGCAGGTCGTTGAAAAGCACAACGCCAAAGATGCCACGGCTCGCGGCACAGCGATGCAGGAACTGAAGTCCATGGTACCGAGAACATCCCAGTACCATCCGGGACACGAGATTCCTGAACGGAATCTGTATTACCGCATCGCCAAGAAGTTCCTGTTCAACGATTTTGGTGTTTATAACGGACACAACCATTCGGCCACGGCCGCCCCATTCATCGTAAGTGATGCAGCTGAAGGATTACCCTCGTCGACGCCGACAGGCTGTTGCGGAGGCAGCACAAGCTGTGACGAGCCGAACGTGGTACCACTGGGCGGCACAGAAAAACACAACTGATACAATTCGCCTATGCTCTGCCATTGCAACGTCGTTAAGGATTTCCATGACTGATAATAAGGCTTACCAGTGGCATCGAGTGCCTGAGTTGCCGGAAACGCCGTACCACCGGGACACGGCCACCAGATGCTCTGCCGCTTTGGAGTTTGTTGCTTAGATGCGTGCGTTAGTCACAGGTGGAGGTGGGTTCCTCGGACTGTACATCGTGGAACAGCTGCTGGCAGCCGGGCACGATGTGCGCGTTCTGTGCCGCGGGCGTTACAAGGCACTCACCGAGCTGCCCGTCGAAGTTATGACGGGCGACCTGCGATACGTACCGAAGGTTGAAAAGGCCTGCAGCGATGTCGACGCTGTTTTCCATGTGGCCGCAATTCCCGGCATTAGTGGTGCCTGGAAGAAGTATTACAGCATCAACACCGTCGGCGCAGAAAATGTCATTGCGGCATGTCACAGTCAGGGCGTTCAGCGGCTGGTCTATACAAGTTCGCCGAGCGTCGTTTTCGATGGCCGTGATCACATTGATGCCGACGAGTCACTCCCCTATCCTGAAACATGGCTTTCCCATTACCCTCATTCCAAGGCCCTGGGTGAACAGGCCGTGCTGGCCGCCAACGATGATGACGGGTTAAGAACCGTCTCGCTGCGACCTCACCTGATCTGGGGATGCCGCGACAATCATCTGATTCCACGACTCATCAGGAAAGCGAAGTCCGGCCGACTGCGTCGGGTCGGTGATGGCAGCAATGTTGTTTCCATGGTGAACGTTGAAAACGCTGCTGCGGCACACCTACAGGCCGAGAAGTCGTTACGCGAATCGCTGACGGCAGCCGGAAATGCCTATTTCATCAACGAGCCGGAGTCAGTGAATCTCTGGCAGTGGATTGACCAGTTGCTGGAACTGGCGGGCCTGCCTGCCGTGCAAAAATCGATTTCCTATTCCGGAGCATGTCGGGTCGGCAGCGTGCTGGAGACAGCATGGAAATGGCTGCCACTGCCCGGAGAGCCTCCCATGACGCCATTCGTTGCCGCCCAACTGGCGGGTTCACACAGCTACAGTATCGCCGCCGCACAACGCGACTTTGGATTCCATCCGGTCGTGTCGATGGACGTCGCACTCAGCAAACTGCAGGAAGAAATTCGCGGCCAGGACTTATAGGAGTGCAGTCACGGAATGTGGTGAAACGCGGTGATAGCCCGTTTGCGGAGGGGCACTTCACCGCTCAACGAACTTAAGCTATCTTTCGATGATCGCTAACTGGCGTGGCCTGTGCCTGATCTTTCAGCGATTGCCCAGGAGCATCTCGTATGCGATCATCATGCACAGCTTCGCCAGCCAGATCGAACAGAGGTGCCCGATGACGACCGACCCCGACTTGCAGCCACGCAATGCTCGCGTCCCCCGCCGCGACGTGCTCAAAACGACCGCATTAGCAGCGTCGGCAGCCGCCTCTGCCATTTCAGCAGAATCGGCGCCAGCAGCCATACCATCGCGCCGGAAACAGGACGCATCCGTCATCGAAGCAGAAAATCGGAAACCGGGCACGACCGACTGGCAACTGACACGGGTTCGTGTGAACTCCGGCCAGTATCGCACGGCGCTGATTGAAGGTTATTGCTCGCGGCAGTCTATTACTGCGGGTGACAAACTGGAGGTTTTCGTCAGCACGGATCCGGCACAATCGTTTCAGCTGGATGTTTATCGAATGGGGTACTACGGCGGCGCGGGAGGTTGCCACAAGGCGACGTTCGGGCCGCTGGAAGGAACGCCTCAGCCTGTGCCCGACATGGGACCGCGGCCAGGACGATTGCGAGAATGTCAGTGGGATGCGTCTGTTGATTTCACTATCCCGCAGGACTGGGTCAGCGGTGTTTATCTGGGCAAACTGACAACGCTGCCGGCGTCCCCGCACGAACCATATTGGCAAAGCTACGTCATCTTTATTGTGAAGGACGATCGCCAGGCAGATCTTGTCTTTCAGTGCAGTGACAACACTTGGCAGGCCTACAATCGCTGGCCGGTCAATGAGTCGCTGTATACTCACCCGGACGGTGCCCACGCACCGGAAGTTGCCGTCAGTTTCGACCGGCCGTATGGAAAATACAACCAGATCTTTGACCACCCCCTGTCCGTAGGGTCAGGCGAGTTTCTCCTGTGGGAGTTTCCGTTAAGCTATTGGCTGGAGCAACACGGATACGACGTGACCTATGGTTCCAACATGGACACGTGCAGTCCGGGATTCATCAATCGCGGCAAAGCGTTCATCAGCGTCGGACACGACGAATACTGGGATCAGCGACAGTTCGATGTCGTCAAGGCGGCCATGAACGGCGGAGTGAGTCTGCTGTGGCTGTGCGGCAATTCCGTGTTCATCGACTCCCCCTTTGCGGCTTCGTCCGGGGGCCAGCCCGGTCGCATTATCTCACGTGCCGGCTGTTTTGGTGAATTACGCGATGACGAACTCAGATCGTATGCAGCGCTGTTCGCCGGACTGCAGGCGACCCGACCGGATGAACGCGAGATCATGGGGGTCCGTAGTGTAGTGCCGTTTAATGGCGGTGGGGACTGGACCTGCGTTAACGAGCTTCACTGGCTGTTTGACGGAACCGGAATGAAGAACGGCGACAGCATTCCAGGACTGGTGGGCTGGGAACATCACGGAGAACCAGATCCGGCACGTCCGGATCTGGCCGTCGTCGCTGCCGGGTCCATCTGGTCAGGTGGCACTCGGGAGGGCCGCTATGAAGCGGTGACATTCAACGGTCCCAGGCAGAATATCGTCTTCAACGCGTCGACGATTTTCTGGGCACAGGGATTGTCGTCACCTCCCGGGCACATCATCCCGTGGTCTCACTTCAGCCGTCCTCACGGCCCGGACCCCCGTGTTCAGCAGATGACAAAAAATGTCCTGACACGGGCTCTGACGCACCGAGGCGTCGCCCACTGAACAATGCAGGTGTTGATTACGCCGTTCATTGTGGTGAGCTGAATTGGCGATAGAATCACGTCACTTCTGTGCTGGATTATGTTCTGCCAGGCACAATGTTTCTGAAGCCCCATCGTCAGGTCCGCCACGTGAAAGCTCTTCTTCTTTCTGAGTACAAGAAACTTGAACTTACTGACATCCCGAAACCGGAGATCGGTCCGGAGGACATTCTGGTTCAGGTACAGGCCTGTGGAATCTGTGGCAGTGATATACACGGCTGGGATGGAAGCAGCGGACGCCGAGTTCCCCCGCTGGTGATGGGACATGAAGCCGCCGGAGTGGTGTCAGCTGTCGGAAAGGATGTGCAGGGGTTTGTCGAAGGAAACCGAATTACCTTTGATTCCACTGTCTGGTGCGGCAAGTGCAACTTCTGCCTAAGTGGTCGGCCAAACTTATGTGATAATCGCATGGTGCTGGGAGTCAGCTGCGATGACTATCGCCGATATGGCTGCTTTGCGGAATACGTCAGCGTGCCCGCTCGTATTTGTTGCCAGCTGCCGGATTCTCTGCCGTTCGAGCACGCTGCATTGATTGAAGCCGTTTCAGTGGCCGTCCATGCCGCCAATCGTACTCCCGTGTCTTTGGGAGACACCGCCGTCGTCGTCGGCAGCGGAATGATTGGCTTGCTGGTCATTCAGGCAATTAAGCAAAAAGGCTGCAGCCGTGTAATCGCGACCGACCTGAATGCACAGCGTCTTAAGGCCGCGCGAAGGCTGGGCGCCGATGTGACCATCAACGTGTCTGAGGAAGACGCCGCAGCCCGTGTTGCAGAACTCACCAACGGTCGAGGCGCCGATGTGGCGCTGGAAGTTGTTGGGGCCACCGCAACGATCAATTCGGCCATCGACTGTACACGCAAAGGCGGGTCGATCACCATCGTCGGGAACCTTGCCCCCACAATCGAACTACCGCTGCAGTCCGTCGTTACCAGGGAACTGAATGTTTTTGGCACCTGTGCGTCAGCCGGTGAATACCCAGCCTGCGTCGACCTTTTGGCCGCGGGAATGATTCAGGTAGAGGACATGATTACTGCCAAAGCGCCGTTGGAACAGGGGCCCGACTGGTTCAGCCGATTATACGACGGTGAACCAGACGCCATGAAGGTGATTCTGTGCCCTTCGATGTAAGTTCCGACTCATGACGCCGCCGGGGGAGGAGTGGGGGTGGGTATACCCGTCACACTAAGCGTCGGTGCTGGACTTCCCTACCACCACTCAAGCCTGCGCCGAAAATCCGTTCGTTTTGTAGGGAGATGTACGGATATTCCGGTTAGAATTCCCTTCAACTTCACGTATCATGACACGTCAGTTGCAACTTCATTTGCCCAACGTCGATTGTAATATACGTTACAGTATTCTTTTCTGTTTCACCCCCGCACGCAGCGGAAGAACTCCCCATCAGCGTGCAAACCAACAGCCTCATCAGATTTACATCACAGAATTGAGACACTTGGCGATGAACGTTCATCAACAACCGGTTAGTGCTGCAGA
The DNA here is from genome assembly GCA_014238335.1 of Fuerstiella sp. GTDB lineage: Bacteria > Planctomycetota > Planctomycetia > Planctomycetales > Planctomycetaceae > Fuerstiella. The sequence continues at coordinate 18,668 of JABABI010000008.1, forward strand.
ATTAGCGAAATCAGCCCGGTCACACCCTCCACTTCCACGAACGACGTCACAGATCATTTTAATTCTTGGCGATCCGCTCTTTGACGTGCAGGATCTGATCAAGGTCATTACTCTTGATCCAACACTGACTGCGAACCTGTTGCGAGCAGCGAACTCAGCCAGTTATTGCACAGCCCGCCCCGCCGCATCTGTCGGTGACGCTGTGGTTCGACTGGGAACAGGGACGATCATGGCCTATGCGCTGAGCGTGAGCGCCCGGCCCCAGCCAGAAGTCGACCTCTCACCGTTTGGATTAACAACTGAAGAATACTGGCGACACTGCATTGCCAGCGTCGCCGCAGCGGAAGAACTGAAGTCGCGGGGGCTGGCAAGATTCGGATCAGGGTTCAGTGCGGCGGCGTTGCTTCATGACATTGGCAAGCTCCTTCTTGCCCAGCATTTGACGCCCGAACACCTGGGGCAATTCACGGCCTTTTGCGGCAACCATCCCGGGCACAGAACGATCGATGTGGAAAACGCATTTCTTGGAGTAAACCACGCCATAGCTGGTGCTCTGGTGGCAGAAAACTGGAACCTGCCGAAAGATATTGTGGAGGCCATCAGAAACCATCACGATGCGTCAAAATGGAACGCGCACATGTGCAACGGCGTCATTCTCGCAAACCAGATCGCAATTGATAACGCTGGTTACTCGGATTTCGCATTCCGTGACTCCGAGATCGTTGCCGACGCCATGCTGGCTCTGTCTGTGGAAGACGAAACCTATCAAGCGGTCGCAACGGCCAGCAACGAACGCCTCGACACCCTGCTCGAATTATTCAGCTGATACCGTGTGAGCGGCAATCGGACTGCGGCACCTTCACAGGATATCCAGTAAGACGCTGCAGGCCCAGGCGAAAGATCACCCACAGCGCTGCCGCGACTTCCTTCCAGTTGATCTTCGTGACGCCGAATCGGCGGTCTTCGAACACGATCGGCGTTTCGCCAAAAGTGCAGCCGACCTGCCGGCAACGGAACAGGACCTCCTCGAGAAATGCATAGCCCTGTGCCATCGTGCAGTCCCAGTCAACTTCGCTCAGTTTGCCGACGTCATAACAGCGATAGCTACCACTATTGTCACGAGTCTGAAGTCCCAGAAACAGGCGGGCGTACATATTGATACACCGGCTCATGATGTGACGTCTCAAATTCCAGCCCACCACACCACCGCCGGCAACGTAGCGTGATCCGATAGCCACGTCACAGGTTTTGGCCGTTGTCAACAGATCGGGTATGTACACCGGGCGATGACTGAAATCGGCATCAAGATTCAGCAGCTGTTCATAGTCGTTTTCGATGGCATGTCGAAAGCCTGCGAGTGAAGCTGCTCCGAGGCCCAACTTCGCGGGACGGTGCAGCAGGCTGACCTGTGTGTCCGTCGCCGCGATCTCCTTAACGGCCTCGCCGGTGCCATCCGGCGAATTGTCGTCAATGACCAGAATATCAGCATGTGGCGCGACGGAACGGAGTTCGGGTACCAGCAAACGGATGTTCTCCAGTTCGTTGTACGTACAGACGGTAATTAAAAGTCGTTTCATAGATCGAACCAGAAGCCGCCGAGTCAGACTGGGCACTGACAGACGGCGGCAGGGACATCACGCAAACTCAATCTCTACAGGAGGCCGTATTCTTCAAGTTTCTGCTGCAGCCGCAACGGTGGTATCGACAACTGCCGGCAAAAGGCCTGCATCTGCTCACGGCTGCCGACTGTCGTAGCGGTGTCACCACTGATGCGTCTGATGGCACGAATGAGAAGATTCTTGGCCGTATGTTCCATGTCGATGAATTCCATGACCCGGGTCTCGTATCCGGCACATTCCAGCAGGTTCGCTCGTATCGCGTCAGTTGCCAGCGACGAAAACTTCTCATGCAGAATTCCGTGATCCGAAAACAAAGGCAGGCCGTCTTTCGGCAAATGCGAAGACAATTCGTGCTGGCAGCAAGGCACCGCCAGAATCACATCTGTCCCCCAGGCGATGGCGGCCGACAGAGCGTCATCAGTTGCGGTGTCGCATGCATGCAGTGAGATCGCCAGATGAACCTGCCCGACAGGCTTAAAATCGGCAATATCGCCAACGCAGAATTGAATGTCGTCGAGGCCCAGATCGCGTACCACGGTATTGCATGTATCCACCACGTCTCGGCGGCGATCAAGTCCGGTAATCCTGACGTCGCGGCCTGCTACATGCCGGAAGAAATGGTGAGTGGCGAACGTAAGATAACTTTTGCCGCACCCAAAATCCACAATGTCTATTGCTCCGTCGCGGGGAAGGTGGTCCGCAACATCGCGGATGAATTCAACGTAGCGATTGATCTGCCTGAATTTCGCGTAATGCTTTGCCCGCACGCGACCGTCTGCCGACATAATGCCCGTTGCGACCAGGAATGGACAAGCCTCGCCGTCCGGAATCAGATACTGGCGATTCCGATTGTGACTGGTGTCTGATTCTGACGGAGTGCCGGTCGTTTCCCGCTTCGTCAACGTGCATTTGCCCTTCCTGCTGTGACGAGCTGTCCATTCTGCAGCGGACGTCCCAAAGTGCACGTCACGAAACATGAGACCGGAAAACCGGTGCATCAGGGCAACACCTTCTTTCGCATCAATGTTTTCGTGGCATTCCTGCGCACCGATCCGGCGCGTCACCTGAAGCTGCACGCGCCCTTTCACTGACACCGGGCGAACGTCAATTCGACTCGGACCGTCGGAACATTTTTCCACAGGTTTGCTGAAGACTGCCTTGCGAAACGAACCGTCACGTACACTTTCGCTGATCAGAAGATATAGTTTTTCTGTGGCAGAACTCATGTTTCGCATTCCGGGACGCAGTGACTACACTTCCAAACTGTGTACCGCGTCAATTGTCCACAACATGTCCTCTCACGGAGCAGATTGCACTCGAATGGCCCTGAATAAGAAACAAAAGAAACAGATTGAGGCATTGAAAAACAAGATTCAAAAGGATCTGCAGTTGCTGTCTGCAGCCAAAGATCAGCCGGATGATCCCGCAGATGTTCCTCGTCTGGAGAAAAAAATCGCCGACATACAGGCAGAAATCGAGAAGATCAAGAACAGCTGAGACATGGCAGATTCAACCGCACAGGACGCGAAGCCGGGCGGACAAACTCCGGCCATCGATCAGGCATCTCCACGATTTTCGCCAACAGTCATCATCGTCCATCCGCGAGAAAAACGCAGCAAGTGCTCCGTCGAAGCGCTGCGAGGCCGGGATAATTTTTCTTTTTATACATTCCCTAACAATGTGACGGTGCCGTTGGACACGTATGTACGTCTGGGGATGGATGGTGAAGAACTGAGTGAAGCCGATGCCGCAGCAGGATTGCTGGTTCTGGATGGAACATGGAAACTGGCGAAGAAGATGGAACCATTCTACCAGGACGTTCCAATTCGAACTTTGCCCAACACCCGGACGGCCTACCCCCGCACTTCGAAAATATTTGACGATCCGGTCGGCGGGCTGGCCACGGTTGAAGCGGTGTACACAGCTTTGCGAATCATGAAACGTCCGCTGGAAGGTTTGCTGGATCACTATCACTGGAAGGACAGTTTCCTGAAGCTGAACGGCTGGGACGGGGAATCATGATGAACCCCGTGGAGTACAACTCACCTGGCTCGGCCCGCATGCTCTTTACTGGACAAGGCCCTTCGTGAGTTCCATAAACGCGGTTTCCAGATTAACTTCTTCCTCACGAAACAGTTTCAGGGCAAAGCCGGTATTGACGAGCTGCGATGGAATATCGCTGTAATCTTCAATCAACTCCTTAAGGGTCACTTCGATCATCTGATCTTCGGTCACGCTGATTTTTTCGACCGAGTCGCACTGTTCCAGTAGTTTTGCGGCATCCTCCGTGCGGTCCTTCACGCGAATGTTCAGCACGATTCGCTGCCGAGCCTGCTTCATGACCTCGGCGACGTTGCCGTCGATGATCAGGTTACCTTTCTCGATCATGCCCACGCGGGTACAGACATCGGCCAGCTCAGGAAGAATGTGGCTGGACACAATGACAGTCTTCTGCATTTCCCCAAGTCGCTTCAGCAGTGTGCGAATCTCAATACGAGCGCGTGGGTCGAGACCGCTGGCGGGTTCGTCCAGCAGCAGTACCTGAGGGTCGTGCAGCAGCGTACGGGCCAGGCCAATTCGCTGAGTCTGCCCGCGAGACAGTTCGTTCACCATCGCGTCGCGTTTAAACGACATGTCCACGAGTTCGAGTTTCTCTTCGCAGATCCTGCGTCGGGATGACGAGGCAATTCGGTACGCCGCGCAGAAGAATTCAAGGTACTCAATGACAGTCATGTCATCGTAGACACCAAAGAAGTCGGGCATAAAACCAACCAGGCGACGAATATCTTCCTGATTCGTATAGATCGACTGCCCGCACACGTAAGCTTCGCCGTGATCCGGATTCAGCAGCGTAGCGATCATGCGCATCGTTGTTGTCTTGCCGGACCCATTGGGACCGATAAAGCCAAACACATCACCTGCGCCAAGCTTCAGAGTGATGTTGTTGACAGCGACAAGGTTTCCATATCGCTTTGTCAGGTTGCGAGTTTCAATCACAAGTGCATGTTCCTCTTACTCTTTGTTGTTCAGCTCTTCTCTCGTCGGAGCAAGACCGCTGGATTCTCTTCGGTTTACGGGAAGTACCAGCCGAACAACTGTCCGACTGACGGTCGGTTCAATTGCCACGTTATCAACCGCGAGAGACGTTGCCGGGGTTTCCGTCAAGCCAATCAGCACGGCGTGATTCAGTCGAATGGTATCGCTCAATTCCATTTGTCTGAACAGGGCCTGAGAAAGTCCGGTGTAGCCTGAACCACCAGCAGCATCAAACAGACTGGCCATCGTCAGGATGTAGTGGGGATCGACAGACGACTTGTCGTACGGCGTGTTCACGGTGGTGGATCCGCGATTGGAACGCAGCTCACCACCGCCAGGTCGCACAGTTCTGGATCCGTTGAGCCACGTCTTCAGATCAAAAGCAAAAATATCGGGCGAACTGGAGTCCCAGACATCACCTGCAGACAGGAGGATTGATTCGCCGGTACTGCCGCGGGTGCGGTAGACACGATTTCCGTAGACAACGATCCAGTCGGAAATGGCAAACGGCAGGTTGTGTGAAAACGTACCCGTCAGCAGTCCGAATCCGGAGGCGGACAGCCGTGTATCAATCAGCCGTTCCGACTCGCGGCTCCACTCCGCAAACAGAGATCGGGATCCATTTGTCAGAAACGGCACGCCCATGAGACGGCCATCGTCAGGTCCTTCGTGCGTATAAGACTGACGTCCCAGAGCAATGCCGCCGGCGCGGTACATCCCTCCAAAAACATCCTCGGGGCGACCGGCCCACGTCAACGTTGCCGGTCCTGAAGAAAAATCGTCACGCAGTGACGGGGCAGCCTTCACATCAGTCCGCATTGTATCGGGCATCGACACGCTCATCCACGACCGGGCCATAATGTGGCTGTTCCCGGCTTCGGCCGTCACGTCCACGACATGCCACTGATTAAGCCGCAGCGACGAACTACCGAAGGCAAACGAATAGACGACAGTCGCACCGCCGATGATCAGCGCCGGAAACGTGACCCACGTAAAATGTGGCCGCTTAAGCACCCTGGTCACCAACACGTAGTCAAGCGGACCAATCAGCAGCAGCCAGCCAACGATAATGCCCATCACTCCCCACGTCGACCAACGTCCGGCGTCGGAAGTTGCGTCCACAGCGGCCATCAATTGAGTTGCCAGGTCGGAGACGCCGGACTGTGAGATGCGCATGTTCCGGGAAGCTTTTCCGGACCGCGCGGTGAGTTTCTCGCCGAACAACAGAGTCTCATAGAACTGCGGAAGCGACGGCCATTGACTCATCGGAACTTGGTTTAAATCCACAGCAATAAATGTCACTACGCCGGTACCCACACTCTGTCGACCAATAATCGTACCACTCAGCGAGTCGACCTCAGCGAGCGACTGAGGACTCTGCAGCTCCGCCATCGGTACCAGATCCCGGTTATCTTCGATGCGACTTGCCCCCTGCACATATCCCTGAAGGCTGGTCAGGTCTTTGGCCGAAAACGGTTTCGGGCGGATTCCGAAAATGGGACTCAGCCAGTTGCCAAGCTCCGTTTTGACGAAGTCAGTGACGGAATCTCCAGCGCTCACCAGCAGATTGCCCCCCACTCTGACCCACTGTTGAATCGCCTCGGTCTGCGCCGATGACATCGCGAAGTTGTCGGTCAGCAACAGGTAATCAATGGATTCCAAAGCAAAAGCAACGTCGGGAAACTGCTGAAGTGATTCAACGTGGACGCCCTGCAGCAAGGGCTGAGCCGAAGAATAGAACTCTGCATTCCGCAGAAGTTCCTCGATACCAGCCACTTCGCCGACCGTCATGAGTGTCAATAGGCCGGCTTTGTTCAGTTTCAGCGTTCGCTGAACCGGGACGTTTGAGGAATACTGTTCAACCTCCTCTGCGTGGACGACGGGCGTCCGCAGAATTGGCGTGTCAGGTGCCGTCGTCACATTCACGGAAACAGTGCCCTGGCCCTCCATTCGACCACATCGGAAGCAGCCCCTGAGAGTCGCCGAGCCGTCAGAGTCGACTTCAACTTCGTCTACCACCTGAATACACGTGTCGCCGCGGGGATCCGTGAAAGCAGCTCGCAACTGCACCATGTCACCGGCCGGCAGTCCCGCCGCCACCGCTGTGATCGGCAGCCATTTCCCCACCTTACCCACTCCGTCATAGCCCAGACGAAGTGACCTGAATTCAGCGGCGGAACAGGCTCCAGCGGTCAGGAACAACAACGCTGTGGTTACCGACAACCGAAGAAATCGTCGCGTCGAGCAAATTAGTGGAGCTGACAAATTCACGGACAATACGTCAGAAGAAGTAATGGAATAAGAACTGTCGAAGCAGCTGCAAAGGTGTCAAACAACGTAATTGCTGCGAAAAACGTACTTGCGCACCTTCCCCGTCTGTTGGGTACGCAACCGTCCGGCGCCGTGGGGGCGCAAAGTTCAGAAATGGGGGGACGCAAGGAACGAACCGCCGCCAGATTGACGATTAAGGCATGACCACGAGGCACAGGACGTGCCCCGATCAGAACCAGCAGTCACTGATTTATCGGTGCACACTTTCCAGAAACGGCAGCGCGGCATTCAGAAGCTGCTGCGAGGCCGTCCAGTGAATGCCATGTGCAACGCCGTCAAACCGGACGCGCATGATGTCCGCATTCAGGGCACACACGTGCCGTGCGTCTTGGTCCGTCAACATTCCACCCGCGTTGTAGTCTGCCTGCAGCAGCAATGAGGGGCACTTCAAACCACTGAACACTTCGTCAATATTGTAGTCCAGAAGCCACTGTGACAGCAGAATCGGCGCAAACACCGCAGGGTCCAGTCGTTTCAGACAGGACGCCGCAAATCGAAGCTGAGCATCGTCTCTCGTATCACCAACCCTCAGTTCATTTCCGGAGTCGGGATCGCGGAATGTAACGTCCCCCAGCTGTCGTGCCAGGTGCCCCGTGTGGAGCGTACTGCCGGCAAACTGGGACACGCCGGTGAAGTAGTTCAGCAACGGTGTATGTCCGATTCGAGCGCCCATTGTTTCCAGCGGAGGATCTTCCATAATAATTGCCGAAACATGACGACCAAGCCGTGTGGCAACACCGGCGACCGTCATCGCTCCCAGAGAGTGACCATATAACGCGACCGGCCCCGGTATGTGATCGTGAATCAGATTGCAGACGTCGTCCACATAGTCCGTCACGGCGTAGCCCTGTGCCCGATCGGAATCGCCGTGCCCGCGTAAATCAATCAGCATCAGTCTGTGTCGCAGTGCGAACGCATTGGCAACGGGCAGAAAAGTCTGCCACCGGCGAGTAACGCCGTGCAGCATGACCAGCGTCGGTCTTTCACTTTGAGTTTCCACCACGTTCAGCGAAAGATCGCCAACGCGTTTCTTTGAATAGACGAATTTCACGCTCTCAGCCTGCCTGATAAGTGTCAGTAAGGGTGTTGCTGCTGTGAACCGGGTTGTGCCATGCGTTCACGGTCTGATGCCGATTCCCCGGACTCGGCAATACACGAAACAGCGACAGTAAAAGAAGTGAAGCAATTGTGATGCTGCACAGCATTCAGGAACCTGAGCGGCCGTTCATTCGGCATGTGATCCCATGGTGACCTGTTACAGGTTTTCGTCGCCACGCCAAACGACCTTCGTCTTCGTCGCCAGATCGTGCAGAGCACGGTGATCGGACCGAAAGAAACACATAACAAACGTTCCCGACAGCGAAAGCACTGAAACCAGAGACATCGCAAACCGCTTTATAGCCAGTTTGAACGAAACAGGCTCGTTGTCATCCTTCAGCACAAGCATACCAAAGGTCCATTTGCCCAGCGTGGCCCGGCCAGAACCTGATTCCCACCGGGCAAAATAGAATGCCAGAGCGATCGCCGTACCACCAAATAAGACAATGTTAAAGGACATGTACTCCGCATTCACACTGTTGTAAAGGTGCCTGACCAATTTGCTCACCATGGTGCCTGCGACAGCTGCCCCCAGAGCAATCAGACCACCGATAAGAATATCCACTTGAACTGCCAGAAACCGCGGGCCGAACCCGGCCGGTGCCAGAGGAACCTGTTCGGCACAAAGCTCCATGTCCGGACGAAAATAAAGTCCGAACAACCCAAAGACTCTCATCATAAATACTGCCGGAATGGCAAGCAGCATGCAGAGTGGGGTGCAGACAAGAAAACAAACCGTAAACAGAAACAGCATGCGAATAATCATCCAAGCGGGTATCAAACCGGAAATCGCACTCAACGCCGGCGTTTCGATCCGGCCGGTATAGAAATCAGAAAACTGGTGCCAACCAACGGCGACGCCAATAGCGATTCCCAATGGAACCAGCAGGACAGTAAAGAAGAAGATGGCAGCAACGTAGAGTGCCGGCGCCAGTGTGTGCAACAGATCCTTGCTCATCCAACTAAGCAACCAGGCACGATAGCTGTACGGCTGCGCCATATGTACGACCGCATTCGGCAGGAACACAAAATACGGAACCATGAACAGGACGAGAAATGTGATCACACAGGGGATCGGAGCGACGCCCGCCAGCGCCATTGCACCGGGAATCCAGATAAACGGATACATCAGAACGACTGGCCAGAAGACGGACGTAAATCCTTTCGTCATATTGCCATACATGTCGCTGTTGAATCGCTTGATTTTTTTCTCCCCGGCCATCGTCAGCGCCACGATCTTGTCAGACAACGTCCATGCCCATCCACCAAGTCCCAGTGTGAAGATCAAAAAGATAAATGACCAGAAGTAAGCTGGGGGAGAAAACATCGCAGCGACCCGCGGTGGGGGCAAACGCAGATAGCCGTCTCGCAGACGTGTCGACCCTTTCGTATATCTGACGCCGTCGTATTCGGCCTCCTTTTTGGCGTCATCACCCCTCAGATCAATGACGACTCCGCTCTCGGAAAGAGTAATCCCACTGCCACCGATCGACTCAGTCAGCTCGATACTGCGAGTCTCGATGTACCAATTCAGCGTGAAGGCGGCAAGAATGGCCATTGACAGCGAGAACCCCCACAGGAACCCGGTCTTGAACACAAATCCCCAGTGCTTCTTCACGAACGCCCACCCATTCGGCCAGATCGCCGAATAGAATTCCTCGGGCGGCGGTCCTTTACGAGATCTTTTCTTCCGTTGCGTTTCACTCAGAACGCCGGTCGCAATATTGACACCGCAGCTCGGGCACTCGACGTCTTCTTCATCGACAAGTTGGGTGCAGTTGGGGCACACCTGCTGGTCGCTGTCTTCAGCATGACGCAGGTTAATGCCGCCAAACAGATCGTCACCGTCGGTCGGTTCGTCAAAGGACGGTTCTGGCTCAGGAGCCCGCTTTTTCTGACGTTTCTTTGCCGGCCCGGAGCCGCCCCCGGTCTTGCCACCTGCGGCTGGTACTTTGACTCGCGCCCCACACTGTTTGCACTTTACGGCTCGACCTGCCGCTTTGTCAGAAACGTTCAGAACAGTGCTGCATTCTTTGCAACGGACCTTAATCGGCATGCTTTCGGTCTTCCTGCGGACTCGCCATCGTGGCAGTGGAATTAATGTCTTCTTGCGGCGTCGGCTTCAGTCACCGACGGGGACGCCATTATTAACCGATGCCCAGGCGATTGCATGCCCGGAAACACTGAGAACCGGGATGAACGGAAAAAAGTAAGACTCATGGCATGTTGAGGCCGTCCGAAGTGGTCGGGAGACCGTTGCCCCTGCGGCTTCGGACCATCAGTGCCTGCCTGACACTCCTCGCCCCAAAACACCTTCGGCACTATGTTTCAAAGGTCTTCCGCTGTGTTCCGCTGACTCGCCCTCATATTTGCACCGTTTTGTTTCACCGTCTGCCTCGGTCAGGAAGGGTTTCAGCAACTGTTCAACGGCAGGGATCCTGACAGTAACAGGCTCCGCAAAAAAAGAAGGGCAGACGTAACGACACGACAGTGGCCACTCCACTGAACAAACAGCCACGTCCGTCAAAAGCCTGAAGGTTGCGACAGGCTTTCAGAGAGAGCTGCTGTCCGTGCCAAAGGCTGAGCAGGAACATGGGGCAACATGTGTGTCACCACGAAGAGCCACCTGATTGTGTCCGCCCCGTACGGTTCACTGGATCGCGTAGTTCCCCCAGGAATTCTGGCCGCCAGCGAAATGTCCGTCGAAAAATTCAACGTCGACATCCCAGAAGCTCAGGGACTTCTGTGGGCGTTCAACACCCTTTATGTCAGCCGTAAATTCTCAGCCGCTGAATTCCAAAATCACCCGGCTCGTGGTGTACCTGCTGTCACGTGGTGACTGAAACCCCGCGATGTTTTCGGACTAATCTTTACAAATATTCGCCAGGAATCGCGTGTCAACGGCGAATCAGCTGCGTTATCGTATGTCTGTCACCGGTACGGTGCCCTGTCTGGCCGTGGGATTTAGTGACAGCCCTGCCACATCTGATTTTTCAGCAGCCTCAGCGAAGCGATGAACGACATGAAAACCTGGATTCAATCAGCCTCTCTGGCCACATTGCTTTTAACCGCTGTCGGCCCCGTTGCCATGGCTGGAGAGCTTAGCGATGCGATTCCGCCCGAAACGTTTCTGGCGATCTACGGAAAACACAATCCAGAGCGGGATTATCAGAAGGAGTACTATAACGAAATCTGGGAGGCCGTGGAAAAATCCAGAATCATCGAACGCACCGTACAAATCGTGCAGTCTCGAGCCTCAGAAGATGACGTCGCCCAGCTTCTTGCAGTACGGGACACGCTGAACGCTGCGGTTGAGCCAATTCAATGGGAACATCTCGCAAACTGCAGTGAAGTGGTTTACTGCCAGATGTTTAAAGGTACCTCCAGCCAGCAGCTCGTCATGGCGCGTTTCCCGGAAGCCGGCGCCGAATCACTGGTCGAGGGCATCGTTAATCTGTTTCGGCTGGCAGAAGGTGCAGCGGGCGGAAACTTAACAGTTGTGGAAGAGACGCACAGCGAAACGCAATTGACAACTCTGAAGTTGCCACCGGGCGTTCCGTTTTCTCCCATCGTTGGAGTTCGTGGGGACCTGTTCGTCTTCTGCACAGACCCCGATATGGTAAAGCAGAGTCTGACACTGCTGGACAACCCGGACAAAGAATCAAAGTTCGATGACCCTCGCTTCAAAGAAGCTCTGACACATCTTCCCGAAGCCGAAGATACAATGGTGTTCTTTGATGGGCGGACGATGTTCAAAGACTTGAACGGACTTGTGGCCTTCATCCAGGGCGTCGGCGCCGGCAACGATGAAGTTCTGCGTGTGTCTCAACTGTTGCAGTCTCTCCTTAATGAAGTTTCAATAATCGACTACGAAGTGTCCGTCGAGTACACGGATGGGTTTACCAATCGCTCGGCATCCTATGGTAAGGCGGCCACCGGCTACCGTGGAAAAACGTTGGGCAAAATGTTTGCCGAACAGAAACCGTTCGAGAACTGGTCAGAATGGGTCCCTGCCAACGCCAGCAGTTTCTCTCTGAACAGCGGCGCGACACTCCACCCCCTGTACGAATGGGTGACACAGAAAGTCCCGGAAATATTCCCCGAATCCAAGGCTGCATTTGACCAGCTGACGGCAATTCAGGAGACGTATGACATTCACCTGGACGAAGATCTGTTGCAGGGATTCGGGGGGGAATCTGTGTCCGTAACATTCCCGGGGCCACCAACTCCGTTTGGTCCGTCTCAGCAGTCCGCAACTTTCCTGCGCTGCGAAAAACCAGATCGCATTCGAACTCTGATCCACAGAGGCATCGCGCTTCTGCAACAGATCCCTCAGGTCCAGGCGCAGGGTCTGACCATCAAAGAGTCTGCTCGTCTGGAAGGGTTTGAGGAGTTATCCGCCGGGATCTTCCTGATGATGGGTGGCATGACACCAACCATTGGTTTCCAGGACGACTGGATGGCCATGGGCTCCCATGCTGAGGCGATCGAATCTGTGTTAGCGACAAGGAACGGAGAAAACGAATCCATTGCCACAAGCGACACGTTTACGCAGTTCGGGCTTGAGGTGACGGGTGACGTGAATTCCATCAGTTACAGTAACACCGGCGAATCAATTCGACAGTTCGGCCAGGGCCTGCAACAGGTGGGTTCCATGCTGCCGATGATCATCGGGATGGCAGGCCAGGGAAATAACAGTCCTGATCTGGAGCCAGTTCAGGATGTACTGAGTCTGCTGCCATCAATCGGCCGGATTATCACGAAGTTCGATTTCATTGAATCGGAGCTAAGTGTTACGCAGCCGGGACCGACGGAAGACACTTTCGTGCGGCATAACGTCATCATGATCAGACCGCCGGAGTCCGAAACCGACGAGTCACGATCGCGGAATTGAAACGCCGGACATCCTTACGGGCACTGCGTGCCCAGGCGTTGCTGGCGTTCGTCGCCAGCGACGCTCATGCCATGGAAGCACGCCTTTTGAGCCATGCTGCGCCGGGGCGATCATGTCATATTTCCAATGACATTGGGTCGCTGGCTGCTGTCGAAGACATGACAACCCGGGCATACTGAATCATGGGGCGTGCCCACGCCACAGCAATGGCGCCGATTGCAATCCCAATCATGTTGGCTATACCGTCAAGTGCGTCGCCGCTCCGGTTGGGGACGATTGTCTGCAGCAACTCGCTGAACAGGCCGTGAGCAATCAGCAGCGCCAGCAGAATTCGCCTGGCCCCGGCGTTTCGTTTGTCTGTGACTGCAAGGCCGCAAACGAAGCTCAGTAGGCCATAGGCGCCACAATGCAGCAGCACGTCGCTGACCGTTCTTAGCACCGACAGCGGAGTGTGGCGCAAGGTGGCAAACGGCATGGGGCTAAGCAGTGCCCACGAGACAAACGCCAACAGTCCGATACACACCGTGGCGTGCAGTCGCTGTAGAAATGTGCGCAGATGTATGAGTGTCATGATGATGATGCGTACATGGGTTGCGGTGTCAACCTTTGCCTTCTGGCCACCCATCCCCCCTGCATGGCGGGCCCACACGGCGGTGCCGGCTACTACAACAGCGTTTTAGGCTGTTTCGTGGCCGCAAGAAGTGTTTTCTGCTCTACGGTGTGTGTTGTCCACGAGCTCGAACAAACCGCGTGTTTTCGTAAGTTGCTCTAACGACAGGAGAACACAGACGTTCCACAACTGTACGTCGCAACCTCAGACTGCGGCGGTTTTAGCAAATGACTGCAGAAGGATGGAATGCCGACGACCCCGGATGCCTGCACAATCGTTTTATTCGTGCAAGCACTCTGAGTTATCTTCGGCATCGCCATTCTTAGCACCTGTGATCCGCCGGAACAGCGCAAACTTCATAATTGCTGTCACTCGCATATTCCGATCAGGGCTAGTGCTCATTACAGACGCTGGGGAATCTGCATAGTTGTTACGGCTCACAGCCGTAACAACTGGAAACGCGGATTATGACAAGACGGCCGTTCCGCATTTTGACCATGTGTGTTTTTTGATGTATGTGATTCATGGGTTACGGAATATCGACATTCGATCCCTCTCCGAATAATCACTACAGACAGGAAATACGTCCTCAACGTGTAAACCCAAGATTGTCGCCTGATCATGGTGGTTTTTCCCAGGCTGCGACTTCGCGCTCAGGAAATTTCAAACTGCCTCACGGAGAATTTGATGGCCCCCCACTCCTCAGTAATGGTGAACACAGCCTCCGAAATCGGTTGTCACAGCCTGATTCCAGTCTGGAGTTCCGCTGCAGAAATCCAATCTGTCGCGCGAACCGGACGCTTCGTGTGCGGCAGCAGTGAAAGCTGTGACGTTCGGATTCGGCTCAGCGGGGTCGCCATCAACCACTGCCTGATCGACTCCAACGACGAATTCATCACCGTAAGCCCCGCATCCGGCGCAAGTGTTTGGCTGAATGATGTCCCCGTCAGCCGTGCTGAACGTGTGCATTCCGGTGACATACTTGCAATAGGTCCCGCGACGTTTCGATTTCAGGCGGCCATACCGAACTCTGCGGTTTCTGCAGCACTCACCATCCAACAACAGGCTTCCAGCTCCAATTCCGAAATCGCAGAGCATATCGCTCGACTTGAACGCCGTCTGGAAGCCGCGGAGACCAGTCATCTGGAAGCCGTACTTCCGCTGGTAAGTGCCCTGACAAAGCAGACCCAGGCGGAACTGACTCCTGCAGAGACGTCTGCGGATCCAGCGGTCGGTGAAACAGGGCCGGAAAGCATTGCCACGCCGCCCGACAGCGAAAGTGCTCATGAACAGGCGGGTGAGAATTCGAGACGACTCCACAACCTTGAGCTGAAGTTGCACCGGCAAAATCAGGACCTGGAAGCGTGTGCAAGTCAACTGGCAGAACAGGAGACACGTCTACAACACGAACAGACAGAATTCGAGCAGGGCGTTGCTGCATTTGAACAGCGTGTCGTAGAAGCCTCAGAAGAAGCCGCAACAGAACAGAGGGCCGCTCTGGAGCAGTTGAATGAAGAGCTGGCAGGGCAGCAACAGGCACTGGCGCTGCGCACGTCGCAGTCGGATGTTCGGCAGGATGAACTGACACTGCAGGCAGAACTGTTGGCAAACGCCGTAGACGACGTGGCCACGCAGGTAGAAAGACTCGAAAGCGACCGCCGGACTCTGTTGGAAACAGAACGTCAGCAGCACAAAAAAGCCGAGTCGGCACATGCACGCATAGCAGAGATGGAGAACGCCGTCGCAGAACGCGAGTCGCAGTTGGCAACGCGTGAAACAGCCGTCACTGACGCCAGACTCAACGCCTCGCAACGACAGGCCGAATTTGAATCGTCACTTGAACGAATTGCGAAGCTGGAAAGTGAACTGGCA
>JABABI010000008.1:34223-93923 GCA_014238335.1 Fuerstiella sp.
CGAATTGCGAAGCTGGAAAGTGAACTGGCAGAACGTGACACAAACCTGGCGGACCACGAAAATGAAATATCAGAAGCCATTGAGAATGGTCGTCAACAGCAAGCGGAAAATCTGGAGGCACGCGAAGCTGAAATCAAAGAACGTGCTGCTGCGGTTCAACAGGCGGCCCATGACCTTGAACAACAAGCCGAACGTCTGCGCGACAGGGAATCGACCGTTGAAGCAAACAACACGTCAAGAGAGCGGGATGTCACAGAACACGAACAGCGGCTGACCGAGCGGGCAGCGGCGCTGGCGGTACAGAAATCGGCTCTGGAAGACCAACAGTGCCAATTCGCGGCACGGGAAGAAGAACAGACTGAACGGGACATCAAACGCGCCGATGAAGCGGCAAAGGACCGTCAGGAAGATCAGACGCGTGCTTCTGAAAAATTCAACGCGGCTGAGGCGGAGCTGCGGAGTCGGGCCGACGAACTGGCCGCGTGGGAAGCTGAACTCGATGCTCGCCACGAAGAAACTGCGGAACGCGTGCTCCAACTGAAGCGGCTAACGAGGGCTGACGCAGCCCCTTACGCCCCCGCGACTGATTCAGCTGCGGCCAGTGAAAAGACGGTCGCCGAACTTGAAGAAGCGCAGGAACGTTCAGAAGTGCTGGCATCAGAACGTGATGAACTATCCGCCGCGCTGACCGAACTTCGGGGGGCGTTTCAGACAGAGACAGTTCGGGACGAACTGCCGACTCAACAGCAATCTGAGGCAGAAAAAGAGGCAGGCGGCGATTCCGACCGGCAACAGTTGCAGCAGTTACTCACAGATTGCAGCAACGAACTGCATCAGACACAGCCCCAACTGTCGGACAGTCACAAAGAAGTCGACGACCTTAAGCAGCAGCTGCAGAACGTTGTCAGCAATTTCGAAAATGAACGCGCAGAATGGCACAACGCTGCCAGCCGCACAACAACAATGCCGGATGAGGACAATGCTACCCAGTCCACGTTGTCAGAATATGAAGCCATCATTGGCCAGCTTCGAGATGAACTCGAAAACGCCCGGAATGTGTCTGCTGCAAAACATTTTGACAAGCTGACGGACGGCAATGCGGAATCAGCTGAAGTCGAAGAGCTCCGGCGAGAGCTCGCGGAAAAGGACGGACTGCTGCTGGAGCTTCAGGCACATTTGGGAGAGTCTACCGAAGCACAAATAGATGCCGAGCGCATCAGGCTGCAGCATGCCGAGTTAGATGACCGCATCGCTGTGCTTGACCAGCGGGAAGCAGACATTCGCGAGCGGCAGCGCGGAGTCGAAAACACTGAAGAGGATATCGAGGGGCAGCAGAGACAACTGCTGGAGGCACGTCAGCGACTTGAACTTGCCCGAGCCGAAATACAGATCGCAACGGAAAATCCGTCTCAGCCGTCGCATGTTGTGCCCCGGAAGCAGCCGTCTGAAGAGTCGAATGCAACCGACACGACGAATACGGATCCAGACGACACCGAAAACAACGGGACTCAATCATCACGCCGTTCTGAACTGGCAGAGATGTTTAGTATGGGGAGTGACGAATGGGCCGAATCACCGGCCGTTGAGGCGTCGACTTCGAATCCCATTGACGACTATGGTCAGGAAGGATCAGAGGCCGTTTCGCTGAGCTTTGGCAGCTCTGAAGCCGTACTTCTGGAATCGCAGGATGCGGAATCCGATTCCCTTGATGATGAATACGCGTCGGCGGACGAATTTGTTGCAGACTATATGGAAGAGCTACTGGCCCGAAACCGCCAGAAGGCAGGCGGCGCATTGCCGGAAGAGCTGATCCAGGCGTCAAGTTCGTCGGTCACGACAGCTCCGTCGCCGGCGATCGCCCCATCCGTCTCTGCAGACGCTTCAGCAGCGGCCACGGAACCGCAGGTAGTACCGGGAACGCGATCTTTCATCGATGCATACATGGCCGGCGATTTCGACAGTCACACGCCAGAGCCTCCGTTGGAGGAAGCACCGGTCGCCGAATTCGCAGCTTCGACAGGCGCAGAAACGACAGACACCCAAAAATCAAAGGTCGATCTTGATGCACTGCGAAACGACATGAACTCGTTCCGAGCTCTGTCGACTCAATCCGTTGAAAATGCACTTGCTGTTCACGCTAAGCGAATAGAACAAAGTGGCATTACAACGCGATCCACAATTTTTCTGGTGCTGGCCGTAATCTGCGGAGTTATGGTGTTGGCAGTACTGATCAACGTCATTCCTCTTGGTCTGTTTGTCTGGCTGTCCGTTACCGTCGCCGCCATCTCCGGCATCGACCTGTTTGCCAAGATCTGTTCGGTTAACAGAAAGGTGAAACAGACGGCCGGCAGTCTAGGACGTCACGCCCGATCCGCAGTGCCTGAACAGGTGATCTCCCCGGAGCGTCTGGAGACACCTCCTCCGTCAGCAGAAGAGCAGTCTGACGGGGTCGACTCAGCCAGTAACGTCACGCCTGACCAGTTTCACGCCCCCGCCGTGAATGTAGCGAATGCTGAAGGATCAGAAGATGTGGAAGAATTCGAAGAAGAAGAGAAATACTTCGAACTTTAGTCCAGCACGACGACCTGTCAGGTGCAACGTAGCATACATCATCGTTGCAACCGCTTGGCCGAGGCAACCGCTTGGCCGAGGCAAACGTATTGCCGTCTTCCCTTCGCTTTGTGACGTTTCGCCAACGGTACTCATCTGATCCTCGTACGCTACTCAGTGGGGTCGTGCGCGCCGAATGGCTTTCGATTCCATAAGAGTAGTTCAGGAAATGAGTTACGTCAGCACCAACTGCCGGCAACGAACGGGCAGTCTGATTCTGCGTTGTTGAGGAAGAAAGCGTGAGCAATTCTCAGGACCAAGGTGGCGAAACCCCGCCCGATGAATCGCAAGACGACGGTACCCCACAGGGGACGCCTGCAGAAGGCCGGATTTCAGAAGGCGGGAATGAGGCCGCCGACGGTGCAGACAAAGCATCCGTCGACAGTGAAGCACCGCCCGAGGCCGCAGAGTCCGGCTCGCCGGATCAGACACCGGATTTTGACGACGAGTTACCTGAAGAAGAAGAACTAACTCCGGAACTGGTTGAAGAAGAAGCCATCCGTGGCGACTACATGCTGCGCTGGGCGGCCATTTTCCTGGCCGTGTTGTTCGGATTCAGCCAGATGGCCGACACGCGAACGCTGGTTCACATCCGTTCCGGTGATCAGATGATGCAGTCGGGATATCTGCCATCGACGAATGACGCACTGTCATACTCACTTGACGGCCAGTCTGTGGCGACACCGGCCTGGGCCTTCGACCATCTGGTCAGCTACGTCTATTCGGTTGGCGGTGCAAACGGACTCACTGTTTTCAAAGCTCTGCTTGCGGGCGTGGTTGCATACGTGCTGTCCCTGATCTCTGTAAGTGGTATGCCAACCTGGTGGAGTTCCATCTGCTGTGTCCTGGCGGTTGCCGCCTGTTCAATCGACTTTCAGCCCGTGACTGACATTGTGACACTGGTCGGCATGGCCTTGATTCTGCTTCACCTGCACCGTTACGGCGAAGGACGTGCGACTGGCATTCTCTGGAAACTACCAGTGCTCTTTGCTGTCTGGGCAAACTTCGATTCGCATACCTACATCGGAATCTTTGCCGTTGTGCTTTTTGCAGCCGGGCTGCAGCTCAGCAAGGCCCTTTGTGAACGCGACGGGAAGGCGCCGGGTGTGTCTCCGGCACCGCTGTGGAAAGCAGCGGGACTGTCAGTATTAGCGTTGCTGTTGACCCCTGCCCCCATCGCAAGTCTGACATCGGTCATCACCACGTACACTGTCGAGTATCCGTCAATGGCAGCGATGAGGCCGCTGACAGATTCCGGCGGTCATGCTCTGTCCGCGTCTGTGCTGCTGGACGGCCGAACAGAGTATTTTCCGCTTTGGGTTCCCGAGGTTTTGGAAGGTTTCGAATTTGCATACGTCACCGGACTCGCGATGCTGATCATTGCGGTCGTGGTCATCATTATCGCCAGAAGTCGAGAAGACGTCCCCTGGGTCATAACGTTAATCGGTTTTTCGCTTGCCGCTCTGCTCGCCGTTCACGAACTCCCGGCGGCGGCACTGGTGGCGGCCGTGGCGGCCGGGACATCAGCACAGCGCTGGTACGCTCGATCGTTTCGTCAGGAATACACAGTTGATCCCAGGGAAGTGCTGTTTTCACGTGGCGGCCGCGCAGTGACTGTTTTTGCCATGGCCTTTCTGGCATTCTTCACGGTCGCGGATCGGCTGCCGACTCGAAGCCCCGTGGGTCTGGGATTTGAGGCAGATCTCCAAACGACCATGGACACGCTGGGACAGCAACTTGCCGAACTGCCCGCACAATCGCGAGTGTTTCACACCCGGATGAATCAGGGGGACCTTTTGATCTGGCACGGGTATCAGAGCTTCATCGATAGTCGAGTACGTCCGTTTGGTAACTACAGTAACCATGAGTCATCGGTTTACAGGTTTGACAGTTTGCGACGCAGTCTGCTGAAGAATCCCGAACCGGAACCATTAATGGACAGTGGCACTGACGGTACAACGGAGCCGTCACCCGAAAACGAACTTGTAAACCCCGAATGGAGTAAAGAGTATGACGCACTAGGTTTGACACACGTCATGCTACGTCTGTCACCCCCGGGCCCACCGGCCTACAGCACGACCATGGCGTTTGTGCGAAGTCCAAACTGGACGCTCACAGAACGAGGGCCATCGGCCGCTTTTTTCCAGAAAGCATCGGCCGATGTGGTTCCGATGGATCTGCAAAAACTCGTGTTCACCAGTGCCGACATACCTGACGTGGAACGATTTGATTTTGCTCGACAGAGTGACTTCTACAGCAAGTATGTGTACGCCACACGCCATACACTCAGCGGCCCGCTGCGGGATGCGCAACACGCCTTTGTCATGAACAGCCAGACGTCGGCGCAGTTGGTGTACAACAACGCCGTGGCCCATTCAAACGCCCCGGACGATGCGGTGTACACAAACGCAATCGGCGACGCGCTCGCTGGCCCGCTGCTGGCCATTCGCAATGCCAACGCTTCGCTGCTTGCAGACCCACAGAACGCGGATGCCTACAAACTGCTGGGGCTTGCCTACATGCAACTTGATGGCTTCGAGCAGGCTATCTCAGGTGCTTTGGGTGGCGTGAATGCAGCGACCATGAGATATATGCAGGCCGTCATGGCACTGCGGCAGGCGCTGGTGCTTGAGCCTGAATCTGTGGATCTGTGGAGGGCGCTGATGGAGCTTTATCAGGGACGCAATCGAACGGGGTTGGCGCTCGAATGCATCGAAGAATTCCTGGCGCTGGAGGAGGACCGTTTGCTGAAGGACCCGAATGCGGAGGAGAGTCTGCGACAGCTATACGAAACGCGAAGAGCGTGGCAGGAGCAGAAGGACACAATTCAACAGGGACTGGACGACCTGCTGGCACAACAGCCTCCTGACGATCTTCAGGAACAGGCCATGCAAAAGCTGACGATCATAGAACAGCTGTACCAGGACGGGCATCTGCGTTTAGCGCTCAATCTGGCAGACGACAATATCGATCTGCTCAGAACCAATCCACGTGCCGAGATGCTGCGAGGACAAATGCTCCTGGAGACAGGCGAGCTGGAAGATGGCTTCGAGGTATTGAATCAACTCGTTGCGATCATCCGGGAAAATCAACAGCGGCCTGAGTTCGCAGGCCTGCAGTGGCACACACCTGTAGCACTGAGCCAGCTTGCCAAAGGAGCATATCCTTCTGCAATCGATGCATGGAGAGACAAACTTGATGTTTATATGCAGTTCGGTACCAGCCCGGAAATCAGCCGATCGCTGCTGCAGACACTGCCACTCGTGCCCGCTGCCGAAACTCGAATCGGAGCTGCGGTACCGCATTGGCCGTTGTCGCATCTGGCCAATAGTCAAATGCCGATGACGGCGCTTCCGGGCGGACAGGTTGAACCGCGGTTCATGATGGCGATGGCCGGCTTGGAATCCGGCAGCATCGCAAACGCCAGATTCCTGCTGCAGTCACTGATCAGCGAAGGAGGAGAAAACCGATTCCGTCCTCTTGCTGAGATTTATCTCCGCCTGGTCAGCGACGACGCAGCCACTCTGATTGCCGATGCACGTGCAGATCTCTGGGAAGATTTCGTGTTTCCGGAAGTGCCTCCGACCACAGAGTCCGATAGCAGTCCGCAGCCCGCCGGTGAGAAGCCTGACGCAGAACCGCCGACCGATCCGCCAGCACCTGACTCAGCCACGCCTGAGATCAAAACGCCTGCGGAACAAACAGACAATAATCGATGAACAAGGATACCTCGCAGCCACCAACAACGTCGATCTGTGTCCTTGGCGGCGGCGCTATGGGGACGGCGAGTGCCATCCTGCTCTCAGAGAAAACCACGAACGCCGTTCGCCTGTGGGTTCGCAATCCGGTCTTCGCCAGTCACATTTGCGAAACGCGTGTGAATACTCGACTACTGCCAGGCATCAGGATCCCGCAATGCGTGGACGTAACGTCCGATGCACAGCATGCGGTCGCAGAAGCCGACATTGTCGTGGTGTGCGTGCCGACGCGGGGAATTCGTGACTCACTCAGGAGTCTACCTGAGCATATTCCCGAGTCAGCTCTGATGGTCAGTGCTGTGAAGGGTATAGAAGTGGAGACGTTGGTTCGCCCCAGCGAAATTATTCAGGAACTGCTTGGCAGCCGATCCGTCGTTGCTTTGGGAGGTCCGTGCCACGCAGAAGAAGCGGCGATTGGGAAACCCGCCACGGTGGTCGCTGCGTCTGAAGACGCCGCCGCCGCCGAGATCGTGCAACATACGTTTTCTAATCGTCATTTCCGAGTCTACTCCAGTCCCGACCTGCGAGGGGTGGAGCTGGCCGGGGCCTTAAAAAACGTCATCGCGATTGCGGCGGGAATCGGCGATGGCCTCGATTTTGGCGACAACGCCAAGTCCGCCCTGATTACTCGCGGCCTGGCGGAAATGGTTCGTTTCGGCACGGCCATGGACGTAAATGCCCAAACGTTCTATGGCTTGGCCGGAATAGGCGACCTGATTGCGACCTGTGGAAGTCGACACAGTCGCAACCGGCGGGTCGGAGAACAGCTTGGTCGCGGAAGCACGCTGACAGAAATACAGAATTCCATGCAGGCCGTCGCTGAAGGCGTCTATACGGTAAACAGCATTTGTGCGATTGCAGCGCAGCAGAACATTGACATGCCCATCGCCTGCGCGGTCCACGACGTGCTGTTTGGAGGCAAGTCCCCCAAACTGGCCACTGAAGAGCTGATGCAGCGACCATTAAAGCAGGAATGAAGCAGCAGCGATGCGTTCCTTCAGACCGTAATCCGACGACTCGCAACATGCGCACAAAGCTGCTCAAGTTACGATGGATTGACTACTCTGGAAAAGGCAGCTGAGCCTTACCGGATTTCACGGGTTTCGTTTCCCCGTTCAGGGCGGCTGAGATGCTGTCGGCCTTCTTCAGGTCAGCGTCCGCCAACTTACCCTTCCCTTCCGCACGGCGTGCCGTTGCGCGTTTCCGGTAGGCGTCGGCCACTGTCTGATCGAACCGATGCGCCGCTTCAAAGTCTTCGATGGCCTGATCGTAATTGGCCAGCGTGAACCATGCGTCTCCCCGAATGGAGAAAGCCGTTGAATTGGGTTTCGCGATCAGCGACTCATCGCAGTCCGCAATGGCCTTGCCCGCATCACCCAGTTTCATCCATGCTAATGCCCTGCCCGACAGCGCTTCGTAATCAGCTGGATTCAGCGTCAACGCGCGGGAATAGTCCTCCACAGCCACATTGAATTCAGAACCTTCCACCAGATGGCTCGCCCGTGCAATCCATCTGCTGGAGACATTGGGTTGGCTCAATGCCTGTTGAGTCAACTGCTTCAGCCTGGTCAGCCACCCGATTCTCTCTGCGTCCGATCCGGCCTCGGCGTATCGCCCTGCCCTCTTCAGCGCTTCCCGTCTGTGTTCGAGCCATCGAATGTCATTCGGTGCCACACGATTTGCCTGGCTGAATGCGTCTACCGCGAGGGCATATTCGTGCTGTTGCATGTAGACCAGACCACAGTTGTTCCACGCCGTTGCATAGCCGGGCATCAACTCAACCGTGAGTTTCAGATCAGACAGGGCTTCCGACAGTTGCCCCATCTTGAATCTCGTAAAACCTCTATTGTTCAGCGCATCTGCATACTCGGAATCGATCATCGCGGCCTTGTCAAAATCAGCCAGTGCCGCTTCATAGTCCTGGTTGGCAAGATGGACCAGTCCTCGATTGTTCCACGCTGCGGAAAACTGGGGATTGAGCTGCAACGCCTTGTCGAAATCCGCCACTGCTTCCTTCTGCAAGCCTCGAGACATCAGAAAGTAACCACGAATGTTGCGAAGCTCAGCGTTCTGGGGCTCGTTGCGAATGGCAAGAGCCAGGTCCGCGCGAGCATTGGCGTATTCGCCCACCAGCGTATAGATATCTCCCCGCAAACGAAACAGCCGCGAATCACCGGGATCAATTCCAATCGCCTGGCTGACTGCCTCTATGGCAGACGCAGAGTGGCCATCTCGCGCGGCCTGCCGGGCTTTCTGAAACAGTTGTTCAACGACTGGATTTGTCACACTGTCGGACAGATCAGGCGCAGCAACCGGTTTCGAGGTATCTACACGTGAAGGACCGTTTATGGCGAGAGGGACGCCAGCGACAGGTGCAGATGTGTCTGAGCCGCCACCGCAGCCCAGGGCCAACATGACAAGGCACAGCCAAACATAGTTTCGCATCGTTGTTCGCTCCATCGAACAGCGTAAAACAAGCTCAGACCCTGGCAGGCAGAGCCAGTGAACCTGAGCTTGTAGTTGCGTATAAGTTTGGTGTCAACTGCGGTTGCGGTCCTGAAAAGAAACCACCGCTGTAACTAATTCTCGTACGACCCTCCGCCGCCGCCAGCACCAGGTGAGGTCGCCTTGCCATTGCGTTGATCGCGTCGTTTTGAGCGGGATGACTGACGGCGCCCTCCATCAGAGGAACCTCCACTGTAGTATCCGCCAGACGAAGAACTTCCGGATTCCATACTTAGTCCAGATCCGCCCCCTTCGTAGCCACCGTCCTCTTCGCCTCCTCCGCCACCAAAGAAACCGTCTGCTCCCGTGGTCTCCGTTACTCTCCAACCGTCGTACTGCTCCAGGATAAACTCAAACTCCATCTTGTCCATCTTTCTCTGCTGGCCGGAATCACCAACAGAACGCAGTCTTAATGAGCCGTTGCTGTCCAGAACACATATCTGATCCGGAATCGGCCTTGGCCCCAGCACTCCCATGATGGCCTTCAGATCCGGATGATCTGAAGTGGACAGCCGCCCCACGACTTCAGCGGCCGAAAGCAATTCATCCGTAGCAAGTGTAATCTCGCGAGATTCCAGCTGGTTTGTGGTCAGGTCGACCACTTCCAGTCGTTCCTGTCCGGACACCGGCAATCCCATGAACACCTTGATGCCACCCATTACGGGCAGCCCGGTTTCCGTACTGTCAGTATAGACCGTCATTCCAACGGACTCGTGTTCACCGCGACGTCCGCTGATCTCAGTCAGGTAGGTATGGTGGCCCAGCGCAACAAACACAGGCGGAGTCGGTTCGCTCCATTCTGAAACCAGCGTTGGTTCAACGCCTACAGCGGGATCTTCCAGCTCGTCAATCGGATGGTTATAGTTAGGATTCAGCATTTCCAGTCGGACGCGATACTGATAAGTATTTCCACGTTCAACTGTGAAATCCATGAACCGTACCAGCAACAAACGATTGTCGGCCGTAGCACGTGTGGCATCGAGCAACTCACGTTGTTCCGCCGTCAACGAGGCTCCCTCACCCATCTGACTTTCAAAGCTATCAAACTGATTTTCGTACGAACTCTCATCGTCGCCACCTTCGTAGTTAGAGCCACTGCCACTGGACATCATTGACATTTGCGACAAGTCTGTGGCACTCTGGACGAACTGACTAAAGCCACCCTGCTCAACAACGACAGGCTGACCGGCCTGTTCTTCTTCGATCCTCTTGGTGGCCATCTCGTTCCACTTATCGATCAGTTCTTTCTCCTCGGGACTGAGTTCAAAGTCCTCGACCCGTGGATGCGACGCCTCCTCCGGCAACCAGAATCCAGCGGCTCGTCGAGGCAACGGCATGGTAATTGTGTTGCGAGTTACCGCAGGACTGACAATGTCGCGATCGATCCCCAGAGATTCCTTAAGAATCTCTCCCAGATCTTCTGACGACACTGGCTCCCACTCGGCTCCCCAGGGATCCGCCCCATTCTGCCGCTGACGCCTTTCCACAACAATATCATTGAACTGAATGTGCTGCTGAGCTTCCTGAAATCCTCCTGACAGGTGCAGCGAATCACGGATCACGCTTCGCTGTTTCTGAAGATCGACGATCATCGTCGTGGCCACCCCGGCAGCCACGCGTATGTTCTTCTTGACTGTCATCATGTCACCGCCAAACCTGCCCTCCAGGTCAAAGCTTCCTTCATAGGGGTCCTCACCCCCTCCTTGGGCACTGGACATACCCTGCATCATGTTCGACATTTCTCCGCTCTGCGCGCCGAGTCCGCCGAGTCCGCCGA
Source organism: Fuerstiella sp. (assembly GCA_014238335.1). Taxonomy (GTDB): domain Bacteria; phylum Planctomycetota; class Planctomycetia; order Planctomycetales; family Planctomycetaceae; genus Fuerstiella. The sequence continues at coordinate 44,874 of JABABI010000008.1, forward strand.
GTCCGCCAGGTCCGCCGATTCCGCCGATTCCGCCGGGGCCGCCACTCAAACCAGAGATCCCGCCAAGCGATCCTTCTGCCCCTCCTTCCAGACCACCAGTACCGGTGCCTGAACGAATACCAAACTTCTTGGCCAGCATCTCGGCGGCCGCCTCTTCCTCTGACATTTCTTTTTCACCGTCTTCAGCCGCTTCTGACTCGGTCGCGTCTTCGTCCTCTGCCAATTCTTCATCCAGCTCCTCTGGCGGTTTGGCCAACGGAAAGACAATCGCGACGGCTCGTGGATCTTCCGGGGCCAGAACGACGACAGAGGAACGCTTTTCTCTGACTGGTCTAATATCGTTGCGGAATTTTCTGACAACAAACTTGCTGCGATCGATATCGCTCTGATTGATCAGCTTTGCCAGCGCAACAACGTCGGGAATGTCATCGAGCAAATTCGTATCCTCTTCAGGCCACGCGTTTTGACCAATTTTTGATTTGGCATCATCGACAAAGCCCTCGATATCACCTGAGGTACGGCCATCTGTACTCCAACTGGCCGTACCAAGAGCCAGAAAGCCCAACAGGCCGAAAACACCAGCCACGACTTTTTCGCCGTGGGCCATAAACGTTGTCTTGAAATTAAATTTACTCATGGTCGACTCCGGAAAGGAGATAGAGATCGGTTCAGATCAATAATGCACAAAGAATAGTAAACTACACATTAACCTCTTTACGAACCGTTCTGAGGCACGGCTGCAGATGGATCCGGTGTGTTATTCGGGGCCGGCGTGTTACCCGCAGACGGGTCGGCCGACTTTGGTTCTTCAACTGGAGAGTCAGAGGCCCTGGTCGCCTCACCTGGATCCGCAGGTGTTGTTGGATCAACGCCGTTCCCTGAATTTTCGCCAGGCACGGCCGCGTCACCCGTGTCAGTGCTCTGGTCCTGTTCAACAGTATCGATCAGCATTTCGTTAGGCGGCAAGTCGACACCACCTGCTTCCTGAGATTCTGTTTCTGCCGCTGCCTCCGCACCTTCCTGAGCCTCATTTTCTTCCTGTGAAATGTACATTGTCATCAACCCGGCCACCCGCACAGTCGCCACGTTGGGATCGGCCATAGCCGCTGCCCGAAGACGTTCACCAATCTGTTTCTTCTTCGCCTGAGCGCGGCTTCCCGCCGCGCTGCCAGCTCGAGTTGTTCCAGTGCCCAACCCTGTGGAACTACCTCCAAAGCTGAGATTCCCCAAACCTGAACCACCACCTCCCAGACTGCTGCCCATGCCTCCCAGACTGCTGCCCATGCCTCCCATGCTGCTGCCCATGCCTCCCATGCTGCTGCCCATGCCTCCCATGCTGCTGCCCATGGAACTGGACTGACCACCTCCGTCACCCCCCTCGTAGCTGTCCTCGGCACCACCCTCATAGCCACCCCCCAGTTGCGAACCTGCGCCGCTCGGTGCCCCTCCGAAGGACGCATCAACCCGCACAATCTCGACCGGAAAACTGGAGTTCGTCAGCTCAGCCAGGAGAGAAGGAATTTCCTGCTGCAGAATCTTCACTTCAAGCTGGAAGGCCCGACTGCGGTACAACTCACCATCATCCACATATCGTTTGCCACTATCGCCCCCGCTGGAATCACCACCGCCGTCCTCATCTTCGTAGCCGTCCATGCCACCGCTGCTCATGCCACCGCTGCTCATGCCACCGCTGCTCATGCCTCCGCCGCTGTCACCTGAGGAGCCGAATTCCTCCGTCAACAAATCTCCATCCATACTGCCTTCATAGGACCTCCAGACTTCCGACGCTCCACCGCTGCCGCCACCCGAACCACCACCACCACCAAAACCACTCATCCCCCTCATCTGCTCATCTTCATATCCTTCCCCCCCGCCGCCGCCAAATCCGCCACCACCAGCCGAACCGCCTATCGGAGCATCCGGATCCCCCCCACGAAGCTGCAGCATCAGCAAAGCGCGTATCGGCGCCTTGTCGATTCGATCGGCTCCCTCATTGACGGCTGCGATGGAATCAAGAAGCGAACGAAGCAACCAAATATCTTCCTGCGCGTTCCAAATCTCAGGAGACGTCGGGCGCACAGTTCTCCAGCGGTTCGGGTCTTCCTGTGTGACCCGCGCACTACCCACATCCACCAGGCCTTCGCCGTTGATGAATGGCTTAATTACCTTGATTTGTTCGTAAAAATATTTCCGATAGAGTCGGGCAAACTGTTCTCGCAGCGTCTTCTTCTCGATCTTGCTGCCGTACTTCAACTTATTCAATTCGTCACGAATGCCGGCCGGGTAAGTTCGAGCACTGAGCTGTTCCTGACGCAATCCCTTGGCCGAATCACCAAAGTCCTTCCTGTGCTCGTTATTCTTTGCCTGTGCTCCATCCCACCACTTCGAATTCGGCACCGAACTCACATTTTGCTGGGCGTCTGTGAAGGCCTTGTTCACCGCACTCTTTCGAGCGTCAATCTGAGTGGAAAGATCCCCTTTTGCGCTCCACCAGCCAATCAGGACCAGCAACAGGGCAAGCCCAAAAAGAATCCAAAAAATCTGCTTAATAACAGGCTGAAGTTTTTCCATGAGTCGCTGCTTACAAAAACGTTTTCAACAAATTCACACTGAACCAGGGAACATCCGCTACTCGCTAACCGGCTCTTCTCCACCAGCATCCGGTTCCGCAGCAGCAGTCGGCGTGTCTGTACGCTCAGCTGCAGGAATCGGAACCCATGCAAACTGCACAACGAAGTCCGTTCTTTTGATCTCCCGAACCGCAGACTTGTCGCCCTCAAGCTTCTCCAGCGGCGTTAGGGAATTTTGCTGCCTGCCACCGGCCCCGGCTCCACCACCAGAATTTCCAGCCGCAGCACCCTCATAGTTCCCCTCGCCCTCGTTATTCCCGCCGCCGCCCGCTATGCCCATGCTGCTGCCCATGCCCATGCTGCTGCCCATGCCCATGCTGCTGCCCATGCCCATGCTGCTGCCCATGCCCATGCCGCTGCCGACACGGGCATTCGGATCATAACGCACGTCATTGTCCAACGCCCATACAACAATCGGGTGCGAAATGCCCAATTGGCCGACAGGCGTTTTCTGAGTTCCGTCCAATGACGCTGACTCAACGCCGCCCCTGTCCAGACTCCACTGCCGTAGATTGGCGATCAATGTATTTTCAACGAAACCCCGGTTCCTGGTATCGTAGGGCTGGTCCGGGTGATTAAAGAAGTGATAGCCGGTCAACGTAACAATGTAGCCAAGACCATCGGGCGACGTTTCCGCGTCGTCCTTATGAAACTCCTCCTTCAGATTGGCCCCCAACAGTGCCTCATGCCACTCTGATACGTTCTCGACCTTCTTCTGCACAAAACTCTGAATTCGCAACTGTCGCTGTTTTTGCGGGTCAACAATATCCAAACCGTCGCCTTCATCGCGAGGCAGGCAATCATTGACGGCTTTCAGCAACTCCATCCACAACTCCCGCTTCTCCAGCGGAGCCGTCAGATCTTCGATGGCTTTCTTATTCGCGTCATGAGCTGCCTTTTCAGTGTCATATTTAGAAGTGTTTCCAGACACAGTGGACGCAAGATCCTCAACGGCTGCATGACCATCTTTGAATTTATCTTCACTCACAGAATTCAGCACACGAGCGCTGGCGAACGTGGAAATCCCCATCGCCAGAAGCAGTCCGGCAGCGATACCTGCCGCCCATGGCTTCTTCCGTTTAATTGTCCGTTCAACCACAATCTCCGGCGGCAGCAACGTCGTGTGAATCCGTGTCTGTTTCAACGTCTGCAGAGCCAGTCCGTACGGCACAGCAAAGGTCATAACGTTGTCAACAAACAAAGGATCACTGAGAACACCGTCGCCAGTAACACCCTTCAGACCATCAAGTCGTTCCACGGGGTATTTCAGGTTCTGCTGCAGGAATTTCTGCAGCCCGGCCATTTTGAATCCGTTGCCGACACCGATTACTCTGGTAATCTTGGCCGACCGATTGACGCTGCCGAAATATCCGATCGAACGCTGGATCTCAGTCACATAGTCGTTAAACACAGGACGCATGGCCTGGAAAACGGCTTTGGGATCCGGAGCTTTTGTCGCATTGCGTTTCAGGTGCTCGGCTTTGGCGAATGTGAGCTTCATTTCACGAGTCAACGCGCGAGTGAAATGATTGCCGCCAATAGGCACGTTGCGAATCCAGATGTTCTTACCATTTGAGACCAGTAGAGTCGTGTTGTCGGCCCCCATGTCCAGCACGATATAGTAGTCTTCGCTGTCCGGCGGGTCGGTATCTTCTCCGTCCAGACGAAACCCGAGCACATCGAACGACAGATAGTTGTACAGCGCCAGAGGAGACACCTGGACAAGCTCCACTTCCACCTTTTGATCCGTCAGTGGCTCCATAGCGTCATAGACCAGTTCGCGTTTCATTGCGAACAACCCCACTTCAGCTTCCATCATAAAACCGCTCTCTTCCACACCACCACCGATGGGCTGGAAGTCCCAGATCACCTCACTCAAGTCAAATGGAATCTGCTGCCGAGCCTCGTAGTGGACAATCTCGGAAACCTTGCTTGGTTCCACCGGAGGCAGCTTGATAAACTTGGCCAGTGATGTCTGACCTGGAACACTGACCCCGATCAAATCGTTGCCCACCTTATTGCGAGACATGAAGGTCTCGACGGACTGCTTGATCAGCTCTTCCGGTATGGCATCCGGCTGACTCAGAATCTTAGGGTGAGGGATATAATCGAAGGCAACAGCTCTCACTTTTTGCCCGTCTTCCCCAACGCGCAGCTTGATGGCTTTCAGCCCAACCTGCCCGATATCGATTCCCCATGCACTGCGAGATTCTGCCATAACGGCTCCTCATAACCTTAAACAAACGGTTCCGGTCGGGGTTATTGCTTCCGGCACAGATGACGGGCGATTGTGAACCCACCTGATTCAGCAACTAACAGCCAGCGTCCCGACCAAAACCTGAACGCCTGAACGGAAGAACGTCAACGAATTCACTACTCAATCGTTACCAGCAGCACAATTGTTACCAGCAGCACAATTGTTCAATGCCTGGCGACCGCAAGACTTACGCCTCAAAAGTACCAGAGGAATTGACGTATGGTCAACGAAATCACCACTTCATGCAAGTTTGGACTATCGAATCACACCGATTGGCCTACAAACCTATCGCCCTGACCCTGCCAGCGGACTCGCGTCCCGTTGTATCGGCTGTATCGAAGATATCCGTGGCGGAGATGGTATTTTGACGGCGATTTCCGGCTCCGTGTTCCCGTGAACTCGTTTTTTTTTAAAACGTGGGCAGAATCAGCCACACCTAAACCTGCTGGCAGAACCTCGAAACAGCAGGGTCACAGCATTCTACGTTCCCGATTACAACGCATTCACCCACAAAAACACTGCGAACAGGTAGCATGACCCACAGTGCGGATTTCCAGGAAATTTCAATTCTTATCCCCGGATACTCGATCGAAGATCTGCCATCAGATCTGAACGAGCGGAATGCGGCGTCATTGTTGAATGCATTCGCCGTAGCATGGCATCCCTGGCTGTTGCACAGATCCGCTCGTATTCCCGAGTTCCGACAAGCCGAATCCACCGAACTGCCGACCGGACAGCATCTGATCCTGGTGCCGGAATGCAGCGAAGACTGGCTGGGACACGACTGGCAGGAAAAGCTGTCGGATACTCTCAGCGTTGTCTTCCACGGCTGCGGTGACCGCGACGAGTGGACCAAAGCGATTGACGACGAGTTCGGCGTTGCAGCGGAAGCCATTCCGGAATCGCTGCTGGCAGATTTCTTTGCCTTGGGGACGACTCATCTTCAGGTGCTGCTGCTGAGTCGTCGAATGCATCATTTCGTGGACCCGGACGGACATCTGCTGGAATCCGAAGCATTTGCTGCCGCAGAAGCCGCCATCACCGGTGATGAAGCAAAGGCGCAGGACCATCTCAGACGCTGTTTTGAATGTTTGCTGGACTGTCGAGAACAGTTTTATCCGGTGGACTGTTTTCTGGTGGACATGTGCCTGCCATCCGATCAGACCATGGCCGCTGACCTGCAGAGTCTGATCTCAGAAAGTCCGTCACTATCCCTGGTCTGCAGCGGCCACGAGCTCAGGAGCTTCTGTGCCATTGAACCGGATTTTGCAGCAACGTTGAAGTCTGCTCTGGAAAGCGAGCGGCTGTCCCTGCTGACGGGCCACCAGAACGAACTACGGATTTCTCTGGGAGGCCTAAGCGCCGCCTATTCCGACATCCGCACCGCGCAGAACTGGCTGAGACAGCACGTAACCGACAAAAACCTGCACTGGGCCCGACGCCGTTTTGGCATGACCAGCAGCCTGCCGTCGCTGTTGTCGCTGTTCAACTTCGTCGGAGCGCTGCACGTTGTTCTGGACGACGGTCTGTATCCGGACCGGGAATTCGGGCAACTCAGCTGGCAGGCCCCGGATGGCAGCACAATACACTCGGTGTCACGAATTCCACTGGCGATCGACGGAGCCTCATCATTTCTGCGATTCGCCGACCGCTTCACCGAAAGCATGCAGGAAGATACGACTGCGGTGATGTTACTGGCGCGACTTCCCGTGGTGCAGTCTCCCTGGCTGACCGACCTGCAGATCGCTGCCAGCTACGCCCCCGTTCTCGGGCGCTTCGTCACAATGACCGACTTTATCGACCAAACTGGCAGCCAGGCGTCTGCGACAAAATTTGACGAAGGTGAGTATCTCAGTCCGTATCTGATTCAGTCGTCCGTGCTGAAAACGGAAGCCCCCATCACATCGCCGGCCGAACTGCACCAGCAAAGGTCTCAGCTTGAAACCGCCGCATTCGTGCACGCATTAGGGGGTATTCTGAAACCAAAGAATGCGGCTGCGGTCTCCACAGAAGCAGCAGAAGCCGAACTCGACGAAGAGGAGGCACGAAGAATTGATCTGACGTCCTCCGAACCCGATACTCCCGCGCAACAAAAGGATCGACTGGGCCGAATCAGCAACACCATCGGACGCCAGCAGACAGAAGCCGCCCACCAACTGGCCCGCATGATTCCAACGACAGCTTCCACGGCGCAGGGAACCCTGCTGATCAACCCACTGCCCTGGACACGCAGATGTTCCATACCGTGGCCGCAGGACAATCAGCCTCCCGCTAAAAACAGCTGCGTGACGGCCCTGTGGCGTCAGAATCAGCAACAATTTCTGGACCTGGAATTGCCTGCCGGAGGCTTTGCGTGGATTCATGAAACTACGGAATCTCAGAGGGCCATCGCACCAGCCAGCGCGAAGGGCAAGCCGCTGGCCGAAGATCTGATCATGAGGAACGAATACTTCGAAGTCACACTGAGCGACACCACGGGCGGCATTTCTGCCGTGAATTTCCACAACCAGAGGTCCAATCGCGTCAGTCAGCAAGTGGCGTTTCGCTACGACAACCCAAAGACTGTCACCATCGATGACGATGAAATGACTCTGGCCTACGCCGCGGTTCGACTGGTCTCGTCGCGAGTCCTGACCGCCGGGCCCTTCCACGGAGCGATCGAAACGACGTGTGAGAACGTCGACGTGGAAACTCAGCAAGTCATGGCCAGGTTCCGCCAGACAATCACTGTAGAACGCACCTCACCGAGGATTCACATTCAAATAGAGTTTGACGATCTGCCAACTCTGCCCGCCGGTAATCCGTGGATGACTTATTACGCCTGTCGGTTCGCATGGGACAACTCAGGCGCATCGATCACTCGCAGCATGCTGGGACAGGCCTCCGGCTTCCGCATGGAACGCTTTGAAGCCCCGGATTACGTTGAAGTCGCTGACTCAGACCAGCGGTTGCTGATCGTGCCACACGGACGCCCGTATCACCGCCGCAGCGGACCGCGGATGCTGGACAGCCTGTTGCTGGTGGAAGGTGAATCCGAACGACATTTCGATTTCACGCTGGACTTTGACCAGCCTTACCCGATGCGGACGGCCACGGAAGTTCTGCAGCCCCTGCTGCCGGTAACGACGGCTTCCAGTATTCCAGCTGGCCCCGGATCCGCCTGGATTCTGGGCCTGTCCGCGAAGAACGTGATTGTCGCGAGAACCAGATGGGAACCGGCAGGCGTCCAGTCATCTGCGCCGGACGACACGGACCAGACAGCAACGTCGTCGCCTTCTCGTCTGGTTCTGCTGCTGCAGGAAACAGAAGGCCAGTCGATCGCGTGTCTGGTGCGAACGGCCCGTCCACCCGTCAGTGCGAAACTGCGGCACCCGGACGGAACGGCAATTCTGGAACTGCCGATCTCCGAGAAAGGCATTTCCGTGGCATTCCACCGGTTTCAGATTAATGAAGTGGAACTGACTTTCTGACCGGGATCAGGACGTGTAAAACCGTCACGCACCGACCACTTGAATGATTACCGCCCTTTAACCCTTTACCATCATGATCATCACCATCGACGGCCCGGCAGGTTCAGGCAAGAGCACCGTCGCAAAACTTCTGGCAGAGCGGCTGAATGTTCGTTTTCTCGACACCGGTGCAATGTATCGAGCCGTAGCGCTGGCGGTCCTGCAGGGCGGTGCTGAAGAATCCGATGCTCAGGCCGTGGGGAAAATCGCCGGCGATGCGGACATCCGTTTTGACGACGAGACGATTACCCTGAATGGCAACGGAGTTGCCGCAGAAATTCGCACACCGGAAGTGACGGCAATTTCCTCTGTCGTGGCGGCCAACACTGACGTTCGCACGCGTCTGGTGGAACTGCAGCGTGCTGTGGGACGTCAGGGCAGCCTGGTCACCGAGGGCCGTGATCAGGGGTCCGTCGTCTTTCCGGATGCCGAATTCAAATTCTTCGTCACTGCTTCGGTGGATGCCAGAGCCCGAAGGCGGCACCGTGAATTGATTGCCGGCGGCTCCAGTCTGACACTGGCAACCGTTCGAACTCAACTGCAGCAACGCGATGCACGCGACGAAAACCGACAGCACGCGCCCATGAAACCTGCCACTGATGCCGTGATTCTTGATACCAGCGACATGTCTATCGTTCAGGTGGTGAATGCCATCACGGCTATGGTGGAACCGTAGGCCGAGCACCCGGCAATTGCCGTAGCGGGCTGCCAACCTGCTGTGAATGAAATTCACAGCTGCCGGACAGACGAACAGCCTCTACCATGTTTAAGACGGGAGCATACTAACCCCGTTTTTCGCACGTTATTTGTTGTCCTGGCAGACGGTTGTGGCAATAATATGGCTAAAATCGGCACTCCCTGTGTCAATTCCAACCGATGCTGCTCGACGGCCGACAGGTCGGTCGACCATGCTTCATTCCCGAGCGGCAGCTCGCGCCGGCAGGCAGCCGGCACTGCTTCAATCATATTACACTCGTCAAAGGTATCATTGGCTGATGAGAATCCTTCTCGCATATTCGCTCATCGTCATTCTTCAAACACCGCTCCGGTCTGCCGACGACGCCCCTGGCATCGTCAAAGAAAAGCCGGCGGACGGTCGCAGCGTCGACGTCGACAGTGGTTTCATGGTCCCCTATACCGTGACGATTCCCGGAACGGAGGTCACGTTCCAGATGGAACCGGTTCCGGGCGGCGAGTTCGCTATGGGCAGTACCGCCACGGAAAGCGGGCGAGAAGAATGCGAAGGTCCGCAAAGGAAGTTCACGGTCAAACCGTTCTGGATGGCCCGCTGCGAAGTCACGTGGGCAGAATATAAAAACTTCATACACGTGTACGACGCGTTCAAGGAATTTGAACAGCACGGCATTCGTAAGGTCACGGACGAAAACAAGGTTGACGCGATCACGGCACCAACACCGCTGTACGAACCTGACTTTACGTTTGAATACGGCGAAGAGGATCAGCAACCCGCCGTCACCATCACACAATATTCTGCCAAGCAATACAGTAAATGGCTGTCGGCCATTACAGGAACGCAGTTTCGACTGCCTGCAGAAGCCGAATGGGAATACGCCTGCCGAGCTGGATCGACCACCGCATTTCACTTCGGCGACGATGCCTCAAAACTGGGTGACTACGCATGGTTCGAAGCAAATTCAGACGACAACGGCACCAGGAAAGTGGGCCAGAAGAAACCCAACGCGTGGGGCCTGCTGGACATGCACGGCAATGCCGCTGAATGGGTGCTGGACCAGTTTCAACCGTACACTGCCGGTGACAAAACTCTAAACGCCGCCACCGACTGGGTCCGCGCTCCGAAGCTGGATCCGCGAATTGTTCGAGGCGGCAGCTGGCAGTTTGCGGCCACCGAATGCCGCTCCGCATCCCGATTTCCATCCGACTCATCAACATGGAAAGAGACAGACCCGAACCTCCCCAAGAGCCCGTGGTGGTACACCGACGACCCTGCTCGCGGTGTTGGCTTCCGTCTGATCCGTCCTCTTGAAACCGTATCGCGTGCGGCCATGGAAGAGTTCTGGAAAATCGACAACGAAGACACAATGTACGATGTTGAGGATCGATTGAGCGAAGGTCGCGGCGCCCAGGGAATCGTGGACATAACGCTGCCGGCGGCGATCGAGAAACTAAACGACTAAACGGCTTTCAGTACAGGCACGCAGCGCCAGCAAGTTCCCTCCGGCTGACGCTGAGGGCTAAGTGCTGACGCCACTTCGCGGCTGATCACAGTTCACCCGGCGGTTGCACAACAGGACCAATAAAGGGGGCTGGAACCTAAAGCCGGAAAGGCCCTGTGGGGATTTCGCACTAAGGGTTCCTGCCCCCTTTTCTTCAATCACTGACTGTTCTTCGTGTCGTCGTCGTCGGCATTCTTTTCGAAGTGCCCGTGTTCGGCGGCCAGCATCAGAGTCAGATAGTCCAGCCGGGCACAATTGGCAATTTTGCTGAAATTGATACCGGCCATCGTATCCGTCGGTTTGTGGTAGTGAGGCGTAAAGCCCCCGAACAGAAATGTAATGGGCACACCTTTCTTGGCAAACGAAGCGTGATCGCTTCGATTGTAGACGCCTTCCTGATCGTACTCGAAAACGAAGTTCACGTGCTGGTTTGCAGCCAGCGTCAGCTCATGCAGCTGGTCAGAAATTTTCTTGCTGCCCACCAGGTGAATCGTGTTTTCGTTTTCAGTGGCCGGTTCTTTGTCGGATTCTTCGTTGCGGCCGACCATGTCGATATTCAGCATGCAGACCATATCCTTCAGGGGACGCAACGGATTCGCCGCGTAGTGCTTTGAACCCAGCAGTCCTCTTTCTTCGGCGCAGAACGCCATCAGCAGAACACTGCGTTTCGGTTTTTGAGGATTCGTGTGGATCGCCCCGGCGATCTGCAGAATTGATGTGGAGCCGGACCCGTTGTCGTCCGCTCCGGGATAGACGCTGCCCTGCTGCAGGCCCAGATGGTCCAGATGAGCGCCAATACAAACGTGCTCGTTCCGCAGCGACTCGTCGGAACCGGGATACCAGCCAACCACATTCGGCACGTCGATCGATTCGTGTTCAACCTTCAGGTGCAAGTCCGCTTCAGACGACGACGTCATCAGCTGATTCTTTTCCGGATTTTTCGCTGCAAAGAACTCACCGTTGATTTCGCAGTCAGCAGCCAGCTTGTTGGCCATGGTGACACCAAGCTTTGCCAAAGGCACTGCGCCGGGAGTCCGTTCCAGTTGTGAAACAGACTGAGACCGAACGCGCGAGTCTCGCTCCACGACGAAAACACAAGCCGGACGTCCCTTCACAATCAGCACATCGTTCACAGCCATACGATTCGCAGACTGAACAACCAGCAACCGTCCGGCGAACGCTCCGTCTTCCAGCACCGGACGTTTCTTCGTAACTCGAGCGAAGGTCACCGGCAGCTTACCGTCGAATGTGCCGAAATAGTTTTCGACGCCAAAGTCGTTACCGGACAGGACGGCGGTTTCGTCAATGCTCAGCGTCGTAACTGCAACATCGATCTCTGTACGATTGAATGGCAGAAACTGAAACCAGCTGCCATCCTCACCGGCAGGCTGAAATCCGCGGTCTGCCAGCTGAGTCGAAAACCACTGCGCCGCCTTCAAAAATCCTTCCTGCCCTGTGCCTCGGCCGGCAAAATCCGAGCTGGCAAGGACCGACAGCAGGCTCTCCGATTCCTTCTCTGTGATGCTCTGGAATCCCTCGCGAAATCTAGGCGGAACCTCTGTGGCGCCGTCGTATTGGGCAATCACATCGCTGCAGCAGGCAACAGTCGTGAACAGACAGAAGAATTTCGTACCGGGCAACCAAGAGTTTTTCATGTTATTCCTTGATGAGAGCAGTCCTCTCAACCTGAAATTGAGTTATTGACGCGGAACAGATCATTGACCATCGCAGATCAGACCACAGTCACGATAGCCGGTTTCTGACCCTGCGAAAACCGAAGCATTCATGAATGTTCCGACTCGGGGTGCGCGGCGGCTTCCGGCTGCAGACGCGTTGCGCAGGGTTTGCAAAAAACGAGGATGCCAGGCGTGGCTCCCCAACAGGGACAGATGCCCCCGAAATACGGAGCAATCGATACCTGCAGCTTCAAATCGTCAGCAGAGGAATCTGGGCACCGTCGTCCGCTCTGATCTTAAGGTTGCTCAGCTCCAGCAGCAGGTTGAACGTGGATTTGGAATTCAGGTCGCAGTTCGAAATGGAGAACCAGTATCCACGGTGCTTGACGGCAACGTCTGCATCAACAGGCCGCTTCCTGCTGTAATGCACGTGAAACAGACCGGAAGTCATGTCACCCCAGTTGAAGGGGGGCCCGAAATCGTCAACTGTGGACCACACGCAACCACATCGATAGTGTTCCGGCGGCGCGCTCACGGCATGAGACAGATAGAACATCATTTCTTTAAGAGAACGAGTGCTCATAGTGAGCTCGTCTCTCAGGAGTATGGGAACACCCGGCCCGGTACCGTGTTGCACAAGTCTGCGACTGTGTAGAGTTTTCAGTTGTCCCGCACTGTCAATTCTGATGCGGTAGCTCGAAAGATTCGGCTGCAACTCCAGCGTGTGGCAAATCTCAGCCACTTCAGGAGAAGTCTCGGACGTGCCGGCAAAACGCAGAACCGGCACGCTCGTGGTCACCGAACGTTTCCAGAGTTCCGCCGTCTGATTATCGCCGGACATTCGGAATTCGTATCCCTGCTGAGCCGCCGACAGCATATCATCCCTGTCCAGCGAAACGTGTGCCAAAGAAATGGCTTCAATAACCTTCGAAGCGTCTGTCGTGACTCGGGCTTCCAACCCAACCTCCACCGAATGCTGATCAAGCTGCAGCTGCCGGAACAGTTGCGTCAGATACAGGAATTCCTCGTATTCAGGCTTCCGCCTGGGCGTGGGACCGCCGGCGCTGGGGGCATTGCCGGTCTCATTGAGATTTCGAACGATGAGTCGCAGCACTCGATCGATGGCCCATCCCTTCGACGCCAGCAGGTCCAGCGTTTCCAGACTCACCGGCGACAGTTTTCGCTGATTGAAATCCTTGCCCTGATCGGGAGAGTACACGATGGTCGGTTTTGACGGGGCACCTGGTGCACCCGATCCCTTGCAGATGGCATGTCAGATGCCATCTGCAGTGAGATTTGCGTGATTAGGTGTACTGGCCGGTGATGCTGGAAACGACGAGAAACTCATCGGACTCGTAGTATCGTATGCGCACCAGACTCAGCAGCAATTCTTCGCGATGCGTCGCCTGAACGGCGCGATTTTAGTTCAGCCGGCTGTGTTGCAGGCTCTTCGGTCCCAGTACACAGCCACACGCCGTAGTGATACAGACGAGCAATATGACCACAGATTGAAATTCGCGCATCGGTTCCGGCTCCAGGCAGCATTTATGGGCCGTTCGCGACGCAAGCACAGTGTAAACCGTTTCTTTTCTGACGATTTTCGCGGTATTAAGGGTATTCGGACCTGATTCCCTGCATCACGAGACCCGGTGCGATACAACGCTTTCCCTTTCAATGACAGCTGGACGAACGCTGGCCAGCAGCTTTTCTGCCACCCCAAAGCTAATATGGAAAGGGCAGCGGAAAAGTAATCGAACAGAAGTCCGGCATATTCGGAGTACCGCTGTGGTTGAAAATCGACAGACCTGAATGCCAACGATCGCGCGGCCGTTCCATCACGCCCAGCGGAAGTGAGAAGTATTGTCGGTTTCCTCAGGCCCCCCACAACGTGTCGCTCCTGACATCGCATCGTGATTTTTCCACAACCGGTGTCCCTGGGCAGCGAATCCAGTCCGGTTCGTGTAAGCTGCAGCCGGTTGAAATTCCGGGAGGCCACGCGGCGTCAGCGTTTTTTTTACTTTGCTCAGCCAGCAGGATCGTCATGACAGATTTGTCAACCACCGAACAATTGTGCTCCACCAAATGCGTACCCTGCGAAGGGGGCGTGCCAAAACTGACATCGGAAGAAGCTCAACGGCAGCTTCAGGAAGTGCACGGCTGGCAGCTGCAGGAAGAGCCGGATCGAATCACTCGATCGTGGACGGTAAAGAATTTCATGGCCGGCCTGGCGTTTTTCGACAGGGTCGCTCAACTGGCTGAAGATGAAGGCCACCACCCGGATCTCCATCTTGTCGGCTATCGCAATGTCACCATCGATATCTGGACACATGCGATTGGAGGCCTTTCGCTGAACGATTTCATCCTGGCGGCTAAGATTGACCGACTGCCGATTGACGAAAAATAGGCGTCCCTTTCTGTCAGCACCTGCGATTATGAAAGCCGCTCCCGTGCCTGTCCTTCCCTCGATGTGTGATGTTCGTCAGCGCTTCGATTCACCTCGAGTCGATGACCTCACCACGACTGTACAACAGCAGATGCAGCGTCTGAATCTGACCGAGCATATCCAGACCGGTCAGTCGGTCGCCGTCACGGCAGGCAGCCGCGGCATCGCAAATATTCCGATAATTCTGCATGAGACGGTCCAGCATCTGAAGTCCCTGGGTGCCAAACCGTTTATCGTGCCGGCCATGGGCAGCCACGGAGGAGGAACGGTCAAGGGGCAGCTGGAGGTGTTGCATGGCCTGGGAATCACAGAAGATTCAGTGGGAGTTCCCATTCGCGCCACCATGGATACAGTGATTGTTGCGGAGACAGACAGCGGAATCCCTGTTCATTTCGACCGCTTTGCGCACGAAGCAGACCACGTGTTGATTGTGGGGCGAGTCAAACCGCACACTCGATTTGTCGGACCGATTGAATCCGGCCTGCATAAGATGATGCTGATCGGACTGGGGAAGCACGAAGGCGCGAAGATCTATCACCAGGCCATTCTGTCGGCCAGTTTTCCGGAGATCATCAACGCCGTGGCCACAAAAGTGTTGCAGGAATGCAGCGTGATTGGTGGACTGGCGATCCTGGAAAACGCCGTTGATGAAACAGCACTCATCGAAGGCGTTCGTCCTCAGGACTTCGGAACTCGCGAACCTGAACTGCTTAAGCAGGCCGTCAACTGGCTGCCCACACTGCCCTTTGACCGCACAGATCTGCTGATCATTGATAGAATCGGCAAGAATATCAGCGGTGCTGGTATGGACGCGAATATTGTGGGTCGCAAGTTCAACGACCATATCGCCAGCAGCGATGACGTGGCGAACTGCCACAGAATCATGATTCGTTCACTGACCGAAGAAACTCACGGCAACGGCACCGGTATCGGCATGGCTGAATTCACTACACAGCACTGCGTGGACCAGCTGGATATGGTGAAGACACGAGTCAACTGCATCACTGCCATTCATCCGGAAGCGGCCATGATCCCAATCACGTTCCCGACCGATGCAGAAGCTGTCGAAGCCGCCCTGCAGACGATTGGGATGACACCGCCGGAAGATTCACGAATCATCCAGATCACCGACACACTGCATCTGACACGTACTCGTGTGTCCGCTGCGTTCTTTCCTCTGGTTGAACAAAGTGACACGCTGGAATTCATCGGTGAGCCGTACGGATTTCCGGTGGACAATAACGGCTTGTTGTCCGATGTACCGCATTGAAGCGTTATATTCCGGAGCGCGATGACCTGTCGGCGGTGTTGCGTTCCGATTCCTTCTGCCAGCCACGCCACCCTGGGATCGTAGATCCATGTCTGAACCGCTGAACTTTATGATGGGCCAGTACGAAGCCGTCATTCCTGTCGATCGAATGTATTCTACCAGACACATGTGGCTGCAGCAGACGGAAGGTGATGTCTACCGAGTCGGTTTTACGGCCTATTCTGTGAGGTTGCTGCAGGACGTTTACTTTCTGGAATGGAGTATTGATCCCGGCACTCCAGTGAAGGACCGCCAGGAGATCGGCGAAGTCGAAAGTTCCAAGGCGGTGTCGTCCATGTTCACGCCGTGCCCGGGCGAAATTATTGAATTCAACGACGAACTGCTGAATGACCCGGCGGGAATCAACGCAGACAACTACGGGTCCGGCTGGCTGTACACGATGCGAACGGATGCTGACCTGCTGAGTCCGGCGGAATACGTTAAAGCGCTTGAAGACGGCTGGGACGAGACTCAGCGAACGATCAAGGGACAGATGAACTGACACCACCCGGCGTCACCGTTGCTTCTCGATCCGAGGCCATAGCTTGGATGCAAGAAACAACGATCAGGGGGCGACTGCCTCCTTGACTGTCTCTGCCACCAGTGCATGCACTTTGCCGATGATGCGTTTTTCCAGCTCTGGTTTCCATGGTCGGCTTCTGGCTTCGTAACCGCCTTCCAGCAATACACGTCGACTGGGAATATAACCGTCGTATACATTTGAATATCCCGCCACCCACACGGCGGGACCATCCGCTCGGAACAGCTCTTCCTTCAGACGCAGTGAATAATCGACGACAACTTCGTTACCCAGGGCCACCAGCATCAGATCATCGCCGATCCGGATTACCTGAACGGGATACGGAAAGTCCGGCCGGTCTTCCGGTTCGAATTCCAGATCCACAGTCCCCATCGCTGTGCGGATGTTTCCTGACAACTGCCGCTGGTGCAGCGGCTTACTCTGGTTGTATTCAAGGGCCGCTTCAACCGATGTTGCCAGCGAGCGCCCGTGCATTTGGGCGTACTTCAGTTCGCTGCGAGGATAGGGGTTCTGATCAGCGCCGCACCCCATCATAAACAATGCGGTAACGCCGGAATTATCCGATTCAAAATACTGTTGTGCGAATCCTGCGTAATCACCCAGCCAGTAACGAAACCCCATCGTTGTGTTATGACAGGCGTAGCCAAAAATAACGGACTGCAGCTCACCTTCGCTATCGCGAACACTGAGTACCGGCACCGTATGATCGACGGGACCGTTGGGATTCGGGTGGTTTCGAAAGCCGGCGTCGGTTGGCGTTCTGCGATTCATGGCAACGCTGCAGCGAGCCGAACTATAGGCCAGCGATGCGGGCTCACAATTCTTCAGCGCGTCCCCGACAAGGTTCACCAGTTTTCTGGTCAGCGAATCGAAGTAGTCCTGAGCGTCATCGCGAGCATAAGCCGGACCACAGTGCGTATGTGAGGCATTCATCAGCAGGGATTGAGGCGGAATGCCATACTTCGCTTCTATCTGCATCTCGACTGCCGTACGCAGCGGCGCGACAACCCCGATTAAATCCAGAGTAATGATGACGACGGAATTTCCTGCGGAGTCCTGAATCGCCAGCGCCTTGCCGAACAGGTCCTGCTTAGTCCCTTCTGCCGGTTCTTTACGTGAGGCATAACCAGCCATGTGCAAAGGCTGCTCCGGCGTAATCTTTACGCTTGCGGCGCCGGCCTGCCACATCTGTGCAGCGGGCGCTGCTTCGTCGGCCATCGAGGTGACCACCATGGTCAGAAACAGTATTAGTATTGTCAGAGAAATAATTCTCACGCCACACCTCGCCCAATCAATGATTTCTTCAGTGTTAATTGGCAATCTCACAGACCGTTTTCTAACAGCCCGAAGTGTTTTGAACAAACATCAGGGCGGCCCATCAGGCGGATTGGCATGCCACAGGCGATTACCAAGGCAAATCAGGGCGTTCATTTGCGAAATCGGGGGGGCACATGTCAGAATGCATCATCACTACCCTGGATAATGGAGTTCGCCCGTGTTCGTGTCCCGCCTGTGTCACCACGTTTGCAGCGTCGCATTCTTCTCCGTCGTCGCCGCCACAACCAGTGCCCGCGACCGGCCCAACGTCGTGATGATCATGACCGACAACCACGGAGCATGGACGCTGGGTTGTTATGGAAATGAAGATATACGAACGCCCCACATCGACCGGCTGGCCCAGGAAGGAACGCTGTTCGACAACGCATTTGCCAGCAACCCGGTGTGTTCTCCAACAAGAGCCACCACGCTGACGGGACTGATTCCGTCGCAACACGGCGTTCACTGTTTTCTGCGCGGCGGACATCTTCAGGTCGGGCCGGACGCACGCTGCACGATGAATGAATTCACGTCGATTCCTGAGATTCTTCGGGATGCTGGCTATAGTTGCGGACTGGTAGGCAAGTGGCATCTGGGTGGCAACATGACGCCTCAGGAAGGATTCAACGACTACTGGATCACGATGCCTCACGGCGGAACCAGTACCTTTTACGATGCGAAGATCATTGAGAACGGCAAAGAGCGAACGGAACCCGAGTACCTGACCGACTTCTGGACAAAGCATGCCGTCAACTACATCGAACAGCGAGCGGAGCAGATGGACAAACCGTTCTTTCTGTTTCTGGCCTACAACGGTCCGTATTCCCTGAGCCGGTTGCTGCTGCGGGAAGGTCAGAACAGGCACGCCGAGTTTTACCGCGACAAAGAGCTGCCTTCGTTCCCGCGCGAAGCGGCTCACCCCTGGCAACTTCATAACCGAGACTACCAGAACAATCCCGTATCTATTCGACGAGTCGCCACCGAAATCAGCGGTGTTGACGACGGCGTTGGCACCGTGATGGAGACATTAAAAGCGCACGGCCTTGATGAAAACACCGTGGTGATCTTTCTGGCCGATCAGGGTTGGGTGGGCGGCCATGGCGGTTTCTTTGGTATGGGCGACCACACTCGTCCGGTCACAGCACGCGATGGCATGATGAAAATCCCAATGATCTGGCGGCAGCCTGGCCGTATCGCCGCGGGCCACAGAAGTCAGAAGCTGGTCGGCAACTACGACGTGATGCCGACGCTGCTGGACCACCTGTCATTAAATGAAGCGCTGCCCCAGAAACCAGCATCGCCGGGAAACAGTTTCAAAGTGGAAATGCACGCGGACGCAACTGTAACGGAAAATGCAGCGCAAACGACGGATACCGCCGTGTTCTACGAATTCGAATCCCTCCGCTGTATTCGCACGAAAGGCTGGAAGTACACTCACCGTTACCCCAACGGACCACATGAACTCTACGATCTGCTGCACGACCCGGACGAGTTCAACAATCTGTCCGACAACAAGCAGCACACACAGACTCGCGACGAATTAAAGACACGTCTATACACGTTCTACGCGAAACATGCGTTGCCGAAGTATGACCTGTGGGCCGGAGGTGCTTCTCAGACGTTTATCTACGATGGCGTCGAAGAGGAACTGGCTCAGGCGGATACGATCGCACCGCCGCCGCTACCTGCAGATTTCAAACCACAGCAGTTCACGCTGCCGGAAGGATTCACAGCAGAACTGGTGGCCGGATCGCCGCTGGTGACTCACCCGACCATGGGCTGCTTTGATGACCGCGGACGCCTGTTCGTCTGTGACGGTGCGGGCGTCAACATGTCGGCGGCAGAATTGGAAGAGAACCTTCCCAACAGAATCAACATGCTGGAGGATCAGGACCGCGATGGCATCTTCGAAAAATCCACCGTCTTTGCCGACAAAATGACGTTTCCCATGGGGGGAGCGTGGCACGACGGGGCACTGTATGTGGCCTCGCCGCCAAACATCTGGCGTCTGGAAGACACCGACGACGACGGCGTAGCCGACAAACGAGACATCGTCGTGGACAGTTTTGGCTACACCGGTAACGCCGCCAGTATCCACGGCTGTTTTTTCAGCCCGACCGGCCGTCTATACTGGTGCGACGGCTACCACGGCCACGAATTCAAAGACAACGATGGCAACGTCGTCAGCAAACGTAAGGGCTCGTACATTTTCAGTTGCTGGCCTGACGGCAGCGATGTTCGAATTCATTGCGGCGGCGGCATGGACAATCCCGTGGAAGTCGACTTCACCGAAGAAGGCGATCTGATTGGCACGGTCAATATTCTGTACACACGGCCACGCATCGACTGTCTGGTTCACTGGCAGTACGGCGGCGCGTATCCTCATCGTGAAGCGGTGCTGGACGAATTGAAGGTCACAGGAGAATTGCTGGGGCCGATTCACAAGTTCGGCCACGTGGCGATTTCCGGAACGATGCGTTATCGCAGTGGCGTGATGGATCACCGATGGGAAAATAACTTCTTCGCAACGGAATTCAACCTGGGCAAAGTCGTGCGACTGGAACTGCAGCGCAGTGGCAGCACGTTTACGACAACGGAACGTGAATTCCTGTCCTGCAATAACCGAGACTTCCATCCCACCGATGTGCTGGAAGATGCCGATGGCAGCCTGCTGGTGATTGACACGGGCGGCTGGTTTTATCGAGGTTGTCCGACATCGCAGATCGCCAAGCCCGATGTCCTGGGCGGCATCTACCGCATTCGCCGCGATGGTATGACCACACAGGTTGACCCGCGAGGCCTGCGTATCGACTGGTCTGTCCGAACCAATGTTCAGCTAATGCGGGACCTGAAGGACACCCGATTTTCCGTCCGTGAAAAAGCGATTCAGGAATGTACAAAACGTGGAGAGAACATGATTGACCGGCTTATCAGCACGGTCAGGAGTGCAGACGTGTTCGCCCGCAGAAATGCAATCTGGGCAGCCACCAGAATCTTTAAACAGACCGCCAGTGCCAAGGCAAGAACGGCGGTATTGCATGGACTGGTCGATCGCGATGCAGGTATCCGTCAGGCAGCATGGCATGCCTTTGGTGCGGCAGCGATGCTGTCCACACAACGACTCAACGAATTGCAGAAATCAGATCAACAAATCTGGACTGCTGCATGCGACAGACTGTGGCAACAGGAGCCATCTGCAGCCGTCCGTCGTGAGGCATTTGCGACCTTTGCCGCACTCAAACAGGATGGATTTTGGGGAATCTACGGACTCCAGAAAACTGCATCGTTCGACAAGTCGCGCGACCGCGCGGAGCGACATGCATTAAACTATGCATTACTGGAATCGGGTGATGAACTGACGGTGCCGGCTGATGGTCCAGCGAAACGAGACTTTCTTTCAGGAATCCGAAATGACGCGGAAGCCGTGACCGTATTTGATCAGATGACGCCGAACGGCCTTTCTTCGGGTGTTCTGCATGAGTGCATTTCCAATGGAAATCCGCTTGTTGTCCAGGCGGCAGCCGCACTGGCCAGACAGCACGTTGCCAGTGGTCGCTGGCAACCGGATGAGATTCGACAGCTTCATATGGCAGCGGCGTATCGGGTTGAGCAGTTAGTCACCGGCGACATCGCGCAGGAGTTATACCAACTGACACCCCTGGTGCGCAGCTTTGGGGCGTCCACAGAAGTGGCTGAGGCACTTGCCAAACCTCTGGCGTCCGCAGTTTCATCGGCTACCGTCCGAACCACAGTGCTGCAGGCGCTTGCGAGCGACTCTACTCTGCCGCTGCATGCCACATGGAAAGAGCCGATACTGACAGCAATGCGGGCCACGAACACCGCAGAACGCGTTGCGGCCATTGAAGCTGCCGGCTCACTCGCCGCGACGCAGTTTCTCACGCAGCTGCTCTCCGTGGCAACGGATCAGAGTGCGCCGATACCTGTGCGTCTGGCGTCATTGAAAGCCGCGGTGCGCAGCGATGAAGCCATGTCCCGGGACGATGTATTCCCGCTGCTGCTCGGCCTGATTCAGGAAGGAGCGGCGGAAGAACAACAGGTCGCCGCGCAATTGCTGGGGCAATCCTCCCTGACACCGGCTCAGCTGCAGCAGGTCGTCCCTCTGCTGAAACAGACCGGTCCGCAGCAATTGGTGGATCTTGTGAAGCTGTTCAAACGATCGCTGACGCCGGACCTGGCCGCAGCATTTCTCGATAACATTGAACAGGCCCGCAGTCTGAAAAGCCTCCCGATGGTTGACGTGTCCGAAGTTGTGAAACGATTTCCGCAGGACCTGCACGATCGTGCCAACGCGTTGCTGGACAAAATGAAAGCCACTGAGCAACAGAAGCTGCTGAAGCTGGATTCACTGGTCGCTGGATTAGGATCAGGCGACGCCGTCCGCGGAAAGGAGATTTTCTTCAGCGCACAGGCAAAATGTGCGACGTGCCACGTCGTCAGCAAGAAAGGCAAACGAGTCGGACCTGACCTGACCACCATTGGCGCCAATCGATCGTCAAAGGACCTGCTGGAATCCATCGTGTTTCCATCATCGACGCTGGTCCGACAATACGAACCCTACACGCTGGTGACGGTCAACGGCCGTTCCTATTCCGGGCTTGTGATCCGCGACACAGCGACGGAAGTCACCATTCAGCAAACCCTGGGAGACCCGGTCACAGTGTCCCGCAGTAACGTCGACGAACTTGTGCCCAGCACTGTTTCCATCATGCCCAAGGGACTCGATGAACAAATCACGCCGCAGCAGATCGCGGATCTGGTCGCGTGGATGCGGTCACTGAAGTAGAGTCTGAGTGGAACAATCAGCGAATCACTCGACCGTGACGCTCTTGGCAAGATTTCGAGGCCGGTCGACGTTACAGCCTCTCAGCAGCGCCACGTGGTAGCTGAACAGCTGCAGGGGAATCGCGCACACCAGCGGCTGCAGGTAGTCTTCGACATCCGGCACGTAGATGACGTCGTCAGCGATTTCAGCAACGGCGTTGTCTCCCTGGCAGGCAATCGCAATGACCGGACCTTTGCGAGCCTTCACCTCCTCCATGTTGCTCATCACCTTGGGCTGAATTCCCGACCGGGGCACGACGAATACGCTCGGCGTCTGTTCGTCGACCAGGGCAATTGGTCCGTGTTTCATTTCTGCCGCCGGATAGCCTTCCGCATGAATGTAGCTGATCTCTTTCAGCTTTAACGCGCCTTCCAGAGCAACGGGGAAGTTGCAGAGGCGCCCCAAATACAGAAAGTTGTTGTAGTTCGCATATTTGTTTGCGACTTCCTGAACGCGCTCGTGGCACTCCAGTGCTTCCTCAATTTTTGCCGGCATGTCACGCAGCTGCCTGATGATTCGTTTGCCCGCTGGATAAGAAAGGTGCCGCATCCGGCCAAGATAAAGAGCCAGCAGCGTCAGAACGGTGACCTGCGAAGTAAACGCCTTGGTGGACGCAACGCCGATTTCCGGACCGGCATGCAAGAAGATGCCACCATCAGATTCGCGGGCAATGGTTGAACCCACCACGTTACACAGGGCCAGGGTGGGATGACCTTTCCGTTTGCATTCCCGCATCGCAGCTAATGTATCTGCCGTTTCACCACTCTGAGTAATCGAGAATACAAGTGTGCCATCGGTCATAGGTGGATTGCGGTACCGCAGTTCGCTGGCGTACTCAACTTCAGTCGGTATGCGGGCGAAATCTTCCAGCAGATACTCGCCTACCAGGCCAGCATGCCAGCTTGTCCCGCAGGCCGTCAGTACCACTCGATCGATTTTGCGGAGCTGCTGCGGTGTCAGATTCAGGCCACCGATAACGGCCGTGCCCTCTTCGTCATTCAGACGACCACGCAGTGCGTTTTCGATAGTCTGCGGCTGCTCGAAGATTTCCTTCAACATGTAGTGAGGATACTGGCCCAGATCGATGTCGGACGACACCTGATCCAGTGTCTGGATCGAGGGTCTGACACTTCCGGATGTGCGGTGAGTGATCTGAATCCCACTGGGCTGCAGCACGACAACTTCGTTGTCGGCAAGGTACACAACTTCCTTCGTGTATCCAATCAGCGGACTGGCGTCACTGGCCAGAAAGTACTCATCCTTGCCAACACCGATCACCAGCGGACTGCCCGCTCGAGCAGCAATGACTGTCTCCGGGCAGTCGCGGAACAGAACACACAGCCCAAACGTGCCTTTGAGCCGATCCAGTGTCAGGTTGATTGCTCGCAGACAGGTCTTCATGCACGGCTCGTCACAATCCAGCTTTGTCTGTTCGCTCAGATGATGAGCGATCAGGTGGGCCACAACCTCGGTGTCTGTCTGCGACTGGAAGACATAGCCTCTTTCCTGCAGGTGACTTCGCAGGGAAGTGTAATTTTCAATGACTCCGTTATGCACGATGGCAACTTCACCGTTTCCGCCAATGTGTGGATGCGAGTTTTCGTCAGTCGTCTCGCCGTGAGTCGCCCACCGCGTATGACCGATGCCGATTGAGCCCCTTACCGGCTGTTCAGCCAGCAATCCTGACAGCTCGCTGACTCGACCCGCCCTTTTCCGCACGACAATGTCGTCATCTGCCATCACCGCGATGCCAGCGCTGTCATAGCCTCGGTATTCCAGACGGTGAAGACCTTCCAGAAGCAGGTCCGAAACGGATCGAAAGCCCACGTAACCCACGATGCCACACATACTCAGCTCCTGACCGGATTCTTCGGAAGCCCTGGTGTATCACCACAGCTTCCAACACGGCCCACTTCTGTCGAACGCAGCGGTACTGCCGACTCGATGTCCTGGGCCTTTGCGCCAGGGACCATAGTGCCCTGGATTTTGGAACATGAGATCAGTGACCTCAGATTGCCGACCTGACAGCAAAACCGAAACTTGCACCTCTCCAGGAATAGATCTGTGTGCATCAGGGAAAGGCATCATTGTCGGCCACCCCGGACCGTAAGACATTCCTGGAATCAGGGTCAACGACACAACACGGACGTGCCGAAGCCTTCTCAATACGAATCGCGTGACATCATGGCAAAGCAGCAGGAACTGCCGCTGTGACTTCATTGCCCTGACCACAGGACAGTGGTCATCGCAGTCGTTTTCGTTATCAAACACCGGAAAGGTTCGTCAGAACCGGTCGACGGCGGCTGACCCCGAGTGCCCGGTCGGAAGTCAGGGCATCTTCACCCTTGGTATGCCACGGAATGTTGTAAAAACGGGAGGGTCGCCAGTGTTTAGAGTGAGGACTGAGCGAAACCCCGGGGACTTCCTTCGCAGGCTCAGTCCAGACTTCAGCCACTCGCCAGTCCGATATCACAATCCGTTGCCGCCCCCTTTGTCTTCACCACTGTCTGCTGTCTTGCGATTTGTGGTGGAATTGAACACAGTTAGCACTGCAATAGGTCGCTTAACCGCAATTGGTCAATTCAGGGAGCAAACCCAACGGTGAGATCGCGTTGTGCTCATTACGAATACTTCCTGCCTGCCGCCGATGTGCGAGCGCTGGTGGGCCTGGTGTTACTGTGCCTGGCAATTGTCAACTTCAACCTGTCGCCGGCCACAGCGCAGAGGCCGTTGGTGGCGGGTCCCGGTGCAGTGCGACTGGACAATGGCATGGTCGTGCGCGGCCTGTGTGATCTGAGCAACACCCTGGATCCGTTTCTGGAAAACCAGCACCTGGAACTGCGAAAAATCGATCAGGGATTTCGCACGTATTTCGTTTCGACTCGCCGCAGCGGTGAAAAGGTCGGAGACGCCCGCGCAGTACCGAATCAGGAGTTCCTGATCGTGCAGCGCCGAACCGGACGTCAGCCCATGAACTTCCTGATCGGACTGCACACGCGCACACCGTTTCAGATGAATGGACAGGCGGAAGTGACTCTGAAGCAACTTAACGGCGGTATGACACGACTGCCGATCGGCATCACGTCGCTGAATCGTCAGATGCTTGCCGTCGACGGACTAACACATGACTGGAGATTCGGCGTTTCGATGTATTCCATCCCGGACGACCTTCTGTACGCCGCTGGCAAGGCAGGAGGACTGGTCACGCAGGTCACTGACTACCAGAACGGAGAGACTCGACTGAATTTGGTTCAGATGCTGATCGAAGCCGAAAAATACGTCGCCGCTCAGCGCATGCTGCAGGATATTCTCGTGGATTTCCCGGACCTGAAATCCCTGAGTGAAAAACTGATTAACAGCTGGAATGAGAGAGTCGGAAACCGCCTGATGGTTGAAGTCACCGCACTCAAGGACAGCGGTAAACATCAACTTGCGGTAAAATACGGGCGAGCGTACCCGGACGAGAAACTGGCGCCTGTACTGCGAGTTCGGGCAAAACAGCTGATCCATGATCACAACGAAACGAAACGACGAATTGAAGATATCAGGGTACGGCTGCCGGACATCATTGGTCAAATTGAAAATGACGAACATCGCGTTCAGGCCATGAGAATGTGGAACGAACTCGACCGCCACATCGACTTCAATACGTTGTCGCGTTTGTCAGCATTCGAACTGTTGGCGCAGGATGAGGACCTGGCTCCTGAGGCAAAGGTTGCTCTGGCGGCGTCTGGCTGGATGCTGGGAGCGAACGAAGCGATCGACGGTTTTGCGGAGACAAGCGGGCTGTTTCAGATTCGGTACCGCCTGCAGGACTATGTGCAAACGGCGAACGACGAAGACAGACTGCGAAACGAACTGTTGGATGAGATTCGAGCACTGGAAGGCTTCAATGCGGAACGTGTGGCCAGACTCATCAGGTATCTGCCACCATCAAATTCAATGCCCATACATCAGCCGGCGCCACTGGCCCCTGGCAGTTTTTCGGTTGAAGGCGACAATCTGACGTCAGCCTGTATTGGTCAGACCCCGCGTGAATATGCCCAGACGCGAAAATACCCGCTGTTGATCGCACTACCACGTGCCGGTGCCACAGCCGGGGACACCCTGGCATGGTGGGCCGTTGCTGCGGAACGCAACGGCTATTTACTGGTCGTTCCGGATCTATATCCTCCCGGCGTGGGAGGATACGATGCGTCCGCGGAACAGCATCGCAGACTGTTGAATCTGCTGACTAAGCTGAAGAGCAGCCTTTCGGTCGACGACGACCGGGTCTTTGTCGCCGGACACGGGATTGGTGGAGAAGCTGCGATGGATCTGGGAACGTCTCATCCGGACGTGTTCGCCGGCATCGTTTCCATCGCTGGTCTGGGTCGACGAAACGTGACATGGGCCGCACATAATTCCACCACCCTGCCGTGGTATGTCGTGGTCGGGTCACGCCAGCCGAATTATGTCAACCGCATGACTCCACTGTTAAAACGGCTCTTCCGCAGAAGCGATGCGAATCGGGAGTTCTGTGACGTCCTGTTCGTTCGATACAAAGAACGCGGTTTTGAATCCTATGCCGAAGAATTGCCGAACCTGTTTCGGTGGTTCAACGTTCAGTCGCGTCCGCAACTGCCGAAGAAGATTGATGCAAAAGTACTTCGCACGACGGACCTCCGCTGGTTCTGGCTGGAACTCGATTCGCTGCCGGAACGATTCGCGCAGTTTGAGTACCCCACCGGCTACGGTGATCGCCCCGGCGGCGCACCCGGAACGATCGATGCGGGCATAAACGGTAACTATATCCGTATCACTTCGCTGCCGTCTAAGAATGCCGCGATTCGGCTTTCGCCGCACATACCGGGGCTCGACCTCGAACAGAAGATCACAATTCGAGTCGCGGGACGCAACGCTCAGGTGGAACGTTACGTTGCCTCGGTCAGGGACATGCTGGACGATTTCCGAAAGAGTCGTGACCGAGCAAGATTCTGTCACATGAAGATCCACCTCAGAAATCGCTGACAGAACCTGCGTGTGCTGCCTTCGCTTCGGATCCTGTCTATTTCCGCCGCGCGGTCAGCAACGCCCTGACGGGTGCCGGATAGCCTTCGATCGTCTTCGACAAGTCTCCAGGAGTAAGGAAGTCCGCCAGAGACTCAAACGTCATCCAGTCTGTACTGCGCTGTTCCAGAGTCGTCGTAGCAGTCACGTCGACCACTTTCACCTCCTGAAAGCCGGTTCGTCGCAGCAATTTCGCCACCATGTCCACGGATGGAATGAACCAGACGTTTCTCATTTTCGCATAGCGCCCCTCGGGCATCAGAACCTGCTCGCCCGCCGCGTCAATCACGAGGGTTTCCAGTACCAATTGCCCGTCATGTTTCAGGCTCCCACACAGGGACTGCAGGTGCTCAATGGGACTGCTGCGATGATACAACACCCCCATTGAGACCGTCACGTCGAACGCCTGCAGTCGCTGCGGCAGACAGTTGTCGCCCAGCGGCAGCACATCATTCGGCAGGCTGTCCCCGGCGTATCTTCGAATCACTTCATGCTGCATCACGAACAGCAGGAACGGGTCCAGCCCGACCACGCGACGGGCCCCGGCCGCCAGCATCTGCCAGCCGAAGTATCCGTTACCGCATCCGACATCCAATACGTTGCGATCACGCAGTTCCACGTGGTCGCGCAGTCGATTCCACTTCCAGTCCGAACGCCATTCGGTATCGATGTGTATCCCAAACAGATCGAACGGCCCTTTGCGCCAGGGACGGAAGTTCAGCAGGTCCGATCGAAGTTGGCTCTTCGCCTCGGCAGAAACCTGACCCACAACCGCCACTCGGCCGTCAGCCCGAGCCTTAAGGTGGCCACCCATGTCCGGTAGATTCTGCCAGCAGTGTTTCCAGTCCTCAAGATTGCCATGCCCGGTGATGTCAGTCGCCTGACGGCAGGCCTGCTGAAGTTCGCTGGCCCATTCGTCGTGACCCGCCTCTCGAAGCCACCCGAACAACGCGTCATATTTAAACAACGATGTCTTCACAGGCAACGATCGTACAGTGTTGTGCGGAGATTTCGTGATGTCCCGGACAACGAACAGAAACCACTCCGTCGTCAGACCATCACACACCGCGAACCGTAACGCATTTCTTCCGTGAGTGTAACAGTGCCAGGCGTTGAGCTTGCGTCCGCCCGTTTCTATGATGTTGAACTGCATTGTACCTTCCCCTGCCTTACCGTTTCCAACCTGCGGAGCTTTTCATGCGGTGCAATATCGTTCTCCTGCTTTTGGCTGTCAGTACCAGTCGGATTGTCGCTGAGACGCCTCGAGTTTTTCCTGCTGGCGAGTTGCCGGCTGATTCGCGGCTGGACGAACTCCGAACGCTGAACAGCTATTTCCCGTTTGCGCCTGTCGAGAATAAAGAACAGTGGCAGCAACGCCAGTCCGAGATCAAACGTCGCATTCTGATCTCACAGGGAATGTGGCCCGAGCCCACCAAAACCAAACTGCGGGCAACGATTCATGGTCGCGTGGAACATGACGACTACACGGTTGAGCGAGTCTATTTCCAATCGATCCCTGGCCATTACGTCACTGGCAGCCTGTATCGGCCCAAAGGAAAACAAGGTCCGTTCCCGGCCGTCCTGTGTCCTCACGGCCACTGGAGCGATGCGAGGTTTTACGATGCCGGCGAAGCGGCAGCAAGAAAGAGCGTCGCCAGCGGAGCCGAACGATTTATGAACGCCGCTCGCAATCATATCCAGGCTCGTTGTGTGCAACTGTCGCGTATGGGGTGCATCGTTTTCTTTTATGACATGACCGGCAATTGTGATTCGACTCAGATAGGCCATCGCCCCAACAAATCGGATCACCTGAACACACCTGAACACTGGGGTTTCCTGAGCGTGCAGGCCGAATTGCGTCTGCAGAACATGATGGGGCTGCAAACATGGAATTCGGTGCGAGCCATCGATTTTCTACTGGAACTGTCCGACGTCGACGAAAAACGCATCGGAGTGACAGGTGCCAGCGGTGGTGGCACACAATCAATGATCATCGCAGCAATTGATGATCGTATCACTGCGGCTATGCCGTGCGTAATGGTATCGACATCCATGCAGGGCGGCTGCACCTGCGAAAACGCACCTCTGATGCGCATCGGTCAGGGCAATATCGACATCGCCGCCGCGGTGGCGCCGCGACCGCTGGGGCTGACCGCGGCCGATGACTGGACCAAAGAACTGGAGACAAAGGGTTACCCGGCACTACAGAATTTGTACGCGATGCTGGGACATGAGGACCGGTTGACCGCAGTTTTTCACACGCACTTTCCGCACAACTACAACCACGTAAACCGCACAGTGATGTACGGTTTTTTTAATCGTCACTTTGGACTCGGCTTCGACGAACCTGTGCTCGAACGTGATTTCGAGTTATTGTCGAAAGAACAACTTTCGGTCTGGAATGACCAGCATCCGGCTCCGTCCGGCAGCGATGTGGGCGACCTGCATGAGGTCACATTGCTGGGACTCGCCACGGAAGATGCAGAAGAACGTCTGTCAGCAGTGATTCCGCAGGACGCCAATGGCCTCGACAGGTTCCAGCACGTCGTCGGGGCAGCGTGGGAGACAATTCTGGATCGCAGCCTTGACCAGGTCAGCGACGTACTGTTGACCCACACAAAAGACGTCCCGCAGGGGGAATTTACACTTACACTGGGGCGATTGAATCATGCTGCGGCGGCTGAACAGATTCCTGCGATGACGTTACGCAGTGCCAGGGGAACTCAGAAGGGCGTGGTGGTCTGGCTGACGGAAGCCGGCAAGTCCGGTCTGCTCCAGGACGGCAAAGTGATTACGCCAGTCGCGAAACTGCTCAATCAAGGATACACAGTCGTGTCTGCAGACCTGTCGGGGCAGGGCGAATTTATTGAGAACGAAAATCCGCTGGAATCACAACGGATGTGGTATCAACGCAGCGGCAACAACGGCTGGGAACGTTTCGCAGGTTACACCTACGGCTATAACCATTCGCTGTTCGTCCAGCGTTCCCACGATGCCCTGTCGTTAATCCGGTATGCGGCCAAACTTTCAGGCAAGCAGAAAATCCATCTGGTTGGCCTGGACAAGACTGCTGGTCCAATCGCTTTGGCGGCGCGCAGTCAGACAGGTAACGCGGTCGGCAAAACCATCGTTGACCTGGAAAAATTCCGGTTCAGCGAAATCATCAGACATGATGATCCCATGTTCGTGTCCGGCGCTGTCAAGTATCTTGACGTCGGCGGATTACTGGGCCTGTGCGCGCCGCATGACGTTTCCATCGCCGGCCTGCGGGAAAAATCGGTCGCCACGCGGATCTTTGCTGCAGCCGGTGCGTCCGCAAAACTGCATCTGCTCGACCCGGATGGACTCAGACTGGCACTGGAGCAACTCTAGTCACTGAGTGGCATGATCAATTGCCGCCGCATTCAGTTTCGACGCCGCCCGCAGCCAGTACATTCTCGACGCCCGAGTCGTTTTACGTGACATACGTCACCCCTGCCACAAAATTACATATTCATCACTAACACCCCATTCACACATACTGACATATCTACGAGGCGTTTTCGCAGGGGCGGCGGCGGCTGGCAGCAGCCCAATCCCGCAGCAAGTGTGCGCCCGCCCTTAGCAGATGCCACGGAATCTGCTACACCATCACAGTGAGTTCGGCGAAACGACGTTAGTTCGCGTGCTCGTAAGTACTCTCATTCTCCAGACTCGTCGCAGAAAGGCGGACGGATGCCCATCCTTCAGGACAATTCTCTCTCTATTGGTCGAACTCCTCTGGTCAGAATCAACGGACTGACAGAGGGGCTCAAAGCCACTGTGCTGGCCAAAATTGAAGGTCGAAATCCGGCCTACAGTGTTAAGTGTCGCATTGGGGCGGCCATGATCTGGGATGCAGAGGAACGGGGAGTGCTTAAACCGGGCATGGAAGTGGTTGAGCCTACCAGTGGAAATACGGGCATTGCACTGGCTTATGTATGTGCAGCACGAGGCTACAAGCTTACCCTCACGATGCCGGACACCATGTCTGTGGAACGGCGGATGATGCTGCGTGCCTTTGGCGCCAATCTTGTTCTGACGCCTGGGGCCGAGGGAATGAAGGGAGCCATCAATAAGGCCACCGAAATTGCGGAGCAGAACAATGCCTTCCTGCCGCAGCAGTTTTCGAATCCGGCGAATCCAGCCATTCACCAGAAAACCACGGGACCGGAGATTTTTGAGGATACGGACGGCAACGTGGACATTTTCGTTTCCGGAGTCGGTACGGGCGGAACAATCACCGGAGTCAGTCGTTTTCTGAAGCAGGACAAAGGTCTTCCGGTGAAGATCATCGCCGTCGAGCCGACCACGAGTCCGGTTTTATCAGGAGGAGATCCTGGCAAGCACCCCATCCAGGGAATCGGCGCTGGGTTTATTCCCGATAACTGTGACACCAGCATAATCGACGAAGTCGTTCAAGTCTCCGGGGAAGAAGCTCTTGAAATGGCCCCACGACTGGCTCGCGAAGAGGGAATTATCGCGGGCATCAGCTGCGGGGCCGCGATGGCAGCGGCCCTGAAGGTCGCCGCTCGACCTGAAAGCGAAGGCAGGACAATCGTCGTGATTCTTCCGGATTCGGGTGAGCGATATCTTTCAACGCCGATGTTCGAGTACGCTCGCGAAGACTCCTGATCAGCTTCTTCTCGGCAGGAACGTGTTGCTGATCAGTCGATTTTCCCGATTAGCAGGAGCCGCAGTCTTTGTTCCGGGTGGCTGTTTACAGGATCGGAGGCACTGACTCCCTGATTAACAAATCCTGCAGTTAAGATGCTCGCAACGCTGCGGTATTGTGTGCTGGTCAGGCGTTTTGCTGGTCTGCGGGGCCAGGCCGATGTTCTCCGATTCGGACTCTTCACCATGCCCGTTACGCCTTTGTCAGCTAAGGACCTGAAAAGCCAGGTGCGTCAGCACTTGGCAGCGGATCTTCAGGTCGTCAATCAGATACTGGCGGAGCAACTGCGTACTTCCAGCGCCTTTGTGTCTGACATCACAGAGCACGTCTCGCGTTACCAAGGTAAGCAGCTTCGACCGATGCTGCTACTGTTGACTCATCGCATGATCAGCGGAGAGGCGACTCGGGAGTCCCGGATGCTGGCCGCAGCCGTTGAACTGATACACACGGCAACGCTGGTGCACGACGATGTGATCGACGCAGCAGAGACGCGGCGTCACCTGGCGACTGTTCATCGTCGGTGGAACACGGAAACCAGCGTTCTGCTGGGCGACTACCTGTTTTCCTGTTCGTTTCAGCTGGCCGCGTCCACGGGAGACGCGGAAGCATGCCGTCTCATCGGTCTTGCCACAAATCGCACGTGCGAGGGCGAATTGAACCAGATGGCAGCAGGACTGGAAGACTTCACGTCAGAAGTGGACTACTTTCGGATCGTTCGTGACAAGACCGGGCAATTGTTCGGGCTGAGTTGCCTGCTGGGCAGTCGTGCCGGAGGCGGAAATAACGAACAGCAGCGGGCCGCCCGCCGCTTTGGTCTGCGGCTGGGTATGGCGTTCCAGATTGCTGACGATGTGCTGGATCTTAACGGGCCTGGAGAAGTGACAGGTAAAGACGCCGGAAACGATCTTCAGAACAATCGGCGAACTCTGCCCATCATTCGAGCCATGCAATCGGTGCCGGAATACGAGCGCCCGCAACTCAGGCAAATTCTTGCTGAAGAATCCCCGGAAAACCTTGCTGCCAATGGAATAATCCAGGCTGGAATTCGGTCTGCACTCGAAACTGCGGAGGTTCTCACATCGAGAGCCATGGCTGACCTGGCACACTTTCCTTTATGTTCCGACCGCAGATTGCTGGAAGCGATCGCATCATTCGCCGTCTGCCGTGAGGCGTAGGGTTTCTGGACTGAATAGCCGGAAACCCATGGGCTGACAGTTTCCTGGGGGAGCGTCACAGGTTACCAGGTTTACCGGGCCGGAATTTGGTTGTGTTGTAACGGGTATTTGCCTTCTGTCGGATGTAGAGAGCATCAAGCCGTATCAATAGCTGGCCGAAGATCAGTGAGGCGTGACCTGCTGCGGGCACGATCTTCTCATTTGAATCTTCATCAACCGCCGGAGCCTCTTGATGCAACCGCAAAAGCTGACCATCTATTTTCGGCTTTTTCTGCTGGTGTCCGTCGCACTGCTGTCTGTAACCGCAAACGGACAACAATTGAACGAACGATTTCCGAATGAACTCAACTCGGATATCGAAGAACCGCGAATCGCCCTGCCGGAAGTGCAGAGCAGATCGCGATTCCGCACGGTGTCACGGTCGAGACAGAAATCCAACGACTCATTGATTGAACTGTGCAAGGAATCAGTGGACACAACAGCACGTCGCCTGTTGTCGACCGAAAGTCATACCCCGTGGCAGATCATGCATGGCCTGCTGGCTCTGCGACACGATTTCCAGATTCAGCACGAGGGTCAGTCCATCTCCGGGCTGGACTGGGTCGCACAGGGACAGGTCTTCGACGGCGAATACTGGTTTGAATCAACCCGCCACGGCGGGCGTGCTCACCCGTACAGTCGACCATACGC
The DNA here is from genome assembly GCA_014238335.1 of Fuerstiella sp. GTDB lineage: Bacteria > Planctomycetota > Planctomycetia > Planctomycetales > Planctomycetaceae > Fuerstiella. The sequence goes on from JABABI010000008.1 coordinate 79,201, forward strand.
GTTTGAAGGACATGCTAATCAGTTTTTGGCGATTCTGTCCATGTGCGGCGTTGAGTTGGATCGCAAGTTCGGCACATCGACGGGGCAGATTACCATGCGAGACATGATCAACAACGCCCAAAAGACGTTGAAGGAGACAGACGAACCGACCTGGACCTTATGGGCGTTAAGTCGCTATCTGCCCTCATCCGCACGATGGCACAGCGACGATGGCGCGGCATGGAGCATCGAAAAACTTGTTCAGGACCAGACGGCCAAACCCATGCAGGGTGCTCCGTGTGGTGGAACTCACGCCTTGTTCGCACTCGCTCATGCCAGAAACGTTTACCTGCGGCAGAGAAAACCATTGCGCGGCGTGTGGCTGCAGGCCGAATACAAAATTCGCAAACATATCAACACGGCTCGCATCCAGCAAAATGCCGACGGAACACTGTCGTCGAACTTTTTCCGCAGTAAGGAACATGACCCGGACTTCAATAAGCGTATGGCCAGTGCCGGCCATATTCTGGAATTCCTGATGATCGCCCTGCCTCAGAACGAACTTGGCGAACGCTGGGTCCGTCGAGCGATTGAGGCGACCGCTCGTGACCTGCTGAACAATCGCAAAGCTTATGTTAAATGCTCACCGCTGTATCATTCCGTTAATGCATTGAACATCTATCTTGATCGAGTCAACCCGACGGTGCCTGTGGATAAGATCGCTTCCGGCCGAAAAAAGGCCAGAACAGCGAAGCTTACTCCCCGAAAAAAAATGGCAGACGAACCGAAGCTTAAGTCAGTCCCGGTTACCAGAATCACAAAAAGTCGACAGATTCCGGAGACCAAACCTACCGAAAGCATTAAGACAAAAGCAGAGGAATCTGTGCCTAAAAAAGAACAGGCGGCAGAAGCTGAAAAAACAACGCCAATCGCCGTTCAGTTCGAACCTTTACGAGAAGGCCCTGCCCCTGCCGTTCCTCCGGCGGCAGACACAACACCGCAGAAGGTCATCACCGATAATAATCAAGCAAAGTGGAAGGCCACACCTAAGAAACGCCGCACGGCAACTTCCGATGATGCAGCCAATGTCGACGGCCAGGATCAGTCCGATAAGGCGAGCGATCCGTCAGTCGAAAACAAACACGACGCAGCCGAAGATCAGGGCAACGACGACGAGACTGCGGCACAGACAGGCGAGACTGCGGCACAGACAGGCGAGGTTGAATCGCAACCTGAGGATCTGATCGAGACGCCGGAATCCGAGGCGTTGAAACGGCGTTCTGAGGAAACCGGACAGGCGTTAGCGCCAATCGTGACTGCGATTGGACTGTCAGAAGGAATGTCCGTCACCGAAGTTGGCAGCGGCACCGGACTTTTTCTGAATCTGTTATCCGGGCAAGTCGGGGCGAATGGTCGTGTCTTTGCCACCGACGTTTCGCCGCGAGTTGTCGAGTTCCTGGAAGAACGGGTCGTGGCAGAGGATCTGACGAATGTAGATGTCGTTTGCAATGACGGTACGTCACTGGCCCTCGTCAACAGCCAGGTCGATCGCGTTTTCGTGTGTGACGCCTTCCAAAGTTTTCGAAACCACACGACAATGCTGGCCTCCATTCGAAAGAACCTGCGGCCTGGCGGGGAACTGATAATCGTCGAGTCAGAACAGTTGCCGGAATCCGACACCAACAGCGCAAATGGTGACTCCGGCAGTCAGACGATCCAGGGAACCGTGGAAGAGGCTGGCTTCGTCTATGTGGAAGACGTCTCGATTCCGGGTCTGGGCAGCGGGTTCTTCCTGCGATTTCGCAAATCGGCAGAGTAGAGAGCAGGCCGGAGTCACGGTCATTAAGGCGGGCGACTGAACGTACACGACGGTGCTACGTCCCCTTCGCTGTCGCTGTCGCCGTTTCTGCTCCGATCAGATCCTCCAGTGACTGACCGGTTCCGATTTTCTCCGCCGCAGCTTCGTAGATTTTCATCGCTTCCGGAAGGACGTCACGCAGGGCTGACGAGCGATGAGTATCCGATGGGTGCGTGGACAGGAACTCCACCGGAGCGGCACCGTTTTTTTGCTCTGCAAATCGTTCCCAGAATACGGGTGCTTCAGAGGGATCGTAGCCGGCTTTTGCCATCATCATGATGCCAATGTGGTCAGCTTCCAGTTCGTGCTTGCGGCTGTAGGGCAGAATCGCTCCGTACTGAGCACCCGCTCCGTAAGCTGTCAGCACAATTTTCTGAGTCGTCTCCTCTCTATCCCGCATCAGAAAGGCGACACCATCTTTGACCTTGTTCTGCACCATCTGGTGAGTCATCCGCTCACCACCATGCCGGGCAATGGCATGTCCGATTTCGTGAGACATCACGACCGCCAGCCCCGCCTCATTCTGGCAGACAGGCAGAATTCCCGTGTACACAACAACCTTTCCGCCTGGCAGACAGAACGCATTCTGCGTTTTCGCCTCAATGACATTGAATTCCCAATCGAATTGCGGCCGATCTGCCACGGCCGCAATTCGCCGTCCGACACGCCGGACGATATCAGCGGCTGTTTCGTTTTTGGTAACCGGTTCGTTCTTCAGGACCTCCTGATAGGCCGTGAGCCCCATCTTGTTTTCTTCAGCTTCTGACACCAACAGCAGCTGCCGACGTTCCGATACCGGGACTGCCTGACAGCCAATGGACACCACTGCAGCTGCGACCAGGCCGAACAATCCGGAACATATCAACAGGTGCCGATGCCGGAACGACTTTCGAGTCATCTTCACGTCCATATTCGTTACTCACAGAATCCACTGGCCTGGGTGGGGCAAAAAAACAATATCCACGCAACAATCCCGCACAGCCGCGTCGGATTGCTGCACTGTTTTTCCGTTGTTACGGAAATCTAGGGAAAACTCGGCCATCATGGCAACGGCGTTTGTCCTAATGTCCGAACAGACACTCGTGCTGCCCACTGGCACGGCACGATGTCCCTGTGTTTGTCTGCCTGAGGAATCTTTGTCGCGGCAATTTGTGCCTGAATGGGGCAGCAACTTGATTTCCTGCGTGGGCCGATAGAATTAAGTAGATTCTCTGTTTCCCACAACTTTTCGAGAAATGCTGCCGCTATGGCCACAGACAGTGCGACTCAGGACCCGTTGAGCGCCGTGCCCGATAAACGCGGGAGATTCGGCGAATTCGGACGACGTTACGTGCCGGAAACACTGATGTTCGCCCTCGATGAACTTGCTCAGGCCTACGAAGATGCGAAGAAAGACCCTGCATTTGACGAGCGATTCCGCGATCTGCTGAGAAACTACGTCGGCCGCCCCAATCCGTTGTACTTTGCCGAACGCCTTACCGAACGCTGCGGTGGCGCAAAGATTTTCTTTAAACGAGAAGACCTGAATCTCACGGGCGCTCACAAAATCAATAACACGATCGGACAGACTCTGCTGACGATGCGAATGGGCAAAACACGCATCATTGCAGAAACCGGCGCCGGCCAGCACGGCGTGGCGACGGCAACGGCCTGTGCCCGATTCGGCTTCCCATGTGTTGTGTACATGGGCGAGGAAGACGTTCGTCGCCAGAAGCTGAACGTCTTCAACATGCGAACAATGGGGGCGGAGGTGCGTCCGGTGACAACAGGCAGTCGCACATTGCGCGACGCAATCAATGCAGCCATGCGTGACTGGATGGCTTCTGTCCGTGACACGCACTACATCATCGGCAGCGTTGTGGGACCACACCCGTTTCCGATGATGGTACGGGATTTCCAGTCCGTGATCGGTCGCGAAACGCGTGAGCAGTCACTGGAAATGATTGGTCGTCTGCCCGACGAAGTCATTGCCTGCGTGGGTGGCGGTTCGAATTCGGCCGGTATGTTTTTCCCGTTTATTGACGACCAATCGGTCGCACTGACGGGAGTCGAAGCCGGCGGTCGCAGCGACAAACCAGGCGACCATGCCAGCACGCTGACCTATGGTCAGCCTGGCATTCTTCACGGTAGCTACAGTTATGTGCTGCAGGATGATGATGGGCAGACATGTGACGTGCATTCCATTTCAGCAGGCCTGGACTATCCTGGTGTTGGTCCGGAGCACAGCTACTGGAAGGACACCGGCCGAGTCGACTACGTAAGTGCAGGCGACAAAGAAGCCCTGGACGCTTTCACGGTCATGGCACGAACAGAAGGCATCCTTCCGGCAATTGAAACATCACACGCCATCGCCTACGCCATGAAGGCAGCTGCTAAGCGAAACAAGGATGAAATCGTGGTGGTCTGTTTATCCGGACGCGGCGATAAAGATGTCACCGAAGTTGCTCGCCTGACCGGGCAGGAGATGTAATGTCGGATTCCGATCGCGACCAAGTGGAACAGCGTTTAGTTCGCATTGAATCGGCCCTGGCGCATCTGCAGCATGACCTGGAAGAATTGAATGCTTCGCTGACAAGGCACTTCGGACGGATGCAGGGCTTCGAGGCACGATTCACGCGCATCGAGCACGAATTGGAGTCGATGGCTGAAGAAAGCGACGTACGCGATCCGGACAACGAAAAGCCGCCGCATTATTAATTCGGCATGCTTTTATCTTGCCGACCTGAGACACCGCAGCACGGCTGCAGACCGATCGCCCGAGGCCCTGAAGACAAATCGCCGCGCGGTTTCGCCCGTCTGCTCGATGGCAATAGCCAGGTGATCTGCAGGCAGAACCGGCGCTACGCGTTCCGCCCATTCCACGAAGCACACGATCTCAGGGTCCAGCAGGTATTCTTCCGCACCAATCGCCAGGAATTCATCAATGTCTCCCAGGCGGTAGGTGTCCAAATGAAACACCGGCAGCCGTCCGTCGGCATACATCTGCATCAACACAAACGTGGGGCTATTCACCTGAGATTCGTCGGCACCAAGTCCGCGACACACCGCACGAACAAAGCACGTTTTTCCTGAGCCCAGCTGTCCATCAAGAGCCACAGTGATGCCCGGCAGCAGCGCATCGGCCAGTCGTCGGCCGACACGGTCAGTGTCGGCTTCGCTGCCGCTGTCGAACAAATATGTCGCATGCATCCGGGTAGGGCTGACCTTCGAAACAGTATGAATCAGGGCGTGTCTGCCGGACGTTGAAAACTTCAGTGACATAACGCTGACGGTTGCCACGATCTGATTTCTCGCAGTAAATCCGGACTGCCAATCACGAAATTGTGAATTCGGTAGCTTACGCCGTCAACCCAATCGCGTTTTTACGAATAGGTATCGGCTGTTAAGGAAAACAACAGTCGCAGGAACTCAGACACACGTCAGAAATAAGGAGAGGGTGTTACGAATGCTGACGAATCCAGGTGAACAGCAAATCCGTCAATTGGAAACCCGGGGCGTGCGCGGAGACGGCACAGCCATGGAAACGCTGTTCGACCTGTCTCATGGACGTCTTTCGAGGATCGCTGGTCTGCGGATGCCCGATGAACTGCACAGAACGATGAGCGTCAATCATCTGCTGATGGCGGCCCGTATACGGGCGATACGCCGACAGACAGAATTTGCAGTAGCAGCCACACGATCACATTTCGTCTGGCTGCGACACATCCTGCTGCACACCATTGACGTCATCCAGAAACGGCTGACGGCCCATTATGGTGTCACGGGGTGGAATAAATTGACCTCAACACCCTCCGCCCATCTCAAATCACGGACCGATATCGACCGGGAAATTATTTTTCTGCGTCATTTTGAAGAACTCACGAATCAGGAAACGTCCATCATCACCGGAATTTCGCCCCAGGGCGTCAGCACACGGTACATGAATGTGATTTATGAACTTGCGGAAGCTCATCACGACATTCCTTTTTCCACTCGTAGCGAAGAATTCGCCGCATATGCGTGAAAATACAGACCTTGTTCTGGATGGTCTCAGCACTGTCACAACGAACGTTGATAAGAATCGGGATGCCCTGGAGATTATTGCCAGCAGGTTTCTGGAGGACCACCGGCGACTTCTGAATCCAAAGATCGAAGATTACGCGCGCCTGCACCGTGACCAGGCTGATTCCATCCGCAAAGTCTTTCCGGTGCTGCTGCGTCTGGAACGTAAACGGGACACGGCCACTCCCCGACTGCGGCAGGAACAGTTTCCACACAGCCTGCCGATCACCAGACTTGCGCAATATCAGCTTCACACAGAAATGTATCGAACAGCGACCACCATCGCCTACCGAGCCGTTCACACACACACGGCTGCTCCCGTGACCATCACCGTCGTACCATGGAAGGCGGATGACGTTCCACGGCTGCGTCTGCAGCTCGAACGCCAGACCGCCATTGCACGACGACTGCAGCACCCGGGAATCATGCCCGTGCTGCATGTCGGCTGTGACGAGGGCTATTTCTTCTATGTCACGCCAGCAAACACTGGACTTGACGGGGCCGCCCTGATGACGCGCTTCGCTGGCGGCGCGGAACACTGGGGCCGCGTCGTGCGCGGCGACTGGGCAACATTTGCCCGACTGGGTGTGCAGCTCGGCGACGCACTGAACTACTCACATCAAATGGGCACTTTGCACAACGACATTCGCCCGGGCAACGTATTCGTCTCCCGCTCCGCCAACGCGCGTCTGCACAATTTTCAACTTGAACAGTGCGCACAGACGGCCTTGAGAAAAGACTTTGACCACAACGCCCCGATGGTTCCACTGTACGTTGCACCTGAGTGTCTGACCGGAAATCGGGACGAACGGTCGGACATATACTCACTCAGCGCCACGCTGCTGCCCATGGCAACTCAATCTTCAACGACCGAGCTGAATCCTGTGCGGCGGACCGTGGGTACATCGCGGACGAATTCGCGTCGTCTCTTGCGCCGGGAAGGCAAAACTGTGCCTCGCTGTTTTTCTCAGGTACTGCAGAAAGCAATGTCAGCCGATCCCGCCAAACGATTCCAATCAGCCGCCGGATTCGCAGCAGCGCTGGATAACGTACACACAACTTTGACGGAACGCACTCGGGAGCCAGTTGGTCTGCGCAGACGTGGCCGAACGTGGGCGTCACGACTCTGCTGATCATCGCCAATCGTGATTCCTGGCGGTCTGACTATTCGCAATACGGCACGCTCAATGCCGCATGCGAAAATCGTTTTCTGCGGACTTGTCGGTGCCTCGCATCAGGTACAGCGTCCGCTCCGACATGACAAGCAAGCCAGCGCGGTCGAATTTTGTCGACTCACCGTGACGGTATACGGATGTTGTGGGCATGTAGCGCAACGTCATCCCTCGCCGAGAATTGTCAGAAACATTTGGCTCGGAACCATGAAACAGGAACACGTCGTGCAGCGATATCTGACCGGGCTCAAGCACGATATCCTGCGCCGAGGATTCATCAAACTCCGATTCATCAAGTTCCAGATTTAACGCGATCCCGGGCGCATCGCTCTTATTGTGCCGTGCCAGACGCTGTGACTTGTGCGAACCAGGAATGACTCGCAGACAGCCGTTCTCCGTGGTCGACGCATCCACGGCGATCCACACCGTGCACGTCGCCAGTGGTGCAATCGGCCAGTATTCTCCGTCCTGGTGCCAGGGCGTGCGAGTTCCTACTCGGGCGGGCTTGGCAAAAAAGCTGGAATTCCAGAGAGCAATATCACTGCCAAGCACCTGTCCGACCATTTCCAGAATCTCAGGCATCCTGGCCACCGTGAGAAACCACGTATCGTAGGCCAGCAGCGCCGAGCAATAGTCACTGAACTCCGGATGTCGCTGCACCAGCCGGTCATGGGCCGCGCGAATATCGGCCAGCACTGACTCTGGCACTCGATAGTCCGGTGTCACAAAACCCTCATGGTGGTAAGCAGCAATCTGTTCTTCGGTGAGCATGAAATGAATCCGGTCGGACTTTGAGAAAACGATAACAAGCCAGAATCCTAAGCGGCGGATCACGTCATTGCGACTACACTCAACATTCTCTGTTCATTTTTCACAGCCCCATGGCCTTCCCTGGCACGAACCACCGTCGCTCTCCACGGTAGTGCCGGCAGCCTCCCTGCATTCGCAGCCGACATGCTGCCAGCATGCACTACGCTCACGGGAAGTTTTCAATCCTCGCCGCGCCAGCGACATCACCGCCAGCAGTGGAAACAGCCGATACTGGCCGTTTCGTGCGGTTGCCGGCCGAAGGTGCACGCCCACGTTCAGCAGATTCTGCCGCTTGACGAGAACCGTAAAGTTCGTGACGACGTGACGCCGATTCTATAGGAACAAAACCGTGCGCACGTTGCACATTCGCAGGCCGCATCGGAAAAAACGAGGTGTCGTTCAAAGGGAACAGACGTCATGGGTGAACCCAAATTTACAAAGAAGAAGCCCGGGGTGAAGCTGTCCGTTGCCCCCGAGCGACGGAAACTGGCGATTATTGTTGCGGCACTCACGATTGGCGGGGGCGCGCTGGATTCAGAGCTGTTGGGCATCTTCAGCAGCGACGATTCCGCCACAGAAGCCGGTCAGGAATCTGACGCATTTTCGGAACTGGAATCAATGCTGGCAGAGCTCGGCAGTGATGCAGAAACACCAAACACACCACAATCAGATCCCGCCGGAAGAACTCATGCAGTCGCGACCAACGAGTTATCTCCATTGCTGATCCCGCACGGTAACACGCCCACGGAAATACCGGCCAGCAATGTGTCGTTTCCGCAGCAATCGTATTCCGAATCAACACACGCTCAGCCTGAGGACAGCGTGTTGCCATCCGACTTCCCTGGAGGCGGTGGATACGGATCCAATTCACCACGCCCCGATCACCGTGCCTCAGTGACCGGCATCCGGTTCACGGGCAATATTCTGCCGATTCAGTAATCAACATTAATTGCACGCGAGTTACCAATGTACCAGGAATACTGGGGACTAAGCGAAAAGCCATTTTCATACCGCACGGCGGCGACCAAACTGTATCTGTCTCAGGCGCTGCGTGCCGCGTCACTGCGACTGCAATACTGCTTTCGAAACAACGCTGGCGCCGCACTCCTGATCGGTCAGTCCGGAGTCGGCAAATCCAGTGTATTAAAGAAACTGGCCGACGAAGACTTGAGTTTGCGGCCCTTCGCACATGTAGTCTATCCGACGCTTTCCTGCACAGAACTGCAGCGCGTTGTCGCCGCAGAAGTGCTTCCAAATACTTCGGTCGACAAACTCACTTCGCCCGACACAATATTTGCGCAGCTCAGAAAAGCGCTGCGGAGCCATACCGCGGAGGGGCGACATCCTGTCATCGTATTCGACGAAGCTCATCTGCTGACCAACGATGCTCTGAATCAGGTCGTCCTGCCTCTGCTGAGTGTCGCGGATATGGACGCGACGCTTTCACTGACCGTAGTCCTGGCGGGACAGCCATCGCTGGCCGCGCACGTTGCCCGGAATGCACAGCTTCGTGATCGCATAGCAGTCACAGCGACCATGGATGGTTTCACGGAGAATGAAACCATTGAGTACATCCAGTCCAGCATAACAGACGCAGGAGCAGATCGCGAAATATTCGCGGCCAGTGCGATTGAGACAATCTCACGGCTGAGTGCCGGAAACCCGCGTCGTGTGAACCGCCTGTGCGACATGGCTCTGCTGGTGGGGTACGCCGATCGTCTGTCGGAAGTGACTGCGAGTGACATTGAATCACTGGCCGCAGAGATTCTGCCCGCCGCTGCCTAGTGAGGCAAATCAATCAGGCCTTTCCCAACGGCAGTCAAACAGATCTGTGCCTCATCGCAGATGCCGGGAAGCTCGCTCTCTGGGAAGGAGGAATGTTCCAGGTACATGTTGTCGACTGGCAGTTCGCAGAGAACTCCATCCGGGATGCTGCAGGACTAGCTCCCGTCAACACAAACCTACAGACACCGACCATCACGCCGACCTGCGGTTTGACAAATCTGCTGCTCAGGCAGTAACTCCGCGGCGGCTGGGTGGCGGCCGCTGGCCGGTACAACTCGCTCGATCTTTGGACCGCCTTCTATCCCGATAACGGTTGGGGTATCGATGCCTTCATGAACGTCTCAACTATGGTTCCGCTGAACGTGGCCACGAGTCTGCTTTTCGTATCCAACGTTGCAGGAATCCTGAAGATGGGAGAACGAAGAATGAAAGGTGGTCTGGTCGTGCTGGAGAATCAGAATTCCGCGACGACTGTTGGCCTGGATGTTCCGAGCGGCACAACACTGGGGAAGACTAGCCAGGAAACACAAAGATTTGGGTGTCCAGCGCGGGGCGGACGCGACCGTCAACTTCACATCGTTCAACACCTCCGGGTGGAAAATCATCCCGCCGGGCGACGGCGTTCCCGCGACCAAAACGGGCACCTGGTTGGCTGCGGACCTGGCGGAACAGCGACTGTGGACCGATCCCTGTACGAAAAGAGATACGCAAAACTGTTTGCCTATGTCAAATTTTCCGATCAGGAAAACAATTCGTGCCGAGTCACGACCTTCGCCTCCATTGAGGCATTTGGTCTGTCGGACAGCCGGCCAAATGACCGCATGGGAATCGCCTGGTTTTACAATGGCCTGCACGATGACTTCAAAAATGCATTCGGACTTGTCACGCCCGTCGGCGACCTTCAGGGTGGTGAGGTCTACTACAACGCTCAGGTCACACCATGGTTCAACCTGACGTTTGATCTGCAGACTGTCGAACCGGCCATACAACGTCTTGATACGGCCGTTGTCCTTGGCCTGCGGGCGCACGTCAGAATCTGATCGTGCCGCCATCGGCCACAACACGTGACGGCGTCATCCGTCTCTGCTGTATCTGAAAACCTCAGGAATCCAGAGGCACTTCCAAATACTCCAGTGCCCACTCCCGCATGTAGCGAACACAGTTGGGATCGATACGGTAAACGATCAGGTCCGGGTTATCGATGCTGCCCAGGTACTGCCGCAGCAGCGGATTGTCGTTCCAGATTTCTTCCAACAATGCGTGATCTTCAACGATCGCCGCTGTCCCTGTGATGCGAACCTGATTGTGGGTCTTGTCCAGGTAGCACAGTTCGACTCGTGGATTGGTCGCGATCTCACGGGTCTTGTGATAAGCTCGCAGACTGGCCACGTAGACCGTAAAGCCGTCTGTCTTCACCGGTGAAACAGGTCGCAGACGCGGCTGATCTCCGTCCATGGATGCGAGATACGGAAAATGATCTGCCTGCAGTACGGCCTGCGCAAGATCGGGCAGACGTTGAACATCAACAGGGTCGGGAGCGGGTCTGGGCATCGTGTAACTCCGGCGATATATGGTCGACAGCGGTAAACGGCTATGGTGGGAACAGGCATTCCAGGATCGCACACATGACAACGACACAACCAGAATACCGAGTCGAGCCTGAAACCACACTCACTATATTCCAGCGATTTCGGGCGGACGACTTTCTTTCCGTCCCGTCTGCCGTTATCTCTGTACGTTCAACAAACGAGACGTAGTTTCCAGGGCCAAATGACTGAACTCGCAACCCTGAAACACGTGCGGTCTAGAGAGGAGTCTGATATGGAGTGGCGTGGTGTTTACGCACGCACAGCGTGTCTGGTCGCCCCCGGGTCCGATCCGTCGTGGCGAAAATGGACGTCCGGGCTGACGCAACAAACAATGCGTCTTTGCGTCGGCGCACTCACGTGCGCCGGAGTGTTCGCAGTCGGGATGTCGACCTGCTCGGCTCAGGAAACCGAAGCGGCAACACGTCAGTATGCCGTCGCCGTCGGATTTCAAAATCAGAAGCTGTTTGATTCTGCCATCGAAGAATGGCAGACGTTTCTGAAGAAGTTCCCTAACGACCCTCGAATCGGTCGCGGGCATCATTATCTCGGCACCTGTTGTCTTCAGGAAAAACGATACACGGATGCCATTGCTGCCTTCACGACCGTCGTCAAAAAGTATCCCGGGCTGGAACTGATGGATCAGTCGATGATGAATCTGGGCATCGCTTCGTACGGACAGGCACAGGATTCCCAGAAGGATGCAGACTATGTCAAAGCCGAACAGGCCTTTACTGCAATGCTGGCAAAGTTTGCGGACAGCCCGTATGCGGCACGAGCGATGTATTACCGCGGCGAGTGTCTGTTTCAGCTGAATCGCACGACCGATGCAGCCACAGCCTACGAGGAGTTTCTGAACAGGTATCCAAAACATGAATTCTCTGCCGACGCCACCTACGCTCTGGGCACCGCCCAGGAAACGCTCAACCAGCCGAAAAAAGCCCAGACCACGTACGGGGACTTCACGTCAAAATATCCGCAGCACGCACTTCTTACAGAAGTGCAGATGCGACATGCGGAGCTGCTGTTCGACAGCGGAAAATTTGCTCAGGCATCGTCCATTTTCGCCGTCGTTACACGCAATCGTGAATTCGCGCTGGCCGACGTAGCGATGCTGCGGCACGCCCGCTGTCTGTACGAACAGGGCCGGATCGATGAAGCCGCCAAGCTGTACTGGAATGTGCCTCGGGAGTTCAAACAGACGAAGCACTACGACGCGGCCATTCTCGCGGGTGCCAAATGTTATTTTCTGGAAGACGAATTCAAGCTGGCAAGAGCCGGACTCGAACGACTGACCGACCGCAACGCTCCGGAAGCGGCAGAGGCCACCCAATGGCTGGCGCGAGCCCACCTGAAAGAGGGCAACGCCGTCAGGGCACTGAAGATTGCTGAACGCGGGCTGCAGAAATTTAGGAGCGGCGCCTATCGCCCGGAACTGGAATTGGTGCACATCGACGCGATGTACGAAATTCCGGACCAAAAGAAAAAGACGGCAAAGCTGTACGCTGACTTCGTCCGCAGGAACGTCCAGCACGAACTGGCACCGCAGGCGCAGTACATGGCCGCCCTCGCCGCCATGTACAGCCAGGACTACGTCGCTTCCGCGCAGCACTGCACAAGGTTCCTTGCGGATTACTCAAATGACAAACTCAAGCCTGACGTGCTGTTCATTTCAGCCGAAAGCCAGTTGCTGCTGGGCCAGCACGATATCGCAGCAAAACGATATGGAGAGTTTCTGCAGTTGGCTCCCAACCACGACAACGCGCAGCAGGCACAGGTCAGACGGGGTGTCGCTCTCTACATGGCGGACAAGCATGCGCAAGCTATTGCATGGCTGCAGCCCCTGGTGACGCAACTTTCAGACAACAGCCTGAAGAGCGAAGCACTCAGCCTTGTCGGTCGCAGCCAACTGGCTCAAAACGACGTCGCCGCAGCAAAGGACTCGCTGCTGAGCGCTGTCCGTGCGAGCCCGACTCGCCCGCAGAATGACGAAACAGTCATGGCGCTCGCAGATGCCTACAATCAGCTGGGCCAGACAGAAGCCGCCGAACAACAATGGCAGATAGTACTGACGCAGCACTCGAACAGCCAGTTGGTTTCAGAAGCGACTTTTCGCATGGGCGAGGCGGCCTTCGCTGCAGAACGATTTAACGATGCCGTGAAACAATATACCGCCGTGGCTCAAAAATGGCCCGACGGCGAGTTTGCTCCGCACGCTCAGTACGGTCTGGGCTGGACATGGTTCAGCATCGGCGAATATCAAAAGGCGTCAATCGCCATGACAGCGCTGGTGAACCGATACAGGACATCAAGCATTCAGCCCCAGGGACTGTACGTGCGAGCTATGGCCGCCTATCAGTTGGGCGAATACCCTGCATCCATCAAAGATGTGCAGTCATTTCTGGCAACGAAGCCAAAGTCTGACGCCGCTCTTGATGCGCAGTACGTGATGGGACTTGCCCAGGCCGGACTCAAACAGTTCGACGCCGCAACGAAAACATACGCGGCGATCCTTGCCGCAGCCGACACCTACGCCGCCGCCGACAAGGTGGCCTACGAACTCGGCTGGGCCTGGATTGAATTGGGAAAAACGGACAAAGCCGTGGCGGTATTTCATCGTCTTGCCAAAGACTGGCCTAACAGTCCGCTGGCCGCAGAGAGTCTGTTTCGAGTTGGTGAGGCGTACTATGACGCCGGGAACTATGGCCAGGCGGCAGCCGCATATCGCGAGTCCTCGCAGCAGGCAACGACAACAGAGATCGGTGAAAAATCGATGCACAAGCTCGGCTGGAGCTATCTGAAATCCGAAGATCTCGCGGGCGCGATCAAAACGTTTACTGAACAGTTAACAAAACACCCCAGCGGTGAGCTTGCCGGAGACGCTCGTTTTCTGGCCGGAGAATGTCATTTCCGCAGGGAAGACTGGCCAGCGGCAAAGGCCGCCTACCTTAAAGTCATTGCCAGTCGTGACAGCAACTATCTGGCACTGGCCATCTTTCATGCGGGCGAATGTGCAGCCTCGCTGGAAGACTGGAATTCCAGTCGCCGTCTGCACCAGCAGGTTCTGGACGAATTCGCAGAATTCGAATTGCGACCGGAAGCTCGCTACGGCGTGGCATGGGCGCTGCAGAATGAAGGACAACTGGACACCGCGATTGCATCCTATGAACAGGTCACCGAAGAATGCGAGACAGAGACAGCCGCGAAGGCACGCTTCATGATCGGCGAATGCTGCTTTGCTCAGAAAAAACACAAGGACGCGACAAAACATTTTCTGAAAACGGTGTTCCTGTACAACCACCCGGAATGGTCAGCAATGGCCTACTTTGAAGCAGGTCGCTGTTTTGAAGTGCTGCGAGATACCGAGCAGGCAGAAAACTGTTACGAGCAGGTGATTGCAAAATATCCCCAGCACGCGAAAGTCACAGACGCTCAACGAAGACTTTCGGAATTAAAGGGGAGTTGAATTCCACAGAGATTTTTTGCAGGCTT
>JABABI010000008.1:93933-134377 GCA_014238335.1 Fuerstiella sp.
ACCAACGGGAACGCACCATCGTCGGCCAAGCGCCCGTTCAAATCGGCCTGCAGGCCGTCCCGCACAGGAATTGAACGAATGAAATTTTCTTACACATCCGCAAACAAACTGCTGACCGCAGGTACCGCCCTGTTGCTGTCCCCTGCGGTGGCACTGGCGCAGGAAGGCCAGGCAGCAGACAGCCCGGCCGGGCCGCCAATGCCCAGTCTGTGGGATCTGGCGATTCAGGGCGGCTGGTTCATGATTCCCATCGGCGTCGCGTCAATCGTGACCATGGCGTTCACGATGGAACGTCTGGTCGGATTGCGGCGTGGGCGAAATCTTCCCGAAAATCTGATTCATAAACTCCGAGAACTCATGTTCGATTCCGGCATGGACCCTCGCCGACTGTGGGAGGCCTGTGAGGAGCACAAATCTCCACTGGCGAATGTTGTCAAGGCCGCCGTACTGAAGACGGGGCGGCCTCACGCCGAACTGGAAAAGTCCGTCGAAGATGCAGTAGGGCGTGAAACAGCCGCCATGACTCGAAACATGCGACCCATTAACGTTGTCGCCAGTATCGCTCCATTGCTCGGGCTGCTGGGCACCGTGCAGGGAATGATCATGGCGTTCATGGTCACCAGCACGACGTCTTCGACCGGCGCGGCCAAAGCACAGGAACTGGCCCACGGAATCTACACGGCGCTGGTGACAACATTTGCCGGCCTGAGCGTGGCCGTTTTTTCTGTCGTCCTGGCGAACTTTCTGGAAGGCCGCATCGAACGGCTACTGCGACTGATGGAGGAAATTTTTCTGGATCTCCTGCCACAGCTCGAACGTTACGAAGGTCGCCTTCGAATCGCCGAATCCACATCCGCCGAGGAACCCGGCATTCGCGTCAGGACGGTTCAGCACAACGGACTGCATCAGAACGGAAAATCTGACACACCCGAGCCACGACAGGCCGCTGAGACCAAAGACGCTCAACGAAAGAAGCCCAGACAAAGTCGGATGACACAGCCATCAAAACGCGCGACGGCCGGCACATTGCCGAGTGATGTTGCGACGGTCTCTGCTGAAACTCTGGCACCTCCCACAGGGACAGTCACGACCGCCGCCCGGGAAGCCTCAAAGACAGGATCTTTGCGAGCCAATTTTGATCGTGTGGAAACGGGGCCGTCGCCGGAAGGGAGCGGACAGTGAAGTTCGAACTCAAAAAGACCAGCGGAAAGCGGCGGGTCGACATGACTCCCATGATTGACTGTGTGTTTCAACTGTTACTGTTTTTTCTGGTGGCCAGCAACTTCCAGGAGCAGGCTCGCGTTTCCGGCGAAGGCGAACTGGGAGCCAGTCTGCCGTCTGTCGCTGCAGCCATGCCGATGGTGATGAAACCACGGGAAATGATTGTAAACGTCGATTCGACGGGCGAATTCTATCTGGACGGAGAATTGCACACCGAAGAAGCCCTGACCAGTCGATTTCAGCGGGCTCAAACGGACAACCCGGGGAATAACTCGGTCGTCATTCGCGGTAACGAAGGCGCCGACTGGAAATTCGTCGCGCGAGTGATGAGCCTTTGTAATCAGTCAGAGATTCAGGACTATCGAGTCGCCGTGATTCCGGAAGACGGATAATGCAAAGCGTGTTACGGATGTCTGAAGCAGAGCTGGCGAAGCTCGAAGCCGGAATCGGTTTTCGAACTCTGCATGCGTTCGGCATCGCGGCGGCCACCTCCGTTCTGGCGCTGGCCGGCATGGCCCTAAAATATTCGCCGGGCGACGACGTGCCCCTCGGCGGCATGGACAACTTCACCGGGCAATGCACCCTGGCGGGAACTCTGGGGCTGTCAATGATCGTCGCGGCGTGGCTGGTGCGCAGCGTCATCATGAAGCGACTGCAGTGGGGCGTCCTGCTCAGCCTGCTGATTCACCTGATCCTCTGTGTCCTGCTGCAAACTGTTCAGGTGAACGTCCCCGTCGTGCTGGCCGCAGAAATCGGCACGGACAATGTCCCCCTGCAGGATCTCACGATGCCGGATTACGGCGGCGCAGAATCACTGACGTCGCAGGAACAGCAGCAGTGGGAGCGACCGACTGACGTTGAAGTTCAGGAATCGGAACAGCAGCAACTGGATCGCCAGGACACGGAAATTGAAATCGATGCTCAGCCCGAGCAGCTGCAGCGTCAGGAACGCGTCGCCGCCGTCGACGTACCAATGCAGCAGCGGGAACAGGAACGGCTGCAGCAGGAGCAGAAGCTGGAGCTTCAGCGCCAGATGCAGCAGGCCGAAGCAGACGCTCCCGAGCCGCTGGAAAGTCCTCAGGTTACAACACAGCAGCCCCTACAGCCCCAGCTGGAAGCTCGCCAGCAGAACAGAATCGAGGCCAACCCTCAAAACAGTCAGCGTCGCATGGAAACCGTGGAACGCCGGAACAATCCAACCGTCAGCCAGTCAACCGTTGCGCTCCGTACTGAGGTGCGTCCCACAGACATGCTCAGAACAGAAGTGACGCCCACGGAACGTGCCATGGCAGAAGCTGCGATCGCCGAATCCGCGGCAGAAAGCATCGACGTAGCCGCAGCATCTGACGCTCAGCAGGTGACTGCGGATGCTCAGACGATGAATATCGGGCGACAATCTCAGACCGACCTGCTGTCCAGTCAGCGTCCGGACAACAGTGCTCCGGAATCGTCTACTGAAATGCAGATCGAAAACCTGAACCCGGCACGTGCGACCTCTGCAGACGTCGCCGCACTGGACGCTGCACCTTCCAGTGGTGGAGCAACCTCCCTGCAGAGAAGTGAAACCTCTGCAGGGCGGAGCACCTCTGCCGCCGATACCTCCGCACAGGCGGTCAACATTGCGACGGCAGCGGGGTCCGGGTCTCCGGAGCTGACCGCTGTGGCAACCACATCCAATGTGGCGCGAGGGCGTTCGTCTGTTCCAACAGGCAGCGCGGGCGCCGGAGGCGCTCCATCGATGCGATCGTCTGCCAGCGGGGTCACGGCACTGCAGTCGGGCTCGATCGGGCAGGGTCGCGGCACGGGCCCGCGCCTCGGCCAGTCTGTGGCCACTGCGTCCCAGGGCGGAGGCGGCGGACAGCGCAGCACACGTCAGGGACAGATCGGTGCTGTGGGAACTCAGGCGACACCGGTTCAGGTCTCCGGAGTGGCCGGTGGTTCAGGAGCAACTGGAAGAGTTCTTGCCTCAGGACCGGCTGCCTCTGCGTCCACCGTGGCACGCAATGCCGGCGGCCTGCCGGTGCGCGTCACTTCAGGGTCCGGGAACACGTCCTCAGCTCAGCCGCCCGGCACGCGCGGGCGCGGCATGTCGGTCGCCATGCGAACAGAAGGTCGCAGCGGCTTAAGCGGCAGATCAGCCAGTGCGAACGCGAATCTCGGTGGCGTTCTGGGCGGGCGTGGCACAGCCGGAGCGTCTGCGGGCCGAAGTGCAGCTGCTGCTTTCCTGCCACCAGGCACACTGGCAGCAGAAGAAATGGGAGCATTGGTGGTGGCTGGTCCCCAGGCACAGGGCGGCACTTCAGGAAGTCGTCGCGGCAGCGGGCCAACCAGCGGGCTTGACGGTCCGCGAGTCGCATCATTGGCTCGTCGTTCGTCCGGTCTGCCCGGCATGAGCCGCCGCGGGTCCAGCAGTATTGGCCGTACGCGCAGCAGCCTGCCAGGCGGAATCGGCACAGCCGGATTGCCATCGCGTGCTGTGTCAGGCGCGGGGACTCCGCGATTGGCATCTGAAAGCGACGTGGCTGGCATGATTCGTCGCACAATACCGGGGATAAGTGCCATTGCCACAGAACGCGTCAGTGCCGGGTTCTCGATGCGAACACCGGAAGCACGTGAGGAAGCGGTCCGCAAACTTGGCGGTAACGACATTTCGGAAGCGGCGGTGGAGCGGGGTCTGGAGTGGCTGGCAGCTCATCAGTACGCCGCCGGAAACTGGAGCATTCACGACATGAATTGTCGGGACCACGAGTGCACCGGGCGCGGCAGCTATCAGGCCGACCCCGCGGCGACCGGGCTGGCGCTGCTGGCATTCCTGGGAGCGGGTCACACACACATGACGGGCAAGTATCAACCCGTAGTTGACCGTGGCCTGAGTTGGTTGACTGAACGCCAGACATCGGAAGGTGATCTGTTTGCTGCAGAATCTGAGTTTGCCGGTTTCTACAGCCACGGCATCGCCGCCATTGCCCTGTGTGAAGCCTTCGGAATGACAAAAGACCCGCAGCTTCGTGAACCTTCGCAGAGGGCAATCGATTACATCACGGCGTCACAACATCCAAAGTTCGGTGGCTGGCGTTATCAGCCGCAGTTCGAATCGGATACCTCTGTCTCCGGCTGGCAGCTGATGGCACTCAAGAGCGGCGAGATGGCGGGTCTAAACATTCCGGATGCCGCGTACGCCGGAGTCAAAACGTGGCTCGACACCGTGGAAGACACTGAAAACGCCGGGCGTTTTTCATATCACCCGACAAAAGAAGTCACACAGTCCATGACGGCGGAAGGACTGCTGATGCGGCAGTACCTGGGTGCCCGTCGTGATAACGACGCCGTGCAGGCAGGTGCCAGCTATCTGCAGCAGCGACTGCCTCGTTCCGAATCCCGCGACGTGTATTACTGGTACTACGCCACACAGGTGATGTTTCACATGCAGGGTGAATACTGGGAAGTATGGAACGCGTCACTGCGCGACACTATGGTCGAATCGCAGGAAAAAGGTGGCCCGGTTCGTGGCAGCTGGAGTCCCGAACTGCCGACCAGAGACACATGGGGCCAATCCGGTGGCCGACACTACGTCACCTGTATGAACCTGCTGATGCTGGAAGTCTATTACCGCCACCTCCCACTCTACATCGAACTGGACAGGTAGCTGACCGACAGAAATCCGGATGTCACACGCGAACCGACTGTCTGCGTTGACCGTCACTCCATGAGGAATTCTGGCACGCAACAATTTGTGCCAGTGACACACAGCAACACAGGGCAAACACGGTTCTAATCGCCTGGTCCAATGTCCAGCAGCATGGCTTCCAGCACCAGCGAAGATTCAGCGCGGTGAATATCGCTGAACAACTGCATCCAGTCACGCAGTTCGCAGCCCAGTTGATCGGCCACAGCGCCCCAGGACTTCTCATCGCGAATTCGATTTCGCAGTGACCTCAGGGCATAATCCAGATGCAGCGTCTTCAGATGCAGCCGCATGACCTGACGGTTCCAGTTGGGGAATTCTTCCAGCACCTCCATCAGATAACCACCGCTGTCGGCATGCAGCTGGCGTTCTCGCGGCATAAGTTCGACAAGAGTGTCCAGCACAGCCAGCAGCCACTTTCGTGTGGATTCATCGGGAGTTTCTTCCAACAGATCCCGCACGTCCCCCAGGAGTAAGTATTGAAACTCGTTGCACCGCGCGAGTGTGGCGATTTGTGAAACATGGAAGCATTCAGTCATTGGACATTCCTTTACAGCGACAGGAGATAGGGGGCTTCCACCACACGATGCAGCGGAGGGATCAGAACATGAACGGCTCTCTTGGGGATGGAGAAAGGAACAAACTCTTGAAAGGTAGTTCCCGAAGATAAGAAACCTGAGCCCGTCGTCAAGGGCAGAATCCGGCAGCGGGCGTGAAAGGCTGTTTACCCGCCTGCCACAGTTCGTTTTTTCCTTATGTTTTCACCACAAGAATTGCGAACTGCGCAGATTTTTACTGGGGTTTCGCGTGGCGCCCCACAGATGTCAGAAATTACGGCGAATTGTGTTCACAGCCACCATTAGGGTCCGTGCATTTTGACGATCAGGGCCGTCTGCGACATGTCAAATCTCCGGACAATTAAGACGAAGGTTTGGCGCAGGCTGAGTGACAACAATTCCTACCGCTACTGCTGCCGCAGCGAAATCGACAGCACGTGTCTACAACCGACGAACGGGAAACTACCCGCTAGTTTCACGGCGTGGTCAGATCAATTTGCGAATGACGGCGCGGCGGGCGCAGCCGGCGGCTCCGATGAATCCTGCATTTCCGCCGAGTGCTGCGTAATCAATCGTGACTTTCTCAGCCAACACAGGAAAGGCACGGTTCCGAAATTCCTCCCTCACGCGTGACAGAAAGTCCCGGCCGATTCGTGTTTCGTGACGACCGAATGTCATCGCACCGCCCAGCAGAACCATCGTCGGATCGATCACATGTACAATCGATGTTGTGGCCGTGCCCAGACAACGAGCCATTTCCAGAATCAATTCGTTGGCCAGTTCGTCGCCCTTCTCAGCTTCTTCGGCCATCACCAACGGGGACAACGCTGTCACGTCATCCATACGGTCGGAAACGGAAGACTGACGTCCATTCTCCATCGCCTCATGAAACCGTTCCATCAGCGCCGTCGCGCTGCAGTAGGCTTCCAGCGTGCCATATTGCCCCGTTTTACAAAGGCGACCGCCATCCATTTCAATGATGGTGTGGCCCAGTTCTGAGCCGTGTGAATGTTCCCCCTGCACGATTGTGTCGTCGACGATGAGTCCGCCGCCGAGTCCCGTGCCCAGAGTAAAGAAGACCAGGCTGTCAGCCTCACTGGCCGAACCGGCCCAGTACTCGCCGTAGGCCGCCGCGTTCGCATCATTCTGCAGAATGGTCGGCCGTCCAAGTACTTCTTCGACCTTCTGTCGCACCGGAAAGTCCTGCCAGCCCGGCAGATTGGGAGGATCCAGCAGCAGCCCGGCCGGAATGTCCATCGTGCCGGGAGTCGCAAGCCCCACCGCAGAAATTTGATCAATCGTCAGCGACGCCTGCTTTATCGCCTGCTGAGCTGCCTGAGCCATCTGCCGGACTCCGTGATCGGGGCCCTTCACAGCATCGGTGGGCACACTGGCCCGAGCAATGACTCTGCCGTCGTCGGCGACAATCCCCGCCTTGATGTTGGTGCCACCGACATCAACGCCCAGATAAAAAGGGGCCGTCTGAGATTCAGTCATCACTGCACTTCCGTTTGCGTGTTGAAGACGACACGCGGCATTTCTGTTCGTTTGGGTTCGCGGTTGCCGCTGAACCGGCAGAATAGTTGATTTGCCCGTCCAATTCAGCAGACACGGAAATTGATGCAGCAGACAACGTCGGATTCTGACGAATATACGGACTGTTCAGCTGACAGTCCCGTCTCCAGGACGGATCTTTTTACAGCAAATCGCCCATGCGCCAGTTAATCCCATCAGGAACACGGGAAGCGGCCTATGTTTCAAAAAAGCAACAACACTAGCGCCATCGCCAACCGAGTTGATCTGCTGGCACGCAATAACTTGGCCACATCTGTGACTGCCCGGGCGAATCGTTGTTGTTCGACAGCCCCTGATGAACTTGTGCGAAAGCCTGCCGGGCATGTGGAATCGAGACCTGAAGCTGAAAGTGCTGCTGATCTCCGTCACCGGCTGCGCTGCGTTTGCCCTGTTGATTCGGCATCGCATCCGTTTGGACTTTTCCTCTGCGGGTACTGCGCTCGGCACGGTCGGCCTGCTGCTGCCGTTCGCCTTCAGTTTTGAAGGCCGAAATCTGCAACAGTTTTCGAATCTGCTGACCGGCTTTCTGTGCATGGTCGTGTTCAATCTGTTTCTGGCCATTCTGACGTACGCAGGAACTCCACTAAACGCGCCACTGACGGATTCACTGCTGATACAATACGACGCGGCTCTGGGAATCCACCTGCCGTCGATTGTGGACTGGTTTCAGCAGCACCCGACTCTGAACAGAACCTTTCATCTGATCTACTCTTCCGTGCTGCCGTCAACTCTGCTGGCTTTGATTGTGCTGGGACTGGATTCCGACGTCCGTCGCCTGCGTGAATTCGTGACGCACTACATGCTGGCAGGGCTCATCACTACGCTCATCTACTTTCTGATGCCTGCAGAGGCTCCGGCACAAGCGTTTGGCTACGGACAGACAGCAGCTCAGCTCAGCTTCATCGAACACTTCCACGCTCTGCGAGCCGGACAGTTTCCCCTGGTATCCATGAACAATCTGGAAGGTCTGGTCACCTTTCCGTCGTTCCACACAACGTGGGCGCTGTTGATTGCGTATTCGCTGCGACATTATCGACGTCTGTTCGTGCCAATGCTGCTGCTGAACGTGGGGGTCGCCATTTCCACCGTCACAACGGGCTGGCACTACGGCATCGACGTCATCGGCGGCCTGCTGGTCGCCGCGCTGGCCGTGTTGATCACACGAATCTCATCGCGATGGCTGCACGCAGACGTGGCCCAGCCCCAGATTCCGTCTCTACGCGGCACAGTGCCGGCTGTGACCGAGTAGACACGACATGTTCTCTGTTCAGAACGTGAAGTGAGTCCAGGGATTCCTGGAATACCGCGGCTCCTGTGGTTCTCTGGGCATGTTTCCGGCCACTTCCTGAAATTCGATATCGGTGGGCTACCGGTCAACGGGTTTGCTGGTAAAAATCAGCGTGGTCGAATTACCGCTCGGATCCTGTCTGTTGTCACCGAAGTCAAGTTTTCGTCATGGATGATCTCCGTCGCTCACCGCTACACGACACTCATATTCAGCTGGGGGCACGGATGGTGCCTTTCGCCGGATGGGAAATGCCTGTGCAGTATGAAGGCATCATTCCCGAAAACAGAGCCGTGCGGCAGAAGCTGGGAGTCTTCGACATCTCTCACATGGGCGAGCTGTTTGTCTCCGGTAACTCGGCTGGTTCGGCCGCAGGCTGGCTGGACACCATACTGACCAATAACGTCGCGAAGCTGAACATCGGTCAGGGACAGTACACTCTGCTCTTGAACGAAACTGGCGGAGTGATCGACGACCTGATCGTTTGTCGACAGTCCGACACGAACTACTTTCTGGTGGTGAATGCCTCCAAAGTTGAGGAAGACGTCAGCTGGATGCAGGCGAAACTTCCCGCGTCCGGTGTGACACTGACCAATCGCAGTGCTGAATTCGCGGGGCTGGCCGTCCAGGGACCGGAAGCAGTCACTGCATTTCAGACCATGTTTGGCGATTCCGCACAGCTGCCCGAACGGTTTTGTATGTCGACAATCGCGACTGACGACGGCGACGTCATTATCTGTCGGACAGGATATACGGGCGAAGACGGTTATGAGCTGTTCTGTACGGCCGCCACAGGACCGAACTGGTGGCAGCGCTGCATCGATGCCGGCGCGGCACCTGCCGGTCTGGGAGCACGCGACTCGCTGCGACTGGAAAAGTGCTATCCGCTGAACGGCAACGACCTGTCGCCCGATCGAACTCCGCTGGAAGCCGGGCTGGCCTTTGCTGTCGACCTTCACAAGCCGGACTTCATCGGTCGTGAAACTCTGATCCGTCAGAAAACAAAAGGACTGCACCGTCGCCTGGTCGCAATCAAGCAGACAGGAAAATCTCCGTCGCCACGGGCTGGCTACCTTGTATTGTCAGGTGACAAAGAAGTCGGAACGCTCAGCAGCGGCGGAGTCTCACCGAATCTGAGGTGCGGAATCTCGATGGCGTACATCACGTCCGGTCACAATAAGATCGGTACAGCTCTGGATGTTGAAATTCGAGGCAAGCGATTTCCGGCAGAAGTTGTGAAGAAACCATTCATTTAACCCGGAGCACACATCGGCGTCGGCCCGTGTGTGCACTCGCCGAAAGGCGGCCGACGAACGATCGGTCGTCGGCCTGATAAAAAGGAATTCTGATGAACGTTCCCACAGAACTGAAGTACACCGAATCTCACGAATGGGTTCGATCAGACGAAGACGACGTCGTCACCGTGGGCATTACGGATTACGCCCAACAGGAAATGACGGAACTGGTTTACGTCGAACTGCCGGAAGTCGGCCAGAAGTTCAATGCGAAGGACGAAATCGCCGTCGTCGAGTCCGTTAAGTCGGCCAGCGACATCTACGCTCCTCTCAGTGGTGAGGTTGTCGAGATCAATGAGTCTCTCGCCGAAGATGCCGCCATCGTCAACAATTCGCCGTTCGACGACGGGTGGCTGTTCAAGCTGAACCTTTCAAATCCGTCCGAACTGGACAATCTCATGAGTGCGGACGCATATACTGCCAAGATTAGCTAGTGCTTCGTCAATGCCCAAAAGTGAGCGTTGAATCAATCGCTGGCCACGTGTGCCACTGGCGATTTTCGTCTTGTTCCCAGGCTCCAGCCGGGGAACACATATCCGCGAAGCTCCGCTTCGCTACAGGACATCGCATCATCGATCACGTGCAGAGCTGCGAGGACATGCGGTCCCAAACTGAAGTTTGGGACCGAGCACAAACCAATCTCACTGCCATCCAAACATCACTTCATGTCAACAACCCTTGATTGCGTTACACAAAACATGTCTTCTCAAGCGACCTTTCCACGCCGCCACCTGGGAGTTGCTCCCGATGTTGCCGAGCAGATGGCTGCTGAAATCGGATTTGATTCCGTCCGGCAGCTGGTGGACGCAGCAGTTCCCGACAGCATTCGCCGACGGCAGCCCTTCGACCTGCCGGTAGCCAAAAGCGAAACCGGGGCGCTGGCGGAGTTGAAGCAGATCATGAGCCGCAATCAGGTATGCCGTTCGCTGATTGGCATGGGCTACCACGACTGCATCACTCCGTCCGTCATTCTGCGTAACATTCTGGAAAACCCGGGCTGGTACACCGCTTACACGCCCTATCAGCCTGAGATCTCTCAGGGACGCCTGGAAGCGTGTCTGAACTTCCAGACAATGATAACAGAACTCAGCGGTCTGGACGTCGCCAATGCCTCACTGCTGGACGAAGGGACCGCTGCCGCCGAAGCGATGAGCATGTGCGCGGCCGGAAATCGAAATGCGAAGACGTTCTTCGTATCCGCGGGCTGTCATCCTCAAACGATCGCCGTGCTGCAGACGCGAGCCGAACCGATTGGTGTTAAGATCGTAGTCGGCAACCATGACGACTACGAATTTGTCGATGGCGTCTTCGGAGCCCTGGTTCAGTATCCGGAGACCAGCGGCAGCATCTGTGATTTTACCTCATTCACGGAACGTGCTCATGCAGCGCGAGTCAAGGTCGTGGCCGCTGCCGATCTGCTGGCCCTGACGGTCCTGCAGCCACCAGGGCAATGGGGAGCCGACATCGCGATTGGTAACAGCCAGCGATTCGGCGTACCGCTGGGTTTCGGGGGACCTCATGCGGCATGGATCGCCTGTACGGACAAACTAAAACGCAAGCTGCCGGGGCGGCTGGTCGGAGTGTCAAGAGACGCCAACGGTAAACCCGCCTACCGACTGGCTCTGCAGACTCGCGAACAGCATATTCGTCGAGACAAAGCGACCAGCAATATCTGTACGGCTCAGGTCCTGCTGGGCGTTGTGGCATCGATGTACGCCGTCTACCACGGTCCACAAGGACTGCGAAAGATCGCAGACCGGATTCATCTGCAGACCAGAATCCTGGCACAATCACTTTCTGCTGCAGGGTACGAACTGCGACACACAGACTTCTTCGACACCATTCGACTGGCCCACGAAGACACTGACGGGGTCGTAACCAAAACCTGCGAAGCTGGATTCAATCTGCGGAGCTTTGACAACGGCGACATCGGCATCACGCTGGACGAACAGACGACAGATGCGGAAGTTGACAGTCTCCTGGAATTACTCGGTGCGAACCGGACAGCACCCGCCGAGTCAGCAGGCTTCGGTCTCAATGAAAGTCGCAAAGACGATTTTCTTTCGCAGCCGGTATTCAACAGCTACCACACAGAAACGGAGATGATGCGATATCTGCATCGTCTGGAATCCAAAGACCTGGCCCTGAACACCAGTATGATTCCGCTGGGTTCCTGCACCATGAAACTGAATGCGGCGGCCGAAATGATGCCGATCAGCTGGCCTGAGGTAAATGCGATACATCCGTTCGCCCCACGCGAGCAGTGGACCGGGTACTCAGAAATGATTTCTCAACTGGCATCATGGCTCGCGCAGTGCACCGGATTTCATACCGTGTCGTTGCAGCCGAATGCCGGATCCCAGGGAGAGTACGCGGGACTGCTGGCGATACGAGCCTTCCACAAGGCAAATGGTCAGGGACATCGCAGCATCTGCCTGATCCCCACCTCCGCACACGGCACAAACCCTGCCAGCGCTGTGATGGCAGGCATGAAAGTTGTCGCTGTCGACTGCGATGACGAAGGCAATATCGACATTCTCAGTCTGAAAGCGAAAGCTGCTGAGCACGCAGAGAACCTGTCAACATTGATGGTCACCTACCCGTCGACTCACGGCGTGTTTGAAGAAGGTATTCGCGACATCTGTCAGATCATCCACGACAACGGCGGCCAGGTTTACATGGACGGAGCCAACCTGAACGCTCAGCTGGGCCTCTGCTCCCCGGGAGAAATCGGTGCCGACGTCTGTCATCTTAATCTGCACAAAACGTTCTGCATTCCTCATGGCGGCGGCGGTCCGGGCGTTGGGCCGATTGGTGTCGCTGAACACCTGGCCAGGTATCTGCCGGGACATCCCGTTCACCTGAGTGACAATATCGGCCCTGTCAGCGCAGCACCGTATGGCAGTGCCAGCATCCTCACGATTTCATGGATGTATATCGCCATGATGGGACCCGACGGCCTGACGGAAGCGACTCGCATCGCCATCCTTAATGCCAACTACATCGCCGGCCGACTGCAGCCTTATTTCCCCGTCCTCTATCGAGGAGCGAAGAGTCTGGTGGCCCATGAATGCATTCTCGACCTGCGGCCGTTCAAGGAAGACACGGGAGTGGAAGTTGAAGACGTGGCAAAACGACTGATGGATTACGGCTTTCACGCACCCACGATGTCGTGGCCCGTACCGGGTACGCTGATGATTGAACCCACGGAAAGTGAATCTAAAGCAGAGCTGGACCGGTTCTGCGACGCGATGATTCTGATCCACGGCGAAATGATGGATATACGTGATGGTCGACGCTCGCGCGAAGACAATGCTCTCAAGCATGCACCACACGCAGCCGAGGTGCTGCTGTCGGACAACTGGAACCACGCTTATTCACGAGAACACGCGGCCTATCCGGCCGCATGGCTGAAGGACTTTAAATACTGGCCACCCGTCAGCCGAGTCGACAACGTGTACGGTGACCGACACCTTGTGTGCACCTGTCCAGACCTTGAGTCTCTGGCTGACTAGAGCACTTTTCGAGATCACGTGGCTCGTTCGGGCTCGTGGGAAGCACACAGAGCAAACCGGAGAACGTCTTTCGCGGCCACGACTCAGCGTAACACGCTGTAACAATGCCTGTCCGATACGAGACCTTGACCAAAACGAAACACCTGCCATGACCGTCGACGAACTCCTGGCTTCCGCCCAGTCTGATGCTCAGCCTCCGTCCGAACTCAGCGCCGAACTGGAATCTCTGTGGCACATTAAAGCTGGCCACTGGGACACCGCTCACGATATCGCGCAGGACATCCGGACTCCGATGGGATCATGGATTCACGCCTTGCTGCACCTGATCGAAGGCGACATCGGCAACGCCGATTACTGGTTCAACAGGTCCGGGAAGCCTAACTGCACCACAGATCAGATTGATTCTCTGTGGAACGAAATTACCGCCGAGTCGCTGGCTTAGGTGCACGGTCAGTTTTTTCCGGCGTGTGCCACTGGCTCCGCCGGTGTGGTTGACGAACCGGCGGCAGACGGTGTCGTCCCGGCGCTTAGTTCGCCTGGTCTTGTCAGTCTGCGCCGCAGTATCTTTCGAGGCGCAGCGGCCAGTGCATATGGCAAGCGACTGCGCTGGGATGCGGAAACGAAATACCGCCCCAACCTTAACGGGTCCATCTTGTCGCGCAATCAATTGCTCAATGAGGGCGTCGAGGTGTTTCAGGATCGCTCGAACAAAACAACTGATATTCTGCATGAATACTTTGTCCCCCGGGAACATATCGCGGCCTTTGTACAGGATCTGCGGACTATCATTCCCGACCATGGAGGCAACCTGCTGAACGTCACCGTCCGGAGCGTGGAGTCCGACTCCGACACGTTCCTGTGTTACGCCGACGGACCGATGTTGGCGCTGGTCATGCTCTTCAATCACGAACGCACGATGGTCGCCGACGAACAAATGAGGTCCATGACATCGGCAATGATTGAGGCCGTGCTGCGCCGAAAAGGCCGCTACTACCTTCCCTGTCGCCTGCATGCCACGCCGGAACAATTTCGACGAGCCTATCCGCAGGCGCTGGAATTTTTTGAGTTGAAACGCAAATACGATCCGCGCGAACTGTTTCAGAACGAATTCTACATTGAATACGGACGGAAAAATGTGGGCACGCAACCGAACTGACATTGGATGGAGTGACCTGATCGCAGGTCTGGCATACCTGTTTTTGCCAGCGCCTCCACCGACCTCCGACGGGCTGATTGGCGAATAGGCCTATCCGCATTCCGGCGCGTCAGGACGACTGCTCGCCTGCCTCACCGAACGCAGCGGTTCCGATCTGCTGTTGAAGGCCCTGGCATGGCCCCGGAAAGACGAAATTCTTGTGCCCGCCGTCACGATCAACGACATGGTGCGGATCCTTGAAGATCACGACGTTGTGCCGCACAGGATTTGACACAACCACTGGCGCGGCGCTCGGTCCTGTTGAGCCGCCGGGCGACCGGCCCGAACTTGACCCTGCAGTCGCCCGACAGTCACTCGCCAGAGCACTCCACCTGACGGTTTACCCCAGGATGCCCGACGGCGAGATTGAACGAATCGGGCAGGCCATCATGAAGATGTTGCCCTGAAGACGCACATCTTCGCCAATTGAGTCATCACCACTCGATAACTTTCAGCTTAATTGGAAATGAGCAAGCATCGTGGGGTTCGTGCCTGTTATTGCGGCGCCCTCTTCAGTCTACAGAATAAAACACCCGCCTAACCATCATCGCAATGATGCGGCAGCAAAATGTCGTGGACGCACTGCCAGTCGTTTAGAAGTAAGAGACTCCTGCCAGGAATGAGTCACCGCTGAAGTTGCCTTCGAGCAATCTTCTCTGGAAATGTAAACGATTTATGCAGGCGTCACCTGCTTCTGAAAACCAACCGAACGATGCTGGCGGAGAAACGCTGTCATGAGTCCATTCTGCCCGCACGAAACACAAAAAACATACCGATGAGCTACCTGTGGATTACTCCGGACATCATTGCAGGAGGGATCGTTGCCGGACGTTTTTTCCTGAACGATACGTTGAAAAATTCAATGCGGTCTCGTCTATACCTATACCGCGCGAAGGCGGCTGGGCAGCTCTGGCGAATTACCAGCGACATCTGATGACGCGAAAAATGATGAAGAGCGTTGAGAAGCTGCCGGATCGATAATCTGCAAACGGTTCATGCCGGATGTCAATTCACGTTGAATGCCGCGACGGACGTTCGTCCTGGCAACTGGATGGTTTCCATGTTTCGCGCGACGATGGTGGTCAGCAGAGCCGTGCCAGAGCCGTGCGGAAGGGGCTGAAAATCCAAATAGATATGGTCGCCGCGACTCTCGATGTCGACGCTGTTTGACGAATGTCAACAGCGGACACTTCTTCTGATAACGCCCGTATGCGTTTTCTGGCGGCGACGTGCCTTCAGCGAAATAGCCTTGCCGGTGTGTGCTGAAATATTAATGCAAAACCACTGCAAACGACGCCGCACTTGTGCCGTCAGCCGTGTGAATCAATGCGTTATGAAGCTGGTGTTCTGAACGGACGCCGTGGGCCCGGTCGTGGGTGACTGCCGCTGCTTCCAGCGTTCCAAACCTGCCTGGAGGAACTGCTGGAACTGTTCTCCGTCGGTATCCAGTCCTTTAAACGTCGCCAGGATTTCCTGCCCGTCCGGAGTTGCAATCACATAGGCCGGAATGGTGACGTCGCCGAACCAGTTTTCCTGAAGTCCGTGATTGCGAGTCAGCAGGCGTTCGTGTTCCTCTGGTTTGGTTTTCACCCCCGGAACTTCGTCGACATACAACTGGACTCGCACCAGGTCCTTGATGACCGCGTGAACCGGCGCGGATGCAAGTACGCCCTTTTCCATGCGGCGACAGTTGATGCAGTTGACTCCCGTGAAGTCCAGAAACATGAGTTGATTACTGCTGGACGCCGTCTCAACCGCCTGATCGAAGTCCAGCGAATACTGCAGGCCATCGTGTTCAACGAAATACCCCTCGTCGGTACTGGAATAGTTAATCTGCGGCGGGGCGAAGGCCACCAGTTGCTGCCACACGACACCTTCTGGCCCCTTCGGGGTAAACAGTCCCATCGCAATGTAGGCGGCGAACCCAATGAAGCTCATGGAAAACAGGCAGCGAATCGGCCCCACTGTCTCGGACGGAGCATCGTGAGGCATGCGAAAGACGCCCAGCAGATACAGCCCGGTGACCACCGAGACCGAAATCCAGGTCGCCATCACAAGATGATAGTCCAGAAACTGTGGCGTCCCGGTCGGGCTGAATCCGGTGTCTGCAACACTCAGAAACTTAGACACAACGGCCAGTTCCAGCAGACCCATCGTCACCTTGACCGAGTTCATCCAGCCACCACTCTTGGGCAATTTGGCCAGCAGACTCGGAAACAGCGCTAGAAAGAAAAACGGCGATGCAAAGGCGGTTGAGAAAGCAACCATGCCAATGATCGGCATCAGATAGCTGCCCTTTGCCGCAAGTACCACTAACTGTCCGACAAAGGCAAACGTGCAGGTGAAGGAAACCAGAGTAAACGTCAGCGCCATGAACAGAACGCCAATCGCGCCACCGGATTCCTGTTTCTTGGATGTCCATGTCAACACCCATGACGGAACACGGATCTCGAACATGCCCATCAACATCAGCGCGAAGACAGTGAACACTGCCGCAAAGAACAGATTCAGCCAGGGATTATTCGCCAGTTGATTCAGCGCAGTCGGACCAAAGATGATTGACAGCAGCAGCCCCAATACCGTGAAGGCTCCCACAATCCCAAGGCAGTAGATGATGGCCAGCTTGAGTGTCTGTCCAGGGCGTTCGCTGCCCTGTTTCAGGAAATAACTGATCGTGACTGGAATCATGGGAAAGACGCAGGGGGTCAGCAATGAAATAAACCCAAACCCAATGGCAGTCACGATGAAGGCCACCAGGCCTTCATCGTGTCCTCCCTGACCGAATTCATGCTCGATAGCAACGTCATTGGGACCGGGCTGTGCCGGTGCGGGAAGCGGTGCGCCGGAGGCGCCACCACTGCCAACCCGAACGGCAAACGGCACCGTCGTGAGCTCAAGGCATCGTCGATCGTCACAAACAAGGAATATAATTCGGCCTTCGACGAATGCACGATCGTCGGACAGCGTAAATCTGCGAGTCCATTCAACAGAACCATCATGCAGTTCGATGATTTCGCCTTCGTCCAGCCCCTGTGTCTTCTTCGGCGCCGGGGTCACGGAGAATTCTGTGCCGATCGGCTGCAGACCACTGACGCTGTCCAGCACGATTTCCGTCGGTGCAGTGCCGAGCACCTCCGGGTCCTGCGTGATTGAATACGTGTGAAACGGATCGTCGATGTCGGCCTTGACTGTCAGGATCACGTCCTGGCCAGGAGCGGGATCCTCTGGTGACAACGAAACGGTGAAACGAATCGGGGCCTCGTTCAGATCATTCGGCAGCCTCATTTCGGGTAGTAGTTCGACCGTCGATTTTGAGTTCGCAGCATGCGGAGAATCAGCTGCCGCTGACGGAGCTTCGAAGCCGGCTGGAAGTACAGCGGTAAACTTCGCGGGAGGGATGATCGGCCGACAGGTACCTCCGTCTCCGCTGGAACAGTACTGCCCCGTTAACTGGCCTTTAATCTCAAACCCTGGCGTCAGCTGTCCCGATGTCAGCTTCACGCGCTGCGTCCACGTCACCTTGTCGTAAAACTTCTCAACTTCCTGTTGAAAGTTCTCGTCATATTTGGACTCAGGCGCTCGGTCAGGCCTTATTTTTTCGACCAATTCAATTCCTGCCGGTTCGTTAATCGTAATCTTTGTCGCGGCGCCGAATGACGGATTGGTCGAGTAAATGTAATTGTGAGACGGCAACTGCACCGTAACGGCCAAATCCGCCGTGGTCCCGTCGACCGGATTAAGCTCAGCAGTCACTTCCAGTCTGCCGGACGATTCCGGCGATAAACCAAAGGACAGAGGGCCACCGAACTCGTCCTGTCCCGACGCGACGACGGATGTAAGCACACAGATAGTGAAGGTAAGCAGATGACGAAACATGGTAGGAATTCCAACGAGGTAGATATCAGCAGCTGCGAAACCACCAACCACCGCGGTAGAGCTGTTTTTGAACGCAGGACAGTTCACCGTACATACAGCCGTGTACTCAGCGAATGACAAATTCGCCGCATCTACCGACCAAACGCCCGAGAACAATCTTAAGTATAGTATTGCTTCGGCCTTATGACGTTGTCGCCTGCCCGAACCTTACATGGAATTAAGGCCGCAAAACAACCCGCTTTGTCCTGTTGCCGCAGAACTCCAGCATCCTGAGCGTTTTGGCGTAAACTGCAAGATTTGATTCTCATCTGCTGCATAAATTGCCGGACCCGAGGCGGACAAGAGCTAAAGACTCATTGCGAAGAGTTTGCTGGTCAGGCAAAGACTTGCGCCGGTCTGACCAGCTGTCCAGGCAACTCGTTTGGCAAAAGGCCCGTTGCCACATACGCTTCGACGTGAGTTCAACACGGCTCAACCTCACATGAAAGCGATCGTCCACCTATGAAATATCGATTCTGTTTGCTGGTCGCCGTCGGCGTTCTGCCCGGCTGTGGCACACCCACGCCAGATACGTCGCAACAGCATACCCCGACCAACACCGTTCCGTCAGAAGTTCTGGCGTTGAATTGGTACGCAGAAGCCGAACACGGGGGCTATGTCGCCGCGAAGGAGTTGGGTTACTACGACGAAGCCGGCATCGACGTCACCGTTCAACCCGGCGGGCCGGGTGCTCCGACGCTGGTCATCCAGGAGTTGGCCGCCGGACGCATTCGATTTGCGGTTTCAAATGCAGACCTCGTTGTGCTGTCCCGCGCACGCGGAGCAAATATTGTTGCCGTAACGGCGCCGCTGCAGCAGTCACCGCGGTGCATCATGGTTCACAAATCGTCCGGTATAGAAACCCTGCAGCAACTCACGAACGTGGAACTCGCGATCAGCGACACTCGCCCATTCGCGCTGTGGATGAAGAAGCAACTGCCGCTGACAAACGTCACGATGGTGCCGTACGCCGGGCTGGTCGGTGAGTTTCTGCAGAAGCAGAATTTCGCTCAGCAGGGTTACGTGTTCAGTGAACCATTCATCGCAAAAGAGAAAGGTGGCGACCCGAAGGTGCTAATGCTGTCTGACATCGGATTCAATCCGTACGCCAGCCTGCTTGTCACCACCGAGGACACGATCCGCGATCATCCGGATCTGGTGAGCAAGATGGTGGCGGCCAGCGTACGTGGCTGGCACTCGTATCTGGATGATCCCCTTCCCGTCAACCAGCGTATTCATGCCAATAATAACGACATGACACCTGAGGCCCTGGCCTTCGGCGCAGAAGCCATGCGGCCGTTGTGTGCGTCGACAGAAAGTGTGCCGTTGTGCGGCATGGAGCTCACACGCTGGCAAAGCCTGGTCGAACAAATCGAACAACTCGGTGAGATCGAAGTCGGTGCGGTGAAACCGGCCGACTGCTTCAGCACGAGTTTTCTTCCCGTCGAGTCATCGGAAAAGAATAAGGCCGCAGCAACTTCGACGGCGCAGTGACCTGTTAGCTGTTTTGTAGCCTGGGACCATTGTCCCAGGCTACAAAAAGTACCCCGACGGAACGATGTTACCACCCAGCGATCGAACACCACACCCCCTGACTACAGCCTTGAAAACAACAAACTATTGAAACCATTGACAAATTATGGAGAATAGTCTCCACGAGTGTCTGTTTGCGTAACTACTGAGTCCGCGGAGCCAGATGATGATTCGAATCGAAGCGGGGCAAACTTCAAGGTACTGCGACGGTCAGAGCCGCAGAAGTTTTCTACAGACAGGCGTAGCCGGGATGGGAACGCTGAGCCTTCCGTCTCTGCTGAGAGCCCGGGACGCGTCAGGAAACGCCAAGAAGAACACGTCCGTCATTCTGATCTGGCTGGACGGCGGTCCCAGTCAGCACGACACCTATGATCCCAAACCGGATGCCCCCCGGGATTACGCCGGTATCTGGCGGCCCACCAGCACCAACGTGCCGGGCATCGACTTCTGCGAAATGTTTCCTCTGCAGGCACAAATCGCGGACAAGTTCTCCGTGGTACGTTCGGTACACCACAACACGGGAGATCACTTCACAGGTGGTCACTGGATGCTGACTGGTCGAGGCGGCGTCAGCGGCGCTATGAAGCACGGCAAGTATCCGTTCTTTGGCGCCATCGCCACTCGCATGACCGGCGCACGCCTGGCGGGCATGCCCGCCAGCGTCGCCATTCCGTATGCCATGAGCATCGGCATCCGCCCCGGCTATTTCGGTGGCAACTACCTGGGCATCGAACATGATCCCTTCCAGACTCAGGGAGATCCCAACGCGGCCACCTTTAAAGTGCAGAACCTGAATCTGCCGGCCAAGCTGACGATCGATCGACTGGAAGATCGGCGGACGCTGCAGGGCCATTTTGATCAGCTGCACAGAGACGCAGATAAAAGCGGCATGATCGATGCCATGGACCGCTTTGATGCGCAGGCTTTTGACATGGTCGCTGGCAAGAGTGCTCGTGCAGCGTTCGACATCAGCAAGGAAGACGACACTCTGCGCGATCGGTACGGCCGCAACTCGTGGGGCCAGTCCACCCTGCTGGCTCGGCGACTGGTCGAAGCCGGCACAACCTTCGTGACGTGTCATTTCGGTGGCTGGGACAGTCACTGGAATCATCAGACAACCATGGAACGACATCTGCCGAAAGTTGACATGGCTGTGCACGGTCTGTTCACCGATCTGGCAGAACGAGGCCTGCTGGACCAGGTACTGGTCATGGTGATGGGAGAATTTGGCCGGACACCGAAGATGAACAACGGAGGCAACGGCGGGCCACCACTCAGCAAAGGCACGCCCGGTCGAGACCACTGGGGCAATGCTCTGTCTGTACTGATGGGAGGCGGCGGGATCCGCGGCGGGCAGGTTGTCGGTTCCACCAATCGTCTGGGTGAAGTTCCGCAGGATCGCCCTCTGCGCCCCGGCGACATTCACCACACGATCTTCAAAGTGCTGGGTGTTGATCCAACTATCAACTTCGAAAACCATGCCGGCCGACCCATTCCAGCCATCGACCACGGCAGCGTCATCAGCGAACTGATATAAGGCAGTGCCTGCCCTGCACCCAATCCCGGCTACCGCTCGGAGGACAGAAAGCGTTACAGGACAAGCACCGTGCGTTCAATAACCCACTTGCTTGCGCTGCATCCTTGTAACACATGACGAGAGAGCATATGAGGGCATCCTGAATTTACTCACCCACTGTCCGCTGGCTCTCTCCTGGCTCCGCACAATGACTTCCATCGACCTGACTTCAAAAACGGCCGTCATCACCGGAGGAGGCCAGGGGCTCGGGAAGGCAACCACAACCGCGCTGCATGCGGCCGGAACCAACGTCGCAGTCACCTGGTTTGCCGATCCGGAGAGAATCAATCAGGCTCGCGCTGAAGAAACCGTTCAGAAACTGGGAGACCGCGCCATTGCCGTGGAAGGCGACGTGCGCAGCAGAGAATCGATTGCTGCGATGCTGGACCACGTCACACAGCGCTTCGGTTCTCTGGACATCGTCATAAACAACGCCGCTATTCTGAAAGACCGCACACTCGGCAAAATGGAGGATGACGAATGGCAGACGGTGATCGACACCAATCTTTCGGGCATCTTTAAAGTATGCAAAGAAGCAGTCCCTCGCATGTCTGACGGCGGGCGTATTGTGAGCATGGCTTCGATCTCGGGATTCGTCGGGTTCTTCGGCCAGACAAACTATTCGGCAGCCAAAGCCGGCGTCGTTGGTCTGACGAAGGCGTTGAGCAAAGAACTGGCAAGGCGTCAGATTACAGTGAACGCTGTGGCTCCCGGTGTGGTCATGACGGAGATGGCAGAAACGATTCCGGAAGCTGCTCGCGGCGAAATGCTGAAGCAGATTCCGATGGGACGGTTTGGCACGCCGGACGAAATCGCCAACGCGATTCTGTTTCTGTGCAGTCCGCTGGCCAGCTATATCACGGGCCAGACCATTCACGTCAACGGCGGATGGTTCGGATGACATCAGCGACGTGTGGAAAAGTGTGCTCCGCCGATGAAGCCATTTCACTGATCAGTGACGGCGCCACGGTTGCCAGCAGCGGCATCGTCGGCGCTGCTCACCCCGAAGCACTGACGGCCGCAATCGAACGGCGATTTCAGCGCGATCATCGTCCGACCGGACTGACGCTTGTGTACGCGGCCGGACAGGGAGATGGAAAGACTCGTGGTCTCAACCACCTGGCGCACGAAGGGCTGGTGAAGCGTGTGATCGGCGGGCACTGGGGTCTGGTGCCGGGCATGGGGCGACTGGCCCTGGACAACAAAATCGAAGCCTACAACTTCCCTCAGGGCGTCATCTGTCATTTGCTGCGTGACATCGCCGCAGGCCGTCCCGGCTGCATCACCGACGTGGGACTCGGCACCTTTGTCGATCCGATCCATGACGGCGGACGCCTGAACTCACGAACCACTGAAACGCTCGTGGAACGACTTGAACTGCTGGATAAGACGTGGCTGTTTTACAGATCGTTTCCGATTACGGTGGGCTTGATCCGAGCGACCACCGCAGACACGGCGGGCAACCTGTCCATGTCTGAAGAAGCCATTATTGGTGAAGTCCTGCCGATCGCTCAGGCGGCACACAACTGCGGAGGAGTTGTGCTCGCTCAGGTGAAGCGAATCACGGATTCACCGATTCCTCCTCATCAGGTCGCGGTACCGGGGATTCTGGTCAACCGCGTCGTTGTGGCGAACGAAGACGAGCATGATCAAACCTTCGGCGAGCAAATGAACGTCGCCTACTGCTCAGCCGGCGATTCTGCGGTTCAGCCGGCGAAGGGAGTTGAATTCATGCCCATGAGTGCTCGACGGATCATCGCTGCTCGAGCCTGCGACGAATTACATTCCGGAGACATCGCCAACCTGGGCATTGGAATGCCGGAAGGCATCGCTCGAATCGCCGAGGAGCGAGGTCTGCTGCGAGACGTGACGCTGACGCTGGAAAGCGGACCCATTGGTGGTGTCCCGGCCGGTGGCCTCAGCTTCGGTGCCTCGGCGTTTCCTCAGGCGATCATCGACCAGCCTGCTCAGTTTGACTTCTATGACGGCGGCGGTCTTGACTATGCAGCGCTCGGTGCGGCACAGATTGACCAGCACGGCAACGTGAACGTTTCGAAGTTTGGCAGCGTGCTGGCCGGAGTCGGCGGGTTCGTCAATATTTCACAGAACGCCGGACGGCTTGTCTTCTGCGGCACAATGACTTCCGGTGGTCTGGAGTGCAACGTCGAAGACGGTAAACTTGTGGTCGTGCGCGAAGCCACGACCCGCAAGTTTCTCACTCTGGTCGATCACGTTTCGTTCAGTGGCGACATCGCTCGCAATTCCGGTCGCGATGTCCTGATTGTCACGGAACGTGCGGTTTTTCGCCTGGTGCGCGACGGTGTCGAACTTGTTGAACTGGCACCAGGCATTGACCTGCAGTCGCAGGTTCTCGGTATGATGGACTTCACTCCGATTATCAACAACGTTCAGCCAATGCGAGGGGGTCTGTTTCATCATGACTGATGTCTGTATCGTAGCCGCCAGCAGGACTCCGATGGGCCGGTTTCTGGGTTCGCTTTCCCGGTTGAGCGCCGTGGACCTTGCCGAGCATGCCGCCGCAACTGCGCTGGCTGATTTGCCGAAGGATTCCATCGATCAGGTCATCGTGGGCAACATACTGAGCGCCGGTCAGGGAATGAATATCGCTCGCCAGATCGGAGTCCGTCTGGAACTGCCAATTTCCACACCGGCA
The DNA here is from genome assembly GCA_014238335.1 of Fuerstiella sp. Taxonomy (GTDB): domain Bacteria; phylum Planctomycetota; class Planctomycetia; order Planctomycetales; family Planctomycetaceae; genus Fuerstiella. Next base: position 117,960 of record JABABI010000008.1, read on the forward strand.
TATACGGTGAATATGATGTGCGGTTCCGGCCTGCAGGCTGTCGTTCTTGCTTCCCTGGCCATCCGTTCCGGGGACGCAAACGTGATTCTGTGCGGCGGCACGGAATCCATGAGCAACGCGCCGCACATTCTGCCTCGGTCACGAACGGGCACGAAATTCGGCGATGGCCGATTGGTGGACACCGTGCTGCGTGACGGACTGATCGATGCCTTCAGCGGCGATCATATGGCTCTGACGACCGAACGACTGGCCGACAAATACAACATTTCTCGCGAAGAACAGGATACGTTCGCCGCACGATCGCAACACAGATACGCAGCAGCTGCCAGGGACAACGTGTTCAACGCCGAATTGGCTCCGCATGAGCAGTTGGAAACAGATGAACATCCTCGCCCCGAGACGACGACCAAACAGCTTGCGGAATTGAAGCCTGCGTTCGCTGCAGACGGGAAAATCACTGCCGGCAACGCGTCCGGCATTAACGATGGAGCCGCCATGCTGGTTGTGGCCAGTCGTTCTGCGGCCGAAACCAACGGCTGGCCGGTGCTGGCCACGGTATCCGCTTCCAGTGTGATCGGTTGCGATCCCCAGGAAATGGGACTGGGGCCGGTCCATGCGATCCGTAAGCTCTGCAGCCACGCTGGCGGGACGCTGGCGGATTTCGATACCATCGAAATCAACGAGGCATTTGCGGCTCAGACTCTGGCTTGTATGAAAGAACTGCAGCTGGACTCGGAACGCGTCAATCCGTGTGGAGGCGCGATTGCTCTCGGCCATCCCATCGGAGCCAGTGGCGCGAGGCTGGCCGTACATCTGGCCCATCGTATGGCATCCGGTGCGATCGGCTCGGGCCTGGCAACGCTGTGTGTTGGTGGCGGCATGGGAGTCGCCGTCGCGCTGCAGTCACCAGACCACTGATACAGCGATCTGGTCAATCTGACCGAAGCGAAATGGGAAAAAACCATCTGGCAGCCGCAACTACGATACGCAAAACAGAGAAGCTGGCAGCGGCAACTATGGTACGCTAGATTTTGGCCTGCCAGTTGCTCCGGCCGCTCTCAATACATTCGACTCAACTGAATCAAGCTCAGGGTTTTCGATGACTCAACACCGTCAACGTCTGGAATTTGCACTCTCAGTCTCGGAACAGGCGGCCGACCTGATCCTGAAGCACTATCGGTCCCAGACGCTGGGCATCGAATCCAAGGCTGATGATTCACCTGTGACAGTCGCAGACAAGGATGCGGAACAGCTGATTCGTGATGCGCTGGCCACTGAGTTCCCGGAAGACGGTATTCTTGGTGAAGAATTCGAGGACCTCGAAAGGCGCAATGGCTACCGCTGGATCGTGGATCCCATCGATGGAACAAAACCGTTCATCTATGGAGTGCCTCTGTTTGGAACTCTGCTTGGCATTGAGTTCGAAGGACGAATGGTGGCCGGCGTCTGCCGTCTGCCCGCTCTGGACGAAGTGATCTATGCCGCCGAAGGACAAGGCGCATGGTGGCAGATTGGTGACGTCGATGCTCAACGCGCCACTGTGTCGGCAGAAACGGACCTGACAAACGCTCGACTGATGTTCACCGAACCAACCTCAGACATTCGCTGTGGTCGGGGCGACGTGCTGCCGGATCTTTGTACTCGGGTCAGAATTGCCAGAGGCTGGGGCGACTGTTACGGACACATGCTGGTCGCGACAGGCCGGGCTGACATATCCGTTGATCCTCAGATGAGTCCGTGGGACATCGCCGCGTTAATTCCAATCCTGCGCGAGGCCGGTGGATCCTGCACCGACTGGCGGGGCGACGAGAACATCAACACGGGTGAAGGCGTCTCAATTACGCCCGGCATCAAAGACGCGGTCCTGGACCTGCTCAGAGACGCACCACCACTGAATAGCTGAGGCGCATTGGGCCGTCTGGCCTATGCCGGCTCATCGCGACCTGGACGCAGCAGCGAATGAGGTTCACAGATGGGACCGTACATCTCGGGGCGGCGGTCCGCCATGCGGTCAATGACATGTTTTCCGGGCACACGGACAATACGTTTTTCTCGGGCGACCGCCACGTCCAGGGTGGCACGAACGACAGTCTCCTGAGTATTCTCAGCAGCGTCCATCGTGGCCCCAACGGTGTTACAGATTCGACTTTGACCGATGAAAGAAAAACCACGCTCGGTCCCCACTCGGTTGACGGCAGCGAAGTAGATCCCGTTTTCCATCGCCCGGCAGTTGACCGAAAATGCCGACATGTATTCCGCTCCCGGCGGCCAATTAGTGGGCAGCACCACCACGTCGGCACCTTTCAGTGCCAGTACCCGGCTGGCTTCGGGAAAACCACCATCGTAACAAATCAGCATGCCGATGCGTACGCCGTCGGCTTCGAACACTTCGAATGGACGGTCACCTGGCGTTGTAAACCGGTCGACCCCCAGATAGGGCAGGTGAATCTTGCGATAGCTGCCCAGCAGACCGTTCGGACCGACCAGCACGGCCGTGTTGAACAGCCGGTCGCCGTCTCGTTCCAGCATGCCAAAAACTGTGAAGCATTTGTGCTCTTCACAAAGGGCAGCGGCCGCCGCCACAGATTTCCCATCAACGGGTTCCGCAACCGTCATCGCTTCGTCCAGCGAATCGAAGCAGTATCCTGTGGTAAAGCATTCGGGAAACACAATCAGACGACTGGACTGTTCCACTTCCTGAATAATCGCCGTCCTCATCCGCTCCAGATTGGCGGCCCTGTCACCCAGAATGACGTCCGTTTGTATGCCTGAAATCTGCATGATTGCCTTCTACGCTGGTTAACTTCGCAACGTGTAATCTATGGCCGGCCAACAATGAACGGCAGATATTGCCGGTACAGCGTGAAATCATAGTGTTCCAATTGGAAAAGATTTAGCGATTGAAGTGGTTTTGCCAATTCTGCGGGAAGCGACGGCCGATAAGTCAGACAGATACCGAGTGCGGTGTCGTTATGCAGGTGCCTGGACAGATCCACGCTCCTGCACTTTCGAAGAAAATGTTGAAGGTACAGACCCGTGAAGGCAACTGCAGGACGAAGCCGGATTCTGCTGTCCGTGCTGGCAGCGATATCCTCCAGTGTAGTGCTGACTGGATGTCAGACGTCAATTGGCGGGCAGACATTACCATCTGCCACCTACCTCGACGATGACGTACAGTACTTTCCCGCCGGACCCGAGTTCAAACTGACCAATCAGGTTGAAGCCACTAAGAAATACCAGCTTGAGCAGCAACAACTTCGAGGCGACGGTGGTTTTTAGGACTTAGCTGCCCGTCTGGCCAATCGATGATACACACTGAAACGGTCTGAGGTTCCTGCCTCAGACCGTTTTTGCGTTTGTCGCACAACACGTGGCACAACGCTGCGCAGATCGGACGACGCGGCCGCTGCCGTGCAGTCCGTCGAAGGGATTCGTATCATATGTGACGATCCCGTTCCCCCATACCCTGTCAGTCGAGTAACATATGCTGGACCTGTATCTGCCTTCTCAGATTAACAGCGGCCCCTGGATTACCGGGTGGTCACTTTTTGAACTGCGCCAACTTCCTGCCGACGCCGAATTTGTGTTGCCAATCTGTTCGATCGGAACGCCGTACGAGCAATTGCTGGAACTCGGACCTCGACTTCTGCCTCCGCTGTTTCACGAAGCCATGAACCCCGATCTGCGGGAACGCATTGTTGCTCAGATCCTAAGGTGTTTTCCGACATATGGAGACGACGCGGGCAACGCGTCGCAGCTGCGAATCGTGGACTTGCCACCGGCGAGATTAGAGGCTGTTTCGGTCCCTCGCGTGTTGGCGTTCAGCGTGGACACGGCAGTGGAAGAACACGGTCCTCATTTGCCACTGGGCACGGACACGATTCAAAGTTACAGCGTTCTGCAGGCACTGGCAGACACTGTAGACGGATTCGAAGTCGGTCGGCCGCTGGAATACGGCCACTTGACGTGGGGACTGCCGTTTGGGTTCAGCATCGACCTCACGACCGACCTGCTGACCGAATACGTCAAAGGTTACGTCAACGCAGTCACAGCATGGAAAAGACCGGAACACGTTTACGTTGTCGATGTGCACGGTTCCATCATACACCGACAGGCCATAGTCGATGGTCTCAGGCAAAGTAGATTTTCAAGCTGGGCATTCCGCTGGTTGCACGAGCCGCTGGCCGAGTTCGCATCAGAGCGGGGCGACCAGCATGCCGGAGGCGTGGAAACAATTCTGGTCGAGCGAGTCGACGCCGGATTACTGGACCAGAACTGGTGGCCGGGTCGCCAACAGGACATCGCAGCCGGTTGTATGACCCTGGAAAAAGCCATGGAACTCACACCGAATCTTGCCGCCTTTGAGTCCTATGCTGTGGACCACGGGTGCAATGGAATCGTTGGTGATATCGCGAATTACCACACACTTGATGCTGACTTGATGTTCGCTCGCATGCTGCAAATCGCCACCAGGGATGTCGAAGGATTGGTTGACGGTCAAGCTGCGGACGGCCAACAGGCCGGACAAAATCTGTGGTAGCTCCCCGCCAGCGTTCATTGGCGGTGCTGCCGCCATTGTGGATCCGGCAGGCACGGGGCTTGTGACGGTGATGGTCCACACTCCCCGAAAATCTCTAGAACCTAAGATATTCACACGCAGACCGAATCGTCCGGACAGCAGAAACTTGCTTCTGCAATGGGCGGATGGTAAGCTAATCCAACAATTTAAGACCCAAATTTCCCACCTCCAGCCTCCCCGGCCTTTCATATTGGATTCGGTCCCCACTCACTAAATCCAACGATTTCAGTGTTTGCAAAGAGCCAGGTTCAAATCATCACTGAATTCTTGGACATTCAGAACTGAATGACTTCTCACATGACTAAGGTTCCGCTGTTCATCGTCGTTTCCCTGCTGGCAAATCCTGTTGGTTCAGCACAGGATGAATCCGCTCCTGTGAGCTTTCACAAACAGGTAAAGCCCATTCTGCAGGCGCAGTGTCAGGGCTGCCATCAGCCGGCGAAAGCCAGTGGTCAGTACGTCATGACTGATTTCGCCACGCTGTTCGGCGGTGGTAAAAGCGGAGACGCCGCCGTTGTTCCCGGCAAACCGGATGAAAGTTACCTGATTGCACAGATCACACCTGAGGATGGCGCAGCGTCGATGCCTCCCAAGGGGAAGCCACTGTCAGATATTGAGATCGAATTGATTCGCAACTGGATTGCTCAGGGCGCGAAAGATGACACGCCTCCGTCCACAAAGGTGGTGTACAGCCGAGAAAACCCGCCGCAGTATTCGCTTCCTCCGGTCGTCACGTCACTGAACTTTTCGCCGGACGGACAGTTACTCGCCGTTGCCGGATTCAATGAAGTCCTGCTGCACAAAGCAGATGGTTCCGGCATCGTGGACCGACTGATCGGCCTGTCAGAACGAATCGAATCAGTGCGATTTTCCCCGGACGGCAAGCGTCTGGCTGTGACTGGTGGCCAGCCGGGCCGCATGGGGGAAGTGCAGGTCTGGGATGTGGACAAACGTGAGCTGCTGCTTTCGCACACGGTCACGTTCGACACACTTTACGGAGCGAGCTGGTCGCCGGACGGCAAACTGATTGCATTTGGCTGTTCAGACAATTCCGTTCGAGCCATTAATGCGGAAACCGGTGAGCAGATCATGTTTCAGGGAGCTCACAGCGATTGGGTTCGCGATACGGTGTTCACCGTCGAAAACGAAAGTTCGCATGTCGTTTCGGTGTCTCGCGACATGACGGTGAAGCTGACTGAAGTGACCACCAACCGCTTTATCGACAACGTCACTTCCATCACCCCAAAAGCGCTCAAGGGCGGAGTCAACACGATCGTACGACATCCGGAACGCGATGAAATCATCGTCGGTGGTGCTGATGGAGTGCCCAAGATCTACAGAGTCTTCCGCATTACCGCGCGAAAGATCGGCGACGATTCGAACCTGATAAAGCGACTGAACCCAATGTCCGGCCGTGTGTTCGGCGTGGCTGTCAGCGGCGACGGGACACGAATTGCTGCGGTCAGTTCGCTGAACGGAAAAGGGGAACTGGCGGTCTACAGCTATGAATTTGACACAAAACTGCCTGATAACCTGAAAGCCATCAGTGCCAAGAGAGTAAAGCAACGCAACGCCGATGAACAAAAAAAACTGGATGACCATCGGTCCAAGGACATCACCCGAATTGCGGAAGTAAAGTTTGACGAAAGCCCGCTGTACGCACTAGCGTTTCACCCGGACAATCGCCAGGTCGCGATCGCCGGGGGCGACGGCACAATACGTCTGATCGCCACCGACACCGGCAAGCCAATTACAACATTTGCGGCCGCTCCCGTGGGCGAAGCCAGCAAACACGCCCAGCCGACTGTTGTCGCCGACCTGGTCTGGAATGATTCACCACTCATTAAAAAGGGTGAGCTGCCGAAAGGTACGACCGTCACAGCCTTGACGGCTCACCCATCAACAGTGGCGCTTACAAATCCCTTCGACTATGTGCAGCTTCTCGTTTCCGCCACACTCAACACCGGAGAAATCATCGATGTCACACGGAACGTGGAACTACAACATGATGGTGCTGTAGTTGACATCACGACCTCAGGCTTTGTGAAGGCAAAGACCGACGGTCAGGGCAAACTGCTGGTAAAACTGGGTGAACAGACCGTGGAAGTGCCACTGGCGGTTTCCGGCGTGGCTCAGCCGTTTGTGGCAGACTTTATCAAGCACGTTAACCCGGTTCTGTCGCGTGTCGGCTGCAATCAAGGCACGTGTCACGGTTCGGCAAAAGGCAAAGCCGGATTCAAACTCTCGTTGCGAGGCTACGATCCGATCTTCGATCTGCGGGCGTTCACCGATGACCTTGCGGCTCGCCGAACAAATGTAGCGTCCCCTTCGGACAGTCTGATGCTGATGAAGGCAACCGGCTTTGTGCCGCATGTTGGTGGACAGGCGATCAGCCCCAACAGCAACTATTACGAAGTCATTCGCAGCTGGATCACGGCCGGCGCCAAACTGGACCTGGCAGTCCCCAAAGTGACATCGATTGAGATCACACCGCAGAACCCCACCATTCAGCAACTCGATTCGACACAGCAGATTCGAATTGTGGCTACGTATGCGGACGGCGCGACAAAGGACGTAACTCGCGAAGCGTTTGTCGACAGCGGTAACACCGATGTCGCTGTTACAAATCGCTGGGGACTGATGACAGCTTTGCGTCGTGGTGAAGCACCGATTCTGGCCCGGTACGAAGGGGCTTACGCAGCGACGACACTCACAGTGATGGGTAACCGCGACGGCTTCGAATGGAAGACGCCGGAGACATGGAACGAAGTTGACCGATTTGTGGCCGACAAATGGCAGCGGCTGAAGATTGAACCGTCTGGTCTGTGTACCGACGCTGAGTTCCTTCGCCGAGTCCAGCTGGACCTGACGGGACTGCCGCCGACCGCCGAACATGTCCGATCTTTTCTGGCTGACAAACGACCGGCCACGGAGAAACGACCTGAGATTGTCGACCAACTGATCGGCAGCCCCGAATTTGTTGACTACTGGACAAACAAATGGGCCGACCTGCTGCAGGTGAATCGTAAGTTTCTGGGCGCAGAAGGGGCCAGCGCCTTCCGCGACTGGATTCGTATCGAGGTGGAGACCAATACGCCGTACGACGAATTCGTCCGCAAGGTTGTCACGGCGGAGGGGTCAAACAAGGAAAACCCGGCTGCTTCTTACTTCAAGATCCTGAGGCAGCCAGTCGACATCATGGAGAATACAACCCACCTGTTCCTCGGAGTGCGTTTCAGCTGCAACAAGTGTCACGACCATCCGTTCGAAAAATGGACTCAGGATCAGTACTACGAAACCGCCGCGTACTTCGCGCGAGTCGGCCTGAAGGCAGACCCGGCCAGTGGCAAGCGAAAGATCGGCGGCACCGCTGTTGAGGGCGCCAAGCCGTTCTACGAAGTTGTCTTTGAAAAAAACGATGGCGAAATTACACACGATCGAACTGGATCTGTCACGGCTCCAGTCTTTCCTTACGACTGTAACTTCGAATCACCGGAAAACGGAAATCGCCGACAACAGTTGGCTGGGTGGATTACTTCAGCAGACAACCAGTATTTCGCCAAGAGCTACGTCAATCGTCTGTGGGGATACATGCTGGGCACTGGCATTATCGAACCCATTGACGATCTTCGAGCGGGCAATCCTGCCACGAACCCCGAGCTCCTGGACTACCTCACAGAGGAATTCGTCAAAAGTAAGTTCAATGTCCGCCACGTAATGCAGCTGATCTGTAAGTCCAGAACTTATCAGCTGGGTCTGGATACCAACAAATGGAATGACGACGACGCGCAAAATTACTCGCACGCAATCGCTCGACGACTGCCTGCCGAAGTTCTGTACGACGCAATCCATCGGGTGACCGGTGCAAAATCGAAGATCCCGGGCGTCCCGGAAGGGACGCGAGCGGCCGCTATTCCGGACGCAGGCATTAAACTTCCTGACGGTTTTCTGGCCAATCTCGGACGCCCCGCACGGGAAAGTGCATGCGAGTGCGAGCGATCAGCGGAACTTCAACTGGGGCCAATCATGGCACTAATCGGAGGCCCAACAGTTGGCAACGCACTGGAGGACCCCAACAACGAGATCACACGGCTTGTGAATGAAATTGGGGACGACAGTCAGTTGATTGATGAGCTTTTTATTCGAATTCTCAATCGCCCTGCCGCGGAACCGGAAACCCAGGCGACTCTGGCTTCCATGAACGCGATCGATGCCGACAACCAGAAGGTCATTGACGCTCTGGCAAAACGTGAAGTATGGTGGAAGGAAGAACGTCCAAAACGCGAAGCGACTCGAACTGCAGCAATCGACGAAGGCAATGCGGACCGCGCTGCGTACGAAAAGGAAATTGCTCCGCGTCGAGCCGAAGAAGAAAAAATACGGGTCGAAAAACTGGCCGATGTCCAGTCAGATTTCGACAAGTACAAGAGCGAGATTCCGCAGCATGCGGAAGCATTTCTGACCAAACAGAACACCGGCGCAGAGTGGTTCTTTCTGGAACCGAAGTCGCTTGCCGGCCCCGCGGGCATCACCCTGGAACGCCAAAATGACCGCTCCATCAAGGCCACCGGCAAAGCCGACAAGGGTGCCTATACGATTACGGTCAATACATCACTTAAGGACATCGCCGCCTTTCGAGTGGAAGCACTGATGGATCCGGGCAAAAAAGGAAACGGGCCCGGTCTGCCGGAGAATGGAAACTTTGTGGTGACTGAATTTGAAGTTCAGGCAGCACCACTTTCCAAGCCGACAGAATACAAAAAGGTCATGCTGCAGAACGCCAAAGCCGATTTTCTGCAGGCGGGCTTCAATGCCGCACTGACCATCGATGGCAACGCGGGCAATCAAAATGCGTGGGCCATCGCGAACGCGCTGGGAGTCACTCACTGGGCCACTTTTGAAACTAAAGAGGCCCTTGGGCACGAAGGGGGCACTGTCCTGAAATTCATTATCCACCAGAACCACGTCGCCAAGGAACATCTCCTGGCACGATTCCGAATTTCAGTGACCCAGAAAAACGCACCGGGACTCAGCCTGCCGGAAAGTCTGGCTGCAGTCGCTGCCGCGAAACCCGAACAACGAACGGAAGCTCAGAAGCAGACACTTGTTACCTGGTACGAAAAATCTGATGCCACCATCAATGCAAAACAGAAAGCGTTGAACCTGGCAAAACAACCATTGCCGGAAGATCCAGGGGTAACGTCCAGAAAAGAACGGATCGCATTCGTCAGTCAGGAGATCAAAGACGATGCTCGACTGCTTCGTCTGCGGGAAGATGTTAAGTTCAGTGCCAAACAGGTGGAATCGAAACGCCTCACGGCCGCTCAGGACCTGGCATGGGCACTGATCAATAATCCGGCTTTTCTGTTTAACCATTAATCCTTCAACATTCGATTTCACGACCAAGAATCTCTGCCAGAGCTTCGCTGCAGACGGGAAAACTACATAAACGCAAAGTTTTGTAGTACACTTCACGGACTTTGATTAACATTCAGACTCCCCACTTCAGGTCCTGATGCAATACGCTGAGGGTCTTTTCACAGGAACAAAAACATGTTGCACATCAAAGGTGAAGCTGGCAAGGACGTATGTGACCGCGCTGTCGGTCGGACGCGACGCAACGTGCTGCAGGTCGGCGGTTCCAGCATGCTGGGACTGTCACTGGCCAACATGCTGAAACTGCAGTCTGCCAGCGCTTCCAATAAAGCCGACATTTCCGGCGGCCCAGGCTGGGGTAAAGCGAAAAGCATCATCATGTGCTACCTGCAGGGAGGTCCGTCGCACCTTGATCTGTGGGATCCCAAGGAGAACGTGCCGGACAACGTGCAGAGTGTCTTCAGCAACATCTCCACAAAACTGCCCGGCGTGCAGTTCACAGAGAACCTGCCAAAGCTGGCTCAGCTGAACGACAAGTTCACGATGATCCGTTCCATGAGTTACACTCCGAACGGATTGTTCAACCATACGGCGGCCATCTATCAGATGATGACCGGCTACACGACGGATAAGGTCAGTCCGTCCGGCCAACTGGAACCTCCGAGCCCGAAGGACTTTCCGAATTTCGGTTCCAACATTGTGCGTCTGCGTCCACTGGAAGTGCCCATGCTTCCGTTTGTTATGTTGCCCCGACCGCTGCAGGAAAGCAATGTTGTGGGCAAAGGCGGAACGGCGGGATTCCTGGGCAAAGCCTATGATCCCTACACGCTGTATCCATCCGGCGATGACATGGACATGAAGAAGATGACTCGCATTAAGGTCGACGACCTGAAACTGCGACCGGAAGTGTTCTCTGCGCGTCTCAATCGCCGCGCCAGCCTGAGAAACACCATCAGTGCAGGCATGCCCAAAATTGACAAGGCGGTTAAGAACCTGAATCTGGACCAGTACTATGAACGAGCACTGGACCTGATTGTCTCCGGTCGTGCTCGAGAAGCATTCGACCTGGGCGCTGAAGGTCATGCAATCCGTGAACAGTACGGACGGAATACGTTTGGCGATTCCTGCCTGCTGGCTCGTCGTCTGGTCGAAGCCGGAACACGAGTTGTTGAAGTGGTCTGGCCGAAGGTCGCCAATTCTGACAACCATTCGTGGGACCACCACACGGGGCTGTCCAAGCGAATGAAGACGCAGTCCGGCCCGATGCTGGATGGGGCCGTTTCCGGTCTTATATCCGACCTTGATGAACGAGGCATGCTGGACGAAACGCTGGTCGTTGTTATTGGTGAATTCGGACGCAGCCCGCAACGAGGCGTCAGCACCAGCGGAAACAACAATAACGACGATGGTCGCGATCACTGGCCATATTGCTACACCGGCATCATGGCCGGAGCCGGTGTCAAGCGAGGCAATGTTCACGGAAAGTCCGACAAGACGGCGTCCGCTCCGCTCGAGGATCCGGTACATCCGCAGGAAGTACTGGCATCGATCTACCATTCCTTCGGCATCGACCCGGAAACGATTGTGTACAACCACCTGAAACAGCCACGAGAGCTGGTCAAGGCCGAAGCTGTCAACGCGTTCTTTGCGTAGGCGTTGACTGTTGTGCAGTACCAACATTCTCAGCCTCGCAGAGCGTCTGATCTGCAAGGCTGTTTTCGTTTCTTGTACAGAGTTTCGTTCGATTGAACAAATTCACCAGGTCGTTGCGAAACGCGTCAGCTCGCGATAATCTGCAGGTTGAATCTCTTTTTGCACATTCCTGTTTCACTCCAGAGGAAATCCATGACCGGCTATACGGTGCACACTGGCACATCCAAGAAATTCGTTTCCGGCTGGGACCACATTTTCAGTGGCGATGACGCACCTGCGGAAACCAAAGCACCAAAGGGCAAGGCAAAGCAAAAGAAAAAGGCTGCCAAAAATAGTAAGAAGGCGAAGAAGTGATTCGCTCCAGCCGGCGGTCGCAGCGAACGACGGCTGTCCGTCTGTCGTCGCTGTCTATTCCGATTCAGCGTCCTCTTTCGATTCTGCCGGGGCCTCTTTCGCCGGCGGGACGATCACTGTCAGCCAGATACGGCTGGTCGTCATTTTAGAATTCTGGATGGGCGACTCTGCAGTCACTGGTTGTTTTGATTCTTCGGGTGTGCAGACAATCGTGACCGGGCCGGAGAACGCCGCGGCAGTCTCACCTCGGGTGATCTTCAGAGTCACCTCTTTGGCAGAATCACCTTCTTTTTCTGAATGCACGGGTTCGCAGACGATGCCTTCCGGCAGGCCCTCGATCGTCACGGCGAATTTTTCTGCGAATCCCTTGTCTCGAGCAATCGTCACCGGGATCTCCAGCGGCTTGTCGACCGGCAGGACGAAGGCGTTGCCTTTCAAAGTCGGCTGGAACGTTGTTTTTGTCTCGGTGCACGTCAGGACATAGACGAATCTGGCGCCACCGGAGTTGAAACGATCCGTCACCGTGGCGGTGTACACTCCGTCCGCCGGAATGGTGACCAGCGCCTGTGAATCCAGATCACTGCGGCTCACGTCGTCTGCTGCCTTCAACAGCTTCCCGTCTTCAGCAGTCACTTTCAGCACAGGATCCAGCGGTGAGTACATAGAACGTGCGTCAGCCCGAAACGTCAGCTTCTGCCCTTTGGCTGCTGCGAACTGGTGTGTGTCCGTTTCACCAGCCGTCGCGATCACGCCGGTCACGGACGACGGTATTTGCAGCGCCTGTGGATCGTTCGTTTCTGCAGCGCTCACGTGGTCCACAGCGGCGACACTTGTCGGGAGTGTCAGGCCTTCTGAGAGCACAAATGACGTCCGCTGAAATTTCGGAATATGGAACGATTCCTGCTCTTCACTGAGATTCCAGCCATGTGCAAACACCTCCGCATCGTTGCCGGAATTTACAACTGCGGGCACCGTATGATCGATGACCGGCCCGATTGTCATCGTCAATCGATAAACATACGTCGCGGCGCCGGCCAGCCTGATCGTGCTGTTGGGCGCAGACGGAAACGCAAAAGTACGCACAAAGTAAGTGCCATCTGTGGGCACATCGAAAACCAGTTGAGGATCAAAGCCGTGGTCATCATCGTTCTGCACAACAACCGTTCCCGCACTATCCAGTAGCTGAAGCACGGCATCCATCGGAGAACCAAGGTCACGGTTCGCCAGCATGGTAACCACAAGTGTCTGACCGGTCTTGAGTGATACAGCGAAGGTATCAACCTCACCCGTCTTTTCCAGAACACCGTTCACGGTGGCGTGGGGAAGCTCCACAGCCTGTGCTTCGCCAGGTTTGTTATTGGGCTCCGTTTCTGCAACCTCACCGACAAGCCCCACAATGAATGGCTTCAGGTCGGTGGCGCCATGTTCGTTATGAAATCGCAACCAGTGCAGGCCCGGCGTTGCGTCGTCGGGTATGGTGACCGTCACCGTGTCCTGTTTTTCACCGAATACGAACGAAATTTGTGCCGGATCCGACCACACCTGAACAGGACCGTCACCGGGTGTGCCTGTCACCTTGGCTTCAACCACCGTTCCTCGCTGGCCACCCGGCGGAAACAGGCGTTCAATTTTCGGAGGCTCAGCCCCAACGCCCAGTGGGCTCAACACAAATCCGGCCATCAGGCCACGCAACAGAACGGATGCAGATCGCATGTAATATGCCCAGCCACGATGTAATGACGATGAACGGCGATTGATTGTTTCTTCCGCAAATAACATTTGTACCGTTCTGTCAGCCGTGCTTTGAGTCAGACGAAACAGTCCGGTTTGCCACCTGGCAGCTCCTGACCAGTCATAACCAATGGACACCATCGATGATCTTCGTCACCTCTGTGCTCCGAAACAATTCAATCATCTCCGAACACGCCACTGCACGCGACAGACTCTTGCCCGGTTCCCGTGTGATTTCGAATAAAATGCCACTGCCGCCGGGCCGAACGGACGTAGGGATCGATTCGCTTATTCCACGCCGGACAACACCTGCCCATCGTGCTTCGACAATTCGGTGATGAGTTGCCTGGAGCCGCCGTGTCGCTTAGTCTTTGCGAGTCCAACAATCATTCGCTCAACTGGAAACGTCACAATGCGCTTCGCCATCCTGTTGTTCGTGGCCGCTGCTTTCATCTGCCCTGACCCGCTCTCAGCCGAGCCGCTTGCTGGTTCACGGCCCAATATCATCCTGATGATCACGGATGACCAGGGCTACGGTCCGGTGGGGAGACACGGACATCCGTGGATCAAGACGCCGGCCATGGATGCCATCTACGATGCCAGCACAAGGTTCACCCGTTATCTGGTCGCCCCCACCTGTGCGCCCACCCGTTCGGCGCTGATGACAGGACGGCATCCCATGCGAAACGGGGTAACGCACACAATCCTGGAACGAGAACGCATGACCCTGGACGCTGTCACGCTGCCGCAGGCGCTGAAGACTGTCGGCTATACGTCCGGTATTTTCGGCAAGTGGCACCTGGGTGATGAAGAACGGTATCAACCGCACCGACGAGGTTTCGACGAAGCTTTTATCCACGGGGCTGGCGGGATCGGGCAGGCGTACAAATGCAGTTGTGCAGATGCTCCCGGCAACAAGTATTTCGACCCGGTCATTCGCCACAACGGTTCTTTCGTAAGAACGAAGGGGTTCTGCACAGACCTTTTCTATTCCGCTGCCATGGGCTGGATTAAAGAGGTTAAAGACGACGACAAGCCGTTCTTTGCTTACATCACAACGAATGCGCCACACGGCCCGTTTATCGCACCGCCCGACAGTCGCAAACGTTTCGAAGACATGGGATTTGAACAGAAAACAGCTGGGTTCTACGGCATGATTGAAAATATTGACGACAACGTCGGCCGCCTGGTAAATCAACTCGACGAATGGAAACTGCTCGACAACACCATGCTCGTTTTCATGTCGGATAACGGCATGACAGGCGGTGGATCCGGTCGAGCAGGGCAGATGATCGGCACGGGCGAAGACGGCGAAAAACTGTTCCCGTACAATGCGGACATGAAAGGGCAGAAGGGAAGCAGTGACGAAGGCGGTTGCCGAGTGCCGTTCTTCGTTCGCTGGGACGGTCGCGTCAAACCAGGTCAGAATGTTGACACGATCGCGGCCCACATCGACCTGCTGCCCACGCTGACCGCTCTGGCCGGCGCTGCTTTACCCAAAAATCAGGTAGAAGGCCGAAATCTGCTGCCGCTGATTGAAAATCCCGGCGGCGACTGGGAAGACCGGTATCTCTTCACCCACAAGGGACGCTGGAAAACGGGTGCCAATCCGGACGATCATCAATGGAATGGATTCGCCGTGCGAAACCAGCAGTATCGATTTGTCGACAACAACTCGCTGTACGACATGGAAAAAGACCCGTCTCAGAAGCTGAATATAATCGACGAGCATCCGCAGATCGCTAAACAAATGCGGGATGTCTACGACTCATGGTGGCAGGAGACCCGGCCTTTGATGGTCAATGAATCGGCTCCAATGTCACCGGTCCGCCCTTTTCACGTGCTGTTCGAAAAGCAGATGAGCGATGGCGGAATCCCCGACTGGCAGGCGCCGGAATTTTAGGCATGGCACCTCGCTGACCACCGGGGCCGGGCTCCTGATTTGGAAACCGGTTGCACGCCGAAGCAACCGTCACCGGGAACTGCATTCTGGTCAGGACAGAATTCGGTTGACGACGCTGGCGGATTCAACCCCCGTGAGTCGTTGACCGAGCCCTGAAACCTGAACGTCAGCGCTTGGTGACCGATCCCCCGGGCACCGGAGAATCGTGGCATTCAGGTCGCGAATATGAACGGGGGTGCTGGACAACATTGTAAGAGGAGCCATCCGTCCGGCCATGCTGAACGCCGCCGCCTGCCATCCACATGGTAAAGCCGTAACTGTTGTGATCCCTGCCGGTACCCTTGCCATACTCAGCAGTCGGCTGCCTGCCGAACTCGCCGCCCCACACCACCAGCGTTTCATCAAGCAGCCCACGCGACTTGAGATCAGTCAGCAGAGCCGCCACCGGCTGATCACATGTGGCCGCCACTTTTTCGTGGTCTCGCACGTTTCCGTGGCTGTCCCATTTGCCACTCACGTTGGCAACCACATACCGCACGCCGCGTTCCACCAGTCGCCGCGCCAATAGACAGTTGTTGGCGAAACTCGCCTTGCCGGGTTCCGCTCCATAGAGGTCGAGCGTGGCCTTGCTTTCGCTTTTGATGTCAATTAACTCCGGCGCGCTCGTCTGCATCCGGTACGCCATTTCGTAGCTGGCAATACGCGTTTGGATTTCCGGATCACCCGTCTCCATCGCACGCTTGAGATTCAGTGCGCGCACCGCATCAATGGATTCCCGCTGGCGAACGCCGTCAATGCCCTTGGGGCTTGTCAAATTCAAAA
>JABABI010000090.1 GCA_014238335.1 Fuerstiella sp.
TCTGAGTCGTCCGGACCACCGGCACAGCTGTCGCACCCATTGGGAACGCCATCGAGATCGGCGTCGAGGGTGTCGTCGAACCCGGGACAAATATCACAGCCGTTGGGAACGCCATCGAGGTCCGTATCGACCGAGATGACGTAGACGTCGGCATTGCCCTCGTACTGTCCGGTGAAAGCCACCCACTTGCCGTTCGGGCTGAGCTCGGGGGCGCCCTCCACGCCCGAGCTGCTGGTCAGGCGCCGTGCATCGCCGCCTTCACGCCCGACGATCCACAGATCGCCCGCGTAGGTGAAGACCACGTTCTCATCCGAGAGGGTCGGGTTCTGTAGCAGTAGCGTTTCCTCTTCGACTGCCAGCGGGGCGGCAGCGGGAGCAACCGCGAGTACGAAAAGGGAATTGAGAAGCGCCAGGGTGGTAACATTACCACACTGGATAGAAAATATAGCGGCGCTGGGGCGTCAGCAGACCACGGCGTTTCACTCTGGCATTCAAGTCGGGTTGTCCATCCCGCGCCGCTATATCGGTCTTGGGGCATCTGGCGATAAGAAGGTTTCTGCTGGCAACCCTGCAAGCGAAAAAGACCGTCGCCCACTGGGGCGCTGAGCGGTCTTGTCTGGAGGAAGCCACAGGGGGCCCAAGGCTCAGTTTTTTTGAGCCGGGCATCCGGGGCATCGAATGTCCCAGGTGCCGGCTATTCTCAGGATGCGTGTTCTCAAGATTGTCAACGTGGAGAATCGTTTTCACTACAATGATCGGCATCAACTTGCATGGCTGTCTTGGTGGTGTTGAGCATCACGGTTGAGACTGCAAGTGAAACCATCGGCAACGGAAACAGAACTGGCCTGGGGGACCATCAGCAGAGGAACCTTCCGATCTTATGACCGACGATGAGCCCACCACCCACGAACCTGCTGACGGGCAGCCGTTTCGTCGCCGGAAACGTTACCGCGGCACGCATCCTCGAAACTACGATGAGAAGTACAAAGAGCTCTGTGCTTCACTCGACTCGGAGACAATCGCAAAGGTGATCGCCTCCGGCAAGACACCAGCTGGACAGCATCGCCCAATCCTCGTCGCCGAAGTCCTCGAGCACCTCGCCCCTCAGCCTGGCGAACACGGAGCGGACGTGACTCTCGGACATGGCGGTCACAGCGAAGCGCTGTTGACAGAACTCCAGCCCGGCGGTCGGCTCCTCGCCCTTGACGTCGATGCCGGGCAGCTCCCTGTTACCGAGGATCGACTACGAGGACTCGGATACGGGGCGGAGTCACTGACCGTCCGCCGATGTAACTTTGCGGGACTCGCGGGCATGCTGCCACAGATTGGTTGGCACGATGGTGTGGACTTCGTGCTTGCGGACCTGGGCTTGTCCTCGATGCAGATTGACAACCCCGCTCGCGGATTCTCGTATAAGCACGACGGCCCGCTTGACATGCGGATGAACCCCGAGCGGGGAGTGAGCGCGCGCGACTGGCTCAGACGCTGTCGCTCCGACAGGCTGGCAGGCGTCCTGGAGGAGGGGAGCGACGAGCCGCGTGCGCAACACATCGCCACGGTCCTCGCCGAACTCTCCGAACAAGAACCTATTGAGACAACAGGACAGCTTCGTCGCGCGATCGAGAGCGCCTTGCCCAGTAATATCACGGACAACGAGCGGCGGTCTACGCTGGCGCGCGTATTCCAGGCCATCCGAATCGCCGTCAACGAAGAGTTCAATGCCCTGGACGCTTTTCTCAAATGCCTGCCGGACTGCCTCCGTACCGGTGGCCGAGTGGCAATCTTAAGTTTCCATTCCGGTGAGGATCGCCGCGTGAAGCATCATTTTCGCGACGGAGTCCGGAGCGGAATCTACCGTAAGGTCGCTCCGGACATCATCCGTCCAACCGACCAGGAAGTGGGGGCCAACTCCCGGGCCTCCGCGGCCAAGTTGCGGTGGGCCATTCGAGCGTAGACAGCAGATTGCGACGGCTTGGCGTGTCGAGGGTTTGTTCGAGGGGCAGGATTTTCTGGCGCGTGGGACCGTACTAGTCAAGACAGAGGTCAAACTGTGTCAAGATACGTTCTTAACCCTATTCCTCGATTGAAGACGCACTGAACGGCCTCTGGTTCCAGTGACTCGACTTCGCCCACTTAAGAAAATAATGCATTCTCAGTTACTCAGCGAGTCTGTGAGAAACTGATGCAACTGAGACGGGCTCACGAGGTTCGTAATTCGCTCTCAAGAGCGAAGCCCGGCTTGAAAGCGTCGCCTCGTCCCGATGAGCGGCCGACTTCGCCCGAGCATTGCTTAACAACAGCCGTCGATAGTCCAAACATGCTGTCGTTGCGAATCGCACCCGTCAATGATGTCATCACGTGCGGTTCCGTTTTCGTGGCTGCCAGCTTCATGGCCAT
Organism: Fuerstiella sp.; assembly: GCA_014238335.1. Taxonomy (GTDB): domain Bacteria; phylum Planctomycetota; class Planctomycetia; order Planctomycetales; family Planctomycetaceae; genus Fuerstiella. The sequence continues at coordinate 2,398 of JABABI010000090.1, forward strand.
GCGGCAATTCGGGCAACAGAACACAGACACAGAAATCGTTCTGTTGCCATCGAAGAGACCGAATCTGAATGTGGAGACCGAGCGTTGTTTTCGCAGTTTAAAGTCAGAGTGCCTGGATCTAATGATTTTCTTTGGACGGCAATCGTTGGAACGAACGGTGCGCGAATTCATTCAGCACTCACTATCACGCAGAACACAATCATCAGGGACTGGGCAATGAGATCCTCCAGCCAGACGAACAGATCGGTTCCATCGCCGGCAGGATCGAGTCCCGTGAGCGACGCGGTGGCATGCTCAAGTATTACCATCGGCCTGCTGCGTGAATCACCACACGTCCTGACAGCGCGATCTCAGCGCTGAAGGTCACCAGGCACCTCCGCATGTGCCCGTTTTCAAAGCCGGTGACAGCCCACAGAGCTCGTAGATCGAACCCAACTTGGACTGTCCTGGTCATCTAAGTCCTAATTGGCAAAGAGCTTCGTGCCCGGCTGAGTTCTCTTGCCGGATGCGGTTAACCATGACCGACATGAACGCCACTGATTCATCTTACAAGAGGATTGAATAGTCTGGCGTCCATTGTTCTTCCGTTGTCTTCGCGTCAGAATCGGTGACATGGACACTCGGTTGCCGAAGTGGCAAGATGGCAGCTTGCGAAGACATTGAGAATGTCGTCGTTGGCCAGTCACAGTTGGCAAGCTGGAAGCCTGCCGCACGTGCATTTCTGAGTTGCCCTGAAATCGATGAGGTTGGTGTTCCAGCAGCTTACAGCCGAAGGTGGCAGGCTGTCGGTAAAGTCTTCAACCCCTGTTTGCTCAAGACTTATTGTTCGTCCTTCGTTGAGGTGTGTTGTGAGCCGATTATTCATTGTTGCTGCCTGCTCAGTCGTTGTTTGGTTCCTGCCATCTCACTGCACTGCGGAAGAACCCCGAACAGCCTTTGAGTGCCGATTTGTCGGTACGCCGATCGTCATTGATGGAGCGGGTGACGAGTCGGGCTGGCAACACGCGGACGTCATCGACAACTTCTATCTTCCGTGGCTTCAGGAGGACGCTCATCCGGCCAAAGCGGGAACGAAGGCCCGGCTGTTGTGGGATCGAAAGTTCCTCTATTTCTTCGCCCGGATGGAAGACGACGATTTGTTCGCAGACATCACTGAGCACGACGGTAAGACATGGGACAATGATGTGTTCGAAATGTTCTTCAAGCCGGCAAAGAACAAGTCCGGGTATTTCGAATTTCAGGTGTCAGCGGCCGGCACGGTCATGGACGTCTTTCTGCCGAAGCGTGGTGCCGGGAAATTCAAAGAACATCTTGTCGATGGTGACTTTCACATCGAGTCGAGCGTCGTCAGCACTGGCACATTAAATGTGCGAACAGACACCGACAAAGGTTGGGCCGTTGAAGGACGAATTCCGTGGCACGATTTCATGAAGGCCGGAGGTCGTCCGGTCATTGATGAAGAGTGGACATTTGCCTTGTGCCGCTACGATTATTCTGTCAGCGCTGTCGATCCGGAGCTGTCCACTTGTGCACCGTTGAAGTCGCTCGATCACGCCGACTTTCATCACTACGAAGACTTCGCCAGCCTGAAATTCATTGGGCCACAACGACGGGACCTTGCTGCGGAAGTCGCAGACGTCCGATCTGATCGTTTGATGATGGTGCAGCAGCATTGGCGCAACGTCGGGTCAAAGATCGTAGGTTCCCCGGAACCACCACTCCCTTTTGTTGCGGAGCGAACCTATCCGCAACTCTCGCTGGCAGCGCCGATATTTGCAATCAACGAACCGGGGTCTCGTCGGTTGCTGTTTATTCAGCAGGGAGAGGTGTCGGTGACGGGCGAAGATCCGGGCAGCGGTGAACTTTCGTCCCTGTACGAGTTTCCCAAGGGGGGCATTGCTTACAGTATTGCCTTCCATCCGAATTATGCGGACAACGGTTACCTTTACGTCGGCTGGAATGGCAAGCGTGAAGGCGACGAAGAAAAGCACAGCGTGATTACTCGACTGACGGTGGAAAAGGCAACGCAGACGGTCGATCCCAATTTGGCACTCGACATCATCTCGTGGGCGTCAAACGGGCACAACGGAGCAGCTCCGGCCTTCGGTCTTGACGGAATGCTCTACGTTACCAGTGGCGATGGCACGAGCGATTCTGACACCAATTTGACCGGGCAGGGGATGGATCATCTTTTGGCCAAAGTGCTTCGCATTGATGTCGACCATCCCGACGATGACAGGCCGTACAGTGTCCCTGACGACAATCCGTTTGTCGGACGAAAAGACGTTCGTCCGGAAACGTATGCGATTGGAATGCGAAACCCCTGGCGGATGACGGTTGATTCCAAAACAGGCGATATCTGGGTTGGTAACAACGGTCAGGATTTGTGGGAGCAGGCTTATCTTGTAAAGCCGGGCGATAACTTCGGCTGGAGCGTGTATGAAGGCAGTCACGTCTTCTACGCAAACCGCAAACTGGGGCCGGCGCCGCACGCCAAACCGACACTGGAGCATCCTCATTCGGAAGCTCGGTCGCTGACCGGCGGTGTTGTCTATTATGGCGAGCGGTTCCCCGATTTACAGGGTGCTTATATCTATGGTGATTATTCGACGGGCAAAATCTGGGGTGCAAGGATTGTCGAAGGGCAGGTCGCCTGGCATCAGGAACTCGCTGATACCGCACTGCAGATTTCGGCATTTGCCATCGACGCGGACGGAGAACTACTCATTGTTGATCACAACGCCACGGAAGGCGGTTTCTATAAACTGCAGCCAAATGACTCGGAGTTAAGTCCTGATGACTTTCCACGAAAGCTCAGCGACAGCGGATTCTTTACCGCCATAAAAGGCCATCAGACACATCCCGGTTTGATCCCATATTCGGTGAACTCGCCATTGTGGTCGGACGGGACTTTTAAAAGCCGGCACATCTATATTCCTGCGGAAACCGAATCCAACGGTGAATCGAAACCAACTCAAATCAACTTCCAGACAGGCAGCAGTTGGGATTTTCCCGACGGAACGGTGACCGTGAAGTCTTTCGGACTTGAAGATCGTGTGGGAGACTCAAATTCACGACGCTGGATCGAAACGCGTTTTCTGACACGTCATCAGGGCGAATGGGGCGGATATTCGTATGCATGGAATGCAGACCAGACTGAGGCCGTGCTGGTTGAGAAAGAAGGTCGCGACGCAGTCTTCGCCGTGACTGATGCAGACGGTCAACAGCACGAACACAAGTGGCGGTTCCCGAGTCGAACTGAATGCATGGTCTGTCACAGTCGGGCGGCGAAGTTTGTGCTTGGTTTGTCTTCGATGCAACTCAATCGCGAACATGACTATGGTGGCGTAAGAGCGAATCAGCTGGACGTTTTTGAATGGCTGGGGCTGCTGAATGTTAACTGGAAGTCCGATCTGGAGACCGCCTTGAAAAGAGAGTTGTCCGTAGACGAAGCCGCTAAAGTTCAGGCACAGTTGAAAGTGGGCGGTGGGCAGCGCTCAGTCGCCAAAACAACCGTGTTGGCTCGTGCCGGGAAACACTACGATCGTCTGGCCGATCCGTACGATGAAGCGGCCGACACGACACTGCGAGTTCGTTCGTATCTGCATTCCAATTGTGCTCAATGTCATATCAACGCAGGAGGCGGTAATGCTCAGATTCAGTTGGACATTGCGACAAATCTTGACAAGGCGAAACTGATTGACGTCGCTCCACTGCACGACAAATTTGGAAAACCCGACGCACGGCTTGTAGCGCCGGGTTCGCCTGAACAGTCAATCCTGCTGCACCGGCTGTCAATCCGTGGTCGAGGGCAGATGCCTCAACTGTCCACCACGATCGTCGATCAGCGAGCGGTGGATCTGGTAACACGCTGGATTTTGGAGTTACCGCAGGAGCCTGCGGCGCCCTGAAACAGGCGAAATTGATCAGCGTATTACCACGCATCGCCCAGGCAAATCATGTCGGTGGGTTCCCGCTATGTTCACTCGACGAGTGCGCTTGTCGGATTCCTGACCGCCATCGCCGCAACTTGCCACCCTTTCACGTCCCTCAAACAGGAAACGCCTGCCCACTGTTTGCGACGTCCCACGCGAAGTTAAGACCGTCCCACGCGATGAAGTCGTCATCAAGTCACATGTCGGTAGACGGGGGAAATCGTTCGAACGAAAAGTTGCGTAGAAGTCACAGGTAATTCAGTCTATTCCGCAATATCGAATCGGCGATTCACTGTTTCCCCGGTTTGCCCACAGTTGTACGGCGCAGATTGACGCAGCATCCTTCCGCGACTAAGTTGCTTTTACAATTTGACGTGATATCAGTTCGGGGACAAGGAATGATTCTTCTAAAGAAACTGAGCTGCAGGCTCGCCCTGCTGGTTCTTTCCGGTGTGTTGGCAGCGCAGGCGGCTCGCGCAGAGGGTGGCACGAAAACAAAGCCACCTGCAAAGAGCGTCAATTACCGCACGGAAATCAAGCCGCTACTACGTGAAAAGTGCTTTTCGTGCCACAGCGTGCTCAAGCAGGAAGGCCGACTGCGACTGGATGCAGCGAGCCTCATTCAAAAGGGCGGTGACAGCGGGCCAGCTTACGTCGCCGGCATGGTTGGCAAAAGCCTCATTCTGGAACGAGTCACCGCTGACGACGACAACCGGATGCCGCCCACGGAAGACGGCCCGCGGCTGACGGCCAAAGAGGTCGCCACGCTGACCGCCTGGATCCAATCCGGAGCCACAGCGCCCGACGAAGCGATTCCCGGTGATCCCTCGCGGCACTGGTCGTTTCTGCCGCCCGTCAAAGCGGATGTACCGAGCCTCCCGGCTGCCTGGATTCGCAGCGACATCGACCGGTTCCTCGCCGCCGAACATCAGCGTGCCGGAGTCAGCGCGGTCGGCCAGACATCGCGATCGATGCTCCTGCGGCGCGCTTCTCTTGCACTGACTGGCCTCCCGCCGACTCTGGCCGAACGGCGAGCGTTCCTCGACGACAAATCGGAAGCGGCTTTCGAGAATGCCGTCGACCGTTTACTGGCCAGTCCTCGATACGGAGAGCGGTGGGCTCGGCACTTCATGGACATCTGGCGGTACAGCGATCCGTCCGGCTACGTCAAGGAGATTCGCGACAGCCGCCAGCACATCTGGCGGTGGCGAGACTGGATTGTCGAGTCCCTCAACGCAGACAAACACTACGACCAAATGATCGTCGAGATGCTCGCGGCGGATGAAGCCTCGCCCGAGGACCAGCCTGCGCTACGGGCAACAGGATTCCTCGCGCGAAACTGGTACAAGTTCAACCGAAACGTCTGGCTCGACAATATCGTCGAGCATTCTACGAAGGCGTTTCTCGGCCTCACCGTGAACTGTGCCCGCTGCCACGATCACAAGTACGATCCGCTCGAGCAGCAGGGCTACTACCGCATGCGGGCGATTTTCGAGACGCATGACCTCCGCGATGATCCGCTGCAACTGCCGCCGGCCGGTTCAGCGAACGGAATGCTGGTTCGCGCTTACGATGCTCATCTGGATCGCAAGACCTTTACGTTTCTGCAAGGAAATGAGAATCGTCCGGACAAAGCCTCGCTGCTTCCCGGACTGCCGGAGCTGTTCGGCGAACTGTCGGTCGAACCTGTTCCACTTCCGGTCACGGCTTGGTATCCGGCACTGCGAAAGGAAAACCGCACTGCGACACGTGCGGCGGCGCGAGCAAAAATCGCTGCTGCCGATTCCGCACTCAAGAACGCACGGATGGCGCTGGCGGCCTCGCAGAAAAAACTGGCGGACTTTCAAGAGCCGCAACCGGGGAGCGCCAAACTGACCAAGCCGAAACCAGCCGCCGGCAAGGCCGTGTTGAACGATAATTTCTCAAAGCTGAATGCTGCTCAGTGGAAAGTTGAAGGTGGCAAGTGGTCGGTGAAGGATGGGCGAGTCGTCCAGTCCATCGGCGCGACAACGCAGCACCGTCTGGTTTCATCGATCGATCACCCACGCGACTTTCGAGCGAAGCTGCGACTGCGAATTACCGGCGGCGACATGTACCGATCCGTCGGCCTCGGATTTGACGGGCATGAGCGGGCGATGAATGCCGTTTATCTTTCCGTTTCCGGGCCGAAGGTGCAGTTCACCAGCCAGGGAACTGACGGCCGCTGGCAATACCCGGCCAGCGGAATGGCGCATCACGCGATCAAGGTCGGTCAGGATTACGTGCTCGAACTGGCGGTGAAGGACCAGTTGTTGAACGTGCTGATCGATGGCGAATTGAAAGTGGCTTACAACCTGCCGAAGCGCAAAGCCGGCCGAATTTCGGTCTGGGCTTTCTCCGCGACCGCGGAATTCGATCAGTTGGACGTGACAACACTGCCAGCGCACACTCAGCTTAAGCCTGCAGTGGGAGGCTCGGCAGCGCCACCAACATCGCTCACGCGAGAAGATCTCCAGCTGGCTTTGAAAGTTTCCCAAGCGGCAGAAAAGGTTGCCGGCGCACGGCGTCTCGCGGCGCAGTCCGCAGCGGCCTCACTCGAAGCACGCATCGCGGCGGAGACCGTGAAGTTTGGACTGGCTGAGGGCCAGCCCGATACAGTGGCCGCGGCAGCCGGGCGTGCGACACGTCAGCACGCCGTCGATCAATTCTCTGAACAGATCGCCCAGGCTCAGTTAAAAACTGAGCAAGCTCGGCAGAAGCAGGCGACTTCACCGGCGGCCGCTCAAAAGAAAGCGACATCGGAACTTCAGGCGGCGGAAAAACAGCTTGAAGATTTGCAGAAGAAGCTGACTGCCGCCAAAGAGCAACTCAACAACGGTTCGCCCCAGTACGCAGCATTGGGGCCGCAGTATCCGCAGACCAGTTCCGGCCGTCGGCTCGCCTTTGCGCGGTGGATCACTGAGCGGAAGAATCCGCTGGCGGCGCGAGTTCTCGTCAATCATGTCTGGCTGCGTCATTTCGATGCGCCGCTTCTCAAACGCGCATTCGATTTCGGACTGCGATCTGAGAAACCGCGTCACGCAGCGCTGCTCGACTGGCTGGCGGTGCAGTTCATGGAAGATGGCTGGAGTCTGAAGAAACTTCACAAGCGGATCGTCATGTCCGGCGTTTATCGACTGAGTTCTTCGCCGAACGCAGCTTCGGCCGCAACGCGGTCCGCCGACCTGGACAACCACACGCTGTGGCGCATGAATGCCCGTCGGATGGAAGCTGAAGTCGTGCGGGACAGCCTGCTGTCGCTGGGCGGCAGCCTGGATCTGACGGCAGGCGGCCTACCGATTGAGCACACACAGGGACAAATTGTTCTTCGCCGCAGCCTGTACTTTCGCCAGGACAAGGAGCGGCAGATGACATTCCTCAGTCTGTTTGACGGGGCGAAAGTCAACGAGTGTTACGAGCGGAAATCGACGGTGGCTCCGCAACAGGCCCTCGCCATGTTTAACAGTCAGATCGTCGCCGGACAGGCTAAGAAGATCGCAGACGCTTACGGGAAAATTAACGGTGGCGAGTTCGTAGCAGCATTGTTCGAACATGTGCTCTGCCGCGAACCTGCTCCGGAAGAACAGGCTGAGTGCACTCAGTTTCTCACAGATCTCAAAGGCAGCGCGGAAGCTCGACGTCAGCTCGCGCTGGTGCTGCTGAACCACAACGATTTTGTGACAATCCGGTGATGAGAGTTTTGCCACTGTGGCACGGTGGTCCCCGCCGTGATGGGCGTTATTCTAATAACTTGTGTGAATCACCCTCGGTGGAGACCACCGAGCTACAGATCGGGAAATCCTATGAACACCCTCATACCACCCCGTCGACGATTCCTCTCCGATATGGGAACTGGATTTGCCTCCCTGGCTTTGGGGGCGATGCTCCAGCGGGACGGCTTCGGTGCCAAGTCCGACTGGATTCCGCCAGACGGCCTCACCCACTTTGCACCGAAAGCGAAAAGCGTGATCTGGCTGTTCATGGCGGGAGGCGTCAGCCAGGTCGAGACATTCGATCCCAAGCCCGAGCTGACAAAACATGGCGGCAAAACGATACCCAACACTCCGTTCGCCAGCGTGCTGGAATCGCCCTACATCAAGAATCGCATCGAGCTGGTGAAGGGCGATGCCAACGGGAAGATTTACGATACACTGTATCCGCTACAGATCGGTTATCGAAAACGCGGCGAAAGCGGTATCGAAATCAGCGACTGGCTGCCGCACCTGTCCGAGTGCGTTGACGACATGGCGATCGTTCGCTCGATGTGGACGACGGCCAGCAATCACGATGCTCAGCTTCAGTTTCACACGGGGCGAAACCGCTTCGACGGATTCTTCCCGACGATCGGAGCCTGGGTACACTACGGCCTCGGTTCGCTGAACGACAACCTGCCGCAGTTCATCGTCATGGGGAACAAGATCGGAGACTGCTGCGGCGGCAAAGGAACGGAAGGAGCCGATTACCTCGGCCCGGAACACGACGGAGTCACTCTGTCGGTCAACCCGAAGAACCCGCTGCCCTTTGCGATTCCTACCGCAGGTGCTGGCTCGGCCGAGCGCTTGAAAGCGCAGCGATTGCTCGGTCGGCTCAATCGACTTACGGCGGACGAGTTCCCCGACGATGCAGCATTGGCTGCTCGCATCAAGTCGTACGAGCTGGCGTTTCGAATGCAAACGGCAGTCCCAAATGTCGTGAACTCGGCGGGAGAGACGGCGGCAACGCACCAGCTTTACGGGACGACCGGCGGTCCGACGAAGTCGTTTGGGCAACTCTGCCTGACAGCCCGGCGAATGGTCGAGCGCGGCGTGCGGTTCGTGCAGATTTACCACGGCGGTGGCGGAGCCGGGGCCTGGGACGCTCACAGCAACCTGCAGACAAATCACGCAAAGAACTGTCAGCAGATCGATCAACCCATCGCAGGACTATTGAAGGATCTCAAGCAGCGCGGCCTCCTCGACGAGACGCTCGTGGTCTGGGGATCGGAGTTCGGACGGACTCCCGGCGGCCAGGGTTCGAACGGGCGAGGCCACCACAATTTCGGCTTTTCCGTCTGGATGGCTGGAGGCGGAATTAAAGGCGGAACTGTTCACGGAGCCACTGACGAACTCGGCTTCCACGCCGTTGAGGATCGCCACTACGTCACCGACATTCACGCTACCGTCATGAAGCAGCTCGGCCTCGATCCGCGCCGTCTGGCCGTCCCCGGCCGGAAGCGACTGGAGATCGACTACGGTCACCCAATTGAAGAAATCATCGCGTAGTGAAGGTGCGGCCCTCAACCTCTTCGATCCGGACTCGAACCAGCAATATGGGATTGACGGACCAGGGTGTGCGCCGGTGACGCACGCCGAGGCCGAAGGGGCCAAAATCAGAGTCCCGGCAAGATATGGTGTGTTCCTGCGAGTGCGACGAAACGCATGAGGTTCTCGGAAGCTGAGTTGCATCCGGTGGAGCCGGAAAAAGAATCGCTGCACGACGTGCAAACACGACAGCTAAATGAACTGTCACAGGACACGCCCTTCTGAGCGCTCCGGCCGAATGGCGTTTGTCATGTCGACTGTGAGGGTTGCTGATTCCTGTAGACTTTGACAATCGGAATGAGTCAGACACGTCGTTATTCAGATCGACCAAACGCCCGCCGCCGTACAGCTGTCATAGCTGGTCACGGGCAAGCGATTCCACCGAATCCGAAGAGAGTGCTTTCCATGAGCTTAACGAGTTCCTGACGCTGTACTCAGCAGGACAATGACGCCTGGTATGCATCACCCTGCCCCCGACAGGGAAGGACCGGAAGGGCTTCGCGCTTGACGGACAATGGTTCGTTCATTTAGCCTTCGTCTCTCGCTCGCGTTGCGTTTCTCTGGAAACAAGAGGGCGTTGACGTTCATTTTCATTCGACACAGGCAACCATGTATCTCACCTTCACGGCCGACGACACCCTCTATCACCTGGCTCTCGTACTGGTTGCTGGCATTGTCGGTGGCGAATTGGTCGGCCGAATTGGCCTCCCGAAAGTCACGGGGTGGATCGGAACCGGAATCCTCCTGCGAGCATTCGACTCCTGGCACGGGGCTTTCACCGGACTTAGCGAGAACACCGTCCGCGGATTCTCTGCGTATATGAGTTTTGTGTTGGGCTATATCGGATTCACTGTCGGGGCTGCGCTGCACTTTGCAAGCTTGCGGAATGCCGGAAAACGGATCGGACTGTTACTGCTCGGCGAAGCGCTTGTGACTCCAACCGTGGTCGGTCTGGCAATGTATGGTTTGGGAAGATCGATCGCACCTGACGAAATGACGGCCAGAGCCTGTCTGATTCTGGCGGCGGTTGCAATCGCGGGCGCTCCCGGCACAACGGTGCTCGTTGTTCAGGAGGCACGTGCACGCGGAATATTGACGCGTACCCTCGTGGCGGCTGTGGCATTGATTGACATGGTGGCGGTAGCGGCATTTGTCTTCGCCACAGCGTATATGGCGGAGGGTAATGCGGCGGGGACCTGGCAGGTTGCAGCCGGCTCTGTGGTGAGGGAGTTCAGTATCGCCGTTTCCGTAGCGGCGGTCAGCACGCTGACGGCGCTGTGCTTGCTGCGGACAATCGTCGGTCCCGCGTTTCTGGGCCCTCTCATGGTTGCAGTGATATTGGCATCCTGGGGTGCGGCCGCGGGATTCGGGGCGTCCGGAATTCTGGCCTGCACGTTTGCTGGAATCATCATCACCAACGTGCAACACGAAACAGTGCGGTCCGCGGAAGCTTATCTCCATGCAATTGGGGGCGCACTGTTTGCCGCCTTCTATACATTTGCCGGCATGAACCTCGACTTTTCCCTGGTTTTGCAGGCGGCGGAACTTGTCCTGCTTTACTTCTTTGCTCGTTTCGTCGGAAAGTATGTGGGGGCATTTGCCGCGATGTCACTCGCCGGTGTTCCCAATCGCGTCCGCAATTACCTGGGCATCGCGCTGCTGCCGCACGGTGGCGTGGCCGTGGGGTTGATTCTGTTCGTGCAGGCCGACCCGCGTTTCAGTGATGTTGCCGCCACGGTCACCACTGTTGGCCTGGCTGCGCTTGCCATCAATCAGCTACTGGGTCCCAGCGGTGCTCGGTTTGCGCTCTCACGAGCAGGCGAATCAGACAAGGACCTGCCACGGTTGCTTGATTTTCTCGACGAGCACCATATTTCCGTCAACGTGACTGGCAATACAAGCAGCGACGTTATCCGGTCTCTGGCTTCACAGCTCTACACGACCAAGGTGAGGCCCTCCGTCCCGCAAGAAGAGTTTGTGCGAAAGGTTCTCGAACGTGAGCAGGACGAAACAACCTGTCTTGCCGAAGGTCTGATGATTCCGCATGCGATCCTTGACGAGGGAGAGGACATTACGGGAATCCTGGGGATCAGTTCCCGTGGGCTGGACCTGGGCAGTCCTGATAAACAGCCCATCCACGCGATTCTGCTGCTGGCCACACCACAGACTGACCGCCGGCGCCATCTCGAAGTCCTGGCGGCATTTGCGGCAATCATCACCAGAGACGTCAATCTTCGCGAGCAACTTTATCACGCACGCAGCGCGGCACACGCCTACGACGTATTGCATGCCGACGAAGCTGAAGACATCAACTACTTTCTCGAAGACGCGATGGCTCGTGCGGGAGTCACGGAGGAATAACCATGGCAGTGAGCGGTCTGAGACTGAGCTCTCTCGTGAACCACGAGACCTGCTCCGCAAAGCATTACGCTCAGCTCGTGGTGGCTGGTCAGAGTCAATAATCGTTGGTTTGACCACGCTGCAGAGTTGACGATTCTTTTCGATCAGGCACACCTCGCCAGATGACGGCGGATTCCGACAAAACGTATGGCCCAGCTAACACGGAATTCCTGCATCATCAAACGTATGAGAATTCGGGAACCCTGGTGTCAAACGGTGGGATATTAGTCCGGATTGGAAATTCCCGGAGGCCAGTGCCGCTTGAAGGCGGACGGAATGAGCTATCGGGTGCGATCGACCGTGATCGAATCTACTTCTACTTCCGTTCCCGCATTCCCGGTTAGTGTAACCGCAAGCGACTCAATCGTGCCGCTCCAGGCTGCGTTTCCTTTCAGAGGTATCTTTACTCGGGCGAACTCTTTTGCTGCTGTCACGAGCTTCGGTTGCCCCAGCACTCTGCCGTTGGCGATTGCCTGAACCTTGACGTCGCCTTTGGCGCGAATCCTGATGACCAGATCCTGATCGACGTCCATCACTCTTGCTCCAAGCCCCCTGCGGACAAGACGACTGCCGCTTGCTCCCAAAGCGAACCCGAGGTACCCCTGAAACCCGGCGATGTTGTCTGGAATCCCGCTGGATTCCCAGCCTTCTGTCTGCCAGCCGCCGCAGTCGAATTCAAAAACGAGTCGACCGTCTGCCGGGTCCCGCTTGTTGATCTGCTCCCACTTGTCCGAAAGACCATCTCCATCATTGTCAGGGCGATTAACCTCGTACTCAGGATTGACACCTCGTCCGCCTTGCCAGTCGTCTCCATTGTGACGCATGGCAGCCGGCGATTCTTCGCCTGCGCCGGTGTCTCCTTTGGCCAGCCAGTCGTCGAGCAATTGACGGTGTCGTCTAACCTCATCCGCATGGGCGGGGTCGTCAATCAGATTGTGGACCTGAGCGGGGTCGTTCACGACGTTATAGAATTCCTTCGCCGGGCGTTCGCCAAAGTAGATACGCGTGAGATCTTCTGAGAGTTCATTGAGCGAATAGAGTTCTTTCAGATTCTTGAGATAGTTTTGACCGTCACGATACTGAGGCTGCAGTAGCACACGGTCAAGCTTGTAGTTGCGCGTGAAGCGATAGTGATCCGTTCGAATGGTGCGGACGCGGTCGATGGTGTGATCGAGCCGGTCCTTGGCCGAAGCAACCCAATGCCGCGACTGAAAACTGTCTGCAAACAGATCCCTTCCTTCATACCAGTCCGGTATTTTAATGCCCGCCCACGCGAGTGTTGTGGCCGACAAATCAAGCGTGCTGATGAGATCATTTCTCACGCGCTGCTTCGGCACATATTTATCCGGCCCCATCATCATGAACGGAACGTGAAGCCCCCCTTCGGTCGGCATTTGCTTGTGTCGCACAAGATGATTGGCACCGTGATCTGAAAAATAGACAACGATCGTGTTCTCGGCCAGTCCGGAATTCTTTAGTCCAGCCAGGATCTCTCCAATGTGGTCGTCATCTGCCCGGATTGCGTCGCAGTGCTGAGCCACCACTTCGCGATAGATATCGTTTTGCGGGTAGTCAGCCGGAACGGTTACGGTCGCCGGATCAGTTCGGCGATCATGCGGAAATTTCGTGGTGTTACTCTTTCCTCCCTTCGTCTGAAACTGAACAAAGAATGGCTGGTTATTACCCAGCACGCTCCAGCTGTCAGCCTGCCCCTTCATCTTTAGTTTCGAATAAGTCGCACCGACATCCCAGACGAAGTTGTAGTCCGTTTTACCGTGGTTGTAGGTTGTGTAACCCGCTTCCTTCATGAGCTGCGGCAGCAGTTTCATTCTTTTGGGCAGGTAGAGCTGAGCATCTTTTGTCCGCGATGAACGATGTTCATGAGCGCCGAATCGAATTTGGCTTGCTCCGCACATCATGGCTGAACGGCATGCCGAACAAACGGGAGCAGGAACGAACGCATGCTCAAACCGAACACCTGCAGCCGCGATCGAGTCAATATTGGGCGTTGCCGATTGATTCGCCTCGTGGCCGTAACACCCCATCCAGGGAGACGTGTCTTCCGCGAAAATCCAGATAATGTTGGGCGGGGATTCGGCCGAATGTACGTTGCCGGAAAGAATGAAGTAGATTATGGGAATGTAGTTCTTCATCCACTGAGTCCTTCTGTTTGTTGCCGATCGCGCAGTCGCCGTACCAACCGATGAATGCTATAACAACTGATGAAGTCTAAGAAACGGGAAGACGCTCTCCCTCTGAGAAAACCGGTCCGGAATTTCGGAGAGACCCTCGCCTGTCCGGTTTCGTCTCTGCCGACATAACGGTGGCGGCAGAGACGAATTGCCCGGCGCAGGTTTTAATCCTCTTATGGTCTGCTTAACGTTCACGTTTGTTCGGGTTTAGAATTCGGTTTCCGCCCGGCCTTCTCTCGGTATCCCTGAAAGTATTTGAAGGCGTGTCAAATCAGTTCCAATTCAAATGTTTCACAATCCAGCAGCATCGCTGCGCGATGAAAGTCGGGACGGACGCGATTTTGCTCGGAGCGTGGGCGACCACGGTGAACCCCACTGCAATTCTCGACGTCGGTACGGGGACGGGAATCCTTGCGTTGATGTTGGCGCAGCGATTCCCGAACGCCGTCGTGGAAGCTGTTGAAATTGATGAGCCCGCGAGTTGCCAGGCGGCGGTGAACTTTGCGGCCAGCCCCTGGAGCGATCGTTTGTCGGTGACGCATGCTGAGGTTCAGGATTTTCCATTCGTTCGACCGTACAGCCTGATGGTCTGCAATCCACCTTACTTTCACAACAGTCTGAAACCGGACAACGACGCTCGACGGGCGGCCCGGCACGATGATTCACTGTCGTCTGGTGAACTCGCCGGTGCTGCGAATCGACTGCTCGCGCAGGATGGCCGGTTGAGCGTGATCCTTCCGACAAATCAACGCGACGCGTTTGTCATCGAGGCCGGCTCGGAAGGCCTCTACTGTGTTCGACAGCGTCTGGTGCATCCCACACCGCAACATCCTCCGAATAGAATCCTGCTTGAGTTCTCGACAGATTCAAGCTCTCCAGTCGTGGAAGAGCGTGCGATGATCGTTGAACTCACCCGACACCAGTATTCTCGGGAATACATAGATCTGGCGAAACAATTCCTGTTGAGAATGCACGAACGTTCGTAGGCCAGGCCTAAGGCCGTTCCGCCAGCTGACAGCACTGGTCACACGGCCGCAACGCAGACGTATCGAAGTCACCGATAGTGAGTCAGAAAACATTGGTTTGATCACGCTGCAGAGTTGACGATTCTTCTGGGTCAGGCACATCTTGCCAAATGACGGCGAATTCCGACAAAACGTATGGCCCGGATGACACGGAATTCGTGCGTCATCAAACGTATGTGAATTCGGGAACCGTGTTATCAAACGGTGGGTATTTATACGGGCCATCAAACGTTTGGGTTTCCTGAAATTGATCGCTTCGAACCAGCGATGTGTCCTCATTTTAGGTGTTTGGCAGTGCCGGATTATTAGAGTTGCGGCGCGAATCGTTAGCATGAGCGTCCAGTCGTTCTGTAGTATTCGTCCAACTGCGGGCACATGAGCAACTCAGAATGGCCTCGAACGATTTGTATTCGTTAGCGTATCTGTCATTCTTCCGCTTACTCAGACACAGCAAGGCACAGTGTTCGACGTCTTCCGGCCGGGTCTGGACAACGGCAGCGTGAAAAATATCTCGCATGACGGACAATGCGGTGGTCGAGTCTGTCCGGCGAAGTCACTAAGCCTGGTGGCACGCGGACTCACTCGAATCGAACGGTGTCTCCTGTGCGTTACGTGTCGAAAATGAATGGCTGTCTCGTGGACGGAGTTTGATTGATGCAAATTACGCGAACGTTGCTTATCGGATGCTTGGTATTCAGCATTTCTGTATCGGCCGATGACAATGGGCTGCCCACGGCGAAAGATGTTTCGGCGCCAGCCAGAGTGCCGACGCCCACCGATACGATTCCTTTGGAGAGATTGAAGAGGCTCGCGGCACGCGACCCCGCGGCCGAATTCGATCCCAACCGGTATATCACGCCGCATATGCCGATCGCCATTCGGCAGGAGCATCCGGATGGATCGCGGTATCAGGAGGGAGTCAGTTACACGTTTCTGGTGCATTCGATGAAGTTCGCTTCCATCTGCCGCATGGGCGACGGGCGGATTGCAATGGTCGGCACAGGCTGGGTTGATGGAGCCACAAACGAGCAGCGCGCATGCTTTATGAGTTACTCCGACGATGAAGGTCGAACGTGGAGTCAGCCAGCCGAGTTTCATCGCGGATTGGACCGGCCGCAGCCTGTCTCGACGGGTGGCCAGCGGCTTTTCCTTATGCCGATGGACGACGACGGCTTTCTGGCTCGGAGTGACGATGGCGGTCGGACATGGAGTGAGAAGGCGCCATTTCCGAAACTTGCCGATGGGAGGACAACCTATCACAAAGGTAGCGTGCTGGTCGAAGACGACGCAATCACCGCGGTGTTCTACGCATCCGGAGAACCCGCGGGACCGACAGGCTGGAGCGCTTACTCACTGCTGCGACGGAGCCGGGACGGTGGTCAGACCTGGAATGATGGAATCTGGTTGCCGCCTGAGTGGCAGACCTCCGAGGGCTCCATCACGCGGACGAAGGACGGAGCATTGGTTGTTGCGTTGCGCACGTCTCAGCCGCCGGACTACCCGGCTTACAGCGATCATTGGCGTCGGATCACAACGGCCCGCTCGGTCGACGAGGGAAACACCTGGACCGATCATCAGGTCCACTTCAGGTACGGAAAGGTGCACAGCGATCTGATTACGCTTAGGGATGGGCGGCTGCTGCTGACGTATGCCGTTCGCATGGGCGAACTCGAAGGCCGGATGTATCACGGCATCGAAGCTGTCGTAAGCCACGACCACGGCAGGACGTGGGATTGGGATAAACGCTTTACCCTGTTTCGCTGGGCGATGCATCAGACGATGCACAGCCCCTGTTCGCTGCAACTGCGAGATGGACGGATTCTGACACTCTTTCTCTATCACTACGGGGCCCGCTGGGGCAAGGACGGGGTCGGCGGTACCGGCCGAACCCTTGGGATTACATCGGCAGTCATCTGGTCCGCTGATGCGGAATAGTCCCCGTCAGACGGAATCAATCAAGAGACGGTTTCGATGCGCTCAGGAAACCGGGAGTTTTTGATCGGGCCGAAGTACGTCGCCACCATTTCTCGCCCAGGGAGTCAAACAGCAGCCCGCGCTGGTGTACGTGCTCCAGATCGTTCAGATGACGCCCAACGGCGAATACGAACGTCGGCTAACGACCTGATTGTGCCGTGGCACCGGCCACGTGACGTTGATGCCGCTATCGAAACGACTGAGCGCCCCGGTGGCCTGCTTCGGTCGTATCGACGTGCTGCTTAGCTCGTCCATCCTGAACTTGCGCAGCACCACACCCATTTCAAACCAATCGGTTGCATAACTACTGAGTGGTGCGAACATTTTGGATCCTTGTTCGCCACGACAGCACAATTTGGCTTCGATGTCGACCCCAAACACGACCTTATCCGCCGACGCAAACTCAGATTTCAATGGCCAAAATATTCGTTCGAGCTTTGACCACAAGCGATTTCGTAACAATCTTAGCCGCTGGCGGATGCCGCGAGTTGCGATAACCGGTACACTTGTGGCGCGACTGATTACAGCATTCGTCACCGAGGTCGTCAATGTGAAACGGAAAACGCTACTGCCTGCAACCTGGAATGTCCCCGATGTTTTCCGCGATCGCCTCGGAGAGTCGACTGGGCGCCAGCGGGCGATGTTCGAGGATCAGCACTTACTGCTGGTGCTTCACGCCCCGCCGGGACCAGACGACGAGCAACGCGAGGGACGTTTCTTCTGGCGCAAACAGGACGGTTCCTGGGCAAGCGCCACAGCCGCGGCGGGCCAAATGGCTGTGGATGCACACCTGGCTGAGTACGATGAGATTCTAGACGCGTTGGACGAGCGTGAGGAACGGGCTCACTCTGCTAATGACTACTTCGAACTCATGAGACAGCTGAATCCGATTGTCAGAGCGACAAGGAATTTACACACCGCGTTGCAACAGGCGCGAGATATGGTTCATGACGATAAGCGGATCATCAACTTCCGTGACCAGGCATACAGCTTGGAGCGACGGGCTGAACTCCTCGCCAACGACACAAAAAACACACTCGAGTACGCCATCGCGCGGCGCAGCGAAGAACAGGCAGCAGTGGGAGAGAAGATGGCAGTCGCAGCCCATCGCTTGAATCTGATGGCGGCGTTTTTCTTTCCATTGGCCACGCTATCGGCAATTTTTGGTGTCAATCTACGCCATGGGCTGGAGCCGGAAAGATTTGACTCCCAGTGGCCGTTTGTGTCGGTGACTGCAGCGGGATTGCTCGCGGGATGTGTGCTGGCGTTGTATTTGACGCGGCGGAAGTGATCGCGCGCTGCTGACCGAAAGTCGGACAGCGAATCGATCCGTCGTCTTTGATTACAGCAAATGCTCACAAGATCGCGTTAATCCGGCGAACGCCGGACGGCAGACCGGCCCATCATGACTGTAGTGGGCCTCCGAAGCGTCCGCAGCCGCGAATCAATACCGGACTCGCTCCCGCGATCCTGTTAAGCTCAAGCCGCTGCAGGAAGACTCGAAGCAGGAGCAGCGCAGCCAGTGTAATGTGCGAAGTGATGCTGTCATGCTGAGGACATGGAGACATACTCGAGGTGATTGCATGGGGTGGCTTCAGATGACGAGTCCGAGGCGGGACCTGCTGCCTGATGGTTGCGTGTCGCATGCGTTGCTGCGGATCACACAAACCCTGCGGTCGTTATCGAATTGATTCTGCGAGTCACGGAAGAACAGCTGCGATGCACGGGCACACTCTGATCAATAAACGAATTCTCTCCAGCTGTCGTTTCGTCGCTAATCGGGTGCGTCTGCAATTATTTGCCAGCGCGTACAACCTGGGTACCTTTCTACGTCGGTTGGCCTTGCCGCAGGCTGTCCAGCAATGGTCGCTGACCATGCTACGCGAGAAGCTGATCAAGATCGGAGCCAGGATCGTCCGTGGCGCCCGGTACGTGATGTTTCAGAGGGCGGAGGTGGCGATTCCTCGAACGCTGTTCCGGACGACCTGGCCACGGATTGCCCGGTTAAAAATCAAAAATGAGTTGAGAGAGCCGAAAATGACACCTGGATATGCAATGACGTTGCATCTGTGGATATCATCAGGTCAGCGGGCCGCCGGTGTGGTCAGAACAGATTTCATCTGGGAAATGTCGGAATAACCCATTTTTAGAATATCCCATGCGCCCATTCGCAAACGAGCTGAAAGTTGCAGGCATTCTGGTGCTGCTGGCCGCTGCAGACGAGTCTACCCTTGCCCAGAACGCAGGGCAGTCGGCCGGGAATCAGAATTCCGTGATCGCGAAGCAAAGAGAAGCGACTGCAGATCGGAGTAATATCTTTGACGTGAAACAGCAGAATCAGACTGAAGTCTTCGTGGCCTCGGATGTGTCGCGGAATGTTGAGCGGGCAGTCAAAGAGACACTTGCTGTGGCGGTCGAAACCTGGGGCTCGTCGGGACGACTTGAGTATTGGGTCTTAGGTACTGACCGAGCGGCGGCTATAGCACTGGCATCGTTGTTTTGCGAGCGACGCGTCGCCCGTGGCCAAATGAAGCAACAGGATTGCCTGCGGGACAGCCGGAATAAGGACCACGGATTCCTCTCCTACCAGACCATTGGAGCGGAAGCGCTGGCAACTGGCAGACCTCGCGGCAGTGCCGGCCACAATGGTGGAGCGGAATGGGGCTTTCACAGGATGTCTTCATCGCTGCCGTTGGGATTTGCCGGGGTACTGGGTGTTGCTGGTGAAGAGGAGCAGATCACGCTGCTGCATGAATACTGGCATTCAATTCAGAATTCTCACATCCACACAACAGAGCACAAGGCGAGACGTCGTTTGATGGGGCCAGTCTGGTTTGTCGAAGGTTCGGCCGTTGCGATGGCCGAAATCACCGCAGCGCGGTTGCGGGCGTCCGGAAAGCTGAACAAGTGGAACAATGGTCCACGACCTTGGCAGACGCTCGAGCAGCGGATGGTCAACAAGATGCAGATTGTGCAGCAGAAACGAAAAGACTGTCCGACGTTACTTCCGGATTCGTATGACAGTGAATGTCGCCAATTGGCATACGAAAGTGGCGGTTGGGCGGTTGCCTATCTCATGCATCGATATGGAGAAGATGTACTGCTCAAAAGATTTCACCCGGTTGTGGACGAGTTAGGCTGGGAAGGAGCTTTCACGAAAGCTTTCGGGCAGAGTTCCAGTGAGTTCGCGTCGGAGTTCGAAGCCTTCATGGACTTGCGACTCAACGAGCAGGTCAAGGTACTTCCCAAGTTCTGAGCCGTGCTGTTTCTCACAGCATCGCTGCGGCGACCGACTACTGGAAAGCCGCGGCGGCCGTTCTGCTCCAGCGTCTCTTGCAACAGTCTTGAGATGGTCTGTATTTTTCGTTGTGCCGCGCGGCGCTGCCGCCGTATACATCTCTGCATTTCTTGGGGGCAGCGACCGCGTTTCCTGTGGATCCGGGCCGCCAGATAAGTTAGCCCCAGTTTAAAGATTATCAGAAGAATGCGGCACTTCAGATACCCTTACTCTCAGAAGAGCTGCGATTGGCGGAAGTCGCCTCTGTGTCAGGCTGAAACTCGTGGACGATTATTCTCAACTTGTCTGAGGCGATCATTTGCTCTCCCATCTTCGGGGTGATCCACGTGCGCTTACGAAAGCTTTCCGGCCAGACTGCAAGTTCTTCATCGCATCTCACAGCTAAAACGCTGACGCGGTACGTCTTGCCAGCACGACTATAATTGTAGGTGTCCACTACATGGCGTGTTGCTTTCCCTTTCACCCCGGCTTCTTCAAAGGCTTCTTCCTCAGCAACACTGATTGTGCTGGCGCGCGGCGTCTGAGTTGCCTTTGGGATCGTCCAGTGACCACCCGATCTCGCTCGCACGAGCAGAATTTCGACCCCGCCCTTTTCACTGTCTCGCCAGATGAGTGCCCCCGTCTGCTCTTCCAATTCCGGAGTCACCTGAGGTTCGATGTTATCGCCCGTAAATTCGAAGCCATCATCAATTTTGGCCGAAACCACGGAATTCCGACCCTCTTGCCCTTTCGTATCGCTCTGCGCCATATAGACGCAACACACTACGGCGAGTGCAGCGACAGTCAGAACAGAAACTACGACTCGCCGCTGAATTCGAAATCGCGTGGTTCTTACGGCGACAATCGAAAGCTCCTCCAGCGCAGAAGTCAATGCCTCGACGAACAGGCTCACGGTCGGAAATCGCGCCTCTGGATCTTCCTGAAGCGCTCGCGAGAAAATGTCGTCAATCACGGTATTTAGTAAAGGGTTTTTTTGGGAAGCGTTCACGAGCATGTGTCCCGGCAGACTTCCTGTCAGCATTTGGTAGGCGACAACAGCAAGCGAATACTGATCCGCTTGCGTGTTCACATCAAGCCTGTAACGCTGTTCGGGAGCCATGTAGTCCAGCGTCCCTGGCGATGTGTTGTCGTCCGTCAACTGTCCCTGTTCTTCGAGTGTCACGGAAATCCCAAAGTCGCAAAGTTTGATCTGCCCGTCCAGTCCGAACAGGACATTGCCCGGTTTGACATCTCGATGAATCAAGCCGCGTGTGTGAACCGCCGTAAGAGCCGAGCACAACGCGTGCAGTATTTTTGTGACTGTCCAGAGGTCGAGTGGCAGTCCCGCCTTAAGCTGCGCTGCGAGACTGCCGGCCGCTATGTACTCCATGGCGATGTATTCGCAGCCATTGGCGGTTCCACGCTCGAACACACTGACGAGATGTTGATGTGAAAAACTCGCCATAATATCCGCTTCGCGATCGAAGCGTGTGCAGTTGGTCGTCGACACCTGCTTCAGAATCTTGATCGCTACGAATCGACCGAGGGAAGTCTGCTTCGCGAGATAGACGGTCGAGCAACGGCTGGAGCCCAGTTCCTTAACAATAACGAAACCTGGGACGTCGGGAAATTCCTGCTTACGGGCGCCGTTCATTATCAAACCCTAGATACTATATCAGTGACCTCTGTTGAGCCACGTTTGTTTCAACTACGGCAAGAAACGACACCAAATCCTCCTTGCTTACAGGTTTGGTCAGAATGAAATCTGGCACGCAGTTTAATTCGTTGCTTCGACAGACTTCTTCGCGGCTCCACCCGGAGATCAGGCAAACAGGTGTCGACGCACTGCGTTGCTGAACCTCCCGGATGACGTCCCAGCCGCTATAACCATCCATGCCAAGATCCGTCAGAACCACGTCGTAGGTCCCGGAGTTAAACATTTGTATTCCAGTTCTGCCATCTGGTGCAGAATCAACGGAAACTCCCATGATTCGAAGAAGCGCGGCGATACTCTCACGCACCATATCATCGTCGTCAATGTACAGGACAGACAGTGTGCAACTTAGTGATGGACGCACATGACTGGATTCCACGGTCCGTTTCCCGACCGCCTGGGGGATCCGAATTCGAACCGTTGTGCCCTGACCCAGTTCACTTTCAATATCAATCTTACCGCGATGATTCTCAACGATCCGTCGACACAGGTTTAGTCCGAGTCCTGTTCCCCCCGTTCGTGTTGTATAGAACAAATCCAGTGCACGCGATTTCTGTGAAGCGTCCATGCCGTTGCCAACATCCTTTACGGTGATTTCCACCTGGTCAGACAACTCACGCGCTGCTACTACGATTTGTCCCCCCTGAGTCATTGAATGGACGGCATTCAGCACAAGGTTGATGAGTACCCGATGCAGATCTGTTTTGTTTCCTTGTACATCGGGGATATTATCCGCGACAGACACCAGGAACTCAATACGCTTGTCGTGCAGATTTTCCCAGTGCGGGCGCGACAGGATCCGACATGCTTCAATCATGTCTCGGACGGGCACCGATTCTAATTCACGTCTGTCGTCGGTCATATCCCGCTGAAGCTCAAGAACCACTGCCGCTGATTCCTTAACGGAATTGGCAATAAACCTGACCCGACTCTGTGTTTCGGCGGGAAGATTGTTTTGCTCCAAAAGTAGTTCTGTATACACGACAGCAGGAACAAGCAGGTTATTCAGGTCATGTGCTACCCCGCGCGCCAGCTCCCCAATGGCCCTTACTTTTTCTTGATTGATCAGTTCTTCCTGAGACTCGCAAAGACTTTTGAGTGCCTTCTCAAGTTCCTGTTTCCCCTCAATAAGAGAGTATTCCAGTGCTTTTCGTTCGGTGATGTCCCGCACTACGATCAGTGACCAGACCTTTGTTTCACCGTGCAGACGACTTTGGCTGACACTGACGTCGAGTGTTCCGCGCTTTCCGCGCATATGATAACCGTCGCGGGCGTGAATGAACGTCGTATGTCGGCAACCATTCACAAGGTTGCTGATATCGTCTGCCTCTTCGGCCAGAATCAGCTGGTCAACAGGATGTCCCACAAGTTCACGTTCAGTCAGCCCGGTTAGACGTCGTGCCGTCGGATTGACACTGGTCACCAAAAGTGTTTTCGGGTCAACAATAAAGAACGCATCGTTCGACTCGCTAAACAGACATCGAGACAATTCCTCCGATGTAATCTCCCGGTTTTTCATCAAATGCCATGTCCTTCAAATAATCTGAGCAGCCCTGCCGAATTATCTCCTCGGACACCCTGGTGACACCAATGGGGCAGCCGATGAGATATTCTGACGTCCTCCTGCAGATGGTACCAGATCCGGCCTGAAAGTTAGTGCTGACAGAACGTTGTCTGACGTTGGTGGCCGGTACTCCAATGAACTGTGCGGGGGTACTGGATGTTAATGGCGTCTCCAGCGTTCTGTCAGAACGCGATGGTCCAGCGTGCTTTACGGTTCACACTACAGCCAGATGGAAACCGACATTCGCCTATGTTGTTGAGCAACGCCGTTTCCCGGAAATCTCAGTTGTCTTTACTCATGGCATCAACCGCTTCCTTCGCGCCCCACCTCACGATTGCGAGTGACTCACAAATGCCCACCGCCATTCCCCATGGACTGTATCCCTTGCCGTGAACGTACAGGTCAACCGGATGCCGGACTGCCACTTCGAAATTGAACCGGGCGTAAATTGCCGTTTAGGTGAAACCTGTTGTTGAGGGTATCATATTCAGCTCGGAAGTAACGGCGCCCTGCTGGTTCGTCCCAGTGGCGGAGTTGTTCAACACGCCATGTAGTGTACACCTGAAATTATAGACATACTGACAAGACTTACCACGTAAGCGTTTTAGCTGTGGAATGCGATGAGGAACTGGCCGGAAATGTAATGCGAGTTGCCGCCAGTCGGTTTACCCGCGTTCGACACCTCACCCGACGCTTCGGCGTCTTCGTCCGCAAACTCAGGTTTTCCCAAACGGTAAAGACGGTACACACGCGTGGCGTTGATCTCCCAGCCTTCGCGCCGAAGAAAAATGTGTAAGCGAGGATTTCTTCGAACCAGAGCGCTGCACGATTCGCCCGCCAAGCGCCACACTTTCTCACCGCCGTATACAGGCTGTGTGAGTCCCTGTTCGAGATACCGTTTCCGCCAGCCGGATCGCTGCCGTTGAATAACTGGACGACTCGCACGCCCTCCTCAAGTAGTCGTCGAGCGAGAATGCAGTTGTTGGCGCAGGCCTTTTTGATGTCTGAGCCGGCGTCCGTTTCGTACGGCTTGTGAACGTGAGCCGGTGAATCAATCGTTGATCTCCTGCAGCGTCTTATTGATGTCAGCACGGCCCACTTGGCCCGACAGCTTTTGCTTGAATAACCAATCCCAGACATGATCGGTCTTGTCCGGTCGATCCGAAGCGTACTCAGTAAAATAGCCGTTGTCGGGATCGTCGCCGGTATCGTTGAAGGCGAGCCTGTTGGATCCGTGTCCGAAATCGGCGTTACCGAATCCACAGTTGATCCCCGACAATACCGACGCCTTGAGCGGGACGCTTCGGGACGGCGAGATCACAAAGGCATCGACCTAAGCAGTCTCGATTGGAAAATGCAGGTCGGAATCAATGTCGCGAAGTATTGACGAAGCCAATGTGACAGCCTCGTACACTTCGCAATTTTCGGAAGGATTCGGAAGATGACCGAATTTCAGCATGAGGATGCAACATCTACCGCCATCGCACTGCGCGAG
>JABABI010000091.1 GCA_014238335.1 Fuerstiella sp.
ACATCCATTCCTGGGAGCGTGGATGACGCACTTCGAAGGCAAGAAGAACATGGATCTGCCCGGAAGTGTGATTGTCGGTGGTGGCAGTCGTCATCCGCGACAGGGCTATCTGTCTGCCAAGGTTGCGCCTGCCCCCGTAGCAAATCCGGCTACAGGGCTGCAGAACACCAAGTCGCCGAAGTATTTGAATGAAAAGAATTTTGAGAAACGACGACGCCTGATCAATCAGTTCGAAGCCGGGTTCAAGAAGAAGTTTGCGACAGCTGAGGTTAAGGCGTATACGGAGTATTACACAGAAGCTGTTCGCCTGCTGAAAAGTCCTGACCTTGCCGCCTTTGATATCAGTAAAGAAGAGGATTCCGTCAAGGACGCATATGGCAAGAACCGCATTGGACAGGGATGCCTGCTGGCTCGCCGCCTTGTCGAAAAAGGCGTCCGCTTCGTGGAAATTGAACACGGCGGCTGGGACAACCACAGAGATATTTATGATTCATTCAACGACCGCGCAGGGCAGCTTGATAGCGCCATCGGCGCACTTCTGGACGATTTGAAGCAACGCGGCCTGCTGAGTAAGACGCTGATTGTGCTCAGTTCGGAATTTGGTCGCACGCCAAAAATCAATGCGAACGCCGGACGCGACCACCACCCAGGCTGTTTCAGCAGCATGCTGGCCGGAGCCGGTATCAAGGGTGGACAGATCTACGGTCAGACCGACGAAATCGGGAAGTCTGTGGAAGACGGCCATACCTATCCGCAGGATCTCAACGCGACAATCGCCTACGGGTGCGGCCTGCCTTTGGAAAAGGAAGTGTTTTCTCCCAGCGGTCGACCGTTTAAGGTCGCGCACGAAGGTTCGCCACTAAAGAGCCTTTACAGCTAAGGACCGTCCTGAAAACGGCTTTCTGGTGAGTTCGCAGCGATCGATTCCGCGCGCCATTTAATCCTTCTGCGCCAACGTTTTCAGGGCCACTGTGTCTACTGTCCTGTTCCGCGCCAGCGATTTACACGTTGCATTTCGCGTGCTCGCTTACGCTTTGCGTCAGGATTGGCGAGAATGTGCCGCTGTTCGACTAAGACATCTGAATGGCAGTCGAATACTCATTCGGACTCTGCTCACTTCTTCTGCAACCCTGTAATCACGGTTAGATCCATGAAACGCGCCTTTTTGCTGTGCCTGTTCGTGTCCGTTCAATATTGGACTTCCCTGGTCATTGCGGATGAACCGAATGCCGCTGGAAAAATTAAACCCGCCGCCAAGGTACGCACGAAGACAGTCGTGCCTGTGTTTCGTCTGGCAGGAATCATCACGGAAAAACCCGTTCCGGACGACATGCCGTTTTCATTTGGCGGGGCGACTGGTGAATCCCTGAAGAATCTGCTGACTCGTCTTGAGAAGGCCAGAAACGACAACGACGTGCCCGCCATTGTGCTGCAGGTTAACAACCCGATTCTGGGGCGGGCTCAACTTGAAGAAGTCACCAGGAAACTGACGGCTCTCAGGAAAGCCGGCAAGAAAATTCACGTGCACACGGATCTGTTTACCACCGGTCAATTTGCGTTGATTGCACATGCGACTGAAGTGAGCATGGTGCCAACAGGTTACATGTTCATTACCGGACTCTACGGCGAACAGGTCTTTCTGCGAGGATTACTCGACAGAATCGGCGTGACTCCCGACTATTTCACTTGCGGCGACTACAAAAGCGCAGGAGAAATGTTTATGCGTACGGCGCCGAGCGATGAAGCGGCACAGATGTCCAAATGGCTGTACGACGGCATTTACACGAATCTTCTGGCCACGATCGCTCGGGGAAGAAACGTATCCGTTGAAAAAGCAAAGAGCTGGATTGACGAAGGCGTATTCACCGCAGAGCGTGCCATCGAGAAAGGAATCATCGATGTCGTTGAACATCATCACGAATTTGAAGCTCGCTTGAAGAAACAGTATGGCGACGCGTTGAAGTTTGACCGCAAGTACGGAAAGAAATCGTCCAGTCAGATCGATCTTTCATCTCCGTTTGGTCTTATGAATTTCTATGCGGAATTGCTGGCGCCTTCCACGTCCCGTCGCAGCACAAAACCAGCCGTCGGCATCGTGTATCTCGAAGGTGCGATCATGCCCGGCGACAGCGGCGGCAATCCGTTTCTGGCGGACGCCGCAGCCTTTGCCGACACGATTCGCAAAGCCCTGGATGAAGCTGCAGATGACGATGCGATCAAGGCCGTCGTGTTCCGAGTCAATTCACCGGGCGGCTCAGCCGTTGCCAGCGAAGTGATTCTGAATGCCACCAGGCGAGTCGCAGCAAGGAAGCCGTTCATCGTTTCGATGGGTGACGTCGCAGCGAGTGGTGGCTATTACGTCGCCTGCGGAACGGACACAATCATGGCAGAGAGTTCCACGGTGACAGGTTCCATCGGAGTCGTCGTGGGTAAATTCGCAACCACTGGAATGTGGGACAAACTGGGTGTCAGCTTCACGCCTGTTCAGCGGGGGAAAAACTCAGCGATGTTGAGTTCCTCCGCTGTGTTTTCGGATTCCGAACGAACTGCAATTCGAAGCTACATGGACGAAGTGTATGGCGTCTTCAAAGGCCACGTCACGACAGCACGCGGCCAACTGCTGAAGAAGCCGATTGATGAGTTGGCGGGGGGGCGAGTTTATACAGGCAAACAGGCACTGGAACTTGGTCTGGTCGATCGCATCGGCGGTCTGAATGAAGCCGTCGCACTGGCCGCATCGAAGGCGAATATGGATTCCGATTACGAAGTTCGCGTGGTGCCCCGGCCCAGGAACTTCATGGAACTGCTGATGAGTGACCTGTCCGGTTCGAAGGACGATGGAAAACACCTGTCGCTGGGAACCGACGCCGCCGTTACCGGTTCGGTCGTCAATGCAGTCCTTCCGCTGCTGCAAATGGCGGATCCTGCTCGAGTCACCGCTGTGAAGTATGCATTGCTGCAGCTGGCCGTACTGCAGAAAGAACACGTCAGCCTGACGATGCCGATCATGACACTGTCCAACTAACGGGAAAATATTTGTGAGCGTCAAAAATTGTGCGATTTTGAGGGGACTTGTGGCAGTCCTGTTGCCGTGGTCTGCGGCCTTCGGCGCGGCTGTCGCCAGCGACGATACCAGACTGAATGTGCTGCTGATCTGTGTTGACGACCTGCGTCCGGAACTGAAGTGTTTTGGAAAGGACTACATTCAGTCGCCCCATATCGATCAACTCGCAGAGCGCGGTCGAGCGTTTCATCGTCATTATGTTCAGGCCCCAACCTGCGGTGCTTCCCGATATACGCTGCTGACAGGCAGGTACGGATCGTCCAGCAATGCTGCACTGTTCGGTCGGGCTCGAGAAGTAGCGCGGGCTCCCGACTCAACACCGTCGTCCCTGCCCGCATGGTTCCGCAGTCATGGCTACACTACAGTTTCTGTCGGCAAGGTGTCTCATCATCCGGGAGGCCGAGGTGGTGCAGACTGGAATGATGACCGGCAGCCGGAAATGCCTTTGTCGTGGGGTCGACATCTGATGCCCGTTGGTCCCTGGCAGCATCCGCGCGGAGCTATGCATGGTCTGGCCAACGGTGAAATCCGGACCAGGGCCGGTGAGATGGACGTGCTGCAGTCGGTGGCCGGTCCCGATTCGATTTACCCGGACGGACTGACAACAGATGAGGCCCTGCGACAACTCAGCTCGTTGGGTGAGCAATCGGTCACGCAGCCGTTTCTTCTGGCTGTGGGCATCATTCGTCCGCATCTTCCGTTTGGAGCACCAGCCAAATACCTGGAACTGTATCAGGACGTCGAAATGCCTGCAGTTCCCCATCCTCAAAAACCTGAAGGCGAAACGACGTGGCACGGTTCGGGCGAATTCATGAAGTACAACCGCTGGGGGCGCAACCCGAATACCGACGCAGAGTTTTCAGCTCATGTCCGCAGGCACTACGCGGCCTGCGTATCGTATGCAGATGCTCAGGTGGGTCGCATTCTGGCACGCCTGGATCAGCTCCGATTACGTGATCGGACGATCGTGGTGCTGTGGGGTGATCATGGCTGGCATCTGGGTGAGCATTCCATCTGGGGCAAACACGCGTTGTTCGAAGAGTCGCTGCGTTCTCCGCTGATTGTCGACTATCCCGGCATACCGCATCCTGGGCAGTCAACCCCAGCCATGGTGGAAACGCTGGACCTGTTTCCCACACTTTGTGACCTGACGGGTCTTGAAGTGCCGGATTTTGTTGACGGCGCCTCACTACGAGGCATTCTTGAAAAACCGTCCGCGGCCGGACATGCCGCCGTTTCCTATGGAAGATCAAACAAGACGATTCGCACCGAACAGTACAGACTCATCACCCACAAAGGCGGTCACGTGGAGCTCTACGACCACGCATCAGCTGACGGGGAAACCCGGAACATTGCGAGCGAACACCCGGAGCTTGTGGTCCGTCTGAATGAACAGCTGCAGCACCGGCTGTCGGACTAGACCGTGCTCAATTCATCTTTTGCGGCCTGAACGCGGACCTGATCAAAGATCGTCTGCGTTTCACGGGAATCACCTGCCTCAGCAGAGTCTGCAACAGCCTGGGCGCGAATCTGGTCGAACGGATTGCTGCGGACAGAAGTTATCGCAAAAGAGTGGGCAATTGAGCCAGCTGCCACTGGCGCTGCGGCAGCAGACGCATCGTCGGAAACAGGATCTGTCACCGGCGCGGGAGCAGCCGCTCCCTCGTCTGTCGTCGGCGCCGCTGGTGACGCTGTTCCTGCAGCTGCCTGCCGCCGAATCTGGTCCAGTGGGTTGACTGCCGTTGACTTCTTCGGTGAATCGGCAGGTGGCGAAGCTGCGGCAGTAACCTGCTGGGCGGCATGCTCAGTGGGGCTGTCCATGGTTGCCGCGGCTGCGGCCTGTTTGCGAATCTGCTCCAGCGGGCTCAGTCCGGCAGAGGCCGCCGTGACAGAGACACCCCCCTGTGCCTCAGATTTGACACTGGCCGCAGCAGCAGCAGCAGCCTGACTGTGTTTCGCGCCATCGACCGACTCATCAGACGATGGTGGTGCCTGCACAGATTCGACAACCGTGACGAACTGCGGATCGATGTCGTACCAGCTGATGTCCGCGGGCGTGTCAAATTCAATCAACAATCGACAGTTCATGTTGACCGTCCGAACCTGCCCAATCAGACCATCAAAGCGCTGCAGTTCGGGAACGCCCCTGCGGATAACAACGTGCCTGTCCGTCCATTCTCGTTTCAGCTCTTCAGCACGCTGAATTGACATCAACTCTGTACTCCAATGCACATGAATACGGTGAAAGTCTAAGGCTTATAGAAGAGTCTTAACGGTTTTTAGCTCCGAAGAGCTTGAGTAAATCGGTGACCTCAACAGCACATTGATGACCCAAACGGATTGCCGCGTACTGACACTCCAGAATCGGCACATCAGGAAGCCAATGCTGAAGTTGATCCAGATTGGTCTCAATAGACGGATCACACACGTCATCCGGAACTTCGCAACAGTTCAGCACAACGGCGGCCACCGTAAGTCCCCGACTGCGGGCAACTTCCACTGTCAACAAAGTGTGGTTAATGACGCCCAGGCGATTTGCGGCCACGATGAGCAGTGGTGCCTGCAGATCAGCAGCAAGGTCAGCCACCGTGGCATCATTGGAAAGCGGACACAGCAGCCCACCGGCCCCTTCGATCACCACATAGTCCGCAATGTGCTCCCAGCGATGAAGTCCAGTGCGAAGCAGTTCGTTGTCGACTTCGCGGCCCTCCAGACCAGCGGCCACATTGGGCACGACAGGATCCGTGAATCGTTGCGGACAAATGACGTCCAGTTCTCCGGACCAGTTGAGGGCATCTGCCAGAACAATCAGGTCCGACCACACACGCGTTCCGTCGTCCTGAATTTCCGCGCCGCTGCAGACAGGCTTGTATGCTCCGATTCTTACGTTGTCATCCCGCAACTGGCGCAGAATGAGGCTGGCAACCCATGATTTGCCAACATTCGTGTCCGTACCGGTTACAAAAAGTGTCTGCACAGCGCTCAGCTCGGCTGTCCTGTGTTGACGTCACGCCCCTGACGCTGCATGACTTCACACCAGGCATCGACGGGCAACTCTTTCGCTTCGTCCACCAGCAATCGAGGAATGTCATCGACGATGGGGTAACTCCAGCGAGTTTCAGGATTCACACAGACAAGCGAGTTGCCATCGTGAACAAGTTCGCCCTTGCACCGTGGACACACCAGGATGCCTTTTACTTTTTCGTATTGGAATGCCATATCAGATTCAGCGTCATTTACGGACGGCAAAAATTAGCTCAAAAAGATTCGTGCCCTCAAGATGAGCGTTCGGGCACGAACGCACCAGCATTATAAACGCATTGTTGTACTGTTCGCTATTCAATCGAGAGTGTCGGTCACGGACGGGGGCGGTTTCGGACTTGTGGTTTCGGACTTGTGGGGGGGCCGGGGCTGGACTGAGCTTGCTAAAGAAGCCCCGGGGGGTTCACTCGTGCCTCGCTCCACCCTCCAACCTTACAAATGTTCGCTGCTGCACCCGCGCGGACCACAATCTCATTACAGGTCATTCGTTTGGACAAAGGCTGTCACTGCGGAGCTGCCAGCCAGCGGACAGCCAAAGACAGCCATCCGCTGTGCCAGGAATGTTCTCTCACAGTGGAATCGTCTCGATGACAGGGAATCTGCATTGTCTGCAGCAGTTGCGTCACCTGCACATGTTCCTTTTGAAAGTTGCCTTTGCCGAACAGAGCAAGGTGGGGCTTTGACCGGTTCAGTTCAGGTGCACGATGTTTCAGCAGTCGACTGATTTGATAATTGACAAAATTTTCCGCAGTGCCAAAAATTGGGCCGGAGCCATACTTGCCTGGCGCGTCCATCATCATCGGGGCATCGAAGGCCGCAGCTCTGCCAAAAAAATCCGGATGACGCAGCAACAGGCTCCAGGCACCCCAGCCGGACTTGCTAAAGCCCACAAGCAGCCGACCGGACGCATCTGCCTGTACCGGGTATTTTGCTTCAATCAGCGGCACGACGTCGTGCATCAGATAGGTTTCCTGCCTGAGGTGCGTGTCCGTCGGGTGATCCGCGTACCACGGAAGATCCGCGAACGTTGGAAACACGCAGATCAGCTGATATTTGTTGTGCAGATCGTGTTTCACAACCTCGGACATGCTGTCACCCCACCGTGTCGTCTCTCCGCTTTCCACTGGCAGAACATATAACACTCGATAGTTGTGACCAGGCTTGATGTGATCCGGCGCAAGTACCCTGATGACAGTCGCAGCAGTCTGCCACTTTGAAGACACGTCGTGGGTGTCAGCTGGAGACGGTGACAGCTGATCCTGGCAACACGCAGAGACGCTGCAGCCCACACCGACCATGACAAGACACTGGAATAATTCGCGCGCTGTGCTCAACTGATACTGTAATCGCCTCATTGAGCCAGCAACCAGGCGAACAGACCGCGTGCCAAATGCATTCGGTTCTCCGCCTGCTGAAACACGATGCTGCTGCTGCCGTCCATGACGTCATCCGTAACTTCAAGACCGCGTTTCGCCGGCAAATCATGCATGAACTTCACGCCGTCGGGCGCAAGATTCAACAATGCTTCGTTAACCTGAAAATTTGCGAACGCCTGCTGTCGACGTGCGGCATCTTCTTCCTGGCCCATGCTGGCCCACACATCGGTATACACAACGTCGGCCGTGCTGACAGCCGACAGTGGATCGTGCACCTGTTCCACCTGTGCTTCCGGAAACCGTTTCGCAAGATCGGTGCAGAATTCTTCCGGCATGGCAAACCCCTGTGGCACCGCCAAAGTAAACTTCAGGCCCGTCATCGCGGAAGCGATCGACAGCGACATCGCGACATTGTTGCCGTCCCCTACGAAAACCAGGTGCAGGCCCTCGAGTCTGCCGAACGTTTCCCGGATGGTCAACAGGTCCGTCAACGCCTGGCACGGGTGACGTTCGTCGGAAAGGGCGTTTATGACCGGACAGCTGCTGATTTTCGCAAAGTCTTCGATCAGTTGCTGAGAGTATGTTCGCATCGTGATGATGGCGCTGTAAGAGCTCAGCACGGTTGCAACATCGCGCAGGGACTCTCGTCCGTTCAGACCGGCCTCCTCGGTCGTCAGGAAAATGCCGGCGCCACCGAGGTTGATCATCGCCGCTTCAAAACTGTTCCGAGTCCTGAGTGACGGTTTTTCAAACATCTGCGCAAGGACTCGGCCCTGCAACAACTGCGGACAGTCACCATTCCGGTACCTTGCCTTCAGGTCAGCCGCAGAGTCGAGGATGGCCAGCACGTCCTGAGGCGCCAGATCGTAAAGAGACGTCAGATGCCTTGTCATTTTCTTCGGTTCACTTCCAGATCGAAATCGGTTCGCACGGCGCGTGCGTCGTAAAAAGAAAAACGACTGAGGCAGCTCCCTGGAGCCATCTCAGTCGAGTTGTGTTTCAGCCGCATTGTTCCACGGGACAGCCACCTGGTTAAGTCCCTAATGTGATTTTCAGTCAATTTTCACTGAGGAATCGATTACGCCGCACGATTTGTCTGACGGATGGGCCTTTTTTCGAGCCACGGACACGGTTTATGCGTTGTGGGACACTGGGAACAACAAGAGGTTCATGCGGTCAGAACGGACCGTCGACAACGTCAGTGAATCGCACCCTGGCCTTATGTCGACTCACACGGCACTTCGGACTGCGATCATTGTAAGACGCTGGCATCGACCGGATCCTGCTCCAATCGCTGGTAAATCGGGAGATGGCGGTAGTAAACCTCCAGCGTCAGAATCGACAACGTCGTCTGATACAGCTGTCCACCTACGTCAGAGTGAGGGCCAGCGGGGCGCCAGCTGCCAGCAGCCGGACCATCGGTAACCTGACTCCGGACAAGATCCTCGCGAAGCTCCGCATTCCATTTTTTCCAGAGGTCGCCGCCCCAGTGATGCAGTACCTGAGTTGCGTAGTAACTGTAGTACATGTCATTCGGATTGGGGCCACGACCGGCCAGATACTTCACGCCTTTCTCGAGCGCCGGATTGTCATTGCGCCAGCCAAGATACATCCGACACAGCAGACCGACGGCTGTCATGGAAGGCTTTGCTCCATTGCCCGGCACGTACGCATACTGCGAACCGTCGTCTCCTACCTGAGCGCTGCGGAGGAAGTCACGGGCCAACCGCAGTGACTTGCTGGAAACACGAATCCGCCCCGACTTGGCACTCTGCAGTGCCATCACCTCCCAGCCGACGACCGATGTGTCACTGGTGTCATCGCGTGGTTTGTAACGCCAGCCACCCGTGATCGGATTCTGAGCTCGCTCAATGAACGTGACAGCCATTTTGGTCAGCTTTGTCAGATTCCTGTCGTTGTGTTCCAGAGCATGAGCTTCACTCAGACAGATCGTTGCCAGGCCCTGCACGTACATCCCGGCGTTGCCTTCAGAATCACCACGCAGGTCTGCCGTTCCCTGCGTCACTGTCGCACTTTCACCTATAAACTCCAGCCCGCGCAGGACAGTCTCCCGATAGGGTCCGTCCTTCATATGAGTGTGGCCCGCTCCCAGAAAGCAGAGCAAAGCCAGCGATGTGGCGCCCACCTCCGTCTTTTGAAATCGGCCGGGAACCGCGCCCGGTCCCTGTTTCGCGAAACTCCACGATCCGTTTTTTCTCTGAATCGAATTCAGCCACTTCAGACCTGAGACAACGGCTTTCTCACTGTCGACGGTACCGCCGTACTTTTTCAACGCCGCTCGCTTACCAGCTTCCGATCGACCGCCAAATTCTCCCTGTTTGTAAAGCACCTGTATCTCGGCATCTGTGGGCTCAAGTTCGAGCGTGAAGTCGCGGTCCTGCGTGTCGATTGACAAGTCGTTTCTCAGTTCATCATCAAGTTCTGAAATTAACTCCTTCATAGTGCTGTTCGTATCCAGATCCTGAAGGGAGTCCGGTTGCAGAATCGCTTCAATCTCAATAATTTCCAGTGGTTCTTCCGTGTCCGCATCAACGCGGGTCACGATCAGACCAAACAGTAGCTCAGCCGTGTCCGGTGGCATGGCCCATAAAGCCATGACAAACGCGACGGCTATGTGAACCGCAAAGCTGATGGCTGCCGTCAGAATCTGCTGACGGTGTTCCATCAGCCAGATGGGGAGTGTGTGAGTGATCATGCCACGACTGCGGCTCGCCTGCCCGGAAAGCCAAATCGTCCAGCCAGGAGGTTGCCCGCGACGTCGTTTTCGCTGAGTCTTTTGCCGTACCTGCTGCAGTACCGATGGCGCTGGTGCCGATTCAGAATTCGTTCCGGACGCAACTCGTCCTTCAACGCCGGTGGCGCTGCTGTTGGCGGCTTCAGTTACGGAGCCAGATTCGTCCATCATAATGCCGAGAACAGGCGGTCAACAGAGACGAGCGAGAGTGTCGCTGTTGCCAAGTAAACGTTGAAAGCCGAGCCGCTTCGACCGGTTTTTCCTGGCAATGCTGAATTTTGCGACGATTCCCCCGGGATTCTATGGAATGTACGCTTCACCGATGTGTTTTCCGGTGTGTAAGTAAACCATCTCCACGACAAAATCCAGTGCGACCTTGTCGCGTCAGTAATTCAGAGTCAACCACAGCAGGCGGAGCCGGGTTCAGTTGCGCACTCGCTCACCTCGTGTGATTGCCCAAGCTGCTTTAGTAACTGAGCTGATTCATAATCGCCTGCAGTGATATCGAACCCCAGATCGCGAATCATGTTGAAGTCTTCAATCGCCTGCTGGCCGGGCGTTGTCAGATAGTCACTGACAAACATGGAATTCGCAGCGTACAGTCCCATGGCCTGCATGCTGCGAAGATTGACCTCGCGGCCGCCCGCAATTCGCAGTTCCGTCTTCGGGTTAGTCAGTCGAAACATGGCCAGTACCTTGAGGCAATAGCGTGGATCCAGATCAACCGGTCTGCCCAGCTGGGCGCCTTCAATGGGAATCAAGAAGTTAACCGGAATCGAAGCGACATCCAGTCCTGCCAGTTTCAGTGCTACATCGACGACGTCTTCTTTTGTTTCGCCCATGCCAACGATCATGCCGGCACACAGCTCCAGTCCAACTTCACGACAGGTGTCCAGGGTGTCGAGCCGATCTTTGAACGTGTGAGTAGACACGATCTGATCGTGGAATCGTTCACTGGTATTGAGGTTGTGATTCACTCGGTCGACGCCCGCTTCTTTCAGCTTCACAGCCTGCTCCGGCTGCAGCAGGCCAAGACAGCAGCAGATGTGCAGTCCGTATTCGCTTTTGACCTGCCGCACAACATTGCAGACGTGTTCGACCTCGCGATCTGACGGACCACGTCCGCTGGCCACGATGCAATACGTGCGGGCCTTGCTTTCGAATGCCTTTCTGGCGCCGTCCATCAGACGTTCTGCGTTCAGCATAGCGTACTTTTCGATGGCTGCTTCGGAATCTTTTGCCTGTGAACAATAGCCGCAGTCTTCCGGACACAAACCGCTTTTGGCGTTCTTCAGATAATACAACTGCACACTGTTGCCAAAGTACGTTCTTCGCACACGGAAAGCAGCATCCAGAATAGAAAGCAACTGATCGTCATCTGCCTCCAGCAGGCTTAACGCGGTTTCCCGTGACAGCACGTCCCCGCCGAGAACAGAACCGGCCATGTCGGCCCAGCCGGGGGACGTGGAAAGGGTGGTGGTATCAACGGACATTATATTGCGGTTCCGAAGGGTCTTTTGCGGGGCTAAATGTGCCATTCGCGGCAGCAAACGACTGTTCTGATCCGTACCGGCGGCAATGGCGTCAATAGTTCGTCGTGTCGCATCTGCCTGCATCAACAGACACGATGAGAAAGTGACAGCGATGACCGCGACCAGCGTACAGAGGCCGAAGTCTATCGTTCCCAGGAATGACTCAACAGTCTTTCCTGGCGCAAATTCGCGTTTCAGACCGAGTCGCATGAAGATTCTCCCGGGAAAGTGGCAGCCAGGGCCTCGCCCCGAAATTTCGCCCCTTCGGACGCGTTCGGATTCCACAACCATTGCCCGGCCTGAAGGAAACGGAGCGTTCGGGAATCACTCCATAACACCATGAATCGGCATCCCAATACCATGATTCGCCAGCAACGGGCCTGTAAGCAGAAACTCAGGCCGTGCTGATCGTCTGCCAGGGCTTGTCATCGGTGAACGGATCAAACAGAACCGCGAGTTCCGCAGCCACCAGCTCTCGCCCGGTCACGAAGCGGCCGGGGCGAGTCCATTTTTGCAGCACTTCAGTGTCGACGGGAAACAATTTCACCAGTAGTTTATCCAGATCGCGCTCAAGTTCTTTGAAGTGCCGGGCCCACTCGGTAGCTTCTTCCAGGCGAACGTCTTCTTCTGACTGCCAGCGCATGGGATGAAACAGCAGTGTGCTGACTGACGTAACGAACCGTCTTTGACACGCCGCAAACGGCATCAGCGCGGCCGAAGAACACTCTCCGACAACAACTCCCGTGGCATTCAGTTCACGTGTTCTGATCAGCGTTGCCAGAGCAAGTCCGGCGTACACGCTGCCTCCGGCAGAATCGAAATAGATGACGCCTTTGCTGCGCAGTGGTAACTCAACAATACGGCTTAGTAGATCTGACTGCCGGTCCGACAGGTCGCCCGAAATAACAAGTTCCCAGGGACCACGCTTTTCGTCGCGCGGATTTCCATGCGGTGGTGCCGGGTATGGCCCGATTTTTCGGTGGGAAGGTTCTTTGTCCATGGTCTAATGAGCTTGTACACGTCGAGAAAATCGGCAGCGGATCCGGAGCCAGGAACAGCAGTGAGTACCGAGCGGCAGATGCTGCACTAAAACCGGCCGAAGCCTAATCTTCGTCTTCGTATTTGGGAACGTTGGGTTCGGGCACTTCCGCAATCAGCTTGTCAATAATGTCTTCGGAAGCCATCCCTTCCGCCTGAGCCTGGAAGTTCGTCGACACTCGGTGCCGCAGCACCGGAATGGCGACTTTGCGCACGTCATTTGTCGTGACGTTGGGGCGACCGTCCATGGCCGCCATCGCCTTGGCTCCCGCAATCAGATTCTGCCCGGCACGGGGACCGGCCCCCCAGTCGACCATCTGTTTTACAAACTCCGGTGATGCGTCGTCTCCGGGGCGAGTGGCTCGAACCAGTCGCGTCACGTAACTGATAATAAACGGCGACGCCACAATCTGGCGAATCTGCTTCTGCAGGTACAGAATCGCTTTTGCTGAGAGCACCTTGCGAACCTCAGCCCTCTCACCTGTGGTTGTCGCTTCCAGAATCTGTTCTTCTTCATCCAGCGACGGATAGTCCACCTTCACGTTAAACATGAAACGGTCCTGCTGAGCTTCCGGCAGCGGATAAGTGCCCTCCTGCTCAATCGGGTTCTGTGTGGCGATCACGAAGAATGGCTCGGGAAGGTCGTACGTCTTCTGTCCCACCGTCACTTCGCGTTCCTGCATGGCCTGCAGCAGGGCGGCCTGAGTCTTCGGTGGTGTACGGTTGATTTCGTCAGCCAGCAGGACATTTGTAAACACGGGCCCTTCGACAAACCGGAACTCACGCCGCCCGTGTTCGGTCTCTTCCAGTACGTTGGTTCCCGTAATGTCCGATGGCATCAGGTCCGGTGTAAACTGAATCCTTCGGAATTCGACGTCCAGCAGCCGGGCGATTGTGCTGACCACCAGAGTTTTCGCCAGCCCGGGCACTCCAACCAGCAAACAATGCCCCCCGGTAAAGATCGCGGCAAGGATCTGATCAATGACAGCATCCTGTCCGATCACAACCCGGTGAAGTTCCTCAACCATAACCTCGTGGTGTTTGCGAAACTTCAACAGGAACTCTTCAAAATCGCGTTTCTCGGCCAACGGTTGGAATCCTCAAACATTGTCTTGTTCAGTGTCAGCCGGATCATAGCGGCACGGTCGGCTGTGTACTATTCGCGCAGCCAAAAGGGGAGTCCACGAATCGTGAACTCCCCTGTGCGTTGAAAATCGGCTCAATCAGATGGTGCTGCCGGCGATGTCGGCCTCAGCATTCAGGCAGATCACTCAGTCACAGCCTCCTCACCACAAGCGTCTGGGACTGGGCATTTGGGAGCACAACGAACGGGTGGGTTGCAGGCAGGTGCACTGCAGCAGACGGGGACACGAACGCAGACGACGCGAGGGACACAGCGAGTCCTGCACACCGGAACCTGTTTCGGTATGCACTTGGTACGGGTAACCATTTTGGTTTCACATACCTGTCGGCACGTTGTATATGGAATTCGCTTCGTACACGTCTGCTGAACCATTCGGCAGGTTGTGTAAGGCACTCGCTTTGTCACGCAATGACTGACCATGCGACACGTTGTGTGCGGAATTCGTTTCGTCACGCAGTGATTCGTCCACGAACAGGTGACATACGGTACTCGCTTTGTACACGTCTGACGCATCATCCGGCAGGTCGTATACGGTATCTGCCGGGTGCGACATTCACGAGTGAAACTGCATGTGGTGTAGGGCACTTTTCTGTGAACAGTATACGGAATTCGGCAACAGGTTGTGTACGGTACTTTGCGATGGCAGACCTCTGGCACCATGGTTGTACAGCAAACCTGCTTCTTTACGGTACATGGAACCCAGCGTCTGCAGCAGATTGTCCGTGGCGGACACTGAACGCAAACGCTCCCACTACAACCAGAATTGCAGGCATCCGGCACACACTTCCGGACAACCGAGCCGGGGATCGTTTTTGTGTATGTCTCCCAGCGACCGCTGCAGACGTCAACCGTCTTGGTTGTTGTGACAGGCTTGCAGACGGTGTAACAAACGTCCTTGTAACATGTTTGTGTTTCCGTGCGGTACTGAGTACAGCACACATCACGATAACACGTTTTGTAGCACGGGCGGCAGACCTTGTAGCTAACCGTGCGATGACACGTCTTGAAACAGGGCTTGCACACGGTGTAACAAACATCTCGGTAACAGGTCTTGTAACACGGCTTACGAACATTGCATGTGACCGTGCGCCAGCATGTCTCCACCACCGGTCGACAGACCTTTTGCTGTACGCAACGGTAACAGGTTTCGTAAACGGGTTTGCATACTGTGTAACACTGGTCGCGATAGCATGTCTGATACACGTTGCGAGTACACGACACCGGAACTGTCTCGGTACATCGGTCGTAGACCGTCTTCATGCAGGTATACTGCTGTTGGTCCCAGATCACTTTCCTGACGGTGCGGTACTGCACGTCACAGCCGCACTTTGCCGCAGCAAAGTCACCACTTCCATTACACGCATCTGTCGGACAACTCGAGAATCCTCCTAGTCCGCACAAACCCGCTGTTGCGATGCCGCTGTGAAGCAGCATCATGACCGCTGCCGCGGTCCCCAGCATGATCCTTTTCATCGTCTTAAATCCTCATGATTTCAGTGATTGAGTTAAGTCAGACAATAGCTATAGG
Organism: Fuerstiella sp.; assembly: GCA_014238335.1. Taxonomy (GTDB): domain Bacteria; phylum Planctomycetota; class Planctomycetia; order Planctomycetales; family Planctomycetaceae; genus Fuerstiella. Next base: position 15,480 of record JABABI010000091.1, read on the forward strand.
TTGCCTGAAATATTCCCCACGCACAGACTTCTTCGGCTTCGTGGTTTGCCTAACTTAATCCTGCTGGTATTCCAGCCGCCTCGTCTGGAACAGTTCGGCGGAATGCACCGGATAACCGAAGCATCCCGCGCATCCGCCGTCGGGGCGGTGGTCATGCACTCCCGGGCCGGCGACTTCGGAGAATCGCGGTCTCACGGTGACTGCCGTGTGCCACTACGGTTTTTCACTGTCTGCGCATTCGCAGATCATTTTTCCGCACCCGGGACAGCCGTCGCCATATTTGATTTTCATCGCTTCAGTCAGATTTATGTCGGCGACGTTGGCAATGGTCGCCAGCCAGGCGAGTACGTCAGCGAACTCCTTCGCGATTTCCTCTTTCGGTGACTCACGCAGAGCAGCTGCCAGTTCACCGATTTCTTCCATCAGCCACATGAATGTTCCCTCAACACCGCGCGCTTCATCCTTACGCGAGTACATTCGGGCGATCATTTCCTGTAGTTCGTCCAGCGTCATTGGTCAGTGCCTTTTCCGTCATCGCGCTGCGGTACGGATGCCTTCAGAAAGCCCATGGATGCCATCCAGTCAGCGCAGCGAGCGGGCCATTCAGAAACGGCATTGTGGCTGGGGCGCATGCCGTATCCGTGCCCGCCCGTCGTGTACACGTGAACCTCAGCCGGCACACCTGCTTTTGTCAGTTCCGCAAACAACAGGGCTGAATGCAGGCCGCGATTCTTATCATCCTGCGTCACCACCAGGAACGCCGGCGGTGTGTTCTTGTGGATCTTCAATTCGGGATTCAGCGTTTTGGTTCTGTCGTCGCCATTTGCTCCCAGATAAGCCGCATAAACGGCCACCATGAAGTCGGGCCGACAACTGAATTGATCCGCGTCATCTGCGGGATCATATGTCTGTTCGTCGTAACGAGTGCCAGCGTTCACGGTCAGGTTGCCACCGGCCGAAAAACCAAGGACACCAATCCGGTTGCTGTCGATACCGAATTCATCGGCCTTTGCACGAATCAACCGCATTGCGCGCTGAGCATCCTGCAGTGGCGGCACGGTGAAGTCCGGTTTCCGGCGAGGAACCCGGTACGTCAGTACAAACGCATGAACACCAATGGAGTTCAGCCACTTCGCGACGTCGCTGCCTTCGTGTCCCCATGCCAGAACATTGTAGCCGCCTCCGGGGCACACCAGCACTGCGCAGCCATTTTCCCGTTCGGCGGGTGCGGGGTACACCGTCATAGAAGGTGCTGTCACCCCGAACACACGGTCCGGGACGTTCCTCTTTTCAGCGGCAGCAACATTTGCGACAAACTCTGAACTAAGTCGATCTTCGCCGGGAACGGCCCGAGGCCAGAGCATGATACGTTCGTGATCGACTGCGAACACACACGTCGTGAACACCGAAGGTACCGTGACCGCAACGATGATGAACAGAGAGAATACGCTTTGAGTCATAGTTTTCCGGCGACCTGACGAGAAAGAGGTGCATGAAAAAAGGCGCATAAAAAAACGAGCACTTGCTGTCTGCAGGCACTCGTGTCAGATTGAGGTTGCACTCAGCCACCAATTGCCTGCTGCTTCGAGGCTGTGCGAGCACGCATCTGGGCGCGGCGTCGCTCACGGCGTCGTTCGTCACTTGGCTTTTCGTAGAATTCCCGCTTGCGCATTTCGCGTTTGACGCCAGCATGTTCCACCAGCTTGCGGAACCTTCTGACCGCATCACTCACATTTTCGTTGTCACGCAAACGCAACTTTACCACAAAAACCTCCGCAATTATGTTGTTTCAGGAAACCCGCGGCTACAGACGATGATCACATGTTACATGCACCCGGCGACCGGAGAGGATACAGCATTCCAGTATTCATGCAAACTCTTCTGCCCGAAACTTACTGGTTCAGACACTTTACAGAGACCGGGAACGTCGGACCTTTGAAGCGGAAAACGGTCAGCACAGCACCTGCCAGCGCCGAAAACGCTACAACTGAAGTTCATTCTCTGGAGTCATTCATCTGGACGTATCGGCAACACGGGCAATTTGTCTGCGACTGGATTGACTCGTTTTGCGGGTTTTTGCTGACATTCTTCGTATTTGAGTGAATTCGTCAGCGGTGGGAAGGTGTTTCCGATGTTCCGCGCGGGAAAACCGAATGCTCGTATGTGGCGTCCCTTTCAATGATGGAGGGCAACAAAGATACTACGGCGCCTGTCTTGTGTGCTGCCGTGTTGCACACGTTGGCACCCTGTCAAATTCAAGGTCTAAACCCAGCGTTTGGGGGCAGGCAGTTCTCCGGAGCAGTCAATGAAGAAGTGTCGCCGTTGCTCGAAATCAGCCACATTGCACATCACCGAAATTCACGATGGTCACGCCGTCGCTGTGCATCTGTGTGAGACCTGTGCGCACGAATACCTTGAAAATGAGGGAGGGGAAGAAGTCAGCAATCCTGCCGCCGAACTTGCCGTCAAGCTGGAAGCCCTGGTTTCTGATGACGATGAAGAGTCCCAGGCATGCTGTTCAAATTGTGGAATTTCATTTTCGGAGTTTCGGGCACAGGGACGTTTGGGCTGCCCCAACTGCTACGTTGACTTTCGTCAGGATCTGATGCCGCTGTTGGAAAACATTCACGAAGAGGCCGTTCACCAGGGGAAGAGACCACTCAGATCTCCGGGCCAGACCGAAGACCAGGCCCGACTGATACACCTGCGGACCGAACAACGCGACGCGATAGAACGTGAAGACTACGAAGCCGCCGCTGAGCTGCGGGATGCGATTGCAAACATTGAAGCGACGCTGCTCCGTCGCTCTGGTCACAAAAACACTGATGAATGAAACAGCACTGCCGGTATGATGGCGGTCGCACTCTGATTCGCTTTCTGTGAGGAATCCTGCCGCCTATAATCGATTGCGCCAGTCGTAATTCACGAGAACCTGAGAGATCCAAACACAGATGTCCAATGGCGACGACAAGTCACTCTGCCTTGAAGAACTGGCACGCACGGGCGGGCGCTGGCTGTCCGGCGAAGGTCCCGAATCAGACATCGTTGTGTCCACTCGAATTCGCCTGGCCAGGAATCTTGTGGGCTATCCCTTTATGTCCTGCGCGGATGATGATATTCGCCAGCAACTGGTGGATTCGCTGCGAAAAACCATTACAAACACAAACGTGGGACGTGACTTTCAGTTCATCGATGTCGCGGCACTGGACGAACTGGACACGCGGTTATTGGTCGAACGCCAGCTGATCAGTCGGGAACTCGCCCAATCTGACGGGCCACGAGGAGTCATCATCGGAAATAGTGAACGGGTCAGCATCATGCTGAATGAAGAAGACCACGTTCGCATGCAACTGCTCGACAGCGGGTTTTCTCTGCAACAGTGCTGGGAGCAGATTAATAGTCTGGATGATGCGCTTGAGGACCAGGCTTCCTTTGCGTTTGATGAGTCTCTGGGATACCTGACAGCGTGTCCGACAAACGTCGGCACGGGTATTCGGATCAGCGTAATGCTGCATCTGCCGGGCCTCAGAATTACCGGCGAAGTCCAGAAGGTGCACCAGGCCGCTCAGAAAATCAATCTGGCCGTTCGAGGTCTGTACGGTGAAGGCAGCCAGGCGATGGGTGACTTTTACCAGATCTCGAATCAGGTGACGCTGGGCTGCAGCGAACAGCATCTGCTGGACAACCTTGCAGAGGTGGTACCCAACATCCTGGGCTACGAACGCCGCGTTCGTGATCTGCTGTGTCGCGATAACCGCGCCAACCTGGATGATCAGATTTCGCGGGCAATGGGAATTCTGACGAGTGCACGCACCATTAGCTCAACCGAAACGATGCGGCTGCTGTCGCTGGTGCGACTGGGAATTAATCTTGGCATGGTCACCGACGTGAACATTGCGGTTGCCAATGAGCTGTTTCTTCATACTCAGCCATCGCATCTGCAGAAAATCTGCGGCGGCCCGCTAAAAACTCCGGAACGCAATGAGGCACGCGCAACCCATATTCGAGAGAAGCTGCAGGGGACGTAGCACCACTCCTGACTGCAGCGATGTGATCGCCGGCAATCGCCTGATCCTGCTGCCAGGACGACACCGTGTCCCGACACCGTGTCCCGACAGGGACCTGCAGAACCTGCCGGTTTGCACAGGACACGACGCCGCTGATGTTGCCGTCAACTATCGGCCGGCGGATCTGACCTTGTTACCCGAAACGGTTCACCGGTAGAACATGAGTTCCGAGCGATTTCGCGCGCTGAGATGTCTTGGCGCGGATCAAACGGCGGTCTTTGAATCGGCGACGTAGCCAGCTGACTCCGAAGGTGCGGCATGTTGTGCCCTCACTGCAAATCTGAAACACCAGTTTTCAGCCAGTCCTCTGTGGACAGCCTGCGTTGCAGGAACTGCGGCATGTCGATGGAGCGTGAAACGCCTGTCAAACATTCGATGCAGCAGGCACGAGACATTCTTGCCAAATGGTCATCCAGCGACCTGCTGGACAGGATTTCGTCGCTACCGGAACTCCCCGCGATGCCATCGCCCCATTTTTCGGGTGCGTCGAACCCTATTGAACACCCTGCAGATCAAACAGAAACTCCATCGGCAATTGAGTCGAAGTCCGAAATGGAGCTCGACACCACAGCGTCCATGGAACGGGAGGCTGATGCACTGGGACTTGGCGTGGAGCAGCCGGACATAGCCGAGCCTGCTCCCGTGACAGAGTCTGTCGCTGAACCGCCGATACAACCCGAACCTCAACTTTCGAATGACAGGCTGACGGCAGACTCCACCGATTCAAATGACGCACTGACGGCAACGTCGCAGAGTGAGGACACTCTCACGCCGCACATGCCGCCTGCGTTGCCTGTCATAACCGCGCACCAAGCTGAACATCCAACCGATGATGTTCATGCATCGGTGAAACCAAGTGTCGGAGCGCAGACTTCGACTCTCGGACACGAAGGCACGGAACCGAAGGCCCCCCAGCGAAAAAATCAACAGCGTACTGTACAGCAACGACAACACCAGAATCGCAAACGTAGTGCGGCAGTTTCCAGCAAAGGATCGAGTGCTGTGACAAAGAAATTTCGAATTGACACTCCAGGAGACGATTCCGAAAACTTAAATGCGGATTCGACTGCAGACGCCGTCGGGAGCACGATCAGGAGCAACTCCGGTACGGGTGGTCAGCGGTACCGCCTTGATTCCGGAGAGCCGGCAGCAGAGACTGTCGAAACGGGCAGTTATCGTGCCCGTACCCAGGGGCCTGCACGTCGCCGTTACATTGATGAGCCACATGATTCCGCCATTCGCGGCCCCCATTTTCAGGTCACGGCTCCCAGACGGTCAAACATCACGTCGATCACCGGGCAGTTTCTGGCCTATGCCGGCGTCCTGGGATTAACCATCGGGACAGCGATGGTGATCTACGGCCACTTTGGCGGATATTCGGAATATACGCCGACCGGCTGGCTGGTGACGACAGTCGCCCAGATGATGCTTTTTCTGGGTGTTATCAACCTTGTGTCCGGGGGCATCGAGCAGACAAACGACGACGTGTCTCAGCGCATTAACGTGCTTGGCGAGCAGCTGAGGAGAATCGAGCAGGTCACTGAGGAGGCACTGCGAGGCCCGAAAATTCCAGCCCACAGGTACGCCAATCCGGACGCCATCGAGTCTGATCGCGACGTTGTTCCCGCGGGTGAACGCATTTAGGCGATTTTCGTTAACACATGGCATCGTTGCATCAGGGAATGGGGCATTGCGCCCTGGGTTTGAGTTGCTGCCGGGAACCGCCAGGAAGACGAACGCGCGTTTTCGTTTAGTTCACGTGCAATTTCGGTCAGCTCTTCGCAATCCGGAGAACTTCTCAGGCCAGTCCGACTACAAAACAGAATGTATCCGGCGCGATCTTCTGCGGACGACTTCATGGATAGTTGTTTTCGTCCATCGGGTATGGTGCAAAGTATGATACTGAGGAATACCACTTTTCCCGATTCCTGCTCACCCCACAGACTGCGATAGAATGAAATACCAACTCGCGCTAATCGCTGTCTTCATCGCGACGTCAGCGCAGTGTTCATCGGTCGCAGCTCAAACCGGTCCTGAGACACCACAAATCCCAGTCAGTGCGCGCTCTGGCGGAATCTCTCTTCAGCAGCGCACAGGCGGGCAAAAGCTCGCCGGCACATCGATCACACGCAAGGTAACAAGGAAGAAAGAACTGCAGCCAACAGCGGCTGGCGAAAACTGTGGAACAGGCGGACGTACAAAGGGCCATCACAGCACAGGATGGTTTCGGACTGGACGACCGCTGATGCGGCAGATGAGATGAATGGCACGTTGGTTCCTCTGTCCGCTCGATCGGCTTGCTGCCATAGCAGCCACCTGTCCAGTCAGGGGTGCGTCAGGAGACTGCTGCGAACCACGCTCAGCATGGCAGCATCATGGTACGCATGGGGTTCAAAGAACGGCGCAGATCCGCCTCTTTGAGTTGTACAGGATGGATGATGACGATCCCCTTCACGGCGTCACTTCGATCGTAGGATCTGTGTCGTGCACGTGAACGTCAAACATCTCGGTTAACGGCTGAAGACAAGCGTCCCACAAGTGGTGAATCTGTACCCATGCAGCAGCGGCGATGCCAAGTTCACTGGCGAGGCTTGGATCGTTGAATATGGTAGTAATTGCATTGACCCATTCGTCAGCCGAATTCGCCTGCAGGAACTGTAGACCAGGTTCCACTCGCAGCCCTCTGACGGCCGGCGCCGAACACACAACCGGGCGTCCACACGCCATTGCCTCCAGAACTTTGTTCTGAACGCTACGCGCGCTTCTCAATGGGACAACGACGCAATTCGATTCATTCAGCCACGGCCTCACGTCTGCAACGGGCCCCACCACTGTCACGCATTGAGTTTCAGTGTTTTTGGGCTGGGGCTGCTGCCAACGACGCGAAACGTGCTGCCGGAAAACCGCTGACGGACTTTCGGCCAGACCGTTTTAGCAAACCACCGAATGGATTCGCTGTTGGGCAGGTCCTCAAGATTGCCGACAAACACGCATGCATGTGGAATAATGTTGTGCTTAATCGGGGTGAAAAATTGCGAGTCGACGCCGTTGCCGATCGCGTGAACAGTAGCGTCCGGGCAAATATCTTTCAGCAAACGTCGCTCCGCTTCAGCGACGACAAGCACTCGGTCCGTCGTTCTTGCCAGTGTCAGTTCCTGTTGCCTAAGCCGTCGCCCTTCCAAACCGTAGCTTCAGGACATTGGGAATCGGAATGACTTCGCACAGTCGAGCCACATTTGGCTGTCGACGTCGATCAGGTCAATCCACACAGGTTCAACGGACAGGGCGAATGGCATTTGTACGTATCTGGCCAGGTCGGAAGACGAAGCCAATGCCGCTGTATACCGCGTCGCGATATTCCAGTGGCGGACCGTCGTCGCCAGCCTTTTCAATCCAAGCAACCCTCGGTGACCGTACCACCGGAAGCCAGTGACAACGCACCGCGCACGTATCTCAGGAGCCCCCTGTGAGAAATATTGGCCAGCCGCCGCGTGTCACTGTGCAGCGCCGACAGCGTTTCATCTGTGAGAGGTTGATCGGCGAGACAAATGAGATCCACATCCGCTCGTTCTGTCAGGAACTTCAGAATGTTCCACGTGCGACCTCGGTCGTCTCGACCGGTCGGCATAGGTACTCGATGAGCGATGTACAGTACGCGGGGCTTCATAATTCTCTTCGAGAGAGTGCTTCAAACTTAAGTGTCGTCACTGAAACACGGCCCCGCCCTCGACTGCCTGCCCCATGACGTATCGCGAGAATTCAGTATACAGCTGCAAATTCGTTCCGTACAAAATTCGTCAACAAACTGGTGGCCTCCAAAATTTAATGTGCGGTGAAGGGTCTCCGGCGTGCGATGATTTGCCTTTGCACACCAGTGCCTGCCATCCGCTCCCGCTCTCTGGCAGCTTCTTTCCGGTTGTGGCAAACTGGCCACATTGTGGCTTGTGTCCTGAGTGCTTCCGAGATATTTCAAACTCCACGCTTTGCTTCCCAGCTTAGGAAACGGCAGAGCAATGAAGAAAAGCAATTCCTGTCATCAGAACAGATGGAAACTGGTACCCGTAAGTGCATTCTGGGGATTCGTTGGTTTCGTTCCGGAATCGGTTCATTAGTGAGAACGTTGTCCCGTCTGTGCAGCTCATTGCCTGATCCCAGTCACGGTCAAGGTCGCATTGCCAAACAGCTGCCGCCGAACCCGTTTGGATGCATTCATATTGCAAGAAAACAACACAAACAAACGCAAATCGCCGCCGCAATCAATATACAACTCTGCGTTTGGACCGGCCGACAGCGGCTTACCGTTAGGCTGTCAAAGGGACGAGAGAGTATCGTCCCTTTGCTCAAACACTCGGTGTCACGTTCGGTATCACTCATTCAGCTGGCAGTGACGATGTCAGCTCCGGGTGTCAAATCCGTCCGTGACCGCCTACACTACGGCAGTCCGGCGCTAAGTTGCTGCAGCGATGCAGCGTTGCTGCCCGGTCGTCACAATGCGAAACCGGTCAGGAAAAAAGAGCAGTTGCAGTGACCTCCCGAAACGCCACGAACGAGATCCGAATTGTCCGACTCATGTTTCGCATGGGCGTCATGATTGTTGTTGCAATTGCGGGAATATGGCAGTTTTATGACAGAATGGCGGCTGAGAAAATTGCCACGTCGCTGGCGATGCCGTGTGGAATCATCTGGTACCTGCTGTCGTGTGGCGTTGTCGTGGCGCGTGCAGCAGGGGTGCCGAAGGTCACCTGGACCATGGTAGGTATTTGGTTGGCGTTTACCGCACTGGGGAATAGTTCTCTGGCAACATGGCTGTCGTACAGTCTCGAAGAACCATATGCGGAAATCAGACCACTGCAACAGCATCCATTTGATTACGTCATCGTCCTTGGAGGTGGTGCGTCAGAAGGGGCTAATCATCGAAACCAGGGCAATGGCTCAGGAGACCGGCTGATTCTGGCTGCCCAGCTCTATCATGCTGGTGTAGCCAAGAAGTTCATCTGTACTGGTCAGCGAATAGCATCGATGGACGCATCGATGACGGACACGTCCGCACGATCCCGCGACGTGCTGACCCGACTGGGAGTGCCAAAGACAGCGATTGAAGTTATTGGCGGGCGCAATACTTCCGAAGAAATGAAGTCGCTGGGGCAGCGTTTCATCACCTCCGAAGAACGGGTCGGGCTGGTGACATCGGCGTGGCACCTGACACGCGTCTTATGTCTGGCCAAACGCCACGATTTTTTGCCTCAGCCTCTACCTGCAAACTTTATTAACCGCCCGACTTCCACAGAAGTGACCCCCGGCGAAATCATGCAGGGACTGATCCCGTGTACCGACAGTTTCGCAACTCTGACCAGGGTGGCGCGGGAATATCTGGGAATGCTGGTAGGCCGATGACCACACGGCGGTTGGCGAAGAATACAGCCAGACAGCGCGCGGGACTTCCGACGCGACAGACATCGAAAACCCGCTGCAACTTGAGAACCAATGAGAATGTGCCTACGATCCGCAGCAGTTCATGATCATTACGGAAGCAACACAACGGCAACGAACCATGAGTACCGGAAAAGTCGAAGGCAAAGTTCACGTTATCGAGGAAACCAAGACATACGGGCAGAAAGGTTTTCGAAAACGACTGGTCGTTCTGGAACAGGACACTGGTCGATTTACAAACTACCTTCCCATGGAGTTCATTCAGGATGCTTGTGACGATGCTGACCAGTTAACGATCGGTGCCGAAGTGGAAATTTCATTTCGACTCAGTGGCCGAAAATGGCAACGTGATGAACAGAGCGAAGTGAAATACTTCCTGAGTGCAGAAGCCACGGGCTTCCGGGTTCTCAACGCTGCCAGCGACGAGTCGAACGTGGCTGATGTTCCGTACGGCGAAACTTTCAGCTCTGATGAAGACCCTCCATTTTGAGGTGGGCCGTGTTGTGCCCCAAAGCGTGCCTCTGACTGATCTGTGGAATACCAACGTTGGCAGTTCGCAACTGTCAGCAGACTTGTTTTCCAGCCAGAATCCCGTTTTTCGCACCTTGGAGTTGCCGAATCAGCAGACGCACGGTGATAATGTAACCGGGCTGTTTCTGCGTGGTTCAGGAAGCAGTTGTGTTTTCTATACGATGCGGGGCAGAAGGAGTCGCGGAGCAGGCGATGTGGTTTGGCCACCGCCGATTCGTTCGAAGCGACAGAAAATCCTGTGTTGCTCACAAGAGTCTCGTGCATGACAGACAGGAACGACTGAATACTGTCTGTCAGCAGTTCACGATGTACGGGCACATGCCGTCGAATCTATAGACAATAGCTGTTGTCGGGTGATGGACAACAACCGATCCATAACCTGGTCGCGCGTCGGCACCTTTCTGAACACTGGAGTAGTTGCAGAGTCGTTTTTGTAACTGAGTCGAACGACGAATTTTCCCGTTCAGGTACGAATGTGGATCACAGGTGCCAACAATAGCAACAGCGAACACTGTGTGACGGTGAGCGAAGCGGTAACGAACGAGCCTGAACCTGCGCCATGCAGCGAGCCGACACGACAGCAGACGCCACGCCACATATCACTGTTTACAACACAAAGGGTAAGTCTCATGCGTCAGCGCTACAGATCGTTTTATCGCCGCGGGTTTACTTTGATCGAGTTGCTGGTCGTTATAGCCATCATCGCAATTCTCATTGCTTTGCTGTTGCCTGCGGTCCAGCAGGCTCGTGAAGCCGCACGACGAACTCAGTGCAATAACAACCTGAAACAGATTGGGCTGGCGATGCACAATTATCACGATTTGCACAAGACATTTCCGCCTGGATGGGTGGATCAGACATTCGGAACTTCTTCCAACTGGGGATGGGCTGCTTATCTGCTGCCTCAAATCGAGCAGGCGAATCTATATGGTCGTCTGCAGGTTGGAAATCCGCAGAGTCTGGGAATGGCACTGGATGACGCACGGAAGCTTAAGTTGATGCAGACTCCGGTGCGGGCATTTCGCTGCCCGTCGGATACTGCACCGGAAATCAATGACCGTCACACGCTGCTCTCGGCCCGTCAGGTGCAATCGAGTGTCGCGACGTCCAATCTTGTCGCTGCAGCCGGTGGAGCTGACTGGACAGTGGCGGGCAAGCTGACCGGGGCCTTTGGACAGAACAGCCGCGTTAATCTTCGGGACATCACAGACGGAACAAGCAATACCATCGTCGTGGGTGAACGTGCATGGCAGTTGTTCGTGCCGACTGGTGGTGCAGTAGAATGCGGCGCCGCCACCGTGTTCGGAATGAGTGCCGGGGCAGCGACCGGAAACACGCCACGAATGACGCTCGCAAAAGGACGTTTCGGCATCAACGAAACGTCGGACGACACGATGTCTCAACCGGTCATTGATCGCTGCAGT
>JABABI010000092.1:0-6399 GCA_014238335.1 Fuerstiella sp.
AATGTGAGTTCCGTAGAGTTCCTTCAGTCGTGTGCCATAGTAGGTCGCTCCTTCGGTGATTGACGAAGATTCGGAATGTCGATGGTCGATTGTCGGCGGTAATACAGGCGTCGGCCCGCGAGTCCACTCGGGGTGCGTTGACGCCCGGCCTTCCATGACCGCCCAGCCATAGTTCCCGCCGCGTTCGATGCGATACAGCATTTCCCACAATTCCCAGCCCACATCGCCGACCCACAGGTCTCCGGTGTTGCGGTCGAAGCTCATCCTCCACGGATTGCGCAGGCCATAGGCCCAGATTTCACCGCGGGCACCGTCTGTATCCACAAATGGGTTGTCAGCGGGGATCCGGTAGTTGAGCTCATCGTCTGCGCGATCGACATCAATACGCAGAATGGATGACAGCAGGTCGCCGATGTCCTGCCCGGTCTTATGGATATCCGGCGGATTGGCCGGTCCGGCATCACCTGTGGAAATATACAGATAGCCGTCCGGGCCAAACTTCAGGCAGCAGCCGTTGTGACCACCCGACAGCCATGTAATGAGGGTTGTCTCGCTGGCCACGTCGATTGTCGGAGGATCGGACTCCGACATTCGAAACCTTGCCACATGTGTGCCATCGTCCAGGTTGGCTTCTGTGATGTAGCAGACATAGCAATAGCGGTTGTCTGCAAAGTCTGGATGGAACGCCAGTGCATAGACCTGCTTGGCGTCCGGCAGCTCTTTGGCGAGATCGACAACCACATCAGGTTCCACAACATCCGGAGTGTTGGGAAACGAAACGATTTTGCCCGACTGTTCGACCACAAACAGACGGTCACTGCCCGGTGCGGTGGTAATGTCCAGGCACTGATTGAACTGGAGCGCCGGGAAAACACGCTCGGTCACGTAAGCCAGCGGTGGGTCGGGGCTTCCGGTTACTTTCGATGTCGTCCACGCAATTCGCGTTTCGATCCCCACTTTGGGCGGGTCTGCCATCGCGCAGCGCGATGGCGTAAAGCAGAAAGAAAGAATCATCAGTGAGGCGATAAGTCTGGTGCCGTTGCCCATGGTGATGTTTTGAAAAAGGTGTTCGAGTAGATACGTGGAATAAGATCTGCGCAGCGTTTTCATTTGTTGGTTCGCAATCATGTTATCCGAAGTCTGCGGTGAACAGGTTACCGGCCTCGGCAATTGAAAGTCAAAGACAGAGCAGTTGTCTACGGTAGTGTGACGTCCCAGACTTTCGTGCGACGGTCCTTTCCTTCCGGTCCCTGCACCCGAAGCGTTACAACGAATTCGCCCGCCTTGCTGTAATGATGAAGGGGGTGCTGCTCCGTCGATGTTGTGCCGTCGCCAAAATTCCAGTGCCAAGAGTCAATAGTCCCGAAGGAACGATCACGGAAGGAGACAATGCGGTCCTTTCTGCTGATGACCTCGAAGGACCAGTTTCCCTCAACGGGTTTGCGGAGGCTTGTCTCGATGGGCATCAGGCGGAATGCCACGAGGTCCGACGCGTTGCCATACATCGTGGTCCTGTGCGAAAGATTCCAGAACGCAGCATAGCGTTTTGCCTTCTCGTCATCGTAATCCAGCACGGCCCACGACATACCAATCACTTTATTTTCTTGCAGAGTGGTCTGGATGGCTCGGGAGCGTTCCGGCGGGGCGTAATCAAACGGCGTCACGAAGAACTCAAGTACCAGCTTGCCGTTTTCGCCGTGTCGAAAGTTGTAGTTGTATGCAGCGTTGGCGAACGGCAGATCCTTGATCCAGGGCTGAGAGCCCCACACCATTGCCCAGTCTTTCTGTTGCGCGGGTGTGAAGATGTGGTAGTTCTGTGCATGCACGCCGTGAAACAGAAAATGAGTATCCAGTTTGTTTCGCAGATCGATGTTGGGATGCATCTGCCGAATCAGCGGGCCTCCCGATAAATCGCCATCAATAACGACTTCAAAAATGTCGTTGTGCAGATCGTCGTGCGTGAAGTCCCAGTAGTTGTCGCTGGCCTCGTACAGAAAATACAAATGATTCTGTCCCTGGACCCAGCCCACTTTTACCTTTACGTCCAGATTCGTTTTATCATGTTTGTCGCCGATTCCGAAGACGGTCTCCTGCAGTTGATCCATACCTATCGCATAGGATTCGGGGACGAAGGACCAGTCATCCACCTGTCCGTCGATTCGTGGTATGCGGTCGGCAGGAAACTGAAAAATCCTGAATTCAACGTCGGGCCGCGCTAGACCTGGCGGGGCGGAAGCGACGTCCTGCTGAGCGCGCGCCGACAGTGAAACATAGCTTGAGACGCATGCATAGAAAATGAGTGCGGTGGCTGTGCGGGCAAAAATACGCGATGTCATAGCAAGTCCGGAATCACGAAGGTATGGTCTGAACCTAAGGTTGCCGGTCTGAATTCTGGTCACTAAGCAGGCACGTTGCCAGCCAGTCAGTTGATTCCTGGGGAGTGAAGCACTTGTCAGCATCCCACGAGATGCGATGACAATCTGAAGCGAGGAGCCGAAAATGGAAGATTCAACATCGTCACGACGTAAGTTTCTGAAGCGCGCGGGCGCGACATCATCAGTGGCCACAGCTGCATTAAGTGCGATGACACAGCTTCACGGGCAGCCCGTCGCAGCAAATGATGTGCATTCGTGCCTGGACTATCGTCGTTCATTCATTTGCGGTACGTCCGCATTGAATTCGGTACGTTTCTGGATTGAGAGCCGGACGACGATTATAGACACTAAACATGAAAAGAGTGCAGTTTTCTACCAGTGTGCTTCCTGCAAGAGCGAGAATACATTTGGCGAATTGGATCTGTTTCTGGCAGAAAACTACGATTTTCTGCCCATCTTAGGCGACGGGCACTGGCTGATTTTTCGCCGCCATGCGCGAATGGATACCGAACGTTATCGGCAAACGCTTGAATCGCCGAACGCCTGGGGAGAACCGAAACTTCTGCTTCATGAAGGCAGCAATGTGCAGAGTCTTGATACGTGGGAGAACATCCGGGACGTAACGGCTCAGGGCATGCCGCTGGTGTCACAGACGGAACTGGTTAATCAGGATACGTCGCTGAGAGCCATCATTGAGTGTCCTGTCAAGACGATGAATATCAGTCTGGAAAAACAGATGTATCAGGTGGACACGGGACCTGTTGCCTTGCCGGACCTTACTCGAGAATTCACTCCTCTGATCGACTGCCTGAGTCTGGCATTTGTGGCCTTCAACCAGAATGACTTCGCCGACTTCGTGATCGAACAGCCGACACCCGTAGTGGAAAACGACGAGGAAGTGTGCAGTATCTATCATTATTCGACCCCGATCAGTCTGCCCGCAGCGAACCGACTTCTGACACACGATTGAACACGCTGCATGTGACGTGTGTTTCCTGAATTTCTGATGCAAGACGTGCCTTCGTGGCCGCTTCGCCGACGCTATGTTGCCAGGCCATGTACACGTATCAATCGACGCTGTGCCGACAGCGCGGCTTCAGTGGGTGATTCGCCGGAGCGATGCCGAAATCGTGTTACAGCTCGGCAAGTCGGCGGTCGCTGTCGCCAAAGCGTGCCAAACGGATTCCCATGCGATCCATCAGTGCAAGGTACAGGCTGCAGGCGCGGCGGTGTTCATCGCCTCGATCAAGGTAGTCCAGCACCCGGCCTGTCTGCAGTGAACCACCACCACGACCGGCGAGCAAAATTGGCATCTGATCGGCCTGATGTTTGTCTCCGTCGAACAGGTTCGAGCAGAACATCAACAGCGAGCTGTCCAGCAGACTTTGGCCACCTTCATCGATGTCTTTCAGGCGCTTCAGCAGATACACGAACTGCTCTACATGGAATTGATTCGTCTGCAGGTACATGGCCTCCAGCGTGGGGTCCCGGCCATTATGTGTCAGATCCAGATGCAGGCTGCCCTGAACACCTTCCAGGAACCCGAAGTTCATTTGCGACAGGTCATTATTTAACATGCATGTGGCGATTCGCGTTTTGTCCATCTGAAAGGCCAGCACGATCAAATCCAGAACCAATCGCATATGCTCGGGCACGTTCTGTGGCAGGTCATTGTCCGGACGCACGATGTTGGGGCGCGCAAGAGTTGGTTTCCAGCCTTCCAGTCGCTCCTCACGAGAGGCGCGTTCAATCCTGTTTTCGATATCACGGATCGACTCCAGGTACTCATCGAGTTTTTGTTTGTCCCTGCCGGCAAGCTGAACCTTCAGATTCTGCGCATCTGCCAGAACCTGATCCAGGACACTGCGATCCAGTTGACGTCCCTTGCCGTCACCGACCAGCAGGTCGAAGGCACGTGCCGGATATATCTCTTTGGTGGCCGGCCGTGTGGCGGATGCCCAGGAAATACACGAGCCGTAGATCATGGACAGTCCGTCTTCGAGTCGCAGTTCTGTGGGTTCAATGCCCAATGCAAGACTGGGGACTGCTGTACGGTGACCGATTTGCTGTGCCAGCACCTGATCCATGGTTCGGCCAACGCGAATGTCGTTCTGATCCAGACTCACCCATGCCCCGGACAGAAGATTGGGCATGCGGCCCAGATGGGCGCTACTATTCTTGACCGATTGTTCGTTAAACAGACCACGCAGGAAAACGATATCCTCACGATGCGGCACCAATGGCTTTAGACCGGGGCCGAGTTGCATGGAAGAACCGTGACCACGAGCCCACCAATGTTCCGGCTCAACACCATTGGAAAAGTACAGACAGGCGAATCGAACGGGGGGCTTTGACAGATCAGCGGCCCTGTCGAGCTTGCCGGATTCCTCAGAACGAACAGGCAGCGAATCCAGCCATGGCAGAGCCAGCCCAGCGCCTGCACCGTAGAGAAATCTGCGCCGAGACCCGTCGATGGTGTCTGCTGCGCCGAAGGAGTACTGACCGCGGGGCGTCATTCGTTTGGCTTTCTCGTGTCCGTTGACTGCTCATCGACGGAGCGTCGATAACGAAATTGTCGACTATGAACCAGTCTTTCCACAATCGCAGTAAAACGATCGCCTTCGGAAATACCCGCCACCATTTGTTCGATCAGCTGGACGTCGAATATGGATTCACGTCTGCCTAAAGCATAACCGACGAGCTTTGTGCACAGCGTTCGCTGAAACAAATGTTCGTGTTTTTGCAGGTATTCCCGCAGCCCGTGGGTTCCGGAAATCACGCTGCCATCGTGCAGCGTTCCGGAAGTCTCGATGGCCTGACCGTCTCGGTAGGTTTCACGCCAGCGACCGAGCGTGTCGTAGTGTTCAAGTGCAAATCCCAGCGGATCAATCCGTGAGTGACAATTTATGCACGACGCATCGTTGCGATGAGCTTCCAGACGTGCTCGTACAGTCAGTCCATCGGCGAGCACATCTTCAGCCGGGATAGAACCCGCGTCGGCTGGCGGCGGTGGCACAGGAGTACCCAGGACGCGCCGCAGCACCCAGTCACCGCGTTTGACCGCACTCGTTCTGAGCGGAGCCGACGTAACGGTCAGCACCGCACCAAGGCCCAGCAGTCCACCTCGATGCTGCCCCGTCAGATCAGCGACGGGCGTATGCTTGTGCGACAGTTCAGGGACATCGATTCCGTAATGATCAGCCAGCTGGGCATTCAGAAACGCATAATCGGCAAACAGAATTTCGTGGATTGGCCGGTTGTTTCGAATGATGTGTGTAAAGAAGGAAACGGCCTCGTCATGAAGAGCTGCTTTCAGGCCGTCGGAAAACTCAGGAAAGCGTTTTGGGTCAACACCGCCGTAGTGATTGAAGCGGTAGAAACCGAACCACTGACCGAAGAATTCTGTGGCCAGTCGCCGGGCCTTGGGATCTTTGAGCATGCGTCGGACCTGCGCCGTTTGCTGTTCGGGATGACTGAGTGTGCCGGCGGCAGCACATGTTCTTAGTTCCTCATCCGGCGCTGATGACCACAGAAAATAGCTCAGGCGACTGGCCAGTTCCCAGTCGGACAGTGCGACGGCTCCGCGATCATCGGAGGAAGGTATTTCGTCCGCCACGTGACGCCGCTCAGCCCGGAACAAAAACTCAGGGGCCGTCAGGATCCGTGTCAACAGCGTACGCAGGGCACTGCCATGATCCAGCCGTTCGTGACTTCTAAGATCTTCGTAATAGACACGCAGTCGTTCCTGTTCCTCGTTGTTCAGTGGACGGCGCCATGCTCGGCTCGCCAGATGCATGACGTCCATCAGTTGACCGGGCTCAGCGGCGGAGACCGCTTTTTGAATTGCATGATAGTTGTGCTGCAATTGCTGCACAGTGGCGCGAGGCTGTTCGCTGAAGCCGTCGACGAGGTGCGAGTCCGTTTCTGAAATGCGGAATTCTCCCAGTTCGACTTCGTGTTTGTTCGCGAGAAACCTGAGGTACGTATCGTGATATTCAAACGATCCCAGCAGGTCCATCCACGC
>JABABI010000092.1:6409-25838 GCA_014238335.1 Fuerstiella sp.
GCGGCGTGTGACGTCGTTCAGGATGTTGTTGTACAGAAAACGATCGTTGCGATGGTACTTGATTCGGTAGTGGAAAAAGTTTCTCTCGGAATTGTTGTATGTGTTGTCGAACGAGGAAGGGATCGGATCGCGATCTGATGGCGCCGGTTCTCCGTGCGAAACCTGCGGCAGCAGGCCAGCAAACTCCAGTACGCCCCTCTTCCAGTGGCTGAATGCGGCGCCCTTTGAATTAGCCAGCAGTGCCGAAACCTGCTTGCCCTGATCGGTCTCTTCTTCCTGCGCAATCGTACAGCGGACGATGCAGTCGTCACCGTACTGAACGTCCAGTTCTGCTGTCACAGTCAGGCGAGCGGAGGTTGCTCCGTCCCTGACCGGTAACTCAAAGACGGTGGGCTGCTGAGTGCCGATCGTCACAAAGTCGTGCGCTGCGACCGTACCGCTGCGACGGTGACTGCCAAATTCGAGTCGTTCCGCATCGCTTTTGGTGACCAGGACGGACAAAGGTTCCGGATCCGTGAGACGGCGGTCGGGGTCTCGAAACTGAACGTCCGCCGCTCGCCAGAGGACAACTGCGTTGGGACTGCCTTCACGGTTGGCCGATTCGACGTTCAGTTGAATATGAGCTGTCTTCGTACCCTTCGGCCAGTTGATATTCATTTCAAACAGTTTTGATCCTTTCACGTCAAAACTACCTGCCGACAGTACGGGGGCTTCCTCTTTGGCGTCTGCGTTCTGGCCGAAGCGGGTTTGCCAGTCGTACATGACCCGATTGATCTGCTCGCACTGCAGACGAACTTTGTCGGCGAACTGTGTGGCCGGTACGCCCTCTTCAGACGGAGCCAGATTCTGCCAGCGTTCCGAAATGTCCGATGTCGGAAAGGACAGTGTTGGCTGATTCAGCAGCGACCACAGGTACTCTGCGAAACGAACATCGATACCTTCCTCGACGGCCAGCTCAGCCAGAGTGCGGTTGCCGACGCCGTGCTGCTGGCGATAGCGAAACTGCCATGCCACGTAGAAGCCTTTCGCGTACCGATCCAGACCGAAGGCTTCACCACCTTCGCCGGCGGCAGTTCGAAATCCGTGATCACGGTAGATCGTCTGAATTCTCGCGATCGCAGAAAGTTCAAGGCCGGTCTGGCCCGGATCCTCAAAAAACGTGAGTGGTCCGGTGCCGATGACTGCATGAGCGGCGATCTGTTTCGCCGCGTCAAGATAACGTTCCAGCGTCGAATCCTGCATGAACTGCACAGCACCAACGTTGGCGAATCCTTCTCCGCCTGCTGCGTCACCGGTAATATCTGACTGACGGTGCAGTGTTACACCGGTGAGGTCCTGAATAAAATATGCGTATTCCGCACTGGTCATCCTTCGCAGGACGACCGGTCCGGGGTCGTGAGCATGCTGTTCGGCTGCCTGTCGGAGGTGTTTTTGAATAGTTGCCACCACCTGCTGTCGCTGCTGATCGTCTGGTTGAGGCGATTCCTGTGGCGGCATCCTGCCCTGTAGAAGTATTTCGCTGGCCATACGCCAGGTTCTGAAGTGAGTGGCGAAGTCCGGAGTTGCCACAAGCTGACTGAAATTAATTTTGGCTTCCGATTGCTGATCTCCGTGGCAATCGGAACAGAATTCACTCAACAGGGGCGCCACGGTCTTCCGAAATTCCAAATCCGTCGCAATCAGCTGAGCGTTCGCGACGGCGAATATGCCGACGCACAGCAAGGCCAGCTGGATGCCCTGCGGCTTTCCGGTTGGTATATGCAGATACCTGTGCATACTCGTTCTCGCACGCTGAGGCAGGACGGGTAGACGACGACTGTTGTTATCATACCGTGGCTTCGATCCGGACGGCAGAGCCTGAGTGACTCAAATGCGACGATTGTTGGCAAGCTGGATGCCAGCAGCCAAAACGCGATAATTGACGGACCGGTCAACAACCGTCGTCAGCGTCAACTCCAGGTGTGCCCGAACGGTTAGTATGAGATCTCCAGGAGCGTGGGCCAGTTTTTCCCGGTGACAAACAAACGGCGTTCGACGGAGTCCCAGGCGATGCCGTTCAGCACCGCTTCCCGATCGTTGAGTAATGTCCGTGGCCGCAGTGCCCGCAGATCCAGCCAGCCCAGCACATGTCCCGATTTTGGATCGATTCTCGCAATCTGATCCTTGTACCAGACGTTAGCCAGGATCTGGCCATTGACGTACTCAAGTTCATTTAACTTTGAGACCCCGCGAAACCCGTCTTTGACGCGGACGCGACGTACCATTCGAAACGACTCCGGATCGACGAATCGCAGTGTCGATGACCCATCGCTGATGATCAGGTGAGTTCCATCATGAGTGATTCCCCAGCCTTCGTACAGGCTGCGGTCAATGGTGCGATACTGTACTGAACCGGTGCGCTGCAGCGTTGTACTGTCGTATGTGAGCAGGTAACCGTTCTTCCACGTCAGTTGCAGGATCCTGTTCTTCCAGACAGTAACGCCTTCGCCAAAGACGTTGCCGGGCAACGCGACATCCACAGTCGGCTTGCCAGTCGTCAGCTCCACAAGTCGAAGTCGGGAGCGGTTGTATTGCCCCGTTCCCTCAAGGATTGCCCCGTTGAGCATGACCAGTCCCTGACAAAACGAGCTGCGATCGTGAGGAAACGTATTCACCAACCTGACTGGCTGGACAGGAGCCGCAGCTGTGGACACACCGGGAGACAGCATCGCGGCACCGGCCGCAACGGCCGCGACAACAAGCACGACAAACGAGACCATGCGACTCCACGAGCGTAAAGGCGGCATGTCCCGAGTTTCCAAATGTTGAACTGAATCGGCCAAGGTTACCTGACACATAACTGAGGGCACGAAATGAAACTCAGAAAGCAACGGCGGTCAGTAGAAGGACGTGGGCCTCGGCAGTAGTTGACGTCAGGGATGCCTCAGTGCGACTCAATACTCATCCAATCCGCCCGAAAGTTACTTCGTGGTTCATCCTGGCGAGGTGTTTGTACTCCGCTGCTGAGATTCTAGGCGTGAAAACCCCCGGAGGAAATGCCGAGTCTCCGCGAAAATCAGCAGAATCTACGCCGCCTGATTCTGCGAATCGCCTTCGTCTGCGAAGTTGACCGTCTGATCAACGGCAGCGGTAGTGTCGTCCGCCTGTGCCGTCGTCCGCGCTATGATCGGTCCGTCTACGCTGAATTTCTGAGTCTCAGAAGAGGCAATTTGGTCCAGCAGACGGCGAATCGTCGCTTCCGCATCCTTCTGTTCGCTGAGCCACTCTCGACGGCTTGAGGCGAGTTCTTCTTCGACAGCAGCAACTTTCTCCAGGATTTCCTCGGCATCCACCTTGTGCGAGGGTTCGCTGACTTTCGCTGCCCGGTCCGCGAACCATTGTTCAAGATCGTTGCGGTCCCTGCGAAACTGTTCCTGCTTCGCTGCGAGATCCGTGGCCTTTGCCTCCAGACGCTGATATTCCGTCTTCAACTGGACGTGCAGCTGCTCAAAGAACCGCTCTGTCGCGTCCTTGGCGCTTTGGCGCTTTGGCGCGTACTTCGGATCATTCGATTGCACCGTAGCCTGAAGTTCCTCCAGCAGCAATCGTTGCTCCAGTACCTCGCGATGTCTAGAGTCGAGTTCTGTTCGCAACTGATTTACATGCTGCAACCGCTGTTCGAGACGATGGCTGGTATCAGTAGAGGACTGTTCGGACTGGTGGATACGTCGGGTGCGCGATTCCAGATCCTGCATCACTGCTTCCTGACGCTCCTGAAGTCGCGTTTGCTGTCGCTTCAGATCCAATTCGGCGCCGATGCGATTTCGGTCCACCACTTTCTGTTCGCGTTTAAGTGATTCTTCACGCTCCAGCAGCGCTTCACGAATCTTCTGTAATTGGCCGAAGCGAAGGCGGTGCTGCTGGTTAAATGAATTGCGTTCGGTACGGAACAACTGCAACTCACGACGCAGTTCACGCAGCTCAACTTCAAAGTCGGTGCGAGAGCGAGCAAGATGCTCGAATTGAAACCGATAGCGTCGCTGCAGATTGTTTTGCTCGGTCAGCAGCGTTTGCCGACGCTTTTCGATTTCACCACGGAGTCGCTGTTGTTCGATTTCCAGCTGTTCGGCAAACAATTCTCTCTGTTGCTGCAGATCCTCGGTTTCACGCTGTAGGGCCGCCGTTTGTGCTTCCTTCTGACTGGCCCATTTCTGTCGTTCGCGATGCAGTTCATCCGATTCGCCAGCCAGTTCCTTCCGTACGGTTTCCCGCATGGATTCGCGTTCCGACTGGACAGCTTCTTCATGTCGCTGCATCCGGTCACGGTGTTCGTGTTCCAGCTGTTCACCACGTTCCGCCAGTCGCTGGCGCTCATTATCGAGGGTGTTCTGCTGCCGTTGCAGCACAGCACGTTCACGGGCAAGTTCTTCATTCACGGCCTGATGAAGACGGGCACGTTTGTTTTCGAGATCCTCGCGGGACTGGTCGATGAGGTTCTGTTGCTGTTCCTGTTCGGTCTGCCGTTGACTGACTTCGTGCTGACGTTGTTCCAGTTCAGCAGTCACTTCTCGCTGAGTGCTGCGATCCCGCGCCACCTGTTCGGCAAACTGACGCGCACGCTGTTCAAAGGCCGTACGGTCGGCGCTCAGCTGGCTGCGCTCTGCAGTGAGTTCAGTCTGACGACTTTGCAGTTCGCCGAAACGCTGTTGCAGAGACTCAGCGGCGGCACTGGCCTGCAGCAGTACCTGCAATGCATCCTGATCAGGATTCGGCGTCTGCGTTCGCTGCGATAATTCTCCCCCGGCCGTCGGCTGCTCCACGTATGGGAACCGAGTTCCGGTGTCAGGCGAGTCAGTCACGTTCAGGAATCCTTTCCGAATGTGGAACGAGCGAGACGGCACACAGACCAATGCGAACTATCGCTGGGAAACGTTGTGTTTACTCCCGCGGCATAAGTCGACGGTGTCAGATTCTGAGAAAACTATGAATCCGAGACAATGCGACAAACCGCCAGCGAGCAGTGTAAACCCGCGGCGGCCTGACTTATACCGTTTACTTCGGTCGATTTAGCCGACCGCTGAATTCAACATGGTCACAAAGTGGTCCTTTGGCGGTGCTCCGACGACTTTATCCACCATTTCGCCATCCTTAAACAACATCACCGTGGGAATGCTTGTGATTCCATACCCAGCGGCGGTTTCCTGGTTCTCATCTGTGTTGACCTTGCCGATTTTCACTTTGCCAGAGAATTCGTCGGCAAGTTCTTCGATCGTCGGCATTAACATTCGGCAGGGGCCGCACCACGGTGCCCAAAAGTCCACAAGAACGGGCTCAGAAGACTTCAAAACGTCTTCATCGAAGTTCGCATCCGTGAATTCATGCAGATTTTCAGCCATTGTTCGTTCTTCCTGATTGCCTAAAGGGCATTGGCCCGTCGTTAAATTTCACCGACTCAAGATAACCCCGTATCGAAAGCCAGAGAGTGGATGAGTCTAACGACCACAACCACCACGAGTTACTATGCCACCAACTTACACAGGTTACGCAGAGTCGCTACAAATCGTGTCGGGTATGTCGTGAGGTTGTCAGCAAAGTCGCTGAACGGGTGCATTATCGGTTAACTGGCCAAAACTGTCAACGCGGAGCCTTTGAGCGGAATCGGTGCTGTTGGTGGTATGTCCGTGGCCGCGTCAGCGTGTTTTTCGAACACAACTGTCTGCGGTGTGCAATCCCCACTGGCTTCCGGTCGCCAGGAACGCCTAAACTTTGCAGAAGGATTATTTTGCGAAGAGGGACCTTTGGCGATGAATAAAAAACCGAACAACGCCCTTCAGCTGCTCTGGCGACGGGCTCTGCCTCCTTACAGCGCCCGGAACTTCCGGCTGGGCGCTGTCGAGGCCGGTAGTCCAGAATCAGCAGTACCCTTCTTCCAAACGTTCAGATTAGTGATGGCATTTATTTGCGTGGCGTCAGCCTTCGCGGTCGGACAGACGCCAAAGGAGGTGGACGACTTTCCCCCATTTGAATCTTTGATGCCGGACTTGCCGGCGAAAAAGACCCCCAGAGAGGAACGAGTCCGTCCGTCGTCACAGATTCGCACCTTCGAAACGCCGGTTCCGGCTGACGTGCCTGCTGGTGAACGAAACCAGTTGTTGCCGTTTGTCGACGATCGAGGAAATCGCAGATCACCGACAGAGACACAAGGGGAGTCTTCGGAACAACCTCGATTGTTCGAAGCGGATGATACAGCTGTCGTCAGTCGCGATGTGCCACCGGCCACGAACACCAGACCTGTGGTTCGTCGGTTTGACTGGACGCAGCATTCCTCGTCGATTGCCGATCTGCATTTTTCATCGGCGTCTCAGTTTCAGCACGGTGTTGAATATCTGTCAACAGCGGAGGAGTTGGCCTACCTTGACCTGATCGACGCGATTGCCGACCAGCGACGTTTGTTGCTGCAACAAACAGCTGAAACTGCTGTAGAGGCGGGCCGTCGGATATCGCGGGCGGGTGTTGCTGCGTGGGAACAGGCGTTTTATCAGTACGCGCACGCACGACGCCTGGCGTGGGGAAACGGGCATTTGCGCGATCGTGAAGTTCCCGCGAATATGCCAGGCGGACTGCCTGACCCGTTTCGAAGACGCGACGCCGATTCCCAGAGTCCCTCTGCCGACGCGGATGCTCGTTTTCAGTTGCTGGATGATATTGCACGATTTCCCGAAGACTATGTCGGTCGCCCGATCGTCCTGTTTGGGCGGTTTAAGGCCGAGTCCATTGTGCGAATCGCTCCAGGCCAGCATTTGAACGTAATGATCGAGAAAGAATTTTCGGACCCCATCGCCCGCCCTGAAGTGCGCTTGTTACGGGGGACCCTGACTTCCTTCGATGGGCTGCAATCGAAGGCTCTGATTGATACTGGCGGATTGCTGACACCTTCTGAACGAATCGCATTTGACGAGTGGCCATCCGCCGATGCGGCTGTGCCTGTCATGGTGAAGGGATGGGTTGTGAAGAAGATGGACGGACGCCCGCTGATCTATTGTGAGACAATGCGGCAGCTCAGTCCGATACCGCACTTTGATCTGGTGCGGCAGAACTCTGTCGACAAGCAGCGTCTTCGTGATGAAGAAACCTGGCTGTACTACGAGACGCTGCGTCAACTGGAAATGACCAGTAAAACGTTGCAGCAGGAAATCGCCGACGGTGTTCTGCTGCAGCGTATTGGTGACCTGATGCAGGCGGTGAACAACAAGACAGATCAGGAGCTGAACGAATTGGGAAGCCGCTTAAAGTCGGGCAGCATTGATGACACCACTTTTCGTCGACAAAAAGTAGCGCTGCAGCGACAGCTGAATCATCGGGTGGCCCGTTATCGTCAGTATCGAAAGGATCCTGAGTCCTTCCAGACATATGTGGACATGTTTCAATACCCGGATGTTTGGCACGGACACCTTGTCACTTTTCAGGGACACGTGCGACACATGGTGAGTTACGCCGGGGACGAAAAACTGTTCAATGGTCGTCCGCTGCATGAGCTGTGGCTGTTTACCGATGACTCACAGCACAACCCCGTAGTGATTGTCACGCCCACGCTTCCGGATGGTTTTCCGCTGGAGGCAGAGGTTCTGGATCGAGTCAAAGTCACCGGTTGTTTTTTTAAGCGGTATGTTTACGGTTCTCAGGATACAACTCGCATTGCGCCACTGATTCTGGCCGGCACCGTGAGTTGGGAACCCACCGTTGACCAGGTTCAGGCGCTGGTCGCTGCCGGACATCTTTCTGCGGGGGCTCCTCAGGCTTTGCGTGCGGCTGCGTACTCAGACAGCGGACTCGGCGATACTGCGATGATCTTTGCCAGTGTCTTTGTGGTTCTCACGCTGATGATTCTGTGGGGACGTAATCAACGCGAGGAACGTGATCGAATTCGGCTGCGAAAACGAGTCAGCGTGGCCCCCGAGTTTGAAAATCCACAAGTCGCCGGATACTCTTTGCCGCTTTCCGACTTCAATGTCGATTTACCGGGCGAAACTGCGTCATAGGGTGATCGCTGTGAACAGCTGAGGGGTGGGTCTGCCACTGGTTTCGTCGGTGTTCCTGTGATCTTCCAGTCAACAGGGGAGCAAGCGACAGGAAAATACCGTCTTGACCTGCACCCCCAAATTTTTGACAGAAAACGAACGTTTGCAACAACTTCCCGCCATTACGGACCGCCCCGTGCGACTCGGTGTGTTGATCAGCGGTGGCGGCACCACGCTGTTGAACTTTCTGGATTGTATCCGGCGTGGTTCCATGAATGCGGTAGTGCCTCTGGTCGTCTCCAGTCGTCCGGACTGTAAAGGTGTGCAGCACGCCATCGACGCGGGACTGGATTGTGTTTCCATTTGCCGGGGAGACTTCTCAGACATCGCTGAGTTCAGTGATGCGGTGTTTGGTGCTCTGCGTTCGAGACAGGTTGATCTGGTCACTCTGGCGGGATACCTGTCACTGCTGCATATCCCTGACGACTTTCGTCACCGCGTACTGAATATCCATCCGGCACTGATTCCGGCCTTTTGCGGCAAAGGAATGTACGGCCACCATGTGCATGAAGCCGTTGTGGCACGGGGGGCGAAGATCAGTGGATGTACGGTGCACTTCGCGGATAATGAATATGACCACGGTCCGATTGTGCTGCAGAGCAGTGTCGAGATTCCCGATAACGCGACTGCCGACGACGTGGCCGATCTGGTGTTTGAACGCGAAAAAATTGCGTACCCGGAAGCTATTCGGCGAGTGATCTCAGGTCAGCTGAGCGTAGACGGAAGACGGGCCCGCTTGATTATTCCCGGGTCGTTGGCTGTGGAATAGCCGACCGTTCAGCGTCCCAGGTCCGCGTGAATTCGGCGGATTCACGTGCCCGCGATGGTCTTTCTTGTTAGCGCATCAAGCGCTGCCGCCGTAAACAGAACGTCGTAGCCTGTGACGAGTTTTTGATGATAGTCTGTTGCCCGGTGCCTGAGTGACTCGATGCACGGCAACCGCAGCCTTCCTTCCTGATACTTCGAAGTCTTATCATGAGAAAAAATCTTCCGCCATACGTCTCATGCAATAAGGGTGTCTTCGTCATTCCTCTGGAGCCTGAACATTCTCATCTGCACGAGAATATGCTGGACAGCCCGGCACCGCTGCCATTGTGAGCCGATTCTATCGTGCCGCCACGAATGGTGGACATGGCGCCGGTTCAGTTTTATTGGCGTGGCCTTAATCGGACATCTGGTGGCGATCAGCCAGGGAAGACGGATCCCCGGAGACTTTGCAATCGCAATAAGCTCCGCAGGACAGCACTGTCGGAATCGAATCTTGATTCCATGCTGCAGATATTTGGTTCTGTGGGAAACGCAGTTGCCACGGTTGCGCAGCGTGCTTGGATCGCAGCCTCTATCGGGGGCCTTCCTCATTTCTCCGTCGGCAAATCTTCTGACTTCGACGGATTGTTACCCTGTGCTTCGTCCTCAGGCGCGGTCGGTGATTCGTTGCCGTTTTCTTCCTTCGCCGGCTCAGTTTCGTTGTCAGCGGGGGTTTTAGCAGGGTTTTTTTCGGGCGTGTTTTCTGGAGTTTCTTTCCAGACGCCGGCATCGTATTTCTGCCAGAAGTCGGCAGCAGACTGTCGGCTCTCGCCGGCCATCGTCGTCAGGATCTGCCCCAGTGACGGCATGTCCCGCAGCACTTCCATACCTTTGGTCACGGTTCCAGGCGTCACTGTGATTCGCTCCAGCTTCAGCCCCTTTAACGGTGACACATCGGTAATTGGGGTGTGAGCGATATTGAGTCGTCTCAAACTGGTCATGCCCGCCAGAGCGCCAATGTTTGCGACCGCTGTCGCTTCCACATCCAGACTGACCAGTGACTTGCCGCTCAGTGGTGCGATGTCCGTCACCTGTGTCCGTGGAATCCACAGCGTCTTCAGTGGTAGCTTTGCGATGGTCGTCAGGTTATCTACGGGAACATTCAGCAGGTTTAGTTCCCGGAGCGGCATTCCTTGCAATGCTGACAGGTCGGTCACTTTCGTATTCTGCAGGTAAAGCACTTCCAGTTGCATGCCTTTCAGAGCGCTGATATCTTCAACTTTGGTGTTCTCCAGAATTACCCTTTCCAGCGGCATCCCTGCCAGCGGCGAAATGTCCGTGACTTCTGTCATGCCCAGATCGACGGAACGAAGAGGCAGTCCTCGCAGCGCTTCAATCGACTTGACTCCCGACTGAAAAAGTTCCGCGCCCACGATGTCATTTCCGACTCGGGGAAACTTAGCTTTTTCGTTGGCTCGGAGCCTTCGCCGCAGGTCGCTGGCTGAGATGAATTCGGGTTCGTCGGACGGAGCCGCACGCAACACTGGTGGCGATTTTGATTCCGCCTGTTGCCCGGCATCGTCGGAACAGCCGATTAGCAGTGATGGCAGAAGGACCATGTACGCAGCCAGCTGCCAAGTTCGCTGTGATGTTTTGAATTCGTCCTGAGTCACCTGGATATCCATGCTCTGGCCATTTCGATGAACTGTTCGCCACGCTCGCGATAGTCGCGGAACCACCCATAGCTGGCGCATCCGGGTGACAGCAGAACGATACCGCCTTCGGGAACAAGTGCAACCGCATGAGCGAACGCATCGGCGAAGTCGGAAGCAATCCGAACCGTCGGCTGAGCTGCTGACTGGGAACTGGAGCCCAGCAGTGATGACAACTGCCCGGCAGTTTCGCCCATCAATACCGCTGCGACTGCGTGCTGTCTGATTGCATACGCAAATCGCGACAGGTCGACACCTTTGTCCGCCCCACCGGCCAGAATCACGGTCGGTTGAGGCATCGACTGCAATGCCGCAATCGACGATTCCGGTGTGGTCGCGACCGAATCGTTGTAGAACGCGACGCCCTTTTTGTCAGCGACGCGCTGCAGACGGTGTGGCAGTGGCTCGAATGAGTTCAGGGATTCGGCAAATGTTAACGGATCTGATCCGGCAACCCATGCGGCACAGGCAGCAGCAGCGATGTTGCGGGCGTTGTGGTCGCCTGGCAGCAATGAGGAAGCGTGCAAACGAATCGCGTCTTCTCGGTTTCCGTCGCGAAAAGTCAGCGATCCACAGTCCATGAAGGCGCCGTCTTCGCCAGTGTCGCTACAGCCAAAGGTCATTCTTCGGCCCCGAATTCGCCATGCCGGCGCCGCAGAAACTCCACAGGCATCGTCATCAAGTGACTCATCAGAGTAAATGGCGATGTCTGTCATTCGCTGTCGAGAAAATATGACCTGCTTGGCATTGCGATAGCCTTCCACACTGCCGTGCCAGTCCAGATGATTCGGCGAGAAGTTTGTCATCACCGCAATCCACGGAGCGAAGTCCGATCGCTGCAGCGAAGCCAGTTGAAAACTACTGAGTTCCAGCACTGCGACGTCGTCCGGGCCGAATTTGTTCACGGTCGGCAACAGACTGGTTCCTATGTTTCCACCCAGAGTGACGGTGAAGCCGGCCTCGTGCGCGTGTGGTAGCAGCAGCCGATGCACAAGCGATGCCGTTGTGGACTTGCCGTTGCTGCCGGTAACCGCGATGACTCGGCCGCGAAAATGGTGCAGAAAAAGTTCGATTTCACTGGTGATCAGTGTTCCCGCGGAGCGACATCTGACGACAAAATCAGCATCGGGTTTTACCGCTGGATTGACGATCAGCAGGTCGGCCCCATGAAACGCTTCTTCCGGATGCCCCCCCCAGAAGCAGCGGTGGACTGGAACGTCATTCAGTTGAGCTATGGATTCTGACAGCTGTTCCTTTGTGCGCGAGTCGGTGAGTGTGACGTCGGCACCGCGTTCGGCCAGAAACCTGGCTGCCCCGACTCCGCCGCCGAAGGTGCCGAGCCCCAGCACCGTTGTTCTTAGTCCGGCGTAGTCATCCAGCGTTGGCAGCTGTTCAGTCATGTTCGTTTGTTGCAGACGACGCACCGTATTCATGCTGTCGTCACATCTCCGTTGCAGGTGAACGTAAGCGGTGGAGTTTGCCATGCTGGACGTGTGCCAGCTGACGTCTGTAGCATAGAAGTCATCAGGTTGTGTTTCGTGGCGGCTCGATAGCCAACGTAACTGGTGCACAGTCGAGGATTGATATCTGTGATCAGGAATTCCTGATCTGTGAATAGCATATCGACGCCAACGTAGCCGTCTTCAAGTTGCAACGCCCATGCAATCCTGTGACACAGCTCTCTCAGTTCTTTCTGTGCAGGGGTGGAAAGAGAAGCAGGAATCGTGCCACCCAGATAATTCGGCCCGGTGTCGTTCCATTCCACATTCTGAGCGGATGCGGGCAGAAACAGGGGGCTGTGCCCCTCGCCCTGGCCGATCATAGCAACCGAGATCGGCACGCCGCTGACGAGGGGTTGAATGATAGAACACTGCAGCGCGGTTGTCTCCTTTCCGAGATGCGCCCAAACGTCTTTCAGCTTGCCGGAAACGATACCTTCGCAGCCCGCGCCGTCCCGCGGTTTGAACACGCATTTCTGATCCGCGGAAATCGCCAGGCGAAGGGCGTTCGTGGCAAGTTCCGTTGGTACTGTGGGCAGCCCTCTGCGCCGCAGCAGTTCGCACGTCAGCCATTTATCGGAACACGCTTCGACGACCTCCGTGCGAGGCCCGAGAAACCGAAATCCCCTGCGCCGAAAGTTCTGGGCCAGCGAGGTGAGCACGCCGTCTGTTTCCGGTGCGATGGTCAGAACAACGTCCACGTCCGACGAGTCGGTCACAACTTCGTCCACCAGTTCATCCAGGGACTGGGAATTGCCCGCTCGCACAACGCTCCGGGGATTGATCGAAAGCTCAGCCATTGCCGCTTCGCACACCGCCACGCGGACGTGAATATCGGGCAGACTCCACAGGTCCTCCAGAACGGACAGCAGCATCGTCCGCCCCTCGCTCAGCATCGACGGCGGCGCTGTGCGGTACGCCGGTTCGTGAGCATGAAAGTATTCCAGCAGCAACACCGACGACATCAAGTAACCCTCCGAATGGATAGCGGGTGATGCCCCACTATTTCACCACAGTTTGGGACCAGGAATCATACGGGTATGCAGGAACGACCGAACCTGAATTGATTCAATGCAGGTGGCGATGTCAATGTGCTCCGTCAACCGTCGCCGTGATCACTCCGTCACTGACACGCACGTGAATCGGTGTTCCATCTTCGACCTTACAGACAGAATTTACCAGCGTTCCGTCAGCGTTTGTGGTTAACGAGTACCCACGAGCCAGGACGTTCAGAGGACTCAATGCATCCAGCGATGCAGTTGTAGCGGTCAGTCGTTGCCGGATTCGCTCGCTGTGCAGCCGAATCGCCCGGTCAGCTCGGCCGGCAACGTCGTCGCACCGCTGGCGGCGTTCGTCAAGCATGGTCATCGGTCGTTGAAACACGGTGCGAGATGCGATGGCGTCAAGTTGCTGTTGCAGGCGTTCGACTCGACCAATCATGATTTGGTGTACTCGAGCCGCTGACTGTCGCAGTTCCGTTCGAAAATCCTTGGCCGACGGCACCACCAGTTCGCCAGCCTCACTGGGCGTCAACGCTCGCCGATCTGCCACCAGATCGGCAATGGATACGTCAACTTCATGGCCCACCGCGCTGACAACGGGAATTGGACAGGCCGCAATGGCGCGGGCGACAATTTCTTCGTTGAATGCCCACAGATCTTCCAGACTGCCGCCTCCGCGGCCGGTAATTACGACGTCCACATCCGGCACATGTCCCACCGACGCAATTGCACGAGCAATTCGCGGAGCGGCTCCGTCCCCCTGAACGGGAACGGGCAGAATTATTAGATTCGCGGCGGGCCAGCGACGGGTGATGACCTGAATCATGTCATGGACGGCTGCAGATGTCGGACTGGTAACCAGAGCAATGCGTCGTGGAATTCGCGGCAGTGCTCGTTTGCGTTCGGGAGCGAACAGCCCCTCCTCTTGCAGTTTTTGCTTCAACTGGCGTAAGGCCAGTTCCAGTTCGCCGACTCCCTCTGGCTGAAGTCGGTTAATGATGAACTGACAGGATCCGCGGGCGACGTAAACCTGCAGCGCACCGGTGGCCAGAACTCGTAGTCCGTCCTTCGGCCGGAACTTCAATCGCGCGGCCGTTGCCTTCCAGATGACCGCCCCGATTTCTGAGTTGTCGTCTTTCAGCGTGAGGTAGTAGTGCCCGGCCGCCGATCGTTTGCAGTTGGAAATCTCTGCTTCCACACATACCGGTGGCAACGCGGTTTCGATGATCTCCTTGAAAGCCGTCACCAGTTCGGTGACGGAAATGGTAGGCATCTCCGTCATGACGCACTGTCCGTGACAGAATCTGCGGAGGATGATGCAGTTGCATCTGCCGGCGGCGATGTGGGTGAATTGCGCACGCGCAGGTTCAGTGCTTCAACAATCAAAGAAAACGCCATCGCAAAGTAGATGTAACCCTTGTTCACGTGCGTTCCGGACGCCTCGGCCACCAGCATCACGCCAATCAGGATCAGAAAGCTGAGCGCCAGCGTTTTGAAGGTGGGATTTTGTTTCACGAAACCGCTGATCCGTTCGGCGAATGCCATCATCACCAGGACGGAAACAACAACGGCCGTAATCATGACATTCAGATTCGTTGTCATCCCAACCGCCGTAATCACTGAATCCAGCGAAAAGATGATGTCCATGATTGTGATATTGATCAGGACGCCTGCGAACGTATGGCTGGTGGTCAGCGCTACGTCGGTGTTGCTTCCTTCGAATTGTTCATGAATTTCCTTCACACTGTGCCGAATCAGGAACAGTCCGCCCAGCAGCAGGATGATATCGCGTCCGGAAACCTCGTTGATCACCGACCAGTGTTCACCACCCATCTGCTGCAGCAGGTCCGCAGACAGCCCCAGAGCGGTCAATGTAAACAGCGGCCTCTCCAGTGTCATGATTATGTTGATCAGGCACAGCAGCGCGATTCTGGAGAGCATTGCCAGGAAAAGACCCAGTCGCCGTGCCAGCGGTTGCTGATCTTCCGGCAGACGGTCCGTCAGAATCGTGATAAAGATCACGTTGTCGATTCCCAGCACGATCTCCATAAGAGTCAGTGCCAGCAGTGCCGCAATTGCTTCCATCAATTCGGTTCGCCCAGTAGATTGTTGTTTGTCGCAGCAGGATTGCCGGGAATGTTAGTGAATTGTGGTGGTACACCCAACTCGCCATCGCCGGAAACATGAGTCGAAAGTTTCTTGGGGAATCGACATCGGGCTGGATCCCCATGCTGAATTCAGCAAACGAGAGGAAAGAACGTGACATGATACAGGACGCCCGCCCAGAACGTCGTGAAGTCATGGCTTCGCCGCATCAGCCGCGAAACCTCAGGAAGACGTGCCGTGTGTGCTGCCGGCACCTGATACTGCTGGCTTGGATCCCCGCCGTCCCGACTGGTGAGCTGCTGGCCGATCTTCCGAACGTGCAGGTTTCCAGCATTCGGCGAGTCTTCCACAACGGTGAACATAACGCCTTTACAGATCTTGTCCGATTTCAGGATCGGTACTACCTGACGTTTCGCAGCTGCCCTGACGGACACATGGTGCATCCCACATCATCGATCATTATTATGGTGAGTGACGATCTGCAGTCCTGGCAGCAGGTCCACCGTTTCAGTGTAAAACACCGCGACACGCGTGATCCTCATTTTCTGGTCTTTAGGCAGAAACTGTTCGTCTACACGGGCACATGGTACAGCGGTTCGACCACTCTGCCTCGCGACCAATACGATCTCAACAAACATCTGGGTTACGCCGCCTGGACGTCCGACGGAAAGTCATGGAATAGTCCGGTAATGCTGGACGGGACCTATGGACACTACGTCTGGAAAGCCAATACCTTTGGCGGCAAAGCCTTTTTGTGCGGTCGAAGAAAAACCGATTTTGCCGAAGGTCCGAAAGGAGAAGGCACAGCCGTTGTCTCGTTAATGCTGGAAAGCGACGACGGTCTGATCTGGCGCAAGCGCGCCGTCTTTCAGGCGATTCGCGGCGATGAGACAGCCTTTCTGTTTGAGTCGGACGGCAGTGTGCTGGCAATTGGACGCCGAGGAAGTCAGCCGGCGCAGATTCTTAAATCCAGGCCACCATTTACAGATTGGTATCGGACCGACCTGGATCGCTACATCGGAGGGCCCCTGCTGGTCCGGTGGGGGGATCGATACGTCGTTGGTGGACGTCGCACGACGGCCAATGGCCCGAGGACATCGATGTGCTGGTTGAACGGTGAAGATCTTCGCGAATTCGCGTCTTTACCCAGCGGCGGAGACAATTCGTATCCCGGATTTCTTCAGCTGAGCCCCACGTCGGCGGCCATGTCCTGGTATTCCTCTCACGAAACAGACGCAAATGGCCAAAAAATCACAGCAATCTATATGGCAGATCTGACTATCGGCAACTGAGCTGTGGTGTGGCAAAGTCTGCGGCTTGGTGATTCTCTGGCGTTTGTTGCAGGAAATCAGGCTCTGCGGACCAGCGGAACCCTTCTGTATTGTTAGAGCAATCCGATTGACGGCGTCGAAACGGGGGAGAACCCTGTCTTTGTGTTCTCGCCTGCCTTTCTGATTCACCCACCTTCTAATCATTTGAAAAAGGGGTAGAATGAAGGGACTGGCAAAACCTGGCTGTAGAACTGAGCACACGTTGTCCGGAAGTTCCTCGTCGCCACATGACGATTCGGCGTCGGTCGCGTCGTCTTTTTCGTCATTACTACCAGGCTTTAAACCTTAAACGTCTGTACCAGGAAAAGTGCTGTATGCGAAGTGTCTTCATCAAATCTGCCGTGTTCATGTCGCTGGGAGTTTCAGTGCTGCTGGCTGCACCGTCTGCCTGTGCTCAGACTTCCACCGCCAGTGATTTTCCACCTCACGCAAAAATCCTGGATGGATTCACGAAGGTCGTCAGCAAGGCCAACATCACTCCGATGTACACGCTGTATCAGCGTAAGAAAGATGCGCAGCTGTACGCCGAGTTGCCACGGACCTTTGCCAGCAAGAAATATTACATTGCGTTGACTCTGGCCAGTGGCGATGCGTATGCGGGGCTGCAGACCGGTGAAATGTACGTCTATTGGCGCCGTTACGACAAACGCGTTGCGTTAATGGAACCGGCCATCGATTACCGCGCTCCGGGCGACAAGGGCGCAGAGTCCTCGGTCAAACGATTGTTTACGGATCGATTGTTGCTGGACCTGCCGATTGTCACCATTGGTCCGAGTGGTGGTCCTGTGATTGACATGGATGCCTTGTTTGTGACAAATGCCAGCCGTTTCTTTGGCGTCGACGGCAGCCTCAGCTCTTCAGCAAGGCTCGGCATCTTCTCCATCGCGACTGCCAAGGCGTTCAAGAACAACATCGAAGTTGCATTCGAAGTGCCGTCCTCCAGTGGCAAGCTTAAGAAACTGCATTATTCTGTCAGCGAGATTCCGAGCAGCACCGGCTACAAACCTCGGGCAGCCGATCAGCGCGTCGGCTTCTTTACGACCAGTTATTCCGACCTGGCCAAGTATAATGATCGCGAAACCAAAGTCCGCTACATCAATCGCTGGAAAATTGAGAAGGCTGATGCCAAGCTCAAGATCAGTCCTCCGAAAAGTCCGATCGTGTTTTACATTGAACACACCACGCCAATCCGCTATCGCCGCTGGGTGAAGGACGGAATTCTGGCATGGAACAAGGCCTTCGAAAATATCGGTATCTCGGATGCAATTGAAGTCTATTATCAGGACATGGCGTCCGGCGCTCACATGGATAAGGATCCGGAAGACGTCAATTACAATTTTGTACGGTGGCTGAACAACGACATCGGGACTGCTATTGGCCCCAGCCGAGTCAATCCTCTGACTGGCCAGATTCTCGACGCCGATATCATTCTGACGGATGGCTGGATTCGGCATTATCAGAAGCAGTTTGATGAACTTCTGCCAAAGATTGCGATGGAAGGCTTCGGTCCCGAGACTTTGGCGTGGCTCGCTGAACATCCCAACTGGGATCCACGCATTAGGCTGGCTCCGGCGGCCATTCGTAATGAAATAGCCGCCAAAATTGCTCGCGACGCTGCCACGCCCTTCGCCGGCCATCCGATTGCGTTGGTTGACAACACCTTGATTGGCGACGATGAATTTGACGGACTGATTGGGCGCACCAGTCAGATTAACGGCATGTGTCTTGCCGCTGAAGGCATGTCATTCGATCTGGCATTAATGAAGATGTCGCTGGCGATGCTGGAAGCGGACGAAGAGGATGAAGATAAGAAAGCCGACAAGGATGAAGGCGAGAAGAAAGAAGACGACGACAAGAAGAAAAAAGACGACGACAGGAAGAAAGAAGACGACGACAAGGATGATGACAAGAAAGAAGCCAAGTCTGACGAACAGATGCTGGATGGCATGCCGGAATCCTTTGTCGGTCCCCTGATTGCTCATCTTGTTGCTCATGAGGTCGGCCACACACTTGGGCTTCGTCACAACTTTAAGGCATCCAGCGTCTATTCGTTTGATCAGATTAACGGAGAAGAAATCAAGGGTAAGAAACAACTGGCCGGGTCGGTCATGGACTACATCGGAGTTAATATTCACGCCGAAGGTATGGATAATCAGGGTGACTTCGGGATGACGGGCGTTGGGCCGTACGACATGTGGGCCATTGAATATGGTTACACCTTCGGCGATACGAAAAAGGTTCTGGCACGAGTTGCTGAACCGGAGTTGGTTTTCGCGACCGACGAAGATACGAACGGCCCCGACCCACTGGCTCGGCGTTATGACTTTACCAGGGACCCACTGGACTACGGCAATAACCAGATGACTCTGGCGAAGCATCACCGTGATCGATTGCTTACCAGTTTTGTCAAGGACGGTGATAGCTGGGACCGTGTGCGATATGGTTATGAGCTGACGCTCTCCGTACAGACTCGAGCCGTGTCCATGATGGCCAACTGGGTTGGCGGTGCCCACGTGTATCGAGACAAGAAGGGCGACCCCAATGGTCGAAAACCCGTGGAAGTTGTTTCTGCAGAGAAGCAGCGGAAGGCGCTGGCCTTTGTTGTTGAAAACAGTTTCAGCGACGCAGCGTTTGGATTATCACCGGAACTCACTCAGTCAATGGGCCTGGACAAGTGGCTGGACGACCGACTTGCATACTCCAGTGAAGCCACCTGGCCGATTCATGATCGCGTGATGGGCATCCAGGCGTCTTCGCTCACGATGTTGATGAATCCCACGACACTCAAACGAGTTTATGACAACGAGATGCGTGTTCCGGTGGAGGAGGAAAGCCTGACTTTGCCGGAATTGCTGACGACGATCTCCACGGCTGTCTGGTCTGAACTTGACAAAAAGCCAAAAGGCACGTTCACGGTTCGCAAACCGATGATTTCCAGTCTGCGGCGAAATCTTCAGCGTGAGCATTTGCAGCGAC
>JABABI010000093.1 GCA_014238335.1 Fuerstiella sp.
CAACGTGGAAGGCCTCGGCAATGAAGCCTTCCAGTCGCGCGAACTGGACGCCTCCATTGGCTTGTTGCATGCGCGAATGAGCACGAATCATCATGCCAAACCCAAGGCTGGAAATGAATTCGAGTTCCTTACAGTCAAAAACCAGATTGATGTGACCGGTTTCGACTTCCTTCTCCAGTTGAGCGAAGAAAGTCTCGGCACTGTCGGTGTCCAGTTTGCCTGAGAGTTCGACGACCAACACATCGTCGGCGTTTTCCCACTGGTAGGAATTAAAATTGATCATCAGTTCCCAGCCCTTGTCCTGAGCGTCTTTATGAGAAAAAACACATGTCGTTTTCGATTCAAAATTAGCAGCCAGCGCGGACACTCATTCGGGATTTGTTGCCCTCAGCGCTCCTTATTCCGCTTACTGTATGGGTAGATCCCCATTAGTGCAACGATGCCGCCAGCCGGTCCTCGAAGCGGGTGGCGACGTGCGGACTCGTTCTTCCACCAACACGCGAATCCGGATCCAGGCGGTGGGGGCAAAGGACAGCTGGAAGGCTTGTGCAGTGTTGCTACACTTGGCTGCGATTCTGCAACGTTTTTGAGGCTTGGGGACGTACAGCACGCTCCTAAAACGACTGAATCGCAAATTTCCCCTGACAGGCCGCGTTTGCAATTCACAGGGTCGCTCCCGTCCTGTTACGAAGACGTCACCTGAAGTGCGCAAGTACCACACTTCAACAAGTACAACTCTGCACAGCGACCAAAGCCGGACTTGGGTATTCAGGCCTGGCGATTGTAGGCAACCAGCTCATCACGATCGGTGCCGACGCGTCAAACGAATTTCTGATAGCGTTTGCTGCTCACACTTGAACAAAGGAATAATTCGTGGACACCGTTCTCCAGTATCTGAACAGCCAGCAGCAAGCCGCACTTGACGAACTGTTCGAGTTTCTGCGGATACCCAGCGTCAGCGCGGACTCAGCCTTTCTGCCCGACATGCAGCGCTGTGCGGACTTCGTACTGAAATCCATGGTCGCAGCGGGACTGACGGCCGAAATTATCCCCACAAAAGGCCACCCGATCGTCTATGGCGAACGTTTCGAAGACGCGTCGTTACCCACCGTCCTGGTGTACGGCCATTACGATGTCCAGCCGCCTGATCCGCTTGAACTTTGGACGACTCCGCCGTTCGAACCGCAGCTTCGCGACGGCAGGATCTATGCACGTGGAGCCACTGACGACAAGGGACAGGTCTTCACGCATTTGAAGTCGATTCAGGCGTGGGTCAACAAGACCGGGCGGTTGCCCGTCAACGTGAAGTTTCTGATCGAAGGTGAGGAAGAAGTTGGCAGTGACAATCTGGACGTGTTCCTTGCAGACAACAGGGAACGTCTGAAAGCTGATGTCGCTGTCATCAGTGATACCAGTCAATATGGCGACGGCATTCCGGCGATCACGTACGGCCTGCGAGGAATCGTGGCGGCAGAAGTCCGGCTGACGGGGCCGGCCAAGGATCTGCACAGCGGAGTGTTTGGCGGCAGTGTGGCCAATCCGGTCAACGCCATCGCCCGATTGTGCGGCAGCCTTGTGGACGATGACGGTCGAGTTCAAATCCCTGGGTTTTACGACGACGTGATTGAACTGTCAGACAAGGAGAAACAGGAGTTCGCTTGTCTGCCGTTTTCAGAAGACAGTTTCCTGGCCGAAACCGGCAGCGCTGCGGTCTTTGGCGAAGCTGGGTTTTCCACGCTGGAACGCCGCTGGGTCCGACCAACGTGCGACGTTAACGGCATCGTCGGCGGATACACCGGCGAAGGACCAAAGACGATTGTCCCGTCGAAGGCCACTGCGAAGTTGACATGCCGACTTGTTCCCGGACAGGATCCGAAGAAGGTTCTGACTGCACTGGAATCATTCCTCCGTGAACAACTTCCACCGGGACTGACGTTTGAGTTTCTGACGTTTCATGGATGCGAAGCATTTGTCTTTGACCCGAATAGTGAATGGATTAACGCGGCCAGCGCCGCTTTGCAGGCGGCTTTCGGCAGTCCGCCGGTGTTTATTCGGGAAGGTGGATCGATCCCTGTGGTATCCAGCTTTCAGCAGATTTTGGGAATCGATACATTGCTGCTCGGCTGGGGGCGGAATACAGATGATTTGCACAGTCCCAACGAACATTTCCACGTCGCGGACTTTCATAACGGTATTCTGGCCAGCGCCCATCTGTGGCAGGAACTGGCGAACGTACAGCGATAACCGAACGAGTTTTTTGTGCAACAGCAGGCAGCCGGTCAGCCCGATCCGCTGCCAGGGATTGTTCCATGGAATTGCTTCCCGCGCGTGCATTTCGTACTGAATGTTTTTCAGAATTATCATCGTCGAACTAAATCAAAGGATATAACAGATGCTGGATCTGCAATTCATCTGCGACAACCGCGATGAAGTTGAGCAGAATTGTAAAGCCCGCGGCGTGGCTGTGGATCTTGACTCCGTCGTCCGCCTGCGAGACGAACGCAACAAGCTGATCGTTGCCGGAGACGAATTTCGTCGGCAACAAAAAGAAACGTCGTCAAAGATCCCGAAAGCCTCTGCCGACGAACGACCTCAGCTCATCGAAAACGGGAAGCAGCTGCGCACACAGATTTCTGAAACAGAGGCTCGTCAGAAACTGGTGGAAGCGGAACTGCGCGAACACCAGGCTCCGATTCCCAATATGACGCATCCGGACGTTCCGGTCGGCGGCGAAGATGACGCCCGCGAAGTTCACTTAAGTGGTCAGATCCGGGACTTTGGGTTCACTCCGCAGGATCATGTGGACATCGCGGCGAATCTGGATCTGATCGACTTCGAAGCGGGATCACGAGTGGCCGGTCACGGATTCTATTACCTGAAGAACGACGCCGTTATGCTGGAAATGGCGCTGGTGCAGTTTGCTCTGAGCAAACTTCGTGAAGAGGGTTTTACCCTGTACACCACACCCGACCTGGCACGGGGTTCTGTCCTGGAAGGGATTGGCTTCAACCCTCGCGGAGACGAAACACAGATCTACTCCGTCGCCGACACAGACCTGAGCCTTGTGGCCACGGCGGAAATCACGCTCGGCGGGGCGATGCAGGGCCAGACGCTGGACATCGCGGACCTGCCGTTGAAGTGTGCGGGACTGTCGCATTGTTTTCGTACAGAAGCAGGAGCTTACGGGCGGAAGACACGCGGTATTTACCGTGTGCATCAGTTTACAAAGGTGGAAATGTTTGCGTTTACGGCACCGGACAGTGCCCAATCCGATGCGATGCATCAGGAAATTGTCCGCATCGAAGAAGATATTTTTCAGGCCCTTGGCATTCCCTACCGACTGATTGACACAGCCACAGGAGACCTGGGCGGACCGGCCTATCGGAAATACGACCTGGAAGCATGGATGCCCGGTCGCGGCGACGGCGGCAGCTACGGCGAAGTAACATCAGCGTCCAACTGCACGGACTATCAGGCCAGACGCCTGAACATTCGCTGCAGGTCGATGGAAAAGAAAGGCACTCAGTTCGTTCACACTTTGAATGGAACGGCCGTATCGTGTGCTCGCGCGATCATCGCCATCCTGGAAAACTATCAGCAGGAAGATGGCAGCGTCGTCGTCCCCGAAGTGCTGCGTCCGTGGGTCGGCAAAGAAATGATTGCAGTTTCCTAAGCGAACTTTCGTTCGCTTGAACTACCGCCCTGCGAACTTATACTGCCCGCCACGGATGTGGCGATCGGTGGCGGAACGGACTTCCGGCAAACCCGCCGTCGCCCCCGTTTTCATTTGACTGCTGATACCGTTTCACCTGATCAGCAATTCCAGAAGAACTTACCTTCATTTCGTTCGCAACGTTACGTTTCCCGGCGGTCGCTCGAACAGTCCGCCGAAGACGGTTCACAATTGCGTTGCGGGCCTTTCACATCAGTCAAGGACATCTCAATGAGTATCAAAGTTGGCCAACAGGCTCCCGGTCTGGATCTGGCACTACAGGCTTACGACCGCACTAAGGACGGTGGCGACGATCAGTTTCAGGGTCTAAAGTTGTCGGATTACAATGGCAAATGGGTTTGCCTGTTCTTCTATCCTCTGGACTTCACGTTCGTCTGCCCGACGGAACTGGTTGCTTTCAACAAAGCGCTTGGTGAGTTCGAGGACAGGGAAACCGTTGTGCTGACGGCCAGCACAGACAGTGTTTACTCACACAAAGGCTGGTGCGACAGCCACGATGAACTGGCGGCTCTGAAGTACCTTATGATCGGCGACGTCAACCATGAGCTGTCTTCAGCGTACGACGTGCTGGATGACGAAAAGGGAATCGCCTATCGCGGTGTTTATCTGATCGATCCGAATGGCTCGCTTCGGTGGCTGGCTGTTCATGATCTGGGCGTGGGCCGCAACGTGGACGAAGTTCTGCGAGTTCTGGACGCACTGCAGACCGACAAACTCTGTCCGTGCAACTGGAAGCA
The DNA here is from genome assembly GCA_014238335.1 of Fuerstiella sp. Taxonomy (GTDB): domain Bacteria; phylum Planctomycetota; class Planctomycetia; order Planctomycetales; family Planctomycetaceae; genus Fuerstiella. The sequence goes on from JABABI010000093.1 coordinate 4,471, forward strand.
GGGCGAAGAAACGCTGAACTAGAGCTGTGTCAGCGATTGATTAAGTGAGGGAATGTGAGCCACGGCTTCGTCAGTATTTCTGTCAGCCTGCAGGCACTTGACAGAGGCGGTGGCACACATCAATACAGCGCTGCGGATGCACGAACGCAAAGGCTGCGGTGCGCGGGACCGACGTAAGCGAGTTCCAGGTGTTTGCTGCGGTGACACCTTCACATTTTCCATCTGAGCCTGACTCGACGAAGCCAGAGCCGCTACTTCTGAACAGATCCCGCAGGACAATCTCGTCCCGCGGCGACTCTCCTGTTGTGAGATTCACTCGCTGGCAATTCGTGATTGTTAATTCTGCAGCCAAATAAACTGAGCCGCTCGCCGGCCGCTGCTTCGTCCGACTTTCCCACGGAACGGGCAAGTCAAAATCGAACGCTCGTCGAGCCTCCGTCCATTCAGCGGATGCCCCACGCCACGCCACGAGCTCACGAACTCGCGATGGTCAGGTGGTCAGGTTGAAGTCGATAAGACGACTCGTGTACTCTGTGTGGTTCGATATCCGGAGACTCGGGGCAATATCATGGCAGGACAGCTTCCTCAGTATGAGATTTCACTCAACCGTTCCGCGCTCACTGAGGGGAACAGACGGCTGCGATGGATCATACCCACGTTGGCGGTGGCTGCATTTTTTCAAGGGCACGTCAAGGCCAGCACGATTCGCGTGCCGCAGGACCATCCCACGATTCAGGCGGCCATCGACGCTGCCTCCGCAGGTGACACGGTTCTCGTAGACGCTGGCACATATGATGAGCGACTGCGAATCAAGGATGGTGTATACGTTCGCAGTGAAGGTGATGACACAAAAACAGTACCTGGCCTGAAGCGGGCAGTGAAGACGATCATTGACGGCGGTGGCGCAGAGGGAACCGGAGCGGGCGTCTTGATGGGGGAAGGCTGTGTGCTGGATGGATTTACGGTGACGAACGTCGGGCTGTACAATGACGCGTTGTGGGAGAAACACCATGCCACTCAGGGGAACCAGCAGTCTCACGAACATATCGGCGCGCCGGGAACACCGGGGATTGGGATTGTCGGCGTCAACTGCCTGGTCCGGAACAATATTGTGCACCATCTCGGATACACGGGCATTGCGATTCAGGGGGTCGACGGAAAGCGTTGCCAGCCGCAGGTCACAAATAATATCTGCTATCGCAATATGGGTGGTGGCATCGGATCGATGAGCGGGTCTGCCGCTCTGATCGAGGGTAACATCTGCTTTCAGAATTTCTACGCCGGCATCGGACACGAAGATGCCAGTCCAATCGTCCTGAACAACGATTGCTACGAAAACATTCGAGCGGGCATTGGCGTCAGCGAAGGTGCATGCCCCGTTGTGCGTGGAAACCGGTGTTATCAAAATCGACGTGCTGGCATTGGCGTCCGCAAGGAAGCGACAACGCGGCCCCTGATCGAAGACAACGACTGTTATGAAAACGACATGGCCGGAATCGGAGCGGAAGAAGAATCATCGCCAGTCATTCGCGGGAATCGATGCTTCAGAAACAAGCTGGCTGGAATCGGGGTTCGCACACACGCGGCGCCAACCATCATCGACAACATCTGCCACGAGAACGACGACGCCGGGATCGGCCAGGCAGGCGATGCCGTGACGATCCTGATCGGCAACCAGTGCCATCACAACAGGAAGTCGGGAATCGGCTTCGCTGACTGCAGCGCCGGGCGTTCTGTCGTCACGAAAAACACCGTGTTCGAGAACGCGAAAGTGGCCGTCGGCATCCATTCCGGCTGGGTTGTGACGTTGTCAGAAAACAAGCTTTCGCGTACTGGCGGCGTGCCTCCACTTGTAATGGTGTTTGCCGGCGCGGAAGCAACCTTTACCGACAATGACATTGTTGGTGGTGGCGTCGCGGGCATCCGCGTCGCGGGAACGGTGCGTCTTGTGAATAACAAACTGATTGGTACGTCGCAGCGAAAAGGGGGGCCACCGAACTTTGCTGTCTGGGGACTTCCCGGCTCGGACATCACAATGACGGGCAACACCGCACGTCACTGGCGTCACGCCCTGCATGCCACCGAATCCACGGTTCAGGTCAGTCAGAACAACGTTGAAGATTTTCTTGGTGCCGCGTTTGTAATTCGCAACGCACCGAATTCTGTCAGCGTCTTCCGCAACACGGCCGTCTCAGCAGATCCCGACGACGAAGTCGTTCTGCTGACCGAAACGAAAGGCACGCTGCGGGACAACGTAATCATTGCTCCTGACACGACCAACGCAGGTCGCAGGTAGCCTGGTGACATGCCACCGCCGGCCGGTCAGGCCTGTTTGCGCCAGCAGCCTGCGAATTCTTCGAAATCAATCGCGCCGTTGTCGTCCGAATCGATCATGTCGAATCCGATTCGATGTATTCCCTCTTCCATGCCCGAATTCAACGTGTCCGGAAGTTCACAAAATTTTCCAAAGTCGATGGAGCCGTTATGATCCCGGTGGAAGTAATCAAACGATTGTCGTAATTCCGTGTTGTCCATGGCAAAAGTGTATTCCGGTTAGTATTCCGTTTCATTTCGCTCATAACTGTTCCTGCATCAGGAGATTGTATTTTCATTTGTCGCATTTGTCGCATTTGTCGCATTTGTCGCACTGGTCGGATGTCGGGACACCTGTTTTCCCTCGCGCTGTTACAGTGGGCGTCCGTTTGTCCTGGAATGCCCCGCCAGATCCGGGTGGCAGGTCTCATAACTGTTGAAAATTTCAGAGAACAGGATTCGGATGCGGTTCCGTATTGACGTGCAAATATGTCCGGCAGCTGTTTGTGTTGCAGTGCTGCTGATGGGTGCCACACCGGTGTCTGCTCAGGATTCCCCGGATGAATCGCTCAAAACACTGGATCCGGCGGAAGGGCTCGAAGTCTCTTTGTGGGCCAGCGAGCCGATGGTCAACAATCCGACAGCCATGGACATTGACTCGCGGGGGCGTGTCTGGATCGCGGAAGGCATGAACTATCGAATGAAGCAGAAGCAATTCGATTCGATGAAGCGAGTGGACGGAGCGGACCGCATCAAAATCCTGAGCGATACCGATGGTGACGGGAAGGCCGACAGCGCAACAGTCTTTGCGGACAACATCTTTCCAGTGCCTCTGGGCCTGGCTGTTGAGGAAATTCGGGACAATGGAAAACGGACGGGAACGCGCGTCTACGTCGGCAACTCGCCAGACCTGCTGGTACTGGAAGACAACGATGGCGACGACAGAGCCGACCACCGCTACGCACTGCTGACAGGTTTCCGCGGTGTTGACAGTGACCACGGGTTGCACGGTATGACGTTTGGCCCGGACGGGAAACTCTACTTCACCGTTGGCGATGCACGTTACGGTGCGGATGGCGTGCAGGCCCGCGAAAAGACGTTTGACGTAACGGACAAATCAGGACGTCGCCTGAGTGCCTCGAATTTCGGGACGACGCTGCGAGTCAACCGGGACGGAACGCAGCTTAGAGTCCTGTCATCGGGCCATCGCAACAACTACGAAGCGGCAGTGGATTCCTTTGGCAACGTGTTCGCCTCAGATAACGACGATGACGGCAACCGCGGCTGCCGCATGTTCTGGGTGATGGAGGGCGGTGAATACGGCTATCAGCATGCTGATTCGTCACGGCACTGGGCAGAAGAGGTGCCCGGGATCATTCCAAAGCTTGTCGGAACCGGAAACGGAGCTCCCGGCGGGCTGACGGTCTACGAAGGCGACATGCTGCCGAAACGATACTTCGGCGCGGTGCTGCAGATCGACTCGGGAACGCATCAGGTCAACGCCCATCCGCTGCACCGACATGGCGCTGGCTTCCGATCCGACTACGACGTCCTGCTGAAAGGTCACGATGCCTGGTTCCGCCCGGTCGATGTATCCGTCGCACCCGACGGTTCTGTATTCGTCTGCGACTGGTACGACGCAGGCGTTGGGGGCAACCGATTCTCTGACCAGACAACGGGCCGCATTTATCGACTTAGTGCAGCAGGTCACAGACGCAGCACGACAAAGCTAACCGTCGAAAGACCAATCGAAAGACTTCAGTCACCCAACGGAACCACACGTTTAGCGGCTCGAGAACAACTTCTTTCCGAAGGCCCCGTTGCGCGAAGCAAGCTGCTCAAACTGTTCCGGAGCGGTCGCCCGAATTACCGAGCTCGGGCACTGCACGTTCTGTACGACCTGCCGGGTACCGGGATCGACGACACGACCGCGGCGCTCAGTGACCCCGATGCACGCATTCGCGAAACCGCATTACAGCTGCTTGTTCGTGACGCAGCGCTCGAATTTGTTGTCGCAGCTGCCAGGGGGCAGTCAGCGGAACCGCCGGCGAATGCGATGCTGAATCGAATACTGCCTCTGGCCGATGATGACGATGCCGGCGTCCGGCGAGCGTTGCTGATGGCGCTGAAAAATGTGTCGACAAGCGATGCTGGTGAGGCTCTCCGCAAAATGGCTGGGTCCTGGGATGGCCGGGATCGGTACTACCTGGAAGCATTGCGCGCCGCTTTAGTCAATCGCGAGTCGCACTTTGTACAGCAACTGTTCGACAGTCTTGCAGATCACGCCATCGAATCTGCCTGGAGCAACCAGACAATTGCAGTGCCCCCGTACTATCCAACAGGCACCAACGATGCCTTCCTGAGGCTCGACGACCAGCTTCCACCGTCTAACGTTGCCTCCCGGATTGCAGGTCTGGCGTGGGTACTTCAGCGCGCCGAATCATTGCCTGCGTTGCAGCGAATGCTTGAGCAGAATCAGTCGGCATCAGTCGAGCATGCGGCCATGATCGCTTTGACCGGCATCAGGGACCGTGCCGCGGGCGAACTGCTTATGCAGCGGTATTCTGCTGACACAATCAGCGACGAACACAAACGCGATATCCTGCGACGCCTTGGCAAACAAGTTTCCGGTCCGTGGAATGATTTGGCGAAAGGGACCTCTCTGAGAAACGTTTTTACCACAGCACTGAAAGATCCTCAATTGCAGGCTGCCGCTGTCCAGGCCATCGCTCGCGCCAGACTGTCGGAATTCGGCGACCAGTTGATGCACCTGGCCCAGGACGAATCAAACGCCGACATCGTTCGTGCCGCCGCCATCTCTTCGCTGGGGGAGATGAAACACGAACCTGCTCGAAAACTGGCAACAACGTTAGTCAATCATGCGAAAGGCAAACAGAGCGGCGGGCCAATCGCGCTTTCCGCGCTGAATGCGGTCCATGCACTTGTCGGCGCTGACGTTCAGCAGTCGCTCACAAAAGCATTTGTCGATTCCAGTATGCCGCTTGATGTTCGACGACGATCGCTGCAACTGATCACGACGTCGACCGTCGGCGTCGATCAGGTACTGTCTCTTCGCAAGGCCGGATTGTTCCCGAACGACCTGGAGAGAGAACTGTCATTTCTGCTGCACAACCATGCGGACCGCCGTGTTCGTGACAGGGCAAAAAAAGAGCTGCCGATCAATGCAAGTGGCGAAGGAAAAAAGATTCACGATGTACAGACGGTGCTGGCTCTGCAGGGCAATCCAATTCGGGGCCGTGACCTGTTTCTCAATCACAAAGAAGCCGCCTGTGCTCGTTGTCATCGTGTCACCGGCGAAGGCACGCTGGTCGGTCCCGACCTGGCGTCGATTGGTACAAAATACGGTGACAAGGAACTGCTCTACCACATTCAATATCCCAGTGGAGCCATTAACTATAACTTTGTGGCCCGCACGTTTCTGCTCAAAGACGGTCGTGCGTTGAACGGCCTGGTGATTGATCGGAAGGACGGTCAGATCATTCTGGGGACGGCCACGGGAAAGTACGTCACGTTCGCCGTTGGCGATGTTGAAGAAGAGTTCCCTCAAACCGTCTCCCTGATGACGGAAGGGCTTGTCGCAGGCCTAACCGAACAGCAACTTTGTGACTTGATCGAATATTTACTATCGTTGCGGCAGGGAGATGCAATTCTGGGCAGATAAACATCGTCTGCGGCACTGGCCTCACCGGCAGATTCGGCCAAGAAACGGAACAACGAAAGCCGCACACGGGATAATCCCGGGTGCGGCTTTTTAAGTTAGCGAAGCAACGTCGTCGATTCGTGCGCTGTTAGGTCGGGTTGATTTGTGCCTCAGCACTTGTCGATGCCTGAAGGGACGCAGTACGTGACATGAGTGGACCGGTAGTTTCTGCCGCAGTTCCCCAGCGTCCATGCAAAGAATTCACGACGGCTGGCTGAGGCAGCACCATGGGAAACCGGTTTGCAGGCGCACAGAATCAGGCGGGACGTCGCCGCCGTCGCCTCGCCCATGTCGATCCGGAAGCGGTCGCAGCTGTTGATGGAACGGTCGCGATTGTCCTGGCGGAGCGTGGCGCGGAAGCCTCGGATATCCTGGACACTCCGCAGCAGTTTACGATGTTGCCGCGAGTTGTGTCATCGCGTCTGTGGAAACACGTGGCCGTGCTGACGGTATTGTTGTTCGTCAGTGTTGGTGCCGTTTGGTGGGAACAGCGGGTAACTGTCACCGGAGTTTCTTCCATCACCCGGGGCATTGTTGGGCTGCTCATCCTGTTGTCCGCCCAACTGGCGTGGATGATCAGTTGGATTCGGTCCTGCAGTGAAGTCGATTTTCAGGGTCGCTATCGGTGCTGGAAGTGGTTTGCCGTCATCGCTGGTGCGCTGGCCGTGCTGGTGTTGACGGATACCTGCGCTTTGGTGCCCGACCTTGTCGTCACTGTTCTGGCACCGATCACCGGAGCAATCAAAGCCGCACGCCCCGCACTGGTGCTGGTGACGCTTGCCCCGGTCGCCATCCTGGTGCCTGTCCGCGTCCTGCGAGACATGAGGCGCTGCGTCTGGTCCCGCCTTTTTCTGGTCGGTGCAATTCTACTGACGATCGTTCGCTTTATGCTGGTCTACGGTACAGCGGGTGCTTCCATCAGTGAGTTCACGCTGAACTTGCTGCTCGTACTGGCGGCATTGTCAGTCTTCGCGTCGATGCTGCTGCACTGCCGTTTCGTCGCGTTCATTTCCAATGCTCCGCCGGTCGCAAAGCGGTCGAAGGTGAAACTAACGTTAGCCGCCGAAGATACATCGCAGGTCAAAGACAATGCTGTAACTGAAACGCCTTCTCCCGCTCCGCCACCGCGGGAAGATGACTATGCAGCAGAGCCTGCGGCTGCCCATACCGAACCGTCATCGAAGCGTCCTTTCAAGGGACGAAAAAAGAGGGGCCGCAGGAAGGCCGCATAATCCTGTGCCGTCAGGGGCCGTATGTGGTGATACCGTCGGCGCAGCTGACAACTACCAGTATCCCCACTGCTGGGTGACCATCACGTACACGCCCAGAATCAGATTCGCTACAGCGTGAGCCAGTACACAGGCGGCAAGACTTTTCGTTCTTACAGCCAGCCAGTACATCAGTGAGCCAAAGACAATGGCGGCCGCATAGTCAATGGAAGCGTGAGCCACTGTTCAGGAGCCGTCACGTACCAGGGCTGGGTGCGATCTGACGGATCGAAACCGATCGTCGTCATCAGGTCAGGAATTGTCAGACACAATAGAAAAATCAGCAAGGGACCAACGTGTGCAAACGTTCGCAGTGACGGCGGTGCAGATGTGGATTGTTCAGCTTTCATTGGCGACGGTTCGCGAGGCGAAATATCCGGAAGAGAGCTGTAAGTGTGAATGAAGTTGAAGTGATATCAACCCGCAACTTTTGATGTTCCACGGTAGAACGCAGTTTCGGCATGACGGAACTGATATAATCTGACAGGCTGGTCGCTCCGGAGCGGTAGGAAACTGCCCGGCAATGCGCAGTCTGCGAATGTCGGAAATCAAAGATAGCCCGATGAAGTCCCGGAGGTCAGATGGCTGATCCATTCCATACAACTCGCTGGAGCATCGTTCTGGCTGCTGGCGGCGACAGCCGGACAGATGTGTCTTCTCGCGCGCTGGAAACACTGTGTCAGACTTACTGGTATCCTTTGTATGCGTTTATTCGCCATCGCGTGGGCAACGAACACGAAGCGCAGGACCTGACTCAGACCTTCTTTGAGCGAATTCTGGAGCAACAGACACTGGCCGATGCCGATCCTGATCGCGGGCGATTTCGAGCTTTCCTGCTGACCGCGTGCAATCGTTTTCTGGTCAACGAATGGCATAAGGCCAATGCGCAGAAACGCGGTGGCGGGCGGCAGGTGTTGTCGCTCGACTTTGACACCGCGGCCACTCGATATTCCATTGAACCGGCGGACGACCGGACCGCTGAAATTCTGTTTGAGCAGCAGTGGGCCATTGCCCTGATCGATTCTGTACTGGCCCAACTGCGACAGGAATTTGTGAACCGCGGGGCAGAGGGTCAGTTTGAGCATCTGAAGGTCTTTCTGACCGGGACAGGACCATCCGGTTACGCTGCCACCGCTAAATCCATGGACACATCGGAAGGAGCCACGAAGGTGGCCGTGTATCGTCTCAGAGTACGTTATCGTGAGATGATTCGTTCCGAAATCGCTCAAACCGTGGATTCGCCGGACGATGTCGAAGACGAGATTCGCAGGCTTTTTGAAGTAATGTCAGGGAAACATGATAAATCTCTGTAACCCGTGATGCGGTTTCCTGAAGAGAGTTATACGGAGTGAGAGTGTCGCCCGGTCACACTGGTACACGGTCTTCACCAGTTCATGACGACAACAAGGAACGACCCTGCAGGCTGCGAACAGCAGCCTGATTCCGATTAAGGGCGGTCCCGCGATTAGGTGTTTTTCTGAGGAAAGAAGATGTCCGGCGCAAGTCAATGTCCCGCATGTGGAGCTGAAGTCACAGCCACGACAACAGAAGGCTTATGTCCAAAATGTCTGATGGCGGCGGCCATGGGCGTTGGTGACGGAATAGCCGACGGGCCGGAATTGGCGGCGACGATGCAGGCAAAGCAACGCTACGTTCCGCCCTCAGCTGTATCACTGGCACGTTCCTTTCCTCACCTGGAGATCATGGAATCGCTGGGACACGGGGGCATGGGTGCCGTCTACAAAGTTCGGCAAAAAAAACTGGACCGCTTTGTCGCCCTGAAAATCGTTCGCCCGGACACGGCGGACGATCCCATGTTTACGGTTCGTTTCGACCGCGAGGCGAAGACTCTGGCGCGTCTTAACCACCCCAACATCGTTTCCGTGTATGACTTCGGCGAGGCTGAATACATCGACGAAAACGGCAACCCCGACGGTGTGCTGTACTACTTTTTGATGGAATTTGTGGACGGCGTCAATCTTCGTCAACTGATTCAGTCGGCAGAAACGACATCGGAACAGGCTCTGCCGATCGTTATGCAGATCTGCGAGGCGTTGCAGTATGCTCACGATCAGGGCGTTGTGCATCGCGATATTAAACCGGAAAACATACTGCTGGATTCGTTCGGTCGACTTAAGATCGCTGACTTCGGGCTGGCCAAACTGGGCAGTGAAACGGAGGAACAGCATCTGACAGGAACGTTGCAGGTGCTGGGCACCGTTCAATACATGGCCCCGGAGCAAATGACTCAGTCGAAGGCTGTCGACCATCGAGCCGACATCTATTCGATGGGGGTGGTGTTCTACGAAATGCTGACGGGAGAAATTCCGGTTGGCGCCTTCGAACCACCCTCACAACGAGCCGCCATCGACGGTCGGCTGGATGAAGTGGTGATGAAAACTCTGGCCAGCAATCCGGACCGCCGCTATCAGAACGCCAGGGACGTCGGCAGTCAGATCAGCACGATTTCTTCGCACGATGGTTCCGCTGCTCAGCCTGAAGAACAGGCCCACTGGCCCGGACCGTCGACCATCATGGAAAACGGCGTCGCTGCACTGGCGATGGGTGCAAAGAACTATTTTTCACCCGAAGATCCTGACAATGACGACGGGAGTCAGGGAAAAACGTGTGTGGTGCTGCCACTGGAACAGCTTGAATCGGGCCGAATGCCGGATGTCTGCATTGTCTGCGGCAAAGCCACTCGTCGACGCGCGGTTCGTAAGCTTGAGCACTATTCCGACAGGGCTGCCGGGCTGACCGTGATACTGCTGGTACTGTGCTTTCCAGTGGGGATCCTCGCTGCGATGATGTCGGTCAAGCATATTAAAGTACAAGCATCGTTACCGGTCTGTGCGAAACACAGCCATCACTGGTCCCGCGTCGTATGGTTTGCCGGATTTGGCTGGTTGTTGATACCGCTGGGAGTTCTGTTGGCCACTTTGACGAATAATTTCTTCGGCAGCGTCATTGTTGCCGGAATCGCGGCCTACGTCATTCCGCTGATCTACCTGGCATGCACTCGAGTGACGGCTGTTGATATCTCCGACAGAACAATTACTCTGAAGCGGGTGTCCGTTGGATTCGCACGAGAAGCTCTGGGAATGAATAGGTTTCGGCAACCCAACGCGTGAGCGAGGCGACAAATGTCCGGTGTTTCCACGCGAAATTCCTCGCCGCCCCTTGAGTTTGGATTCAATCAACAGACCGGCAAGCCGTGGGTTGCGTGTTGCCATCGCTTCGCGGCTAATCAGGCTAGTGATTAAGAACCAGCAGTCCAGCCCCGGCCCTCCGCAACTACAATTCGCGACGACACCTCAGATAATCCGCTACGGTTGCAAACGGCCCCTCGGCTCAAAGACAATGTGACACCACAGGTTCACGTTTGCGTTTCATCGCCTGGAGCATCATGTGCGAAAGTTTATGCCCGTCGTCTGTCTGGTTCTGGTGAGTTCTGTCTGCCGGAATACTGTCAACGCAGAGCCGCAGGGAAAAGTGTTCCGCGCTGGTGCGGCTACCAGTAACATCACGCCGCCACTGGGCGAACTGGTCGTGGGCGGATGGACCCCCATCCCGGCGAAGCATATTCACGACGAACTGTTTGCCCGCTGTCTGGTGCTGGATGATGGCGCCACGAAGCTGGCAATCGTGCTGTGCGACAACGTGGGCATCCCCCGCGAGGTTTTTGACGAAGCCAGAAAGCAGGTCAACGCGGCCACCGGTCTGCCGGGTTCGCACCTGCTGATGGCGTCCACTCATACCCATTCCGCAACGACAGCGCGGGGCCCCAGCAAAGTCATCTGGGAAGATGAACTCACAGACTATCAAAAGTTTCTGGCCAGCCGAATTTCAGATGGTGTGCGTCGTGCGTTGAATCAACTGGAACCGGCGCAGATCGGCTGGGGATCGGTTGACGAACCATCGGAAGTTTTCAATCGTCGCTGGCATGTCACCGACCCGGCCATGCGGACCAACCCGTTTGGCGGCGTGGACAAAGTTCGCATGAATCCGCCACGTGGCAATGCAGCCCTGGTGCGTCCCGCCGGGCCGATTGATCCGGAAGTCAGCTTCGTCTCTGTGCGGAGCACCGACGGTCGCCCCATCGCTTTGCTGGCGAACTACTCGCTGCACTACGTCGGTGGCGTAACGTCCGGTGATGTATCAGGCGACTACTTCGGATACTTTTCGAAGTTCATTCAAAACAAGCTGGGAGCGGACGACCAGACGATTCCGTTCCTGGGGATCATGTCCAACGGTACCAGTGGAGACATCAACAACATCAACTTCACGCAGAAGAACGCTCCCCGAAAAGAACGTTATCAGAAGATGCAGGAGGTCGCACAGAAGGTGGCCGACCGTGTCTACGACGCTCATCAGTCCCTCAAGTTTCGGTCGTGGGTACCGCTGGGGGCGCAGTACAGGGATCTGACTCTTGAAGTTCGCAAACCCACGCAGAACATCGTCGATCACTTCGCGAAGATTACGGCGGTCAAGGCTGAGTCTCCGGCCAGTCACCGACGGGAACTCATTTATGCGGACCGCATCGCCAAACTGCAGCACGCTCCGGACACCATCGACGTGGCGCTGCAGGTGTTTCGCGTCGGCGAATTGGGTATTTCCGCGATACCCTTTGAGACCTTTGTTGAGATCGGTCTGGAGCTGAAGGACCGCAGTCCGTTCGGTCGCACGTTCACGATTGAACTGGCGAACGGATCTTACGGATACCTGCCAACGCCGGAACAGCATAAATTGGGTGGCTACGAAACATGGCTGGGCACAAACTTTGTTGAGTTGCAGGCGTCTCGAAAAATCACCGAGATATTGCTGCAGATGCAACAGAAAATCGTCGCATCACCTGACCAGTAAGCAGCGGCATACGGCTAACCAGGGCGCGATCGAACGACGAAGGGGCGGACTTCTTTGCACGCTGACAATCGGGTATACTGGCGAGACTCATGGGTCCGTCGAGTTTTCCCGGTGATCGTTCATGCCAGAATTCACAGCTTCAACAACGCTTAGGTGCTCCGCGGCAGCGCTACGACAGTATCTAGGAGCGACGGCCAATATTCCGTCCATCAGCGATCCGGAACTGGAACTGGAGGTTCTTGAGGCGCCCGCACAGGTGACGTCGGACGCCATTATCGAGTTCCGAATCACGGCCTACGGCTTCAAGCAGCGCATGCAGCATCGGTACGTGGAGGTCTGTGAGACGGAAATTGTGGCCGAACAGGTCGAGGGACCGACTCGGGCGTGGGTGCATCGACAGTCAATTGTGGCCAATGACGATGGAACATGTCTGCTGACGGATCATGTCGAATTCGAACCTCCCGGAGGAATGATGGGGTTCGTATTAACCGAAACCAGCATTCGCGAATCGCTGGATGGCGGAATGCAGTTTCGTTACGAAGCACTCCGTGGAGTTCTCGAATCCTCTGGTGACTGACGGAGAGCCTCTCGTGACTCCTCGTCTTCCACAGAAAAAGCCCTCCGCGCCGGCCCCGCCGACCGTGTCTGCAGCATTGTTTCTGTGCTTTATCTGCGGTGGTGGTTTCTTTGGGTTACTGAGCATGGTGTTTCCCGGCGCCGGAATGCTGGGCCTGACATTGATCGTGCTGGGGCTGCTGTTTCTGGCGCAGTACTTTGTGTGGGGCAAGTGGCTGTACGCCTACGTCGTCCGCAAGGAGCAGGACGCTGAGATGGCAGAGCAGGCCAAGCGAGGTGAGTCAGGTCACGAGCCCTGAGCGTTTCACGTGAAACGTCGGTTAATGGTTTGGAAGTTCGATGGTCCGGACGCTCGAAACAGATGCCGCCAACGTTCACCAGAAATGTTCGTAACACGGGCGGTGGTCCGCGGCCTCGTTCCTGGGCCACTGGAATTCCAGGACCACATCGTCCAGGATCCTCGCTTTAACAATCATGGATCACACTGCCCACGATGACCCCACGCTATTCAAAACAGGAATTACTGCTTGTCCTGATGGGCCTGCTGCTGGGAGTTGCCTTTCGCGGTCTGCATGCCGAACAGCTGGCAGTTGAGCATTTCGATGAGGGTGTGTACGCGTCCGCTGCCTGGTACGACAGCAGCACGGGGCAGCCATGGCCCATGCGTCATCTGTATGCTCCGCCCCTGCTGCCCAGGACCATTCAGGTACTGTCTGCTGTTCCAGGGCTGTCATCCGTCGCACCGTTCCTGCCGTCAATGCTGCTGGGAAGCCTGACGATCCTGGTGCTGTGGTGGCTGGGGCGTTCTATGTTTGGCCAGTCGGCGGGACTGCTGCTGGTCTACGTGGTGGGGCTGAGTGACTTTCATATCCTGTTTTCGCGGATGGCGATGACCGACGTACCGGTGCTGTTCTGGACGTCGCTGGCCGTTGGCGTCGGGGTGAAAGGACTTCAATCGCGCTCCGTGCGTACGATGGCATTGGCCGGACTGTGTACCGGAATCGCATGGTGGACCAAATACACCGGCTGGCTGGCATTGGCAATCCTTCTGAGTGGCACGGGGTTCTGGTGGATACTGATCGGTCGGCGGGAAATGTCGGCCATGCAGTTGACTAAGCTGCTGGGCAGCACCGTCGGAACTGCAGTTTTGGTCTGGCTGCCGTGGTATCTGATGCTGGACAGTGTCGGTGGATATGCGGCGGTGGCAGCAAACCACGGCGGATACCTTGTCGGGCTGGACGGATGGCAAAATCGTTTGGGCAGTCACATGCTTTACCAGTTTCGGTTCGACAGCTGGCTCGGCCCGGCCTCCATCGGACTGGGGCTGCTGGCCGCAGGCAGTCGCCGCTGGATAGAGCTGAAACGTTCCACGTGGAACGCTGCTGCGGACGGCACGGGCAATACAGCAGTTGCAGCATTTCCATCGCCCGCCATTTTGGGTCGGTTTGTCGTGTCTGCCGTAGTGCTGGCGGTGGTGGCTGCAGGAATCGGCTCCGCAGGACTGCTCACGTGTCTGGCCGTCGGCGGCATGGCAGGTATGTTTCTTTGGCCCACACTGCAGGAGCTTCACCGTCGCAGCATCAGCAACGATCGATCTGCTCCGGCCCCCGGAGGGTCGGCATATTACGATGCCGACCTGAACAGCGCCGCCAGCATCGATCCGGCACTGAGCAGTTGTATTCTGGTCGCATGGTTCAGTGGCATGCTGCTGGCGACGCCGATGTACCATCCGTTCCCGCGGCTGTCTCTTCCGCTGCTGGCTGCGATCTGGCTGGCTGCAGCGGCTGGCATTACCTGGTGGATGGAAGCCAACATCAATGTAGCTCGACGGGGCCAGGGAACGACTGTCTCCAGGCAGCAGGCGATCATGAAACGCCTGGTAACGGTGATGGTCCTGGTGGCCGTTGCCATCACGGTCACGGAGACGGGACAACTTCGACGACCGCTGGTGTGGCAAGACAGAACGTCTCTGCGCGACGCTTCGTGGCATCTCGCAGCGGCGGTGCTGCAGGACGTTGACAGAAAATACGAAGGCAGCAAACCTGCCACACTCGTTCCTTCGAACACGATCATCAGTGCGAATCCTGAAGTTGACGCCGCCAGCGGACATGACGGGGCAGCGAACAGCCTGAATCAGCTGGAACGAAAAGTCGTGTCCCCGTTCGATGTGAGCGTTCCACTGACAGATATTTTTCAGCCCACGTGCGTTGTTTATGCCTACGGCGAACCGGCCGTGCTGGGACATTTGAACGCCGCGGGACTGAACGTCACACCCGTCCAGGATGTGGCTTTTGATTCGGCATCACTGGCAGGAGAAAAGTTACCGACGTACCTGATCATCGGACCCAACGCGCTGCGGACACCTGGCATGATGAATGACTGGGCGGACAAACAATACCGATTTCAGCACGTCGCAGATTTTCATTTCGTTCCCAGTGAGACCGTACTTTACAATCTATTCTCTGCTGAATGGGTCCTGCAGCATCCGGAATGTCGAGTACAAAAGCTGGAGCTGTATCGGCTGAATTAGGCCCAACCGATTCAATGACGTGTGAGTCGGACAGGAGTCATCTGCATCGTGGGTGCTGCTCAGGATTCGCGTGAATAATCAGCAAAATCTGCCTATTCTTAACGCACCACCGATAGAACGGTCGATAATTCGCGTTACAGTGGTGCTTCCTGGCGACCACCAGAGATGCTTCCCCGCCAGGCCGCATCTCCCTGGTACGTAAGCCTGCCTACCCCGTTCTGCTGACGTCGTGCCTTGGGCATCAGCACTCACCTAATACCTCAACTGGTATGACGGTCATTTTCAACTGCGTGTGCGAAGCGTTTCGCCGGCATTCTTGACCGAAACCCGACTGTATCACGCCTCCATGTTGGAGGTTCCCCAGCCATGTCTCGTGACTATTACACAATGGAAGAGTTGACTCGTCAGCTCGGTAAAGAACGTCGGCTTGTTGAAAAGCAGGTCAGCCGTGGCCACATTCCTGGCCGTCGTGTGGCTGGTGAGTGGCGGTTCAACAAGACGGAAATCACGAACTGGCTGGAACAGGAAATCCCTCAATTCAATCAGGCCGATCTGGCTGTTCTGGAGCGGTCTCAGCATTCCACGGAGGTCTTGTCGCACTCACCAGTCAGCAGCCTGCTGCATCCGGACCTGGTGGAAGTGCCTCTGGACGCCGGAACCAAACCGTCCGTGCTGAACCAACTGGTGGAAACGGCCGGCCGCACATGGCAGGTGTTTGATTCGTCTGCCATTCTGCAGGCCGTTCGACAGCGCGAAGACTTCGCTTCGACCGGGTTCGACGGTGGCGTTGCTGTGCCGCATCCGCAAAGCCGGATGCCCGATGCTTTGGGCGAGCCCCTGATCGCATTTGGTCGTACACTGTCCGGCATTCCATTCGGCGGTCCTCGACGACAGCTGACGGACATGTTCTTTCTGGTGTTGTCTCGAGACAGCAACACCCATCTGAAGATTCTTGCACGACTGGGACGTCTGTTCCAGACTCCCGGTTTTCTGGATGATCTGCGCGCCGCAGAAGTCAGCATCGACGCGTATCACGTGATCATCGAAGCCGACGTGGCGCTGGGCGAATAAAGCACGTGTCCCGGCGCGTAAGGGTTCTCGGGCTGGAATTTCAGCCATTGTCGCAGGTTCAATTCCGCTTTCGTCCACTATCCACGCCGTTCGTCAACTATGGCCAGGCCAGTATGAGCAATCACGCTCAGATATTGTTGCCGCCGCGAATCGGGGCGATTTCCAATTCAATGCGATTCACGAAGATGATTCCAGCGACCGGATGTGGCGTGGAAAACTGATGTACATTCTGTCAGAAAGCAGCGTTTCGGCAGAGCCCGCAACAGCGGCACTGGACGGTTCAAACTGACACTCCGGCAGTTCCGGAAGAATGATGAGCACTTGGTTCAGAAACATCAGGTGCACGTGCGATCGCAGCGGCGGACCTCCCGCTTCGGTTGGCGTGACGCTCATGCAGAACACACGAACCGCCTGATTTTCCTGCATTGCAACAGATAAATCGCTCACCATCAGGCAGATCGACGGGCCCATTGGTAACGGCGAACATGTCACATTGAACACTTCGGACATGGTCGTCAGTGTCTGACTGTTCAACCGACCACACAGGCGACTATACTGCAGGCCCGTTTCGTTTCTCTGGAAATTGCACACGCACGCATGTCGACCGATCTGAAGCAGTCGCCCAAATCAAACGCTCCGCAGGAACCGCCCTCTTATGTAGTGCGTTACGGGACGATGCGGCACCTCGGTGAATTTTCGTCGAAGCGACAGCACACAATTCGCCGGGGTGACGACGTCGTCATACGGTCCAATCGGGGTGTCGAATGGGGCACCGTTCTGTGCGATGCCAATGAGAAGAGCGCCGAATGGCTGGGCAAGAATGTCGTGACCGGCCGAATTCTGCGGCTGCCCACGGACGAGGATCGACGGTCACAGGAAGAAATGTCGGAGCGGGAAAAAACATTCTTCGCCGATGGACAAAAAATGATCAACGACGACAAACTGCAGATGCAGCTTGTTGATGTGGAACAGGTATTTGGCGGTGAACGGATCGTCTTCTACTACCTTGCCGAAAAGCGAGTCGACTTTCGAGAGCTCGTCAAATCGATGGCAAGGGAGTTTAACACTCGCATAGAAATGCGGCAGATTGGCGTTCGTGACGAAGCGCGACTTCTTGCGGATTACGGAGACTGTGGAAAACCGGTCTGCTGTAACACCCATCTGCGTGAAATGCCGCCGGTGTCCATGAAGATGGCCAAGATGCAGAAGGCCACCTTGGATCCCAACAAAATCTCAGGTCGTTGCGGGCGTCTGAAGTGCTGCCTGCGTTACGAATACGACACCTATGAAGCTCACCGCAAGGAATTGCCGAAGGTTGGCGCAACCGTGGTTACCCGGGAGGGGCAGGGAAGAGTTATCGCTCAGGAGTTACTTGTTCGAAAACTTTTGATTAGTTTGGAGGATGGTCGGCGCGTGATGATGGATCAATCCGATATCGTTACGGTCGTCTCGCGAGGAAATCACGGCAGGAATAGTCCGTCGCGGCCCGAACCCGAGCAAAATTCGGAATAGGGTCTTCTGTCGACCCGCCGGGGATTGTACTATCACTGGGCGAGCGTTCCACGCATTTCATTTTTCAGGTTGTCACGAGATCCCTTCATGACACTTGTCCGCAAGTCATCCCCAAGACGCACTTATCACGCGAACGCATATCAGTTCGTTTTTTCCGCGCTCCGTCATGCACAGGAAAATCTGGGCCGGGATCGCAGCAACGAAAGTACGGGACACGTCTCCGCACGCGAACTGCTGATGGGTATTCAGGAACTGGCTCAGGAACACTTTGGCCTGATGACCGTGCCTGTGTTTTCTGACTGGGGCATTACCGGCACCGAAGACTTTGGCAAGATTGTCTTTGAGCTGATTGAAGCAGGCGAAATGCGCAGGACAGACGACGATCATATGGAAGACTTCGTCGACGTCTACGACTTTCAGAAGGCCTTCGTGGACGAGTACGAAATCGACACTGCCCACGCCTTCAGCCGCAGCTGATTTCCAACGCCGTCGGCACACGCTAAGCTATGTACTGCGGTTGCGTCTGCGCGTCATCGCAATACCAGCTCGAAACGCCAGCGAGTTGGTCTCGAGCGCTTGTGAAACACACTTGCCTGCGATGCGTACCTGTATCAAAAACCACGAAGCCCAGGCTCACCAGTAAAACCGGTGATTTACTGTCGAGAATCAGTAGCTCAAGAAAAACTCTGCCAGCGAAATACAGTGCCATGCCCTCAAGCTCTCTGTCACGACAGTTCCGTTTGTGCCAACGGACATCCGCTATTCTAATCGCGTTTTCAGTTTGCATCATTGTGCGACTGCCGGATGCCGTCGGCGACGAAGTCAGTCGCACCGTGACTGCGGCAGACATGCCCCGGATTCCACATACTGACTCCGACGATGTGCTGGAGACCTTTCGTCTATCCGAAGGGTTTGCTCTGGAACTGGTGGCCGCCGAACCTCTGACAGGTGACCCCGTGGCCGCCTGCTTTGACGAATCCGGTCGGATGTTTGTTGCCGAAATGCACGGCTACCCATTCTCACAGGAACCGACAAAACTAAATCCGAACGGGGGTGGCAAAAAAGATGCGGGTGTCATTCGTCTGCTGGAAGATACCGATGGCGACGGGCGCATGAACCACAGCGTTGTGTTTGCCGAAGGGATCAGCTGGCCGACATCGATCTGCTGCTACAACGGCGGCGTCTTTGTGATCGCCCCACAGTATCTGTACTACCTTAAAGACACTGACGGAGACAACAAAGCCGACATTCGTGAGGTCGTTCTGTCCGGTTTTGGACGTGACAACGTTCAGGCTGTTACGAACGGTCTGCAATGGGGACTTGACAATCGAATTTACTTCGCGGCCGGTCGGAACCCTAAAACCCTGCTGCACCGAGGCCAGCCGCTGGCAGTCCGTGGAGGCGCTGACCTTCGATTTGACCCCAAGACAGAAACGTTTGAATCGGTCACGGGAGGACTGCAGTTTGGTCATTCCATGGATGACTGGGGCATTCGCTTTGTGTGCAGCAACAGTAACCACATTCAACAGGTCATTTTTCCTCAGGGTTATCTTGCGCGCAATCCGTACCTGGTCGTGTCCGGGCTGATACGCAGCATCGCCGCCGATGGTGCCAGCGCACAGGTATTCAGGATTAGCCCACCGGAACCTTGGCGGATCGTGCGTCAGAAGTGGCGGGCCGCCGACAAAGGCTACAAGCTGATCATCAACAGCGACGGCGGCTGGGAATTCATTCCGCTGGATCCCACAAAGAAAAAAGGCGCGGTGCCCACGGAATATCCGGAGGGATATTTTACATCAGCGACCGGCATCACAATCTATCGAGGCGATGCCTATCCGACCAGGTATCAGGGTAACGCTTTCGTCGGTGACGTGGGTGGAAACCTTGTGCACCGCAAGATCGTGCAGACCGAGAGCGTTGTGTATCGAGCAGAACGAGCAGACAAAGGCCGGGAATTCCTGGCCTGTTCGGACAACTGGTTTCGCCCCGTTAACTTTGTCAACGCCCCGGACGGAACGCTGTACGTCCTGGATATGTACCGCGAAACCGTTGAACATCCTTATTCCATTCCGGATGAGATCAAAAAATTTCTGCATCTGACCAGCGGTCATGATCGAGGTCGGATTTATCGGCTGGTCAGTCCGGACATGAAACGAATGCAACCTCCTGACATCGGAACACTGAACGATCGAGATCTGGTCCAACAGCTGGATTCCGGCAACAGCTGGAACCGTGATACTGCTCAACGGCTGTTGTGGGAACGGCAGAACCCGATCACTGTGCCGTTGATCGAATCCTTACTGAAAGCAGCAAAAACGCCGCAGGGACGAATGCATTGCCTGTGCACGCTGGACGCGCTCAGCGCCCTGAAACCGCAACACATTCGAACGGCACTGACCGACGCTCACCCTCGCGTTCGATCTCACGCCGTCCGGCTGTCAGAAACATTTCTGCGTGAATCTCCGGACCTGCTTAAGGCCCTGCTTCCGTTGTGCCACGACGACAGCGAACACGTCCGATTTCAGCTGGCGTTTTCGCTCGGCGAATCATCCGCTCCCGCTGCCGTTGATGCTCTTGCTCTGTTGGCAAAAGATCCGCGCAACGGTCGCGACATCAGAACCGCGTTGCTGTCGTCGGTTGGCCGGACAGCCGACCAGCTGGCCGCCGCGCTGTTGGCAGATCCCGCTACGACAACACAGAAACACGTACGGGACATCATCTCTGAACTGGGTCTGATTATCGGCGCCAATCCGGATGCGTCTCAGTCTCTGACGTTGCTCACGACAGTTACCAGGGAGTCCTATTCGCTGGCCACACAACAACTGGCCCTTGCCGCACTGGGCGAAGGACTTGGTCGGCGAGGGAAATCCGTCACATCACTGCTGGCCGATGACGCAGCATCACAGAAACTGAGAAGTCAGGTACAGGAACTCTTCGACAGAGCCGCCAAATCCGCCAGCGATGCCAGTCAGACCGAAGCTAATCGTCAGCATGCCATCCAGCTTCTGGCCTATGCCGATTTCAACACTTCGGCACAGCACCTGCCGAAGTTTCTTTCTTC
>JABABI010000094.1 GCA_014238335.1 Fuerstiella sp.
TACCTTGTGCACTCGATTTGTACAGCGCGGGTCGGTTCAGTTTTTTGACCCTACGGGTTTGACAATTCTTCCTTGAGTCTATTGAGACGCCGGCCCATTTCAGCGATGGCTCGCTGGTGTTCGGGGATGTCGGTGTTTCCGTCTCGCAGCGGGTCGAGCACGAGTGCTTCATGTTTGAGGTACTCGGAACATGCGTATGGCACGAGGTGGGCGATATCTAGCGGAATGGTTGTAACTCCATTGCGATCACCATGTAGCAAATCGCCCGGGTGGATTGTCACGCCGCCTACATGAACCGGAACGCTAGTCGATTCGATATGACAATGACCATGACCGCAAACCGCGCCGTGACTGAAGCACGCAAAGTCGAGTGCGCGAACGGCGTCCAGATCACGCGCGGCTCCTGACGTGATCAGACCAACAGCTCCGAAAGTTTTGTACGTCAGGCACATGCCGTCCCCGAACGTCGCGCCCGCAGGCGGATCGTCGAGATCCTGAAACACCACGATGGCTGGCTCTGAAAGGTCCGCAAGGAATTCGAGCAGTTGGACTGACGGATTAGGATCGCCATCCCGTCGTCTAGCCGGTTCCGCCGAACGAAACGTGGCCGTGGCAGCGTATCCGACCATCGGTGGCAGATCCGGAAAGCAAGCGGCGATGCGGCGGTCCATGTAACCAGCCGTCGGCTGACGCACATCGAACAGCTCAATCGCGTTGCAAATCGTTGGTGTGTCGAATCTTGCCAGTTCGGCAAAATTCGGTGGCTCAAGTGCTCCAGTGACTGAGTTCATGGTGAGATTTCCGGCAGTTTGACGTCGTAGAGCTCATTAAATACTATTTAATGGGCTAATTAGATTCAACAGCACCGCCACAGCAACGTTAAATAGCATCAATGCCTGCAAACGCCAGAACTCAGGAAACACAATCCGTTGACCTGGCTGACCGTCTACGCGAACGCATTCAGTCGTCTGGACTGGCGGATGGCGAGTTGTTCATGACTGAATCCGAGCTGGCTGAGGAATACGGCGTGTCGCGTACAGTTGCTCGCGAGGCAGTGGGCCGGTTGGCCGCGATTGGGTTGCTGGAGGGTCGCAAGAGTAAAGGGCTGGTCGTGCGGCGCCCTGATCCGCTGCGGTTGCTCGAACTCGGTTTGCCATCGCTCATTGATTCGCAGCGGGATCTTTCCGAGCTGGCCATGTTACGTTACGTGTTGGAAATGGGAGCTGTAGAGCCGGCGGTGCGTAACGGAACGGACGATCAAATTCGTCGACTCTGCGAACTTGCCAACGAGATGGAAGAGGTGATTCGCGACGGCGAGAGCAAACAGACTGCGGAAATCGACATCGCCTTTCATTCCGTTCTGCTGGGTATGACCGGCTCCACACTGGTGGCCGGGATGCAGCGTGTTCTGGTTCGCTTCTTTGCATCGAGTCGCGAAGTCGTACCGAACGAAGCCACTGATAATCGCGTGATCTGGGAGCATCAAGAACTTGCAGCTGCGATCCGTGACCGCGATGCCAATCAGGCACGCGCGATGTTACACCTGCAAGCTCGGGAGTGGTTGAGTTCCCCGAAATCCGAAGAAAGATGAATCTCATGAAGCTTCGAATCATCCTTGCTATTCTGACTCTGGCTTGCACCACGAGTCTCTCACAAACTCATGCCGAAGACCGCGTCCTGTTCGCGTTTGATGATCACAGCATTCCGTGGCGGCACAATCTTAGAGTCACGCTGGTTCAGGCTGATAAGCATCCTGAGAACCCTGTTCTACGTCGCGGCCCCAGGGGAGCACCGGATCACGGTCACGCGATTTTGTACGGCACCGTTTTCAAAGACGGTGATACATTTCGCATGTGGTATCTTGGCATGAGCCAAACCAAGGTTGAAAAAGGCCAGGCTCCAGGTTGGTGGCGACCAATGTGTTATGCCGAAAGCAAGGACGGCGTGAACTGGACGAAACCTGAATTGGGACTGGTTGAATTCAACGGCAACAAGAAGAACAACATCTGTCTTATCGAAGGGGCTGTTCATTCGATGACGCGGGTCAACGATTTTCTCTCCATTCTGTACGAACCGGACGCCCCCGATCCGAGTCGGCGATACAAAGTGGCCTTCATCGCTCACATGCCATACGACGACATCAAGGGCGGCATGAGCAACGTTGGTGTCAAAGAACGCCGCGTCGGGACAACTATTTGCGCAACCAGTGCCGATGGCCTGAGTTGGAAGGTCGTTGGAGATCGTCCCGCCAACGCGGGCGGCGAACGTTTCGAAGTGTCGTCACTCTATCGCTTCGGTGACTTTTACTACTCGACTGGACAGCTGCTCACGCCCTGGACCTGGCGCCCTGATGGGAGCAGGACTGGACGCAACGTGCTTGCCTTTCGGTCGCCGGATTTCAAGATCTGGTCGCAGGCAACAGCACACGCCTACTCCCGCCCGGGACAACTCACGAACCCACCGGTTGTGGGCGAGCAGATGCACATGGGCATGGGATTGTGGAATCGCGGTAACGTACTGGTCGGTCTGCACGGCATGTGGCAGGACGCCGCGACGAAACCCGAAAAAGGAGAGAATTGGAACAAAGGCGTCCACATCGATCTCGGACTGGTCGTCAGCAACGACGGCGTACACTTCCGCGAACCGGTTCCCAACTTCAAGATCATTGCACGCGGTGAGCCGGGTGCGTGGGATGACACAGCTTTACTTCAGGGCCACGCCTTCGTCAATCATCGCGACAAGACAATGATCTGGTACTCCCACTGGGACACCTCTGCGAAACTCAAGACGATGGAGATCGGTTTGACGACTTTGCGACGAGACGGCTTCGGCTACCTGTCGGCTCAGGAAGAAGACAACGACGCCGAGTTCATCACCGACTTTTTCGAACTCGATGAGAACGAGAATATTCACTTGAACATCTCGGGAGTTTCGTCCGACGCACCGCTGACCGTCGAATTGCTGGATCGTCGAGCACAACCGATACTTGGATACTCTGCGAAGGTTTCCACCAACGGCCTCCGCGTCCCCGTCGTCTGGTCAAAGCCCGCGACCGCCAGCGGGAAACGGGCATTGAGAATTCGCTACCCCGTCGGCAGTCAGGCACACGTTTACGCAGTTTACATCACGGGAAAGAATCGGCCCGAGTCAGCAGGAACGGAATAGAAAACATGAAATCACGTGCCTCAAAGCGAAAGTCATTCTGTTTTCATTGGCTCCTGAATCAGGTCTCCCTGCTTCTCGTCGTACTCTGTGTTATGGCGACCGCCGACGCGCAGGAAAAGCCACTTTCCTATGCACCACAGCATCGCCTGACGTGGGAGGAATATGAAGGCACCTTGCGATTATGGAAAAGCACTTACCCTCAGTGGGTCACTCTTCAGTCGCGAGGAATCAGTGGGCAGAACATGCCCGTATACCTGCTCAAAATCACGGACCGTTCTGTGCCGGACACAGACAAACAAATCTGCCTGATCACCACTTTACATTGCGGACCAGAGCGAACCGGAACATCGGGAGCAATGGCCTTTGCCGAATGGATGCTCAGCGATGATCCCCTGGCAGTTGAGACTCGTCGCAGACAGATCATTCTCATCATGCCAGTCGTGAACCCTCTGTCGTTGTTTCACACGGACCGCTGGCGCAATGAACATGGCGTCGATCCGTATGCTGGGCTGGGACTCAAGGGCAAGGTCTGGGATGTGAAGACTCTATCGATTCGCGATCCAAAGGAAGCACCTGAATTGGTGGCCGTGCTTTCTGTCGTTGATGAATACCAGCCAGAAATTCATGCCGACTTTCATGGGACAGGTCTTCAGGAATACGCACCGAATCAACTTGGCACGCGGCGAACCTACCACGGTCAAATCATGACAGAGATCACTGGGAGTGCGTACTCCAACTACGCACTGCGACCCTGGGATTGGCGTGTGACCGAAGCGATGATCGACGCGGGCAATACAGCCGGTTTCCCCTCGGATCGATTCGAGGCGGACGCGCAGCGCACATTCTGGGGAGCTGAGCTGGCTCCGTTGGGAAAGAAACTGTGGCACGGTAAGCCGATGTTCTATTCTCAACATTATTCGTACGCCAAATACCACACGATGGTCTGCACTCAGGAAGTGGCGTGGGAGCAAAGCGTCGTCGCACGAATGAAGGGACTCCTGCGCATCGGTAACAAAGTATGGAATGACGAGCGGCAGCCGAGCTATCCGGTCAATCGAATGAAACATTTCGTCGGACACTTTGCGACCGCTTATGGAAACACGGCGACCGAACGCCGCAAGAGTCGCGTTGAACTATGGTCAAAACAAGGCACGTTCGCTCTTGGGTTCATGTACCCACAGACAGATGGTCGCGAGAGCCTCGTTTGTGCGACCACGGCTGCGGCGAAACGGGCTGTTGCCGCAGATAGTCTTCGTGAGTTGCAAATTCGACTGCACGACCAGTTCGGTGATGCCACACAGAACATCAGCCGCTTCATCGAAGCTGGCCCAGAGTTGAAATTGGCTATGGGAACGCCTAATTCGCGGCTGCTTGCTGCAAAAGAAGTCGACGACGTGAAAATCGAGAACGGCATCAGCTTCCGTCTCCGCCTGCCTTACCGCAAGCCAACTCAACTCAACGTGCAGTTGAATGGACAAGTCCTGAAACACAGCGCCACGGATGGTTACCAAAGCTGGTTCGCCGATGGCTTCACGCAAGTGCATGTGAGCGTGCCACCAGAGAAGGCCAGCAAGACAGAGCTCTATTTCATCACCTGCACCTACACACCGGACGAGGTTCGCCCCACCGGCTGGATGCCACCAGAAGCCGTGCAGAATCGACTTGCTACAGCCAAAGCCTATGCTACGCCAGCCACCTTCACTGATATACCCTATGGAAAACATTTTCGTCAGACGCTGGATGTCTGGGTGGCACAATCAGACAAACCCACACCGCTTGTGTTTTACCTTCACGGTGGCGGCTGGGCGGCCCAAGACAAGACGGATATTCATCAGCATCTCGATGTGCGTGCCTTTCTGAATGCTGGTATCTCCGTTGCTTCCGTGAACTACCGCCTATTGCAAGATGCAAATGCCGCAAAATTGACCCCGCCTCTGCAATGGCCTATGAATGATGCCGCTCGCTCGTTGCAATTGTTGCGTTCAAAAGCTGCTGCCTGGAAGATTGACAAAAACCGCATTGGTGCCTGCGGAGTCAGTGCAGGCGGATGCTCCTCGCTCTGGTTAGCCCTGCATGACGATATGGCTGAGCCGAACAGCGACGATCTCATTGCCCGTGAATCAACGCGACTCTTGTGTGCTGCTGGAAAGGCTCCGCAAACGTCGCTCGACCCGCGACAACTACGCGAATGGATTCCGAACTACGGATATGGAGGCAAGGCGTTCGGATTTCCAGGAGCGACTCGTCAGGATTCTTTCGAGCCTTATCTCACCGCAAGAGAATCAATTCTTCCGCACATCCAGCGTTATTCTCCGATTGAACACGCAAGCAATGACGCCCCTCTGTTATTCATGGAATTCCCCGCACAAGACAAAGCACCTATCTCTGGGGAAGAACAGACCGATCCCGCACACTCGGCGGTGTCTGGCCTCATGCTGCAACGAAAGTTGCAATCACTGGGAGTCAAATCGGAACTGCGCTACCGAGGCGACGGGAAAACCGGCCATGCCGGTATGCAGGAATTCCTGACGCAACAACTGACGCAGGGCGAGTAACTAGCGATGAAACACCTCCTCCCGTTCGTAGCTGTCGTTGCCTTGCTGGCGACTCCTGGCCTCTCTGGCGAGAAGCCGGAGCCGCCCTCAAAAGAGGTTTTTCACAAGAATCACATCACTGGCTTGTGGATGATGGGACAATCTCTGTGCGATGGTTCTGAGTCCTTGCCACTCGTCACGTCGTCCGATTCGGGATGGGGAAACTATATGTTCAAACGCGGGGTGCGCACCTGGGTTTACGGCAATCATGGTGACAAGCCAGTAGAGCGACTCAAAGAGCACTTCGCATTCGTGCCTCTCACCGCGACGAAAAACGGAGGACTGGGTGAAACGATCGCTAACGGCCTGGCTGATCATTTGCAGGAGGCTTATGTCGGCACTCATCACAGCCAGACTACGCAGAAGGCAGAAGGCCCTCATTTCCTAACCGCTTACGCAGGCCAGGGAGGGCGCTTCATTGACGAGCTTTCCTGCGTTGATCAGTCCACTGACTCACGCACTCCAGCCTCAAGGCAGCACGGAGGCGGCTATTATCAAACAAGTCTCGACGACGCTCGTCGCGCCAAAGCTCAGGCGAAATCGAAGGGCAAAAATTTTGCAATCGCCGCTCTAATCTGGATGCAGGGCGAAGCAAACAGTGGTCCAACCGGCGGCATCAAGCCAAGTCGATGGGAGGAGGAACTCACGAGACCAGCAGGACAGGAATGGTATAGCGACCGACTCATCAATTACCGAAAGAAATGGTCTCACGACCTGCAGGCAATTACCGGGCAATCCGGAGAAATCCCTCTGTTCACCTATCAAACTCTAGGCCCGGCTGGCGAAGCTCAACTGATGGCAGCCGAACGCGATCCCAACATCGCGATGGTCGGTCCTCACTACATGGTTCCGAGTGCTATCAACAGTCGCTACGCAGGAAGGTATGGCGATCCGATTCACATGTCAGCAGATGGCGAACGCTGGTACGGCGAGCAGGTTGCCAAAGTTGTTCATCGCGTCCTTGTGGAGGGCGAGGCTTGGCAACCTTTGCGTCCGCGAAAAGTATGGATCGCACCTGCTCGGGCCAGTGTGCTGGTGGACTTTCAGGTTCCTCGCCCTCCGCTGGTTTTGGATCAGACGTTTCTTCCTCGCGAACAGTATTCGATGGGCGATAGCTTCCATTCGCTCGACGGGTTCCAAATCAGAGACGCAACTCGAGCAGTCTCAGGGATCACGGCTGTCGAAATCGAATCGCCAACACTCATTCGGATCCAGTTGGCAGCACCTCTCAAAGCAGATGTACGATACACGCTTAGTTATGGCCTGCCGTACGCCGGTCAAGTCGGGACAATCGCCAGCATTCGAAATGGCCCTGCGGTTGGCGACCAGTCAACAACCGAACTGCTCATTGACGGAAACATCGGTCGTCAATTGAAACCACTGATCGACGAAGGAGCATTTCATGTCACAAACATGCTCACCGGTGATGCCTACGCTCGAGCACCGATTCGTTACGTTTACGAAGAAGCTGGAATCACCGTGCTTCGCTTCGAGAATCGCGAACGCCGAAACAACACAGACTTTGCCGTGGGGCAAACGCTCACCACATTGCGTCCCTTTTCATACGGAAACTTGAGGGATTCGGATCCAGAGAAGGCAATCTACCAGTTCGCCGACCCAGCCTATGGAACTCGTGCGGGTCAATCCTATCCGTTGTGGAACTGGTGCGTTCTCTTCAATCAATTTCCCATTTCAGAACGATGAACAGTTCAATGGAATGACATGAGTACCGCACCAGAAATCAGCCCGTACGTCTGGGCAACTGTCGGCGACTATGATCTTCAGCTATGGAATCGGCACCTCAAAGAATTCAGAGACGCCGACTCGGGTATCAGGCCTGGCCTCAAACACAGGTGAGAGCGAAAGTTGCGAACGACTCCCATTCGTCGGCAAGGGTTCCAAAAAGTTCTAACCGTGTCTGGTTGCCCCGACTTGAATTCAGCACAGCTCGTCGATTGTTTTGCGGCGAGCTGTTTGTCATTGAACAGCGAGGCTTTACACCGTTTAGAAGACGAAGAGCCAGCATGTTTTTCTGCGCCGACGCTGTATGGCGTGGCACAACGCATTGAAGCAAAAACCCATGACCCAATTTTACGGAGTTGTGGCAGGGCCTTCTCAGAAACTCAAACGTTTGATCGCTCGTTCAAGAAACCACCGTTATTTGACCGAACCACGGTTCCTGAATTCCCATACGTTTGATGACGCAGGAAATCCGTGTCATCTGGTCCATACGTTTTGTCGGAATCGGACTGCATTTGCCCCGGCGTACCCCACGGGGCAGAATTGGCCAGATTGCTGAGCGATGAAATCAACGTTAGTTGCGACTGGTCTTTTCCCGCCTGGTCACCTGCAGGCAGGAACACCGACTGATCGACGCTGAACCCACTGTGTTCCCAACTCCGCCTGTTCTCGACAACTTCCCGTTCGATCTTCTCCTCGGCCAAGTACAACGTGAACACTTTTTGCTGCCAAGCGACCAACAGTCGCTCCCTATCGAACTCGGGGAACTCCAGGAAATCGCCCTCGGGTGAAAAGGCTCCGCAGGTAATCAGCACGTGGATGTGCCCGTGACCGTCTGTGTCGCCAGCAGGACATCGATCGCAAATCGTTCGTACAGAAGCGTGAACCGACTTCTCTTTTTCAGCCCACGGAAGGTTGACCTGTTTGACCCCGTGAACCACACAGTCTCGTCCTG
Organism: Fuerstiella sp.; assembly: GCA_014238335.1. Classification (GTDB taxonomy): domain Bacteria; phylum Planctomycetota; class Planctomycetia; order Planctomycetales; family Planctomycetaceae; genus Fuerstiella. Next base: position 8,455 of record JABABI010000094.1, read on the forward strand.
ATCTCCGCGAACCTCGGCGGTCATCCCAAAAGTCTTTCACCACAGAGGACACAACGCGGCCTTCGGCCGCAGCCCAATTGTGTATCGGGGTTGTGTCCTCTCGCTCTCAAGCTCCGCCCCGCTTTGCGGGGCTGACGGAACTCAGCCCACCGATTCATCGGTGGGGACCTGGCGGTCAACATGAACCACAAGTCCCAACGGGACGACGGACGCGATCGGCTCGACAGAGAGGCTTCACGCCAACGCGGTTTTGCTGGACAAACATGTTCAGGCTTGGATGATTGGAGCCAGGAATGCGCGCGCAGGAAAAACGAAAGTTCAACGTTTGCAGTGCAGAGAGAAGGAACACTCCGACAACATCCCCAACACGGAACTTCGCAGAGATCTACGAAGTCTCGTAGTGTAACATTTGCGCACAACGAACGAAGGTTCAACATTGCTGGAACAAGGTCCTCGGTCGCGCGACGTTGCGGCCGGGGGAGACCCGTCCCTACGTGAGTCGTGCCCACATTCGACGAAATGTGATGAACGCCGGACCGCGTCGGGGTACAATCGGGCGTCGATCCTTCCAATCAGGTTCCCCAAGGTCATTTCCATGATCGTTCGCAACACTCGGTTTGCCGTGCTCGCAGTGGTTTGCATGGCCGGCCCGTCCGACGGGGCCGATACGGCTCTCAATCTTTTCACCAAGAACCCGGCCGGGGACCTCATCCTCGTCGTATCCGATCAGCCGGACGATCTCCAACAGTACGCCGCAACCGAACTCGTTCGGCACGTCGAGAAGACGACGGGCGTCAAACCGCGCCTGGTCAAAGCGGCAGCCATCCAGGCCGACCGGCTCCCCGTCGACTCGAACGTGATCGTACTCGGCCAAACGGACGACAACCCGTGGCTGAAGGGCCTTGCCCAAGAAGGTTTCTTCAAACCCAACGCGAACGAACAAGGCTACTCACTGCGCATCGACGTCAAGCCCCACGACGCCCAGGGGAAGCGTTGGGTGGTTGCGCTCGCGGGAGCCGACCCGCGGGGAGTGCTCTACGGGGTGCGGGATTTCTGCCACTTTCATTTCTACAAGGACGCCGACGGCGTGATGCTTCGGCGCGGACGAGTGTCGACAGCGCCGGCGCTGAAGGTGCGGATGCTCTCCGAGTCGTGCTGCAACCTGTTTTCGGCGGACAACGATCACGACGGCTTCATGCACACGGCCCACTTGAACCGATTCAGCCGCAACGTGGTTTTCAACAAGCACTACTTCGTCGATTGGTTGAGCGAGTGGAAGGTGAGCCACGTCAACTTCGTGTGGGGAAACTTTGCCGCCTATCGTGAGCCGGCCAAGAAATTCGTGGCGTACGCGCATTCACGCGGCGTACGCGTCTTCGTGCACTACGTGCCCTATCGACCGGGCCACGAAGACCCGCCGCCGACGGTCACGGCGACGAAATTGGGTTCGGACAACGCGGCCGATTGTCCGCGCGATCCGGCCGTCAGAAAATGGTACACGGACCGGTTGACCGAGTTGGTCACGCAGGAACCCCGTTTTGACGGCGTGATCATCGAATCTCCCTATCACGACGGTGTCTACTGCCAGTGCGAGATTTGCCAGGGTAAGAAGAACCCGTTTCCCGAGGACGTGCTGTTGGCCGAGATGACCGAGATCGTCCGCGACAAGCGACCCGACATGCCCATCGTCAGGGTGATGAAGCAACCCGTGCCCGACGCAGGAGCCGGCCAGCGGTTGGCCGCTCAGCTCAAACCGCTCGAACGGCCCCTCGATTGGCACGTCAACACCTATCGCGATCGCGAGCACCGTAAGCGTTGGCACGACCTGGGACCGAAGTTCGGAACCTATCTCAGGCTCTATCGTTCGGCTTTGAAAGGCAAGGACGTCCCTGCGGAAATCGACTTCCTCTACAACGATTTTCGAATGAGCGCCGAGCGAAACGTGCTGGCCCACGGTTTCTGCTACCGATTCTACGGCGGGCGCTACGGCAGTTTTCCGGTCGAGAAGGACCAGGTCATGCTGGCCCAATATCCCGACAAACGGGGCCCGCTCTCCCTGGCGCTGCTGGGTGAGGCGGCTGCCGATCCACTGGTCGATCCCGAGTTTCGCCGTCACACGCTGAGGCGCATTCACGCGATCACCATCCCCGATTATCCCCGTGACCGAGTGCTCACAGCCGACGAGTTGACGGCCGACGCCGGTACGAAACGCGCGGACAAGAAGCCGCCGGCGGGGCCCGTCGTCCAAAGCCCGGCGTTTTATCCCAAACCCACAAAGCTGTTTCGCTATCAGTACGGCATTCGCGAGGATGCGTTCACGCTGGTGCAGTCGTGCGTCGATTTCGACAACGACGGAGTTCGCGAACTCGTCTACGGCTCGCGAACCAACCAAACATGCAGTCTGATTCGCGCTGCCGACGGAAAGGCCCTGTGGACCACACCGCTGGCCGGCCTCTGCCAATCGATTTCGGCACACGATCTGGACGGCGACGGCCGCTACGAGATCCTCTTCCTCACCAGCAACCCCGGTCGGCTCTACGTCCTCGATCACGCGGGCCGAGTCCTCAAGCACTGGGACGCCGACGACGCCAAGGTGGGCAACACGCCCGTCATCATCGACGCCGACCACGACGGCATTCTCGACGGCTACCTGGGCACGCGATCGAAGTATTTGGTTCGCCTCAACATGAACGACGTGAGCCTCATCGCCCGCCGGCCGGGCTGGGTGCAGTGCGGCTGCCACACCACGGCCATGGACGTCGACGGCGACGGCCGCTGGGATCTGTTCGCGGGTGCGGGAGACGACAATCGCGCCAAAGGCGTGATGCATCGGTTCGATCCGCTCACGCTCGAGACCGTTTGGTCGCACGAGACCAACGACAACGCATCGAGCGCCGACCCGGTGCTGGTCGACATCGACGGCGACGGGCAGGTGGAGATTGTCAAATCGGTCGACAACTACGGCCGGGACGACGCCCACGACGGCGTCTACGCCTTCGAAACCGACGGCACCCTGCTCTGGAAGGTCGACGGCCTCAGCGGTGAAGACTCACCCAACGTGGCCGATCTGGACGGCGACGGTTCCGTCGAAATCGTCGGCATGACCTTCGGCAGCGAAGTTTACTGCTTGGACGCCCAGGGAAAGTTCAAATGGCGGAAGGACCTGCGTCCCCAGTTGACCGACAAAGCGCACGCCTACATGGCCCCCATCCTCTGCGATCTCGACGGCAAGCCCGGACTGGAGATTCTGGCCATGACCAACGCGGGTTACACCCAGAAGGGAACGGACCCGCTGCTCAACGCCCAGTTGTTCGCCCTCTCACCCACCGGCGAGATCCTCGACGTCCTGGACATGGGCGGCTCGCGGTATTGGGGCAAAGGCTTCTGCTGCAACGTCGACGACGACCCCCATCTGGAACTCGTCGTCTCCGGCAGCGGCGGCCTGGACGTCATCGAAACCCGCGGGCTGGGCCCCAACACCGAACATTTTCAACGCCGCCGCGATTACCGCCGGCTCAGCGTTCTGCCCTGGGCCTATGAAGACACGTACTTCATCCACCGCGGAGAGAAGAAGGGCGTCGTCAACGGCACCGACGACCTGATCCTCGAAAAGACCGACGGCCGCTTCCGCAAGACCGGGAGCTTCACCACCGAACTCTTGACGCCCCCGCCCGCCGGTTTCTTCAACCGCTTGCGCTACAAGGCCCACACGCCGCCAGGGACGAAGATCACGGTCGACATCGTTGACGAATCGGGGCAGGTGTTGAAGCAGGACACGGCTTCCGAGGTCAAACTGCATTTGGGCGAAGGGGTGCGGCTGCGGTTTATCTTCACGACAACCGCCCCGGCGGCGAGTCCGAGGCTTGACGCGTATAGTCTTTCGTTCGGTTTATGAATGTTGGCGTGAGGTGGCGGTGATCTTTGCGACGAGGTGACCAACGCGCGTGCGTAGTGACACGGGTTTCGCTGACTTCGCCTCGTCCGTGCCGTCGCGATTTCGCGGTCGGGGCGGCATGCTCGCGTTCGACGTCCGCCGGAAACCGCCGGGAAGTCGCTCTTCATTCCCGTAGGGTCAAAAAAATCGAACGACGCGTTTGATCTTTGACAAGTGGAATTTACGAACGCCGTGCGAGCCGAATCTCAGCCCTGCTGTCTGTCACGACATACCAACACTTTTCGCGCGAGTTCCCGCGTCTCAGAATATCCGGTTCCTATCGGCAGCGAAACACCGCACGTCAAACGCGTGCACATACTCGTCTCGGCTCTCACGTTAATCGCAATACCCGGACGCTGTTTTCGCAAAGGACCGGTGACGGCCAGCAGACACTCGTCCGCCCCCGTGGCCGGATGCATGGAACCATGTCGCAATTGCGCGAAGAAGGTGTGCTGCGTGGTTGACTCCGTGATGATCTGCGGAAAGTACTGGTATTGATCGTAATAGCCGTGGAACATCGTGAGCTGCTGCTGGCCGTGCGTCGTTACGTCGGTCGGGTCGATGTCGAGCGTCACGCAATCTTGCATGCAACTCAGGCAATGCCTCCTGTGCTGTGATCGTTCTGATCACACGAAATGACCTTGCTTTGTCCCTGACCGGCGGTTGTCGTTGCGCGCGTAGGACGAACCGACCTGAGTTAGAAACTCGTCGCCCGTGACACACGTCAAAAACCACCCTGTTTCGACAGAACAACGGGCCAATGAATCTGCTTCGCTCACATCGAACGAGTGCAGTGCGCGGGGTCACGAACAACCGATGGATGCCATCACATTGACGACGCGACAATGGAGTGTCAGTCCGCGCTGCGGCGGTGCCGTAAGTGACTCAGGACGAACCGACCTGAGTTAGAGTCTGCGTCCTGTAAAGTGACCGAAGATTGCGATTTCCGCGGCGGCATACGTTTAACAAAGGGCGCGTGATCGTCGCTTAGTCCGCAAGCCGTAAGTAGCGTTGGACGGTTCGACGGCTGACACCCATTGCTTCAGCAACTTCGGAATCGGTCAATCCCTTAGCTCGTAATTCGGCCGCCCTCGGCGGTTTTGCCTTTGTGGTACCGCCCTGTCGGCCAGGATAGACGCCTCGCTCTTTGGCGGCGGCAATGCCCGCAGCCTGACGCTCAGGGATGTTTTTCCGGCTACGTGGCGTCTTGGGTGTCGATGCATTCGGTTTCTGTGTATTTCCGGCCGGTTTCCGGATCGCCTTCCAACACCATGTCGTCGGACGTGCGCCATTCGACGGCTCGAGGCCATCACAATCGCGTTGCTGCACCGACTACGAATCCTGGTCTGCGGCGACTTGCCTTTTCTGCAGTTCGGCGGCACGATGCGGGCTGTTCAACCGTTTCGTCTTTGTCGTCGAGAACTGCGATGCAACGTCTGCCAGTCGGACCACTCTATTACGAATTCAGCCGCCACAACAAACCGCGACTGCGAATCCAGCCCGGCGAAACAGTGCTGGTCGAATCGGAAGATGCCTTCTCCGGCCAGATTCGCACCAACGAAGACCGGCGTGACAAAACGAAAAAGCCCTACGGCAATCCGCAGACCGGACCGATCTTTGTCGAATCGGCACAGCCCGGCGATACGCTGGCCGTCGTCATTGATGACATTCAGCCAGCCAACGGCCAGTGCGCGACGCGAACCAGCGATCCCAAACTACTGGCTCAGTGGCTGGGCGACGACTGTCCGCACGGCACACACGTCTGCCCGATCAAAGACGGACTGGTTCACTGGAGCGACCAGATTGCCCTGCCGTATCGTCCGATGCTGGGCTGTATCGGCACGGCTCCGGATACCGGCGTGCCGACGACGGGGCCGGCCGGACCACACGGCGGCAATATGGACATCATCGAAACGTGTCCCGGCAACACGATCTATCTGCCAGTGTTCGTTGAAGGTGCTCTGCTGTATCTTGGGGACGCACATGCGACGATGGGACACGGCGAACTGTCCGCCAGCGGCCTGGAAATGGCGGCGCATACAACAATCACGGTCAACGTGATCAGAGATAAAAAGATTCCCGTACCTCGGATCGAATCACCCGACGAAATCATGACCATCGCGACCGGCTGCCCGATGGAACGTTCGATCGCGGAAGCGTTTTCCATGTTGATTCTGTGGATGGAGGCCGATTACGGCTGGGATCGCTGGCGGGCTTACGACCTGCTGACGCACGCCGGACAGATTTCGGTGGGCTATTACGACATTGGCACAGTCGCGACGAAGATCAGCAAGCCTTACCTGACCGGTAAGTAGCCCAGGTCTTACGACCTCAGCGACTTCCCGTGAACTCGACATTAATGCGGATGTGATGATGAACGAACTTGAACTGCTGGGACTTACGACGCTGGTGACCGGCGGCTCCCGAGGTATTGGTCGGGCCTGCTGCCTGCGTCTGGCCGCTGCCGGTTCAAAGGTGGCGGTGAATTATGTGTCCGGCGAAGCCGCCGCCCGCGAAGTGGTCTCGGAGATTGAGGCGGCCGGCGGGAAGGCGATCAGCTGCCAGGCCGATGTGTCTTCGCCCGAACAGGTCAGGGCGATGCTCGAACGTGTTCAGGCGGAACTGGGGCCCGTCGATCTGCTGGTCAACAATGCCGGCGTCTTCGACATCGTTTCGCATGAAGAAACGTCGCTGGACGTCTGGCAGCGGATGCTGGACGTCAACCTGACTGGCAGTTACCTGGTCAGCTGGGCGGTGAAGGACGGCATGATTGAGCGCGGCTTTGGACGGATCGTCAACATGTCGTCGATCGCCGCCCTGGACGGCCGGCCGACGGCGATCGCCTATTCGGTCAGCAAGGCGGGCGTCGTGGCGCTGACACAAAGTCTGGCCCTGGCCGTCGCTGGACACAACGTCCGCGTTAATGCAGTGGCTCCCGGGCTGATCGACACTGAAATCCTGGCCGGCGTTGATCCCGAATGGCTGGACGGACTGATTCAGGCCACGCCGATGAAACGGATCGGGCAGGCCACAGAAATTGCCGAACTGGTCCTGTTCCTGCTGTCCGAGCGATCCAGCTTCATGACCGGTCAGACCCTTGTCGCCAGCGGCGGCCGCGTGACGCTGCCATAGGACACCAATTCCAGCAGGAGTACATTCAGTGAACCCTGGCAACACGGCCTTTGATCTTTCCGGAAAGGTCGCTCTGGTCACCGGAGCGGCTCAGGGAATTGGTGCCGCGATCGCCGACGCACTATCGGCACATGGCGCATCGACAGTGATCTGCGACTGCAACGCGGATGCCATCGCGTCAACTAACGCCGGATGCAAAGCTCTTGTATGCGATGTCACCGATCTGAATCAGGTCAGAAAAACGGTCGCAGCTGTTGATGAGGAATTCGGCCACATCGATGTGCTCGTGAACAACGCAGGCATTCATCGCCGAGGTTCACCGACCGAGTTCGATCCTCAGGACATCGACGATCTGTTCAACGTGAATCTCAAAGGCTGTTTTCAGATGTCAGGGGCTGTTGGTGACGTCATGATCAGACAGCAGTCCGGCAGCGTCATCAATATCTCAGCTCTGGGTGGCGGAATCGTCGGACTGGGACGAGGCGGATCGATCTACGGCATCACCAAGGGCGGAATTGTTTCACTGACACGAGACCTTGCCGCGGAATGGGGCAGGTATGGGATCCGAGTGAATGCTCTTGCTCCGGGCTGGATCCGGACTCCCATGACGCAGGCTCTGCAGAATGACGCTGCAAAGTCTGCTAAGGTGTTGGAACGCGTGCCGCTGAAGCGCTGGGGTGAGGCATCTGAAGTGGCCGGCGCAGCGGTCTTTCTGGCCAGTGACGCGTCGCAATACATCACTGGACACACAATACCGATCGACGGAGGTGCGGCAAACGTGATCGCCATCTCCGAATGAGGCAAGGCCTCAACCAAATGCAAGCTGACGCTCGGAAACGCTCCGTTGTCGCTCAGAAAACCTGACGCAATGACAATAAATTGCCAGCAATAAGAATTGCTGATAACAGCGAGCAGTCTGAGGACTCTTTTATGCAGCCACACATTCAAAATCACGAGATCCCTCCCGAGAAATTCGGGCCACTGGTCGAGGTTGCAGGCGCGAACGCGGTTTTCGAAATTGTCCATCAGTATGTCAATGACTACGGGTACTGCCTCCTGCGCGGAATCCTGGACCGCACTGCGGTGCTGGCCGCACGCAGCGAAGTGTTTCAACGGCTGGCTGATGTGGATGAGATTCAGTCGCCCGCAGAAGATGGCGTCGCCACAGGACGCAGTTCTCGACGCGATCAGTATCCTGACGTCAACGCATTCTGGAAGGACGTCAGCAACGGAACCGCCGTGCGGCAGGTGACGCATGGTGATCAGCTGCGCAAAATCATAACGTCGATTCTGCTGGAACCAGCCCGAGCCCATGACCTGATTTATCTGCGGCCGACGCCGCCCGGAAAATCGACTCGAATGCACTACGATTACCCCTTCTTCGCAGGTCGATCGCTGCGAATTCACACCGCGTGGATTCCCTTCGGCGACATCCGTATCGAACACGGTCCGCTGGTCATCGTGGAAGGATCCAACGGATTCTCGGACCTGATCGATCCCATTCGAAGTCACGATTACTCAGCAGATCGATCAAACGCGGCCGTTCAAAAGGCCGCCTACGACGCGATCAATCAAACGGACCCGATGACTCTGATTCAACAGCGAAACACGCGGCTGCTGTCAACGGAATTTCGCGCTGGTGATCTGGTGGTGTTCAACGGATTCACAATGCACGGTTCGCTCGACAACATTTCGCCGAACGGACAGGTACGTTTGTCGTGTGACGTTCGATTTCAGCCGGCAGCCGATCCCGCCGACGACGAACGATACTTCGGAACAGACCCGCTCGGCTCAAACGGAGGCGGCTATGGAGACATGCGAGCCGCAAAACCGCTGATGGAGTGAACCGCCTTCGGCGGATTGTGCGAGCTGCCGCTCGGATGGTGCGAATGACTCTTGAATCATAGATTTACAGCCTCTACAGAAAAGCTGCGCGATGGCAAACGTTGCCTGTGCTGAGGTCGTGTGAATTTATATCCGACTGGTTTTAGCTTTCACTCTGTCACTTTTGCCCGGTGTGCGCGCATCTTTTCCGAGCGTCAGCTCGAAACACCCGTCGAAGGCGGCTGAAACATCTCAAGTGGATGTCCGTCCGGGTCAAGGAAATACACGACCAGGCCTCCCTGGTTCGGACCGGCTGTGATGTGTACGGGATCCGATTTGAATTTTACTCCCTGCGATTTCAGGTCCTCGTAGCAGCTCATGAAATCATCGACCAGAAAGCAGATGTGCGAGTTGCCGGGTCGGTTGGTCGCCTGATCCGATGGTTCACCGGCCTGCGTCAGATACTGCACAACTTCCAGACTCTGCCTGCATTCGTTGGACGGTCGAAATGATGCCACGCTCATTTCGACCGCGTCATATCCAGTCTGCTGCGAAATGTAATCCGCGGTGACTCGTTCACGGCGGCCAACCAGTTCCATGCCCAGCACGTCACGATAGAATCGGATGGATTCCTCGATGTTGCTGACTGTCAGGCCGACATGGTGCAGGTCCGTAAGATTCCAGGTCATTGTCAATTGCCCTTTCGATTTACCGTCATAAAGATTCATTCTACTACTGCTCGATTTGTTGTATTCCTGCGCGAATTCTCGGAGCGACAACGGAGCGACAACGGAGCGTTTTCGAGCGTCAGCTCGCATTGGCTGCGGCCCTGGCCGCTCACACACGCAGCAACGACGCGTTGACGTCGTCGACTGTAGCACAGCCGGACGCAATCATCGCGTTGGTCAATTCGTCACGAAGGATATCCAGCACTCGTTTAACTCCGGCTTCGCCTCCCGCGGCCAGAGCCCACGCCTGCGGCCGGCCGATCAGAACGGCTTTCGCACCATACGCCAGTGCCTTCATGGCATCCCCGCCGCGACGAACGCCGCCGTCCATCAGAATCTCGATTTTCCCGTCGACGGCCTGAGCCACTTCGTGCAGAACATCAATCGATGCCGGCATCCCATCCAACCGCCGGCCGCCGTGATTGGACACGATAATTCCGTTCAGTCCCAGATCGACGGCCTGCTGCGCGGCATCCGGTGACAGGACACCCTTCAGCAGAATCGGCAGCTTCGTCACGCCCCGCAGCCACCTAAAGAAATCCACATTCAGCGAAATGTCCCACGCGGCGGCGTTGAACGCATTCAGTTCCTCATGACTGTTTCGATCTGTCAGATGGCTGAATCCGACATCACGCAGATGCTTCAGCAGCATGTCCTTCGGTACCGTAAACCGATTCCTGAGATCGGCGTCCTTGCGTTCGCCCAGATCAACGGTGACCACGATGGCCTTAAAGCCGGCAGCTTCAGCGCGGGCGACAAGCTTAGCGGCGACGTCGCGTTTCCGCGGAACGTAGACCTGAAACCACTTGGGTCCGGCGGACGACCTGCCAATCTCTTCCACACTGTTCAGCGCGCTTGAGCTGGCAGCGCAGATCGTGCCGGCTCGCGTGGCTGCTCGCGCGGAAGCCATCACACCCTCAGGATGCAGCATTCTGAGGGCAGCCACCGGGGCCAGCAGAACAGGCATCGAAATCTTCTGGCCCAGCACTGTGGTCGACAGATCGGTCTGGTTCACTCCGTGCAGCAGCGGAGGCAAAACCCGAATGCGGCGAAACGCTTCCACATTGTCGCGCAACGTGACTTCGTCTTCGGAACCGGTCGTGACGTAGTCAAAGCTTGCCCTTGGAAGTCTGGCGGCTGCCTGACCGACAAAGTCGCTGACAGTCACCGGCAGCCCGGACGACGCAGCAGAACTGACCGGCGTATTGGCTTCTGGCGTGTCAGCACGATTTTCGTTGTCCGCGGCGTCATCCTTCGCGGCAATCTGCGTCGTTGTAAACAGTCCGGCACCAAACGCCAGCAACTGCGAAAAGAATCGTCGATCCATGTCCGGCCTCCAGTGAAAGAAACGTATCAGTGCTTTGCGTCTGCGTGTCAATCCGTGTCAGAATTGTGCCATAATCAGTTGGTGCTCTGAAAGGCAACGCCCTAAAGACAGAGTTCGTGAGTCTTCTGAGATTCGACGAAACGCCGAAGATTCGTTCAAATCCGGCTACAAAACCCTGCAGAACGGGCCGCCGGCGGCAATTTCTTCTTCCACACCATGAGTCAATCTAATGCACAAATCTCTCGGGCGTCTGGCGATCGTCGCCGTTGCTCTCGTAGTGCTTCCGCTGGTCTGGCTGTGCAGGCCGGCGATCAAGCCCGTGTCGGCACTGACCGAAGAATCGGACCGAACCGATCGGAAAACGGACAATGAGGACAAACGCGTAATCATTGTAGGAGCGGGAATCTCGGGGCTGTGTTCGGCGCTGGAACTTGGAAGGGCGGGAGTCGATGTGACGGTTTTCGACATGTCGTCGGTGTTCGGCGGGCATGCGGTTATGTCACAGGGAGGTGTCAGTGTTGTGGACACGCCGGTACACTGGCAGGCAGGACTCGAAGACTCGCCGGACCTGGCCTACGGGGATTTCATGACCTGGGGTGAAGACGCCGATGCCGAATGGGTTCGCTACTACGTCGATCATTCGCGACAGGATATCTACGACTGGCTGGTTCAGCTCGGGATTCGCTTTGAGGGTGTGTTGACGGCACCCGGCAATTCCGTCGACCGTTTTCATCAACCCGTCGGTCGCGGAATCGGCCTGGTGATGCCGATCTATCGCGAGTGTCTGAAGCACAGCAACATTCGGTTTTCCTGGAATCATCAGGCCACGAAGCTGCTGGAATCAGATGGCCGGATTGTCGGGGTCGAGTTTCGTCAACTGCGTGACGGCACGACAAGAAACGTCCGTTGCAATTACGTTGTTCTGGCAACCGGGGGATTTCAGAGCAATCTGGATATGGTCCGTGAATTTTGGCCGCAGGATGTAACATTCCCGGAACGCATTCTTGCCGGCTCCGGGCGCAATTCCGTCGGCCACGGTCACAGACTCGCTCAGGCGGCGGGCGGGCGGCTTGTGAAGATGGATCACCAGTGGAATTACTTTACCGGCATCCGTGACCCGCGACATCCGGACAGCAACCGCGGCCTGAGCGCGGCCAACATGCACGGAATCATCGTCAACCCGGATGGCCATCGATTTGCCAATCTGCACAACTGGGCGAAGGCTGTGATGCCGCCAATGCTGAAACAGGACCGAGTGACGGTGTGGTGGATTTTCGACGAAGCGAGCAAATCGAATTTCAGCGTATCCGGGTCAGAGTGGGCCAGTTTCCAGAAGGTCGAGCGTCTGATCATCAGTAATCCTGATCTGGTGACTCAGGCAGATTCGATTAACGAACTGGCTGTCAAAGCCGGGCTGCCGCCAAAGAACCTGGCCGCCACCATCCGGCGATACAATCAGCTTGTGGAACGGGGAATTGATGAAGACTTCTACCGCTTTGGCCCGGACCGCACGGAATACAACAACACGGCCTCGCCAAAGATTCAAACTCCGCCGTTCTACGCCATGCAGGCATGGCCGCTGACTCGCAAGAGCATGGGCGGTGTCGCGATAGATCGTCAGTGCCGGGTGACCGACAAAAACGGCCGGCCGATTTCCGGTTTGTATGCCGTTGGCGAACTGACAGGCCTTGCGGGGATCAATGGCAAAGCTGCTCTGGAAGGCACCTTTCTCGGTCCCTGCATCGTTACCGGCCGCGCGGCGGCGTGGTCCATCCTGGGAAAGTCGCCACCCGGACCTGTATCTGCCGGCGGCAGCACACAAAACTGCGCAAGTTGTCACGACGTGAAATCGCTGATCAACAGTCCGCGCGAAGGTTTCTGGCATTTCGAACAGGCTCACCGTATTGCACTCGATCGAAAACGCGATTGCCTTCAATGTCACGCCGAACTGGCACCCTACAGCGAGCATCATCACCAAATGGATCCGCTGGCACTGACAACAACATGTGCGCAGTGCCACGTGGCCCAGGAATAACAAATGCTCCGGCATCGTTGACGTAAGAAGCTGGCCGCCCTAATCTGGCTGTAGCTGAATGGCGATCTGATCCAGTGGAGTTGATCAATGGCTGCCAATACCCGAACACTTGGATTCTGTTCTTGCGGTCTTGCTGCAGTTGGGATCGTGTTGCCTACGTTGCTGTATGCGGAAGACTGGGCTCAGTTTCGCGGACCGAACGCCACCGGCGTTGCGGCCGAAAGCACCAACCCGCCCGTTGAGTTTTCGGCGGAACACAACGTCCGATGGTCGCTGAATCTTGGCAAAGGAGTGGCCTGCCCGATCGTAGCCGACGGACGCTGCTATGTCACAGAGATGACCGCTGCGGGAAAGTTTGCCGTCCTTGGACTCGACGCGGTCGCAGCGATCAACACTCGCTACGTCACTCAGGCCCCGAAGACAGCGAACGTTAACGCCTCAACGCCAGTCGTGAGCCACCCGCAGAAGCCGCTGGTCATTACGGATTTTGATGATGCCGGCGGCCCCTTCGATTGCTGCAATGAGGAGCGAGTCTGGCGCTCCAAGGCGATACCCTGTTCTGGAATCGCCGAATTCCTGCTTTCCGCCAACATCGAATGCACCGAGATTGGGGAGTTCGAGCCGGAGGATCACATAGCCCTGTCATACCGTGTCGACGGAGGCGTTTGGACGCCCCTGTTCACGTTGCAGGGTGATTTCCGAAGATCCACGTTCAGCGCACCTCTGGTGGCGGGTGGCAACAAGGTGCAATTGAAGATCGAGGCTCGAACCAGCTCATCCGATGAGACCTACAAGGTTCACCAACTGAGCTTGAAGGCTGCGGTAGGCAGCCAGTCGCCCAGTTTCCCACCGGAGAAGTCGATTGACCCGAAAGCCGGAATGCAGACAGGACGAGGGACGCTCATCATCGATGGTGGCAGCATGAAGCGACAACGGAATCAGGCTACGGTGAAGGAATTCATCAAGCTTGTGGGAGGACTGGATCAACCCATCGTCGTTTCTCCCACCGCCTCGCAAAGGGTGACCGACGCCGAGTGGGCGGAATACTCCGACGCCTGGGGGAAGACAATCGGTTTCAAGCACGTCTCTTTCATGCACGCGGCCAACCATGATCCGGCTGAAGCCAACACCGATGCCTTTGTGCAGGATCTCAAAAAGGCTCGCGGTTTGTTTATGCGGGGCGGGCGGCAGTGGAGGCTCGTCAACGCCTACGGGAATGCAGACAACCAAACGACGGCATTGAAAGAGATGTGGAAGTTGCTTGAGCGCGGCGGGGTGATAGCGGGCACATCTGCCGGGGCGACCGTCCAGGGAGATTTCATGCCCCGTGGCTTCACTGGCGGCAGTGGCCGCATGATATCCAGAAAGGCTGAGCACCGGCGGGGCTTCGCCTTCTTGCTCAACGTAGCCTTTGATGTTCATGTCTCGGAAAGAACCCGTACCACCGATTTACATCAGGTGCTAGCCTATGCGAACGAAAGAGGACAGGACTTACTGGGAATCGGGATCGATGAGAGCACCGCCATTGCCGTTCAGGGCAAGGTGTTCAGGGTCATCGGCTCAGGCCGGGTGTTTGTCCATACGTTCGTGGAGGCGGATGAAGGGAACCACGTCCTCATCCTTAGGTCGGGTGACAGATACAACCTGAGTACCCGAGAGAACTTCGTAGCGGCCCAACACCTCGATTGAGGACTTCGTACGCCAATGACATTGATCGAATTGAAGATAGCGCTACTACTATTGATGACCACCGTGTTAGCCGTTGCACCATTCGACGCTCTGGCAACTGAACTCACATCGCTTTCTCCAGGAACGAATGAAGTTCAGTTCAAACACGACGGTCGATCACGGCGACTGATCATTACGACACCCAAGAAGTTTGATGGCCAACGTCCTCATCCAGTCCTGTTTTGCTTCCATGGCGCAGGTGGCAAAGCTGACGGTCAAAGTAATAGGTGGAGTCCTCACGCAGATAAACGTGGCCTGATTGTCATCAGCGCCGCAGCGGTGCGACCTCTTGCAAAATGGAACTTTAAGGACAAATTCCATGATGAAGACCATGATGATGTCGGATTCGTCTCGAGAGTGGTTGAAATTCTGATTGCGAATAAGATCGCTGATCCCAAAGCCATCTATGCAACGGGGCATTCCAGTGGAGGTCTATTTTGCTATCGGCTGGCCAGGGAAACCGCCCTGTTCGCGGCGTTGGCTCCGATGAGCTGTGGCATGGCAAAGGGTGCACACGATCCGGGCGAAAAGACGAAACCAGTTTCGATCATGCAAGTCATTGGGGATCAAGACAAGAGCTTCAACGGCTCATCCAATCCAAAAGTGACTATGTACTCGGCAGCGAAACGAATCGATATCTGGCGAACGTTCAATCAATGCCGACCCGAACCTGTCGTTGTGAACAAAGGGCAGGAGATGGTTGTCCATACCTATGCAAATCATTCCGGCATTGAGGTGGCCTACTGCAAAGTGAAAGGGCAGGGGCATCACATCAGACGGGAGCTCCGTGATAGAGCGGATTCTCTTGCTTTAGATTTCTTACTAAAGCACCAATGAAGGTAGAAATGCTGTATCCATTAGCCGTCACTTTGCTTGCCTGCTCGGTTCAAGCCCAGGATCTCGGCGAAACCAGATCACCTCGAGTCGTGTCTAGTGGTGTCGGCGCCCAAACACAGGAGCTGCCTATCCCGGTTGTTCACGGTAAGGGGACGCTCGCATAGTGGGCGGAGCCGCCTCGTTCGACCGATGCAAGGAATTCGTCGCCCTGGTCGGACCGAACAAGCCGGTCGCGGTCATCGTGACAGCCGACAGCGATGGCGATCTGCGCGAGGAGCTGGTGAAGGCGGGCATGCCGGAAGACAAGATCCCTGAGTCCGATACGCGCGAATTTGAGGAAATGGTGGAGAAGAATCTCTCGCGCTATCCGACCATCGTGAAGTTGAAGAAAGCCGGATTCTCCAAGTGCATCGTGATGCACACCCGGGATCGAAAAACCGCCGATGACCCGCGGTTCGCAGATCGTCTCGATCGGGTGGCCGCGGTCTACCTGGTCGGTGGATATCAGTCCCGCTACAGCGCCGCCTACGAAGGAACTCGAACGCTCCGGAAGATGCACGAGCTGCTCGAACGCGGGGGCGTCGTTTACGGTTCATCCGCCGGCGCGTCCGTGCAGGGCGACTACCACCTCGGTGGCGGCCGCTACAAGAAAGGGTTTCGGTTCCTGAGCCATTCGGTCATCGGCCAGCACATGGACACCCGGGACCGGGAGCTGGGGTCGCTGGTCGCTGTTCTGCATTCGGGGTACGACCAATTCCTCGGCATCGGTTTAAGCGAAGACACTGCCATTGAAGTGCAGGGCCATGCGTTCAATGTGCGGGGCACTTCCTATGTGTTCGTTCATGATCAATCACAGGGGATGGGACGCATCGACATGCTCGCGCCAGGGGCCACGTACGACATGACCACAAGAATCGCAGTGCCGAGCGATTCCCGTAAGGTCAAAAAACACAACCGACGGCAAAGCTCTTTGACAATCAGGTGTTAGCTGCAGGTATTGAGCGTAATTTCTGTCGAGCTTCGACCAGAGAGAGCGACCACAAGCCGTGGAATGAGCGTCGGGCCATGCGGAGCGCGCACCTTCGTCTCAGAATGACCACGCTGCAGTCAGCGGGGAAGTGACGTCAGGCCGCGCGTCGGTGGTAGTACTTGAGCAGACCACCAAGTCGTTCACGGCATTCGATTTTGCCAGCAACAGAACCAGCATCACCGTTCGGCTCAATCAACTCATTGCCGAGTCCCTGATGATTCCGCTCGCG
>JABABI010000095.1 GCA_014238335.1 Fuerstiella sp.
CATCACGTAGTAGCAGTAACCGTGCTCCTGACCAAATCGGTAAACCGGAACAATATTCCGATGCCGCAACCGGGCCGTCGTTCGAGCCTCTTCTTCAAAACGCTTCTGCCATTCGGGCACCATGGAAACCCGCCACGGCAGTACCTTTACAGCAACGATGTGCTGTGATGTTGTGTCCCGCGCCTGAAAAACCACTCCCATGCCGCCGCGTCCCAGCTCGCACAGAAGCTCGCAGCTTCCCAGACGATGAAAGGGAAATGTCTCGGGCATATTCCGACGGATCGCGGCCGTTTCACTCTGCTGCCGCGCCTGTTCGAGCAAAGCCAGCACAGGAAACGACTCCCGAATGACGGCTGCGTGCAGGGGAAATCGTCTGGCGTAGTTCTCGACGGACGGCATCTGCCCGGTTCTTAGTTCCTCGACAAACTGCGTCGCCAGAATCTCCACCGGGGCCCGCGAACGCAGTTCACCCTCGGCCTGTTGCTCGGGAAATCCCTGCAGGTGAAAATCAGTTTCGTCGACTGGATCGCTCACGTCTGTTGGTTCCCATGAGGTGTTATCTTAACAAACGCATATCATCGGCGATCCTCCGGGTTACTGGTCCAAAAAGCCGGGCAGAGCCGAAAGAACACCCTTCAAGCGGCCTAATGCCCGCATATAACGGTCGCTGGCTGCCTGATCCGAGATTCCAAGAATTTGCGCCGTTTCACGGTTCGAGAGCTGTTCGAAGTGACGCAGAGCCAGAACCTCCCGGTCGATTTCGTTCATCGAAGCAAGGGCTGCCTTCAATTGCTCAGACAGTTCTTCGCGAAGCGCCGCCTGTGTGGGCGAGGTCAAATGTCCGAGCAGATGAAATGACAACGAGAACGACGTCGATTCGGAACTCCATCCCCTGTTGATGGAAAACTCCATCGCCGCATTGCGTTTCTGTGTGCCCAGATGGCGACGGTGAATGTCAATCATCGTCTGTCCCGTAATCAGTCGGAACCACACAAAAATCGAACGGGAGGCATCGGACAGAAAATGGTCGATTCTCTGCACAACGGACAGCCACGCTTCCTGCAGCACATCGTCCGCATCCACGCGACCGTGCAACCGTGGATCCATGCGAAAATTCACCATGCGCCACAATCGATCGCGATGCTTTGAGAACAGTTCGGCCAGTGCATTCTCATCGCCATTGACAACTCGGTCGATCAGCTCTCTTTCGTGTTCCGTTTGTGACACGGGGCTTCCTGGTGGCTAAATAATTGGTCGGCGGACATCCGAATGGGACTCACAGGCGTTATCCTTGCCGTTTATGCCTCGGTTATGCAAGCCGAATGGACAGAACGGCAGAGTCGATATCTGTGTCTGCGGAGCGGATATTCGTTGCCATCCTTTGGAATCAACGGACTACGCGGTGGCAGCGGAGGAACTCAGCGGTAACATTCGCGTGGAAATTACCACTCCACCCCCCAACTTCGGAGAAAATGTATCGTGGCGGAATCTGTTATTCTCGCGTATAGCGGCGGATTGGACACATCAGTTCTGGTGGGGTGGCTCCAGGACAAGGGATACGACGTACACTGCCTGTATGTCGAACTTGGCCAGCCCTGTGAGGACCGCAACGCCATTCTGCAGAAGGCGCTTGATATCGGCGCAAAGTCATCGGAACTGGTCGATGTTCGCGAAGAAATGTGCCGTGATATTGCCTTTCCCACGATGCAGTGGCAGGCAAAGTATGAAAACATCTATCTGCTGGGCACGTCTATCGCGCGTCCTCTGATTTCGAAAGTCTGCCTGCAGCGGGCTCGTGAAGTGGATGCTGTGGCGTTTGTACATGGAGCCACCGGCAAGGGCAATGACCAGTGCCGATTTCAACTGGCCGCCGAAGCGCTGGACCCCACGGTGAAGATCATCGCGCCGTGGAGAATGGATGAGTTCCGCGAACAATTCCCTGGTCGCACTGAGATGCTGGCATATTGCGAGGATAAAAATATTCCCGTGAAAGCCAGTGTCAGCAAACCATATTCCAGCGACGAAAACTGTCTGCACATCAGCTACGAAGCCGGTGACCTGGAAGATCCTACCGTTGATGGCGAAACCGTTATCGACTTCGGCATGACCGTGTCGCCACAGGAAGCGCCCGACAAAGAAGAAACCGTGCGGGTAACATTTGAGGCCGGTGTGCCCATTTCGGTGAACGGAGAACAGCTCTCCGCGGCGCAGATCGTGGAAACGCTCAATACGATTGGCGGAAGAAACGGAGTCGGGCGGATCGACATTATCGAAAACCGTTTCGTCGGAATGAAGAGTCGAGGTGTCTATGAAGCTCCCGGAATGACGCTGCTGTACGCCGCGCATCAGGCGGTCGAACAAATGACGCTGGACCGTGACCTGACTCATTTGCGTGATCAGCTGAGTCCTGTGGTTGCCGAAATGGTTTACTATGGACACTGGTACTGTGCCAAAATGGACGCTCTGCTGGCGTTCATTCGGCAAGCTCAGTCGGTTGTCACAGGTGAAGTGACAATGACGCTGTACAAGGGCAATATTCGTATCAGCAGCCGAACGTCCTCAAACAGTCTGTACGACGCAGAGATCGCGAGCATGGAAAAAGGCGGCGACTACAACCAAAACGACGCTGAAGGTTTTCTGCGTCTGATGGGGCTGCCTGGTCGGGTTCAGGGCCTTGTGCGGCCTCGAGAATATTAAATAACGGCGAAGACGATGATCGACATTCTTCTCAACGGCGAAATGCGACCTGTTCCGGCAGACTGCACAATTGCCGATCTGTTGTTCGAACTCGATATCAAAAATCGTTATTGTGCGGTCTAACGTAATCAGGAACTGATCCCGCGCGAAGAACACGCCGACTGCAATCTTACAGCTGGCGACCGCATTGAAATTGTGACTTTGGTGGGCGGCGGTTAACGTCGCTGTCATCCCGGAGAACTGCAAAGAAACCAGAAGCCATGACGACTGCTGTTTCTCAAGCCCCGTCTGACGAACAGATTGTAATCGGTTCGCACACATTGGATTCGCGGCTCATCGTGGGTACCGGCAAGTACGCTACGTTTGAGCAGATGCAGGAGTGCCTGGAGATCAGCGGCGCGGACGTCATCACCGTGGCAGTGCGGCGGGAACGACTGGTTGATGCCGACGGCCGCAATATTCTGGACTTCATCGATCTGAACAAATACACAATCCTGCCGAACACCGCCGGCTGCTTTACCGCCGAAGAAGCGGTCCGAGTAGCCCGACTGGGCCGCGAGATTCTGCGAGGATTGGAAAATGCCGGTTCCGACTGGGTGAAACTGGAGGTTCTCGGCGACACAAAAACGCTGCTGCCGGATCCGGTCACGACCGTAGAAGCCTGTCAACAACTCGTGGACGATGGATTTCAGGTTCTCTGCTATACGTCAGACGACCCTATCACCGCGCGCAGACTGAAAGACGCAGGAGCTACCTCCGTCATGCCCGCCGGCAGCCCGATTGGCAGCGGGCAGGGAATTCTGAATCCCAACAACATTCGAATCTGCATGGAGTATCTTAAGAAAGACGATCCGAGTTATCCGGTCATCGTCGACGCAGGTGTCGGTACTGCCAGCGACGTTGCTTTCGCTATGGAACTCGGCTGCGACGGTGTTCTGCTAAATACTGCCATTGCCAACGCAGCACACCCGGACCTGATGGCCGATGCCATGCGGCAGGCCTGCATCGCCGGACGTCAGGCCTTTCAGGCCGGCCGAATTCCTCGAAAACTGTACGCCACCGCCTCCAGCCCCCTGGACGGCACGATCTCCTGATGTGGGATGCGGAACGCGGAACGACCCGTAAGCCGATGCAAGCTGACGCTCGAAATATAATGGGCCACTTCCGTTGGTCACTGCAGAGATGCGAATGAATTTCAGGGAATTTGAGCACGATTGTTTCCCGGAATGGGAACTGATCGCAAATTGCTGTTCCCTGCTGTAGGAAGTTCGTAACGCTGGCATTTCGTTCGCGTGCCGGTGTCGCAATGTGCCGAAACATGTGCCATGCTCAGACACCGAACACGCGGTCGGGCTGCTGTGCCCATTGTGGCTCAACACCACACGGACCGTTTATCACTGCGAGGGTCAGGACTGGATTGCCTGCTCTTTGACGCGTTTTGCCCTAACCAAGGAAAGAGTTTCAGAATGTCCGACCTCATCGTCCCTCATGGTGGTCTGTCAGAACCCGTTTGCTGCACCGTCTCCGAAAGCGACCGGGAAACCTTCCTTGCAGAAGCCAGCGAACTTACAAAAGTGCCGGTCTCAGCGGCCGACCTGTCGTCCGTTTACCGCATTGGCGACGGGACGCTCAGTCCACTGACCGGCCCGATGAATTCACAGCAGTGGAATCAGGTACTGGAAGAATCCACGATCGATTCCAACGGAGCAAAATACGCGTGGACGATTCCCATCGCTTTTCCGATTGACGAAGCCCTGGCCGGACAGGTATCTGCCGGGCAAAAGGTCGCACTCACCACCGCTGACGGTGAAATCGTGGCGACCGTTGAGGTCAACGATGTCTTTCCATGGGACAAGGCCGCGTACATCAAGAGCGTGTACGGCACGGACCGCACGGACCATCCCGGCGGAAAGATGGTCACGGTCAACGACGAAAAAATGACACACCTGATCGGGGGCTCGCTCAAGGCGCTGCCTCAGCCGAAAAATGCTGCGTTCGGACAGTACGTGCTGACACCTCGCGAAGTTCGCGCCAAACTGGCGGAGCAGGGCTGGGACGCAGTGGTTGCTTTTCAGACGCGCAATCCGTTGCACCGAGCTCATGAGTACGCCCTCGTTTACGGGTTGGAGTCTTTGCTGAAGGACGGCAAGAATGCGGGTGCCGTTCTGAATCCGTTGATCGGAGAAACCAAAGGCGATGACGTCAACGCTAAAATCCGCATGCAAACCTATGAAAAACTGATCGACAGTCGAGGCATGGGCGAAGGTGACAGCGACCCGGATCTCTGGGACAGTCGAGACGACAGCGTGCCCGACCGCGTGTTACTGCTGGGCCTGGACATCAAGATGTTCTACGGTGGCCCTAAAGAGGCCGTCATGCACGGGATCTACCGCCAGAACATGGGATATACGCACATCGTCATCGGTCGCAAGCATGCGGACGCTCCGTTTGAAGATGGTTCGGCCATCTGGGGCGACTTCGACGCTCAGGAAATCTTCAATAACCTGAACGGTGATCTGCAGATTCAGCCCGTCAACGTTGGCTTCGCGGCTTTCTACGAAGGCATGGGGCGAGTCGACCTGATGGAAAACCATCCGGACGAAAAGCCCGTCTTCATTTCCGGCAAAGCCGTCCGAGCCACCTTACAGACGGGTGAATTGGTTGACCCTCGAATCATGCGGGAAAGTACATCAGAAATCCTGGCAGCCGCTATGAAAGTCGGCTGACAGCGGCAGCCGAATCTCCCTCGGCAATGCTTCTGCCGGACCTCCGCGGGGCAAGGCGGAAGCGAACCAACAGATGATACCATGAGAGGCCCGGCCGGGGCACATCCGGACCGGGCCTCCTCCGTTGGTGCTGCAACTCAGCACTGAATGTGGCGTCAGGCCCCGCCAAATCGAGTATTTCAGATCCGCCACCAGGGCCTGCATGCCCTCCCAAAGGTCGATTTAACTTCGAAAACACGGTCTGTAAGCCGCCGACCTGGCGGTTTTCAGCGACTTCGGCAGCAGCAAAATCGCTATTACGCGGCTTGTAATCCCGGGCTGAGCGGTCAGATGCCTTCCACGGCTGGGAAAGCTGGGGCCTTTTTGGAAATCGAAAGGAATCGCTCTTTTCCGGGAAAAAGGCCGTCGATAGTATTCGCAATCTTAATTTCTCAGGGTTTCTGCAGACAAGTTCCACGCTGGAACCCAAACAAAGTGTTCGACTTGAGACACCGAACTGACCCCGTTCACGGATGCTGAAGGTCAATAAAGCGGCAGGTCGCCGCACGATGCGAGCAATTGTTGCTTGGATAAAAAGAATGCGAGCTACGCAACAACAGGTCGCGAAGTAGCAGGACAATGCGACGCTGCCTGACAGGTTGTTCAATCGAGCTGGATCGCGAGTGGCTGACCAGCAGCATTCCCTTGAGACTCTTTTTGTGCGGACGTTCCGTACAGTATACCTTTTCGTTTTGGCATCTATCACCCGATAGACCCAGCACTCAGGACGGTCGGAGAAATGGCTGATCTCAGTCGTGTTCGCAATATTGGAATTTCCGCACACATCGATTCAGGAAAGACGACGCTGACAGAGCGAATGCTCTATTACTGCGGCCGTATTCATAAGATTCGGGATGTGAAGGGCGGCGACGGCGGCGCGACCATGGACCACATGGACCTGGAACGCGAACGCGGCATTACCATCACCTCCGCAGCCACTCGAGTTGACTGGAAGAACGACGACCTGGATATTCCGGAACACGTCGTCAACATCATCGACACCCCCGGCCACGTTGACTTCACCGTCGAGGTCGAACGATCTCTGCGCGTGCTGGATGGAGCCATCCTGGTGCTTTGCTCCGTTGGTGGCGTTCAGAGTCAGTCACTGACCGTCGACCGTCAGATGAAGCGTTACGGAGTTCCGCGCATCGCATTTATCAACAAGATGGACCGCACCGGTGCCAATCCGGACAAAGTTATGGCAGCCATGCGGGACAAGCTCAAAACGAATGCAGTCCCGCTGCAGATTCCGATCGGCGCAGAATCGAATTTCGAAGGTGTCGTGGACCTCGTGCGGATGGAAGCGGTTTACTGCACAGGTGAAGAAGGTGAAATTGTTGAACGCAAAGAGATTCCGGCAGAACTGAAGGAAAAGGCCGAGGCGACTCGCGAGGAAATGCTGGAAGCGCTTTCTCAGTTCGACGACGATCTCATGGAGGCACTGTTGGAAGAACGTGAGGTTGAGCAGAAAGACGTTCGCCGCATCATTCGAGCAGCGACTCTGGCTCAGCAGATCACACCTGTGCTGATGGGCAGCGCCTTCAAAAACAAGACCGTCCAGGAAGCCCTGGATGCGGTCACGATGTACCTGCCTTGTCCGACGGACGTGGAAGTCTTTGCAAATGATAACAGCAAAGCTGCCGTGGCAGCTGCAGAAGAGAGTGACGACGGCAAGGTTGCCAAGGTCAAGCTGACAAACGACAACAAAGACCCAATGGTCGCAATGGCGTTCAAGACCGTCGTGGAATCGTTCGGTCAGCTGACATACATGCGCGTGTATCAGGGCAAGATCAAGAAGGGGGAATCCTACATTAACGCCCGAACCGGAAATGCCGTCCGTTTTGGTCGTCTTGTCCGCATGCACTCGAATGACCGGCAGGACATTGACGAAGGCGGTGCAGGTGACATCATCGCGGTCGTTGGTGTCGACTGCGCATCGGGGGATACATTCCTGGGGGGTGGTGTTGAATACTCGCTGGAGAATATCTTCGTCGCGGATCCTGTGATTCGACTGTCGATTGAACCGGCAAAACGTGAAGATGCGGACAAACTGGGTAAGGCTTTGGAACGTTTTCGACGTGAAGATCCCACGTTTCGAGTACTGTCTGATGAGGAAACAAATCAGACGCTGATCGCCGGAATGGGCCAGCTGCATCTGGATGTTTACGTGGAACGCATTAAGCGTGAATACAAATGCGAATGCGTGACCGGTGAACCTCGTGTTTCCTACCGGGAACGTCCGACGAAATCAATCAAATTTAACCACAAGCGAGCGAAGCAGTCTGGTGGTTCCGGTCAGTACGGGCACGTTGTTGGAATCATGGAGCCCCTGCCGGAGGATGCGGAAGAGGCCTTTGAATTCGTGGACGAAATCCGCGGCGGGCGCATCCCCAGAGAGTACATTCCGGCATGTGAACACGGTTTCCGTGACCAGATGGGCAAAGGACCGCTCGGTGAATACGAAATCGTTGGTGTGAAGGTCAGTCTGCAGGATGGAAGTTTCCATGATGTGGACTCGTCCGACATGGCGTTCCGCCTGTGTGCTCAGGAAGCAATGCGGGAATCAATTCTGCCGAAGTGCGGCATGGCTCTGCTGGAACCGATTATGAAGCTGGAAATTGAAACTCCCGACGAGTTTCAGGGCGGCATCACGGGACACCTGGCCAGCAAGCGAGGTATCGTTGCATCGTCCGAAGTGACGGACGGAAGCTGCATCATTCTGGCCGAAGTTCCGCTGGCGGAAATGTTCGACTACGCCAACGAAATTCGCTCCATGACACAGGGCAAAGGAACCTTCAGCATGGAATTCATGTGCTATCGTCAGGCACCAAAGAACGTCCAGGAAGATGTTCTTATCAAACGACGTAAAGAAAGAGAAGCACTGAAGAAATAGCAGTCGCCTGCGAACTCGCGGACTTCAGTTTTGACAATACGCTGGTGGAAGCTTGTCGCTTCCCGAGTGAAATCCGTAACCCCTTCTAAAAGCAAGCGATTTACGGCAACGTGTTTTTCTAATTGGACCTGTTCCTGGCCCTTATTGGACTGCTGGCGGCAACATGACTGGTGAGCCAGTTGTCAGTGCTAAATAACAGGCTTCGGCGTGTCATTATCAAATGCAACGGCCCTTAGCCTTTCCAAACCCTGTCTGGAGCTTGTTTTCACCCTCAATGGAGCCATTGTCTCCGTCATAGCTTCGATATCGAACTGACGGCTCCCAAACCGTTGAACACCACCAGCCCCGTGACTCAGACTGAGTCCCGGGGCTTTTTTCGTTTCCGTTCACCCCTTTTAAGAAGGAGACTCCAATGACTTTTGCTCTCGTTGCGGCCAGCAGTGTGCTGTCTGTGCTGCTCACCCTTTGTTGGGCCAAAGAGTATCGACTGCGACGTGTTCTGCAGTCACTTCTGGCCCGAGTCATTACCCGATGGAGAAATGACCATGTGCAGATGATTCACCTCCGCAGCGTCACGATGGTTACGGCAGTGCTTCTTCTGGCAACCGTCGCCGGATGCGGTAGGTCACCGGACAAACGGCTTGCCGAATTCGCTCAGCAAACGATGTCGGAGCAGATCAAGCAAAACGATCGCATGGCTGATCAGTCGCAGGCGCTCGTCGAAGAGAGCCACTAACTCGCGGAAGCCGGCAAGGCAATGGTCGAATACGACGCGGAAGCTCGTCGTGAATTGATCGCGGCCCCAACGGAATTGACATCTCCGCTCAACGAGCAGCAGTCAGCCATTTACACAGGCCATGAACAGCTGGAACAGAATCGTCGCGAGATTGCTGAGCAACACCATCGCGATCCCATCGTTGCTGCCGTGATTCAGAACTTCGGACTGGTGATCGCCTGTCTGTTGCCTCTGCTCGTTTCCGTGTTCGTGATTCGGCAAATACAATCGCAGGAGCCGGATCACGCCGCGGTTGTTGAGTTGCTGGTTCTGGAACGTGTGGGCGGGCGGACTCTGTTTATCGAACCGGGGAGTGCGTGGGAGAACGGATTCATCGAATCGTTCAACGAAAAACTTCGTGATGAGTTGCTTAACGTGGACTTGTTTGACACTCTGCTGGAAGCGAAGGTCGTGATCGAGCGTTGGGAAGTTCACTACAACACCGTGCGACTGCACAGTTCCCTGGGCTAGAGACCACCAGCTTCAGAGGCTGTTCTCACGACCAGTCACAGCAATCAAATCACCACTTAACAAATGGTATCAGCCTGGGAGCAGATCAAACGGGCAAGGACATCACCTTCGAGATGCAGCAGACACCATAGCCTTCAACTTCATGCTGAGGCATCAAAAAAACAGCGGAATGGCAACAATGGAGTCGCGGACTCGAACCTGCCCCTTGTTTGGCTTCAGGCTGGGCTTTGCGTCTTGATCTTTTCCACTCAGAGAGTTGCCAGCGTGTTTTATTACGAAGCAAATTAGATCTCGCATTGAATGCGAACTTCTTAGCAAGGCAGTTCGCGCTGAGGAGATTAAAAACACGAGCCTTGGAAGAATTGGCTAATAGAGCGCTTGCACCATGAGACCGGACACTATTGAAGACTTGATGGCATGTTTGCGGAATCGCCTGTGATGCGTGCTGAGGAAGTTCCGACCGCTGATGAAGTAGATTTGGTGTCTCAGCAAGTTAGTGTTCCTTTTCCTGATGACTACCGGGAATTCCTCTTGCGTTATGGTGGCGCAACGGTCGGTGCATATCCGGTCTTCGGTCTTCGTGTATCGGATGTCATGGATCATGATCGTTGGGCTTTGATCGACGTTACAAATGAGGTAAGGCAGTCTGGAGTTGATGGCGTCTCTGATTGGGTCATCTTTTCAGAAGATCATTCGGGCAACCCGATTGGCATGGATGCGGATGGCAAAGTCTGGATTTTCGATCACGACTTTGGCGGCGTGACTGAATTGGCCTCTGGCTTTGAAAACTATATTCGCACACAATGCCTAAGAATTTGAGGCACGAATACTTCATGCCTTCGGCTTCTGCATCACGATCTTCGCAGTCCTTAGGTTGGTGCCAGCGAAGCAGTGTTGTGTTTTCGGTCACGGTGTTTGAGACTGGCACAAAAATCTGTCGTTTTGCGACACCTGGGCCAAAGGATTTTGGCTCCTCGGAGAACACGCTATGCCGATCGCCGGTCCACCACTTGCCGAACCAATCAGCACCGCTGATATTCTTGCCATGGGTCTGCGCTCGGATCCCCATGGCTTAGCGTTGACATCTGTGAAAGGAAAATTCACGTGGCAGGAAGTAGATGATCAAAGTAGCCAGCTTGCAAGCGGCTATCTCGATCTTGGACTTTCTGCAGGCGACCGTGTGGCGTCATTGCTGCCCAACCGCCCAGTAGTTGTCATTCACTATTTAGCTTGTCTGAAAGCGGGGTTGGTAGCAACACCCTTGAACTATCGCTACACACCCGTGGAAATCGATCATGCGCTGGAGGTCAGTGGAGCATCGCTATTGCTGCACCATAGTGAACGGGATGCCGACATCGCTGCCAGCAAGCGGGCCGTCAAATTATCCAAAGGTACTATCCGCTGCGAAGCTGGAAACGATCGCGGCGTGCAGTTTCAAGACCTGCTGCAAGAGCAACCAAAATCCGGATTTCCTCGTGCCGCCCCTGATGCTCCTGCCTTCCTTTTCTTCACCAGCGGCAGTACGGAACTGCCCAAAGGCGTCACGCACACCCATCGTACTTTGGGTTGGATGCTCGCAAGTGTCGTTGAATCTTTTCATTTCTGCCCCCAGGATGTTTTGTTGCCGGGTTCATCTTTTGCTCACATGGCAGCATCTCTGTTCAGCCTGTCCATTCTGGCGGCCGGCGGACAACTGGTTGTTCCATGGGGCAACCACAGTGACGAACTGCTGCCGCTGATCCGCTCGACTCGTCCCACCGTCATGTTCATGTTGCCGTCAGCCTTGATTGGCCTTGTGCGTGATTATGGTGCACAACACGAAGATTTCTCTTCATTGCGCTTATGTTTCGCTGGTGGTGATAAAGTGTCTGCCGAATTGGAAAGTGAATTCACAGAATTGACTGGCTGCGTTATCGACGAAGGGTACGGTATGACTGAAACCGGGCACGCCACTATCAGTCCGACGGACGGAGAAATCCGATTGGGTTCCATCGGCATTCCCTGCCCCGGCTATGAATTTTCCATCCGCGACGAGGATGGAAACGAACTGTCCACGGGGCAGTCGGGACGCGCCTGGGTGCGGTTCATGGGAAACAGTGTTGGATATTGGAATCACCCGGAGGCGACTGCCAGGGCATTTGACGGAGAATGGCTGGACACGGGCGATGTGATGGCAGCAGACTCAGATGGATACCTTTGGTTTCGCGGTCGAGAAAAGCAAATCATCGTACATGACGGATCTAATATCTGTCCTCAGGAAGTCGAAGAAGTAATCGGGCTTCATCCCGCGGTAGAAGCCGTTTGCGTGGTTGGTGTACACGATTCTATCCACGGTGAAAATGTGCGAGCCTACATCACTCTGAGGGACAGCATAGCGCCACGTAATGCAGCGGACCTTATCCGGTTCGCGCGAAAAAAAGTCGGCTACAAGGCACCCGATCAAATTGTGTTTTTGGATCGTATGCCTCTCAACGCTGCAGGAAAGCTTGACCGCACGAAACTGATTCAACTTGCCGAGCAGCGACTGGAAACGCCGCCAGGCTGACGAACAGCAACACTCATCGCGATTTCAATCCATCCCTTCGCCGGTGATGTGATGTTCCCGATGCGGCAACACTCTCGCGGGTGAAGGAAAGTCTGATCGCCCCATCCTTGTTCCGCTTGCCAGCCCCTCGCTGTGGTGCATTGATTGCGACTGGGCCATCGCACGGGACACCGTCGGTAAGTTAAGCGGGCGACCCGAAGCAGTGTTTCGCGATGGCATCTCCAACGTACCCGGCACTGCCACCATTCCTGGGGACAGGTCATCTCTCGCAAATTGGGCCCAGTGAAGGATTGTCGCTTCCAGCAGCATTTTTTTTCGCGCCGCGATGACGTCGTGCCGACGTAACCCGTCAAGGCGGCCCGACGTTCGGATTGCTTACCAGGCTTTCTGCTGGTAACTATTGCGGAGCAGGCCAGTTCAGGTGCTTGTGCAGGAACCCATACGTGCCCTGACCATTGATCGTGTGCGGCCCCACAAACCATTCGATCTCCGTCCGATCGCCAATACCCAGTTTTGCGGCATACAGGTGCCGCACCTTGGCATATTCATACGCCACCCAGTCGTCTTCACCAACACCGTCAAAATGACCACGTTCCACCATAAACGGTCGTGGACAGATCATGGCCGCCATTTCGTAGTAGTTGAACGTGCTGCCAAGATCCCACTCAAAAATCTCATATTCACCGGTCCAGACATAGCTGAAATTCAGACGACTGCTGGCGTTCTTGCGAACCCACTCGTTGAAATCCGCCGAGCAAATGGACAGACAGTAATCCGTCACCAGAGCCGGAATGCGCATGGCCGATTTGCCGCCGTAGCTCAGACCGTAAAAGCCGACGCGTTCAGGATCGACGAAGGACTGAGACTTCAGCCAGTTCACGATCTGCTGATGCTGTGGCACAATCACAGAAAATAGAGTCTTGCCGAGGGGATTCGCTTTTCGCTGCAGGGTCCGAAAGCGGTCCTGAAAAATGTACGGATTCTGTGGGGCAAACGTAATGAAGCCCCGCTCACACAGTTTTGCTGCGAAGTCGTGATAGGCTGGGTGATCGTCAAGAAACGTGTCCGTGGGGCGACCTTCCAGCCCATGCTGACACACGACAACCGGCCGCTTCTCTCCGGGCTTAAGATCTTTCGGCAGCAACAGGACGCCATAGGCAAACACTTCCGGAAACACATCCAGCACAACTTCGTGTCCCGTCCATTTTTCCGTTTCCCATTTCTTCCGGGAACGAGCGTTGAACGGCAACAATTCGTTATCGAACGCTCCGATGACGTCTTTACGAAACGTTTCGCGATACGCTTCAGACGATTTCTCATAAGCCTCCACGGACGATGTGTCGAGCTTACCCAGAAAATCCTTACGAACAAACGGACTCTCTCGAAGCAGTGCCTGGTTGTGACGATCGATCTCTTCAAACTGTCGCTGCTGCCGTTTCTGAATGGCTTCCGCTCGATCGACAGTGTCGTCGGGCCGCGGCGTCTTTGCCGTGAGATTGACAGTAGCATCGTTCACCTCGTCACCGCCCACGGCCGTCAGGAATTTCGGCAGCGCCTTGGTGCAGAACAATTCCGCGCTCCCGTAGACATTCGTGATGCCCACCGTTTGTGCACCCGATTTCATCAACCCCGCAGCCACGTCGGCCACGGCATCCAGCTCGTTACGTACGTCCTGAACGGACGGCGTCTTCAGGACGGCAGGAGCGCCACCGTCACCGGAAAGATCGACGGCGGGCCAGTCGGCGAAGTCGGTGATCAATCGTCGAGGCAGCACCATCGCACCCAGTTCCGCACAGCCGAACTCTCTCAGTGCGCCAAATACGTTGCGATCCAGTGGCTCCTGCCAGCTGCCTTCTCGTGGCCCCATAGCTCCGGAAACGCAAACCGCATCAATTCGTGTATCAAGTGCCCCTGCATACAACGCCAGCAGACCGCCTTCGCCATAGCCAATCACACCGATCCGCGGGTCGGCACCGTCAGCGTCATTCTCAAACCAGTCAACAGCCGCCAGCACCTTCTGTAATTCATAACCAATCACGTGCCTGCCGAGTTCGAAAGCAGAGCGATACAGGTACTCTCGATTCGTCATGTTGGCCCGACCGTTGCGCTTGCTGCGTTCACGACTGATCAACGACGGCACAACAACCCGAAAGCCCGCTTCCACAGCACGGCGAGCAAACTGCGATTGCAGCGGTACGCCGTCAGCAAAACCACTGATCTGCTCAGGTGACTGATCAGCGTCCGGAATCGCGACAACATTACCAATGGCTGGACCACTCGGAATCAGCAGAAGCCCCTCGCCATAGATGGACGGCAGATTCTTTGCGGTCGGCGCCGGATCCGCCAGCGCGGGCCAGCGGATCGCGAAGGCTTTAAACCGGTCTCCTTCAGCAACAACGCCGTGACCGTCGACGGTCACCATAATTTCCGGCGAAGCAAAAGACATCCGCATGTCCCGACCGCCCAGAATATTCATGAGCCGCTGCCGATTGGGCTCGATCGATTTGTCGTAGGCCGCAGCCGATGACACGTCGCGGTTCCAGAAAGTCGCGCGATGACTCCTGGAATCATCGATCTTCTGAAGCAGGAATCGGTCAATTCCGTCCACCATTTCCGACGCCAGGTCGGCATCACCGGTCAAAGGAACCGTGCCCTCCGGCTGCTGAGCACGCAACGTTGCTGCCGCAACAAGAAAGAAACATGAAAGGAGCAGGAATCGGAAAACTACGTTACATATCACGGTGATACTCCATTGCGGCTAGAGAACGTCAATGAAGACAGTGTGTCCGGAACTGACCGAAGATTCCACTCAACAGGCATTGCTGAACGCTGACCAGAAACTCACAACACGAGAATTACCGAAACCGCTGCAGAGTGGTTTGCTGTCGCCCCGCTGCACAGGAACAGGAGGCGTCCTTCGCTTGCTCGGGTTCTCGCTGCGCGGCGATCCTCTTGCCGCTGGCGCTCAGGCATCGTCACCGGAAGAAAGAGCACCTGGCAACCGCAGGCGGCTGTGGGACATTCCCAGTCCAACGCAGGAAGGTCGGCGCCTTCGAACATGACGGCAAACCATCAATCTGACATGACTGCGACATGTCACAATGAACATGCCAAAGCCGGTCAGGCACTGGGGCATGCATGTTCGGAATCGGAATCTGTACATTCTACAACCGTCAAAACCCAATCGTCACAACGCACGAATGCAGGGGCCTGTTGCATTTAAGCATCCTGAAACGCCAAATGTGGTAAAGTTACCCGACTGGGCAGCATGCAAGTTTTGAATAACATGAACCGATTGACGTCACATTACGTCATTTTCATGGCCTTTAGATTGCATCTTCACGCAATCCTGGCCATATTAATGCGTCACATTTACTCATTTTCTGTCATTACGATGATGATTACCGACGAACGTCGCACCAGAATCCTTCAAATTGCGGAGGAATTGGGCTTTGTTTCCCTGCAGAGATTGGTCTCAGCAGTGGGTGCGAGCGAGTCGACGGTGCGTCGTGACCTTGAGTTCCTGCACGCACAGGGACATCTGCACCGGACCCGCGGTGGTGCGGCCTATGCCGGAGACTCTTTGGCGGATTTTGACGTCAGGCAGAATCGCGCCTCGCTGGAAAAGCGACGAATCGCCCAACGCACCGCAGAACTCATTACGGAAGGCGAAACGGTTCTGCTGGATGGTGGCACGACAACGCTGGAAGTCGCCAAAAACCTGAACGGAAAAACGCTGCAGGTGGTGACAAACTCACTGCCGATCGCATCGCAATTGATGAACCAACCCAAAGTGGAACTGATCTTTATTGGCGGCTACGTGTATCCGAAAACGGGAGTTGCTCTGGGCGATCAAGCGATTTCAGCGCTCAAGAACATCAACGTGTCACGATTGGTGATGAGTGCCGGCGGAGTCACTCAGGACGGCCTGTTCAACAGCAACGCCCTGCTGGTGGAAACAGAACGTCAGATGATCAGCGCAGCTGAGCATGTCACGTTGGTGGCTGACAGCAGCAAGTTCGGCCAGCGTGCGTTGTCGCAACTGTGCCCGCTGAACGCGGTCAGTGAAATCGTCACCGATGACGGACTTTCGGATGAATGGCGACGGACGCTGAAAGGCGATGGCATTGCTTTGGAGGTCGTGGAAGTGAAGTCACGGACAATGGTTGAAAGTTGACGGAGCCGTGACGGTTCGATGGAAGCGACAGGAATGGCAGTAGTAACAGGAAAAACAGCGGAGCCCGGGCAGTGATCACGTTGCTGGTGATCAGATGTCCGCTTCGATTTCAGGATTAATCAGACAGAACGGTGAATCCGCTCTGCACGTCGCGCGGAGCGTGGCGACAAGCTTCACGGAGGACTGACCTGGAGAACAACTGAAGTGGTTTCAGCAACAGCAATTCAACGAACAGACGTCGAACGTATCGTACGAGACGTGTTGGCTCGACAGTCCGGCAGTGGTTTCACGAAAGCCACATCCGCCGGAATTCCTGTCCTGCGGAGTGGTGGCACAAACAATGCCGAGCAGTCCGGTGCAGCAGCGGAAAACCGCAACCCTCTGATGGTCAATATTTCTGCTCGTCATGTTCACCTGACTCAGGAACACGTCGAAATTCTGTACGGTGCGGGCGCGACGTTGACACCACAGAAAGACCTGTACCAGAACGGCTACTTTGCAGCTGAGGAAACAGTTGCCGTCGTCGGACCTCGGCGGCGCATGATTCCAAATGTCCGAGTGCTGGGGCCCTGTCGCGGCGATTCACAGATCGAGTTGGCGTTTACGGACGGTATTTCTCTGGGCATCGACCTTCCCGTCAGAATCTCCGGCAATGTCCAGGGGACTCCAGGCTGCGTTTTGGTGGGCCCAAAGGGCGTTGTCGAACTGCAGCAGGGCGTCATTCGCGCGATGCGTCACGTTCACATGGGGCCGGCGGACCTGGCGTATTACGGCGTCAGCGACAAAGAGAGCATTCATCTGCGGGTCGAATCATCCGGCTGCACAACGGTACTGGAGGATCTCGTGGTCCGGGCCGGAGACGACATCAAACTGGAAGTCCACCTGGACACAGATGAAGGCAACGCCATCAACCTTGAAAAAGCAACGAAGGTGGAGCTGGTGAAAGCGGAACCGTGTGCCTGTAAGGCGCATTAAGAAAAACGGCCGATTCCGGACTCCGGTTCGGGAAAGGAAAAGAAGTGCTCGACTCTGAAGAGTCAGGCAACAAAACAAACCAGCAGCCACGGATAGCTGTTTTACAAGTTTGCCCAGGCGTTGGTGGAAACAACGACGAAGGCGGGAGAGTGATGAAATGGCGAAAGCAATGGAAGCTCTTGGGATGATCGAAACGAAGGGCTTCGTGTGTATGCTCGAAGCCGTCGACACGATGCTCAAGGCAGCAAATGTTGAGATGGTTGGCTGGGACAAGGTCGGCAGCGGCCTGGTTACTTCCTTCATCGTGGGTGACGTTGGTGCTGTGAAAGCAGCCATCGACGCGGGTGCTCAGGCAGCATCCAAACTGGGTGAAGTCGTGAGCGTGGAAGTCATTCCTCGTCCGCACGAAGAACTGACTGCCGTCCTGCCTATGGCAAAGTCAAAGAAGTCGTAACTTAAGTTAACAGTTCGCCGGTCTCAGTTGGCCGTTCAACGGGTGACGGGCGATTCATATCTGACAACTCCATTAGGAAACAACAATGTCTGAAGCAATTGGCATGATCGAGACCAAGGGTCTGGTCTCTCAGATCCAGGCATCCGACGCGATGCTGAAATCCGCCAACGTGTCTCTGGTCAAACAGGTGCAAATTGGTGGTGCGTTTGTCACAACAATCATCAAGGGTGACGTCGGATCTGTCCGAGCCGCCGTTGATGCTGGTGCGGCTGCGGCCTCTCAGAGCGGTGAACTGGTGAGTGCTCACCTGATTCCTCGCCCCGAGCAGACTCTGCTGGATCACTTCGTATAAGGGGGCGGTGCCGACCGCCGGCGGATTCGAGCTAACGCTCGGACATGCTGTCACAGGTCGGTCATACGATCTCGCAAAACGTATCCCAACTCAAGACGTCACGGAGGGCGAAGGACGATATGAAGGTTCTGGTAGCTAATCTGGGTTCCACGAGTTTCAAGTACCGACTGTTTGATCTGTCGGACGAAACTCAGCTTGCGCGAGGCGGCATTGACCGCATCGGGGAAGCGGAAAGCCACTGCGCCGTGGAAATCGGCGATCATTGTGGGGAGACTCAGCAGAATATTCCGGATCACGCGGCAGCCGTGGGCATTTGTCTGCAGCAACTGACGGATCCCGAATACGGTTGTCTGAAATCCGTCGATGAGGTGGCGGGCATTGGCTTTAAAGCCGTGTTCGCGGGCAGTCTGAGCGGCGTTCGCATTGTCGACGCGCAACTGCTGGAAAAAATGGAGGTTCTGTCCGACATTGCTCCAGCTCACAATCCGCCATATGTCAGCGCGATGCGTCAGTTACGACAGGCGTTTCCTCAGATTCCTCTGGTCGCGGCTCTGGAAACGGGTTTTCACGAAACCATACCCTTTGAGCATCGAGCGTATGCTGTTCCATACGAATGGTACACCGGTCACGAAATTCGTCGCTGGGGTTTTCACGGCGCTAGTCACCGCTTTATCGCGGGACGCATTGCTGAAGTCCTGGGGCGTGATGACCTGAAGGTGATCAGCTGCCATCTGGGGGGCAGCGCTTCGATCTGTGCGATTCGTAACGGTGAAAGTCAGGCCGCTTCGATGGGCATGAGTCCTCAGGGAGGTCTGCCGAACAATAATCGCGTCGGCGATTTTGATGCCTACGCGATTCCAGTCATCATGAAAGCCACGGGGCTGACGTTCGAGCAAGTGCTGCAGGAAATGAGTTCCAAAGGCGGGCTGCTGGGAGTCAGTGGACTGAGCGGTGACTGTCGTGATCTGGAGGATGCCGCAGCGGAAGGACACGACCGGGCAGAAAAGGCGTTAAGACTGTTTGAAGCATCGATTCGGTCCTATGTCGGTTCCTACATGGCACTGCTGGGGGGAGTGGATGTGATCGTCTTTACCGGCGGTATCGGCGAAAACAGCGAACGGATTCGAACACACGTCACCCGCAATATGGAATGGGCGGACGTGGAGCTGTGCTCTGAAAAGAACTCCGACGTGTCGCGGGGGGCCGAAGTCTGCATCAATGCTGAAAGCAGCGGAGTGCAGGTCTGGGTGATTCCCACAAACGAAGAAATAGTCGTGGCACGACAGACCGCTGCGGCCATTGGTTGAAATTGTTGTACGTCAGGCACTGCCTGATCTACCTGGAAAGGCATTGGAAATGTTTCTGGCACGAATCACAGGCAGCGTGGTCTCGACTCAAAAGGTCGACGAGCTGGTTGGTCAGAAACTTCTGATCGTGGAACCACTGCGCGTCAACGAAAAGGACCAGAGCGACCTGCAGCCCACAGGGCGTTCCTTCATCTGCGTCGACACAGTCGGAGCGGGCGAAGGCGAAGTGGTACTGTGTGTTCAGGGCAGTAGTGCTCGGTTCACACCGGACACAAAGACGCTGCCGATCGACGCGGCCATCGTGGGCATCATTGATTCGGTCACCGTAAAGGATCAGACAATCTTTGAAGGAGGAAAGATCTGAAGGTCGAAACTGAAGCTTCAGAATTCGAATTTCACATCGCAAATCAGCAATGTCGAATCCCTACTCAACACCAGACGGCCAAGATTCCCATCAGCCAGCGTTTGATCGCGAACAGTGTGTTCTGCAACTCAGAATTATCACGTTTGGTGTTGTGATGTTTCTTGGAATTGCTCTGTTCTTGAATGGCGGAGCGATTGACGGCAAACCCGAAATAACATCATGGGGCGGGTTTGGTATGGGAGTTTTGATGTTCGCCAGTCACCTGGTAATTCCAACCATCGTGGCCAGCCGTGCGTTGAACAGTGTTAATGCAGAGACGGTACGAAACGCAGACGAAACGGAAAGTTTCCCACTGATCTACCCAGCTTTCCAGGTACGCCACATTGTCGCGTGTGCCATGCTGGAAGCAGGTGCCTTTCTGAATCTGGTGCTCTACATGGTAACAAAATATGCGGGCCACCTTGCTGCAGCTGTCGTACTGGTCGTTTTGATTGTGATTCGGTCAGCGGGGTGGAGTTCTGGGTTCAGGATCGGATACGGGAAATTGAACTGAGATAACGGATCACGAGCCAGCGAAGGAATCGCTGCCCCGCCACTCGGAGAGTGACGGTTGTCCTTGAAACACGGAGGCGAACGCATGGGTCAGGCTAAGCCTGACAGTTAAACAATGTCAGGCACAGCCTGATCTGCACTGAAACAGAGAGATTGAAAAATGCAGGCCACAGAACAAGCCGTTCGACAAATCGTTCAGGAAGTCCTGACTCAGCTTTCCAGCAATGGAACTTCCGGCAACTCGACCGCTCGATCGAATGGCGTCAGTGGAAACTGGGGCGTCTTTAACGACGTCGACCAGGCAGTTGCGGCCGCTCAGCAGGGCTTCGAACAACTCAGCGAAGCACCGATGGCAGATCGCGCCAAAGCCATCGACATCGTCAAGACCATGTGCGACGAACAGGCGGAAGAACTTGGCCGACTGGAACTCGAAGAAACAAAAATCGGCAGACTCGATCACAAGATCGCCAAGCTGCATGTCATCAAGTCAGTGCCCGGAATTGAATCCCTCACGACCGAAGCCGTCAGCGGTGACCGTGGCCTGACAGTCACTGAGCATGCTCCGTTTGGTGTCATCGGAGCAATTACTCCCGTAACTCATTCGTTACCGACGCTGGCCGCGAACTTTGTCAACATGGTCGCCGCAGGAAACACGCTGGTCGTGAATCCTCATCCCAGTGGTGCCAACATCGCATCAGAAGGTGTTCGTCGTTTCAACAAGGCGATTTATGACGCGACCGGCCTGCAGAACCTGGTCACGATTATCGGAACGCCAACGATTGAATCTGCTCAGGCCATTTTCGATCACCGAGGCATCCGGTTGCTGGTCGTGACCGGTGGTCCCGGAGTGGCTCGAGCCGCACTGGGCAGTCCGAAACGAGCGATCGTGGCGGGACCTGGAAATCCACCCGTTGTCGTGGACGCCACGGCCGATATCGACAACGCTGCTCGGTCCATCATCGCCGGTGCTGCCTTCGACAACAATCTGCTGTGTATCGGTGAGAAGGAGATTTTCGCCGTCAATGAAATCTTTGACCAGCTGATGGCCTCTGTCGGTTCCAACGGAGGCTTCCGCCTGAATGCTCAACAGGTCGCACAGTTCACAGCGAAGGCCTTCGGCCCACCGAAAGAAGCGGGGGGCCACCACGTGCTGAACCGTGACTTCGTCGGTAAAGACCCCGCCTGGCTGGCGTCGCAGATTGGTGTGAGTGTTCCGGCCAACACTCAGATCCTGTTCGGTGAAACGGACGAGAACAACCCGTTTGTTCCCGAAGAACAAATGATGCCATTTATTCCCTTCGTGCGAGCCACCTGCACGGACCACGCGATCGACCTGGCAAAGAAATACGAACACGGTTTCGGTCACACGGCGATCATCCATTCCAAGGACGTTCGCACAATCACAAAGATGGGCCGCATCATGAACACAACGGTGTTCGTAAAGAACGGTCCTTCCATGGCGGGACTGGGACTCGGCGGCGAAGGATTCCCATCCTTCAGCATCGCAACTCCAACAGGTGAAGGCGTCACCAGCCCCATGACGTTCACTCGTCAAAGACGCTGTGCCATGATTGAAGACCTCAGAATCATCTGAAGCACTGTTCAGAGTCCAATCTTAAGACTGACAACTGACAACTGACAAAACATTCCACATGCAGGCCGCAAAAGTCATCGGAAACGCCACCGCCACAGTGAAACACTCTTCGCTGGACGGCTGGCGTATGGTTGTCCTGCAGCCGGTAGACATCAATAACGAAGCCGACGGCTTCCCGTTTCTGGCGATCGACAACCTGGGAGCGGGGAACGGCGAGATGGTGTTCTTCACCAGTGACGGCAAGAGTATTCGAGGCATGGTCGGACGCAATGACTGTCCGATTCGTTATGCGGTACAGGGCATTATTGACAACCAGAAAACCATCTGACGCGCAGCCGCATCAAACAACAGAACCCAATGACTTTCAGCAGCCAGAAAATTGAGGCGATCACACAAAGCGTTCTGCGTGAACTGCACGCGCGGGGTGTCGTGAGCGCTGCTGCCCAAAACACAAACGGCGGCACCTCCACCGCGTCGGTGGCCGTGCTGCAACAGAAGGTCATCACAGAGGACACGCTGGCTGCCGCTGGCGCCGCTGGCCACAGTCTTGCGATCCCCGCAGGAGCGATCATTACTCCGTCCGGCCACGACTATATTCGACGTCATGCCGTCAGCATCAGCAGCGAATTTCCGTCAGCGTCGGCGGCAACAACGGGCGCCCTGATATCCGTGGGCAACTGTTCGGCCGCATCGTCAGCGGCAGCCGCTGTGAACTGGAACATTGTCGCCGCAGCCTGTGAATTTGAAGCCGCTGCAGAAGCAGAAAAAGTGGCTGCCAGTCATCCGGTGGCGTGCTGCGGAGGACAACCGTCGATTGCTGCGTGCCTGATGAACCGCAACACCAGCTTACGAGCGGCCGTGGTGACTCAGACCACAGACATGGACCTGTTGGTCAGTGCCATGAATCCTCAGGTGATCTGCCTGGATTCGAACGGCTGGACATACACCGAACTGCGCCGACTGTTTCAGCGGATGACAGCAGCCAGCAGCGACACACCGGCTGGCTGGAGCGAAATCACCGGAGGTGCTCGATGAGAATCATGGAATGCATCGGCAAGGTAACACTGTCGAAATGGAATTCGACTCTGGGTGGAGCGTCATGGAAGATCGCTGTGCCGTTGATGCACGAGGGACTGTGCGGAAAGGAATCCGGGCGGACGGAACCGATCGTGGTGTTTGATGAACAGGGTGCCGGTGACGGCACCCTGATGGCGGTCAGTGAAAGTGCTGAAGCGGCTGCTCCGTTTCATCCGGACACGAAGCCGATCGACGCCTACAACGCGGCGATACTGGACAATGTCAACGTCGCAGTGACGTAAATTAAAAACTCGACGCAGTCATCAGACCTGCGCCGATTGGAAGATGACCACGTCAGGCTGTGCCTGACCTACAGAAAGAAAAGACCAATGGCAAACAAATGGAACAGCGGAATTAACGACCGAGCACTCAAGGAAGAGATCTGCGAAATCGGCCGACGTGTCTACAACAAGGGCTTTGCTGCTGCCAACGACGGCAACATCAGCATTCGAGTCGGTGATAACGAAGTGCTGTGTTCCCCGACAATGATCTGCAAAGGATTCATGAAGCCGGAAGACATCTGTGCCGTGGACATGAACGGAGACCAGATCGCGGGTACTCGAAAACGCACCAGCGAAGTTCTGCTGCACCTGGAAATCATGCGGCACCGACCAGACGTCAAGGCCGTCGTTCACTGTCATCCGCCGCATGCCACAGCCTTTGCCGTGGCTGGTGAGCCAATCCCGCAATGCATTCTTCCGGAAGTGGAAGTCTTCATGGGCGAAGTCCCGATCGCTCCTTATGAAACGCCGGGTGATCAGCGTTTTGCCGAAACGGTCACTCCGTTCCTGAAGTCAACCAACACCATCATCCTGAAGAATCACGGGACCGTCAGCTTTGGCACGAATCTGACGGAAGCCTACTGGAAAACAGAAATTCTGGACGCCTATTGCAAGATTCTGCTGCTGTCGCATCAACTGGGGAAGGTGGAATACCTGCCCGAGCAGAAAAATCGCGAACTACTGGATCTGAAGAAGA
Source organism: Fuerstiella sp. (assembly GCA_014238335.1). Classification (GTDB taxonomy): domain Bacteria; phylum Planctomycetota; class Planctomycetia; order Planctomycetales; family Planctomycetaceae; genus Fuerstiella. The sequence continues at coordinate 23,977 of JABABI010000095.1, forward strand.
AACTGGGCTTCGACGACCCACGCTTCCATAACGAAGACTGCGACCTGTGCGGCAATAGCGCATTTCGTGATGGTTACAAGGAAAACATTCCTGTTCAGCGTTCGTTCGAAAAGGCTCCGGAGTACCCGGGATATCTTCAGGAACCATGCGGTACCGCGTGTGACGCTCAGCCAGCGGCCAACGAGGACCTGGTTCAGATGATCACTAGCCAGGTTCTGACAGCACTGGGCAAGTGAAGCGATCAGCAGTGGTCGAGTGAATCAACATCATGAAAACCGGCCAAGCCGGTGGTTACCGGAATAACAAACGCGGTCGTCGGCACAGCCGACACTGAGGAACGGGCACTATGAAAGTCAGCATAATTGGTGGTGGTGGACTGGTTGGTTCGTGTGCAGGCTTTGCTCTGCAGGCAGGCGGCATCGTCAAAGAAATCGCTCTGGTCGATGTCAACACGGAACTGTGCGAAGGCCAGGCACTGGATCTCATCCACGGAGCATCCATCATGGCTCCGCAGAAGATCACGGCCGGTGGCACAGAACAGGTGACGGACAGCGATGTCGTCGTGATCACGGCCGGACTTCGTCGTAAGCCCGATGAAAGCCGTCTGGACCTGATCAACCGCAACGTGGCTCTGTTCAGGAATATTCTGGCTGATGTCAAGAATCACGGCCTGAAGAGGGACGCCATCGTCTTTGTGGTGTCAAATCCGGTTGACGTTCTGACATACCTTGCGATGGACGAACTTTCGCTGCCGACGAGTCAGGTGATTGGGCTGGGCACAGTCCTGGACACAACCCGCCTCCGCAGCATGCTGGCTCTGCGACTGGACGTGCCGGCGACTCAGGTCAACGTCACGATCTTTGGTGAACATGGCGACAGCATGGTGCCAATCTGGTCAGCCGCTCAAATCGCCAATCTGCCACTGGATAAATATCCCGGAGCGACACCTTCGGTGATTGCAGAAGTGGAAAAGAAGACACGTGGCAGTGGTGCCGAAGTCATCAAGAAGAAGGGCGGCGCCGGTTTTGCTGTGGGTGTTTCCATCGCAGACGTCGTCCACAGTATCGCTCTGGACGACGACCGCATTCTTCCGGTCAGCTCACTTCAGAATGGTGCCTACGGCATCCAGGACGTATGTCTTTCCGTTCCCACCATCGTGGGCCGCAGTGGAGTCAAGAGCCACATCGAAGTGGAACTGTGGAGCAAGGAAAAGACCGCACTGGTGAAGAGCGGCAATGTGCTGCGAGAAACCGT
>JABABI010000096.1:0-240 GCA_014238335.1 Fuerstiella sp.
ACGAATCAGCCGCGTCCTTCTGCAACCGCAGTGCATCGCGCCGCATGAGTCGAAACACGATTCCCATCGGTACGAAAACGCACAGAAACATCGAGAACAGAATGACCTCGGCCATCACGATGCCAATCGGAATAGTGGCAACCGATAGCCCGATAAACAACGGCTTGACTGCTCTGGGAAACACAAATGAAACGACACCGACCACAGCGCCGAGGCCCGCCATCGTACCAATCACCAACG
>JABABI010000096.1:250-24885 GCA_014238335.1 Fuerstiella sp.
GACGGCTTCCAGTTGATTTCGACTAAGGGCATATTTGATTTCATTCTACAGCGTATTACGCTGATTCATGGCCGCGAAAAACGCTTTTGGCCTGCAACATGGGCTTCCCACAAGTCCGAACGTGCTACGTGTTTTCGAAAACTGCTCCAGCAGCACCACTGGAGTCGTTTGACTGCGGAATGAGAACGGATCAGTGGTTTCCGAGCGGCAGCTCGAATCGGCTGGCGGGCCGCCCCGCCTCAATCAAGTTGAAACTGTTTCAGATGTTCTTCCCGCTGAGCTTCATCCATCTGACTGGCCTGCTGATTTTTGCTGACCAGGTGGCGACCAATAACAAGCACGTCCATGTCAGTCATCTGAAAGCAACGAAATGCGTCTTGCGGAGTACAGACAATCGGCTCGCTGCGCACGTTAAAGCTGGTGTTAATCATCACGGGACACCCGGTCTTTTCATAGAACCGCGTCATCATCTGGTGCAGCAATGGATTCCGGTCCGCTCCCACCGTTTGAATACGCGCCGAATAATCAACATGCGTGATGGCCGGCATGGATGACCGCACGTAATTGAGCTTTTCGATGCCGAAGCTTTGTTCATAGTCGTCCGGCAGTTCGTTCCGATGTGCCGCCAGAACGTCAGCCACGACGAGCATGTACGGCGATTCCTGGCCGTCCTTCAGATCAAAGTAGTCGTGAACGTGTTCCTTCAGCACGATGGGGGCAAACGGCCGAAATGATTCTCGAAACTTGATTTTCAGATTCATCACCGACTGCATTTTTTTGCTGCGAGCATCACCAATGATACTGCGAGCCCCCAGTGCACGCGGCCCGAATTCCATGCGTCCCTGAAACCAGCCGATTACGTTTTCCTGATCGATCAGGTCGGCAACCTGTTCGATTAGTTCGTTGTCCGTCGAACATGTTTTGAATTCCGCATCGACGGACTTCAGAAATTCAGCGATCGCATTGTCATCATATTCCGGACCAAGGTAGGAACCTTTCTGCACGTCCGAGCCCACTGCCTGACGCGGGCGTTCCAACAGTTGATGCCAGATAAACATGGCCGTGCCCAATGCCCCGCCGGCATCCCCCGCCGCAGGCTGGATCCAGAGATCCTCAAACGGACTTTCCCGCAACAGACGTCCATTGCCCACACAGTTCAGGGCAACTCCGCCTGCCATCACCAGATTTTTTTCGCCCGTCGTTTCGTGCAGATGCCGAGCCGATCGCAGCATCACCTCCTCCGTAACCGATTGCACGGACGCCGCCAGATCCATTTCCCGTTGTGTCAACTCTGATTCCGGCTGCCGTGGCGGTCCTCCAAAGAGCTTGTGGAACCTGTCCGAAGTCATCGTCAGACCCTGACAATAGTTGAAGTAGCTCATATCCATGTGGAAGGAACCGTCGTTCTTCAGGTCCATCACATGGTCCAGTATGAGATCGCGGAACCTGGGATCTCCGTACGGCGCGAGTCCCATGATCTTGTATTCACCGCTGTTTACTCGAAAGCCGGTGTAATAGGTGAATGCTGAATAGAGCAGTCCCAGTGAGTGCGGAAAGCGCAGTTCGTCCGTCAGTTCAATGCGGTTGCCTTTTCCAACACCCAGACAGGACGTGGACCACTCACCAACACCGTCCAGCGTCATGATCGCCGCTGACTCAAACGGCGATGGAAAGAAAGCGCTGGCGGCATGAGATTCGTGATGATCGGTAAAAACAAGGTTTCCGTGGTACTGACCACCCAGCCCCTTGCGGATCTCTTTCGGAAGATGAAGTTTTTGTTTAAGCCACAACGGAATCGCACGCCGAAAGGAACGGTATCCTCGGGGCACATACGCCAGATATGTTTCCAGCAGACGCTCAAACTTGGTGAACGGTTTGTCATAGAAACCAACGTAATCCAGATCCTTCGCGGCCACGCCAGACTGACGCAGGCAGAAGTCGATCGCGTTGACTGGAAACTCGTAGTCATGTTTCGTGCGAGTAAACCGCTCTTCCTGAGCGGCCGCCACGATCTCACCATCGACAACCAGCGCTGCGGCTGAGTCATGATAGAATGCAGAGATACCGAGAATTGCAGTCATGGACTTCCTGTGGTTACTCGGCGGGCTTCAAAACCGAGGGTGGGAAAGCCGCAGCGTTCGTTGCCGCCGTTTTCATGCGGATGATACTGCATCGGCCCAAATCAGCCATCGTAATCTTTTCTAACTAACACTGGCGGGTCGCCGTTTCCACGCTTCAACAATCTGGCCGATGGTTTCCGTCAGTCCCTGTGAGATATCCCAGGCGGGATAGTGTTGCCGCATTTTTGACAGGTCGCTGTAGTAACAAATGTGATCGCCAACGCGATTTTCGTCAACGTAGGTGTGGACCTGCTGCTGACCGCTGAAGGACGCCGCAATTTCAAAGGCTTCCAGAATCGAGCAACTGTTGTCCCGTCCACCGCCGATGTTGTACACCTCGGCCACACGTGGCGTATCGACAAATGCGTGAATAAAGCGGGCGACGTCTTCACTGTGAATATTGTCGCGGACCTGCTTGCCTTTGTAGCCAAAGACCTTGTATTCCTTACCTTCCAGATTGCATTTCACCAGGTAACTTAAAAAACCGTGCAGTTCGACGCCACTGTGGTTGGGCCCCGTCAGACAACCGCCCCGCAGACAGCACGTGGGGATATTGAAGTATCGGCCATACTCCTGCACCATTACATCGGCTGCCACTTTTGAGGCCCCAAACAACGAGTGCTTGGATTGGTCGATAGAAAAATCTTCCGGAATGCCATCAGCGTATACGTCGTCGTCGTAGTCCCAGCGAGTCTTCAATTCCTTCAGTGCAATTGTGTTCGGACGATCGCCGTAAACTTTGTTGGTCGACATGTGAACGAACGGCGACTCCGGGCAGGTCTGCCTGGCCGCTTCCAGCAGGTTTAGAGTCCCAACAGCGTTGGTGTCGAAGTCATCGAACGGAATCGCGGCTGCCCGGTCGTGACTGGGCTGAGCGGCCGTATGCACAATCGCGTCCGGCCGTACAGTTTTCATAAGATCCAGTACACCGTCGCGGTTGCGGATGTCGATCTCGTGGTGTGCAAAGCCGTCAATCCGATCGACGAGTCGCTGTTGATTCCAGCGAGTATCTCCCTGCGGGCCAAAAAAAACGGCTCGCTGATTGTTGTCGACACCATGAATCTTCCAACCGGCCGCCGCAAAGTAGATGCAGACCTCTGACCCGATCAGTCCGGACGAACCAGTGACAAGTAGTTTTTTCATGTTATCTTTGTCGGCCTGGAGCCACTACCTCGAGAACGCGATCCAGTCTGCCTGACTGTCGGCGAACGCCGCAATATCCGTCAGTATCTGGCGTGCCGAAGTTGCGGGCTTCCAACCCCATGCTTCGAATGCCAGTGAATTATCCAGTACTACCCACGGCAGGTCGAAGCGCCTGGGAGCCGTGTCTGCCTCAACATTGCGATGTCCCCAGCGTTCCGCACACCAGTCACTAAGTTGGGCCAGAGACATCGCTGATTCCACGCCGCCGGAAACATTAACCACGGGGGGTCGGTCACCGTTCCCTGCAACGCACTGTTTCAGCAGCAACGGAACAAGATCCCGAGGATGCAGACAATCGCGAACCTGATGCCCATGACCACCAAAGCCGATGTACTTCAACGGTCGCTGCTCCTTCCAGCTATGCAGCCAGAAAGCAAAGATGCCCTGATCGGCTTTGCCAAATTGCCCGGCTCCGGCCATCACGCCACAGCGATTAATCCAGACCGGAAAGTCAAAGGTATACCCATATTCCAGTGCCAACTGTTCGGAAGCAAGTTTTGTTGCCCCGTACAGTGAGACAGGGGCTGTGGTCGAGAAGCCTTCCAAGATACCAGTGGCTGTAATCCCCGCTGGGAGATCGTTTCCCGCGGGGATGAACGCCTGATCGGATGCTTCGACCTGTAAACCGGCCAGAGGTGGAATCGAATACACCCGGCTGGTGCTCAGCAATACGAAACCGGCTTTGTGCTGCTTGCAGTATTCCAGCAGATTGACGGTTCCCAGCAGGTTGTCGTCAATCAGCTGACGACTGCTCGACTTTCCGTCCACGCCCGCCAGCACACTTGGATTCGCAGCGGCATCGATCACCCAATCGACTGCACCAACCGCATCCATGTCCGTTGCCAGTCGGATGTCGCCGTGAACAACTTCGATCTCTCGCGCAGCCAGGCGTTCCCTGTTGCGCCAGCTGCCATTGCGCGAAAGGTTGTCGATACCGATAACCTGCAGATCCGCCACGGAAGAATTCTCGCGCAGCTGAAGGGCGATCTCACTGCCAACAAAACCGCAGATACCGGTGATCAGAATCTTCAAGATGTGTTGCTCACTCGTTTAAGATCAGAATCAACCATCAGCTGAACAAGCTGATAAAAATCGACGCTGCGTTTCCATCCCAGAGCCGCTTCTGCCTTGGCAGGATTGCCCAGCAGCTGGCATGCGTCGGCCGGGCGATTGAAGCGTTCGTCAATCTTCACGTATTCCTGCCAGTTCAGACCAACGTGCGTGAAAGCGGCTTCCAGCAACTCCCGAATCGTGTGAGAAATGCCGGTTGCCAGGACATAATCGTCCGGGGCCTCCTGCTGCAGCATCAGCCACATGGCGTTAACGTAATCACCGGCGTAACCCCAGTCACGGGCTGCGTCCAGATCACCGAGAGACAAACTGGATTGCTGGCCCGTCTTGATCCGCGCTGCCGCCAGCGTCACTTTTCGTGTGACAAAGTTCTCACCTCGGCGAGGTGATTCGTGGTTGTAACAAATCGCGTTGCAGAAGAAGAGCCCATGCGCTTCGCGATATATTTTCGCCATCTGCGTCGCGAACACCTTCGCGCAGCCATAGGGCGAGTTGGGATTGATGGGGGTGTCCTCATCCTGTGGGCTGACGGCTGGAGTACCAAAAATCTCTCGGCTGCTGGCATGCAGAAAACGTGGTGGTTGTGGCTGGTCACGTAGAATCTCCATGATTCTTAACGTGCCAATCGCAGTCATGTCACACGTACTCTCGGGGATTTCAAAACTGAGCCCCACGTGTGACTGCCCGGCCAGATGATAAAACTCCGTCGGCTGCACTTTGGTGACCACACGCCGAATCGTCGTGGGGTCATCCAGATCCGCGTAATGCAGAAAAAGTCGCTGACCGTAGACCTCCCGGTCAGCGTACAGATGCTGCAGCCGCGAGCGTTCCATGGTACTGGAACGCCGTACCAGTCCATGAACCTCGTATCCTTTATCCAGAAGCAGTTCCGTCAGATAGGAACCGTCCTGGCCGGTGATCCCGGTAATAAGTGCAGTGCGAGACAAAGTAGGAGTTTTCAGTCGGTAGTTTCAGTGTCCAGTGGGCGATGTCAGATCCTATTTCCCGACATGCCCTGGGCGCCAGATGCGCCCACTCGCTTCCTGTGCATCAGACTCCGCGACTGCTCAGCACCACGGCTTCCTGCCGCGCAAGCTCCAGGTCGTTATCAACCATCAGACGAGCCAGCTCTTCCAAAGAGGTCGTCGCCGTCCAGCCAAGTTTCTCGCTGGCCTTTGATGGATCCCCCAGCAACAGGTTGACTTCTGCAGGACGGAAGTAGCGAGCATCGATTTCGATGTAATCGGCCGAGTTCAGTTCCAGTTGTTCAAAGACAAGGTCAGCGAATCTCTGAACTGTTTGCGTTTCCCCGGTCGCCAGCACAAAGTCTTCCGGCACGTCATGCTGCATCATTCGCCACATGCCTTCGACATAATCTTTGGCATAACCCCAGTCGCGTTTGGCTTCCAGATTTCCGAGAAACAACTTGTCCTGCAAACCCAGCTTAATGCGTGTGGCCGCGCGCGTTATTTTGCGAGTTACAAACGTCTCGCCACGACGGGGACTTTCGTGATTGAACAGAATGCCGTTCACGGCAAACATGTCGTAGGACTCACGATAGTTGACAGTCTGATGAAAGGCGTACACCTTGGCACAGGCATAAGGACTCTGCGGACGAAACGGCGTCAGTTCGGTCTGTGGAATCTCAAGTACATCACCAAACATCTCACTGGAAGACGCCTGGTAAACTTTTGTGGTCTGCCTTTTGTTCAGTTGCCGAGCCGCTTCCAGAACATTCAAGGCTCCACCACCGGTGGACTGAAATGTGTACGCCGGCTGCTCAAAGGAAACGCGAACGTGGCTCTGAGCACCAAGGTTGTAAATCTCGTCCGGTTCGATATCCAGAACCAGATTGGTAATGCTTTGACCGTCAGTCAGATCACCGTAGTGCAGGAACAACTTGGCATCAGTATTATGGGGATCCTTATAGATGTGATCGATTCGTTCGGTTCCAAAGGTGCTGGACCGCCGCACGATCCCGTGAACCTCATACCCCTTTCCGATCAACAGCTCGGCCAGATACGACCCATCCTGTCCGGTGATTCCGGTGATCAGTGCTTTTTTCGTCATGACTAGAGTTTCTTATTCCTAATTCAATCGTGTCGCCGTTCTCACACAGTGCGAAGCGTGTTGTTGTTTGTTTCCTGAAGAAACGAATCGTAAGCACTTCCAAGTCCCTCTAAAAGACTGATTTGAGGAGCCCAACCGGTGTCTCGAATACGGCTGATATCGGACAGTTTTCGCATCGTGCCATCTGGCCTACTCGGATCCGTGTCAATTGCCCCTGTAAATCCGACGGTCTGAGCAATAGTCTCGGCCAGACCAAGAATGCCAATCTCCTCGCCGCTGCCAATGTTGATCAGATCCGGAGGATCATCAAGTGACAATAAATGCATGATCCCGGCGGCAAGGTCATCGACATGTAAGAATTCACGCCGCGGATTGCCAGTCCCCCAGATTGTGACAGACTCAGCGCCAGACGTCTTCGCTTCGTGAATCCGTCGAATCAGAGCCGGCAGGACGTGACTATTCTCCGGATGGTAGTTATCGCCTGGCCCGTAGAGATTTGTTGGCATCGCGGAATGAAACAGCACTCCGTACTGTCGTCGATAAAACTCGCACAGCTTCAGTCCGGCAATCTTCGCGACTGAGTACGCTTCATTGGTCGGCTCAAGGGGGGACGCCAGCAGCGCATCCTCGGGAATCGGCTGCGGTGCCATTCGAGGATAAATGCAGGTGCTGCCCAAAAACAAAAACCTCTGTGTGCCGTGCTGCCACGCTGCGTGAATGGCATTGGTGGCCATTGCCAGATTCTGATAAATGAATTCCGCCGGATAAGTGCTATTGGCATGAATCCCGCCGACCCTGGCAGCCGCAAACACAACCACATCCGGTCGCTCTTCCGCAAAAAACTTGTTCACCGACACCTGCGATGTCAGATCGAGTTCACCGCTTGTGCGAACCACCAGGTCATTGCAGCCTAGATCTTTGAGTCGACGAACAACGGCCGAGCCAACCATTCCGCGGTGACCGGCAACGTAGACCTTGGAGTCAGTATCCATTTCTGAAACTCTAATGATGAGACCAATATACTTGTTCTCGTAAACCGTCCTGAGTTGTGGGTGCAACGCGTTCCAGGGCGGGAACGCGTCCTTCGCAATCCCAGGTCAGGTCATACAGTGTAAGAAAACGAACGACGTTCAGGTACTCCAACAAGCATCGGCTTTGCCCTCAGCTCAGACTCCGTGCCCCTGGGTGACTTTTATTCCCTGTAGGATATCAATCACAGGGCTGCGGCGTCGACTGGTCTGCTCCGGATGTGATGTTCGGGCAATCCGTGCCTGCACTCGGGCCAAAGCAACAGCATGCCGACCAGGGGTCGGAAAAACCCACGGCATTCAACCGCCACCACACGCCAGTCGCGTTCGTTGCAGCAGAACGAGGACGAAGCAAAATAACGGGATTACGCCTCACGAAGATGAACATCCGTGTGGCCACACACTTTCAGACCGTCAATTGCTCAACTTCATCTGTGTCTTGAAAGTAGGCTCTATCTTCAAACCCGCGATCATAGCTGTACTCCGAATAGCTATAGCTTCCGTAGCCATACCGATCAGAGTCCTCCACACAGTTGATAACGACCCCGATCATGTTCGCACCCACATCCCTCAACCGCTCCAGGGCACAGCGACCATAGACGCGGGTGTGACGGTGAAGACGCACACTCAGCAGCACGCCATCGGCTCGCGACCCGATGCTGCACGGATCTGCGACAACAAGCACAGGTGGACTATCAACGATCACATAGTCAAATTTTTCACGAAGAACCTGCAGCAATTGCTCGTATTCCGGTCGCGTCAACAGTTCCGCGGGGTTGCGAGGCCGACTGCCGCACGGCAACACGTGGAAGTCTTCCAGCTCAGTTTCCTTAATGGCGTCAGCGACTTCGGCATCACCACGAAGTACGTCGACCACGCCGACGTTGTTGTCCACGCCGGTGAGCTGGTGAATCTTCGGCCGCCGAAAATCACTCTCCAGAAGCAATGTTTTCTTGCCTGATTGAGCCAGCAAAACGGCGAAGTTCGCTGCCAACGTTGACTTTCCATCACCGGCCATCGGACTGGTCACCTGAATGACACGATGTGTTTTTCCCAGTGCACTGAAACAGACCGCAGTACGAACGGTACGAAACGCCTCCGCGGGACGTGACTGCGGCTGATGCAGTGAAATCACGGTGCGGTCAACGACGACATCACGAGAGGTCTTCCGCAGAGTTTTCTCCTGCATAAAAGGAACGTGTCCGAGGATAGGAATTCCAAATTCGCGAACAATTTCCTCTGGTTTCCGGAAACTACGGTCGGCCATTTCGACCACATATCCTATCACCAGTCCCGCGAGTCCGCCGAGGAAAGCACCCAAACCAAGAAGCTGTGGCAGTTTCGGATAGACCAGATCGCCATCAGTGGCCTCCGTCAGCACAGAAGCCGTCACTCCGCCCATGCTCGACGGCAGCTCGGTCTTACGAAACTGCTGCTGCACATCTTCCAGCAACGACTCTTCACGCGCGATACGGCGTATGAAACTATCTCGCGTATGCTCATCAGCACGCAGATCCCTGGCTTTATCTTCCTGTTCGTCAGCATAGGCTTGAAGTTCAGCTTGTTGCTTCTGCAACAGGACCAGTTCGGAACGAAGGGAAGACAGATAAACGGTGATAAAGTCAACCGTTGGCGCGGGCTCGCCTTTTTCGTCTTGCGGACCCAGCCCGGCCATCGCATCAAGATGCCTTCCGGTGATCTCGATCTGCTTTCGAAGAGACACCAGTTTGGGGTGATCAGCCCCAACCTCTTCCGCCAGTAACGTCTCCTTCATCAGCAGAGGAAACAATATCTCGGCGACGGATTTCGCACTGGCAATGGTAGTATCGACCTGCTGAGAAGGACTGCCAACTCGGCCCTCTGTCTCTTTTCCAATCAGCATCAACAGTGCCGGACGTTGACCGCCTGGCTGTTTCAGTTCCTGCTCCAGCCCCTGCAATTCGGCAGCCAGTTCCTTCTGGCGTATCACCAGAATGGAGATTTTCTGACTTGCGGCTTGATGTCGCTGACGGGGTATGTTGATACCGTCGCCCGTCAGTCGGGATGTCAAGTCAAATTCCGCGTAATCCTTGTCGAGCTGACCGAGCGAAGTGTTAAGTCCATCGACAGCCTGCTTCAGGAGATCCTGAAGTTTCGTAAACGCATCGTCGTAGGTCAGCTGTTCGTGTTCAATGAATTCCGCGGCGACAGCGTTTGCCACCAATGCCGTGTCACCGGGATTCGTGCCTTCGCATGACAGCGACAGGATATTCATCGCATCGTGGTGGATGACAACTTTCACCATCGTCTGCAGCCGCTGCACTGCACCTTCAGGCGTCAATCCACTGAACGTGGCCAACTCGTCGAGGTCGTGGTTCTCATAGCACGGCATCAACAGCTTTTTACTTGTTAATCACAAATTGTGCGCCGGGCAGACTGCGTTCCACCAAAAAAAACTGAGCTTCGGCGTCCGAATTGTGGTGAACGACCTGTAGCAAAGCCGACGATTTGTACACAGGGACCTGTCGCTGAAAAAACAGGTAGCCAAGAAAGCCTCCGACCACTGCCAGCACGATGATGAATGACATCCTTCGCTTCAGGAAGCCCCATATGTCAAGACTCTGTTCATCCTCGAACGTGTTATCGAAGGAAGCCCATGAAGGATCCTGAGACAAGTTTTCCACGAATTTCGCTCCGACAGGCCCGTCAAACTGGTGGTGATCCGTTCCAACCGCAAGACACGGCTGTCCAGGCTCGAGATTGTGACCTCTCGGAAACTCAAAATCCACAGATTACTATGGAATTCACCCAATCGAGTTCAATGACTGCAAAAGATTGAACCTGGAGAACATGAGCAGACACGTTATAACGGTCCGGATTTGTATAGCAGCAATTAGTTTTCCCGGTCGTGTTGCCTCATTAGAAAATGTTACCAATGGATCTTGATAGTAGCGAGAGTCAATGCGAACCGCACGACTAATTGTCGCCGAACAGGCGACAACGCCGCGGCCGGGATCGGACCACCCTGCCATTCGATGACCCGGTCCAGCAGACTCTCTCGAGTGGATTCCAGGGCAGCCAGCACGAGTACCATCAGCCAATTGAATGCAGTGGCAACACGACAATAGAAACTTCTTGACTTCGCCGTGGCTGAGCTGCGGTGTTCCGCTACCAGGAAGATGTACCGTCTCGGTTCGTCAGATGGACCACTGCCCAATGGCCGTAATCAACGTAACGACACCCGTGGCTGAAACGAAACGCGAGAGATTGCGGAAAGCACCAATTTCCCGAACGGCCGCCAGCCACCCTCCGCCACTGGCGATCGCTGCGCTCATTATCAGCACAAACAGGATCGACGATTGACGTTCCGGCGGGCTAAGAGACAGAAGCATGGCAACCAGCGAGACGACTGCGGCGGCGGCGGCAATGGGAGAAATCCACTTGAGCAGCATCGTTTCTCGACGTATCAGCCGTGCTGTTCTGGAAAGTCCCAACTGGTGCAACGCATCACGGGCATCTTCCGCGATAGCCAGTCGCCCATGCAGCCCGGCCAACTGCAGCGTGCCGCGAGTTTCTTCCGTCGGCGCAAAAACAACCAGGCGACCGCCAACGGCAGCAATTCTCTTCCAGGTCCGAACGATCGCTGTGACGACTGCACTGTTCGTATTGCTCAGCGAAGAGAGATTCAGAAGTACGGCCTGAGACTTTGACTGGAGCAGCTGACCAATCAGGTCACGCAGAACGGATTCCAGAGTAGACCATTCCCCTTCGGCAAATGCATCTCCGATGCTGACGTGGACATAATCATCCGTCTCACTGAACGAATAAACACCTCTGAACACTGGCATGGGATTCTCCTGAAAAACATCACGCTGGTCGTACTACGGCAGGGCAGACAGTTCCGAATGGTGGTGGGTTTTGTGCAAACAGTGGCGCCTTACAGGATTCGCTCTGCTGCGAACTGCCTGCTGAATCCAGCACCTGCCGCTCGCCCGCCGTCCCTGTCCAGATTCTGCCCGATACAACACTAAGCCACGGATGGGAACTGCATGCACTGAAGGTTCATCGGCCTTCTCCCGCAGCGACTTGGCGCGAAGATGCGAGTTCAAGGGTAAATCTCCCGCGGACGTAGTTTGTGACGGCCGTGTCGGAACTGTCGGATGTCTGGACAATGATTCGCACAAACATTTGGAATCCCGGGGATTCCACGTGACAATTCCGTTTTCCGGTTTTGCCACACTGTCGGAGCGGGCCGTTACCGTTAAGCGTGGCAGGAGCGCCGGCCCGCGCTGGTGTTTCCGGACAGAACGGGGCAAACGGAGGAATTTGCGGACAGAGTGTGGCGATGACCAGACATCAGTGAACGAATATCGCGCCACCATTCCAAACCGAATCGTGCGCGTCCGAATCTACGCTCGATATTCCGTTGCGAAAATTTACTTCACCACGCTGCTGATATCGATCAGCGCCAATTGTCGACCGTTTGTTCCATCAACAGCATCGATGCACACCGTTCGGCCATCGCGACTAAGGCGAGGATGTGTATCAACTCGCCATTCGCCTGCGTACTCTTTCGGCAAATGAAAATGGGCAAGATCGATGCGTTTGCCTTTTGCCACGTGATACAGATGTGGCGTCTGCAGCCGTTCGGGACCCTGAGGGTACGTGTCGTTCAGAATCCACTCGTTACCCGGCAGATAACTGAGATGACCGGAGGGATCAAGAACGCCGTGACCGACCTCTTCAATGCGACCATCTTCACGATCTTCAAACAGAAAGTCGCCCCAATCATCGTTGCCACGCAGTTCTTTGCTTTGTGATAGAATGTGCTGTGAATCGCGCCAAATAAAATGTGACGCATAGCCGTTGGGAATTACGATCCGCAGATCTGTGCCGTCCGGTTTCGCGGTGAGCAGGCGCGTCAGGCGTTTTCCGTTCGGATATTGCCAACGGTGCAACGCAATGAATCGCGAACCGTCGGGACTGAACAGAAGATGGTTGAAGTAATGCTTGATACCAGGTTCAGCATTCGGGATATCGCCTGTTGCAGCAATGTTTTTCAGGCTGAGAATCAGCTTTGATTTCCCGGATACCAGGTCAATGTGAAAGATGCCGGTCTCCGCAGGTGCAAGGTCACTCCCAAAGGGGTCCGGCAATCCGGTGTAACCGTAGCCGGGGCGTACGTCGGCGATGCGGCGAAAATCAGGTGTTACGGCCGACTTTCCGTCCGGACTAACGCTGTAGACCGGATGAGCAATCGTTCGCGCGGCATTGGTCTTCACGTCCAGGATACGACACACAAAGCGGTCACCTTCGCGATCATTCCACAGCACGCTGGATTCAGCACCGGGAAGCCACTGCAGCATGCAGCCCTGCTGCCAGTTCCATGCCCGGGATTCACCCAAACCAATCCAGCGGTCGTTGTCGTGCAAATCGACCATTCCGATTTGAATAACATCATCTGCCCTGGGCGAACGGTGTTCAAACGGGACTTCCATTCCCAGGACATAACGATTCGTCGGATCAAACTGCAATTTGTCGTAGTAGCCGAACCAGTGATGGCGTGGTCCGGTCGTGATGAAGCGGGTCGAAAAACGCAGCTCATCTGCCGCAATGTCGTTGCGATTCAATGTCGCCATGGCCAGCAGCCCGGCGGTATGCTTCACGAAGTCGCGCCGATTCGTATTCACTGCCATCATTCTTCCCCTTCGTCGTCACACAGCATGCAGAACAAAGCAAACGAACGACCACAGACGCGGTACTCTTCCTCAAAGCGACCGACGCAACGATGTCAGCGTATCCACGTCTATCGATTTATCACGGTTGTAACAAAGCTTCTCTGGCCAGTCGAACTTCTCGTTCAACAGTTGCCGGATCGTCGCCCGTGATCGTTATGTGGCCCATCTTTCGATTTATCCGGGACTCTGGCTTTCCGTACAGGTGCAGATTGCTTCCCGGTGACTTCAAGGCCGACAGATTATCGCCCCCCCAGGCATCAGGTATGTGCTGCCCCAGCAAATTGGCCATGGCCGCAGCCGGGGCCCGCCGCACCAGCGGAACAGATGGAAGACCACAGATCGCCCGCAACTGCAGTTCAAACTGACTGCAGTGATAAGCCTCAATTGTCAGATGACCGCTGTTATGTGGACGTGGTGCAATTTCATTGACGACCAGACGACCGGAGTTTGCCAGGAACAGCTCAATGCACAGCACACCGACGACGTCAAAATGTTCCAGTACGGCTCGCGCCATCTCGACCGCATCGTTGGCTATCGATTCAGTAACCTGAGGAGCTGCAGATACAGATACATCCAGAATATGGTTCGCGTGGTGATTCAGTAACGGATCAAAGAAGACAGTTGTGCCGTCGGCGTAACGGCCGGCGACGATCGAAAATTCGAAGTCGAAATCGATTCGTTCCTCCACAATTCCGTCGTTAAGACCGGCTTCGTTCCACAATGATTCGACATCAGTGGTCGGTGCAACCGACCACTGCCCTTTGCCATCATAACCGTCTGTATTGGCTTTCAGGATCACGTGGCCACCGAAGTCAGCGCGGGCGCTCGCCAGCTCCTCCGACGAACTCACCATTCGAAAGCCGGCAGTCGGCAGACCGATACTGCTGAGAGCCGTCTTTTCCGCGAACCGATTCTGAGCCGTCTGCAACAACTGCACTCCGGGACACAGAGCCGCCTGCTGATCAATGGCTGCCGCCGCATCTGATGGAATGTTTTCGAACTCGTACGTTACAACATCGCACGCTTGAGCAAACTCCAGCAACTTGTCCTGGTCATCAAACGCGCCGGTCCACACCAGGTCGCTAACCTGGCCGGCGGGACTGTCTCTGTCTCCGCCAAAGACCGCAATCCGATAACCCATCTGCCGCGCAGAAACCGCCAGCATGCGCCCCAGTTTACCAACTCCCAGGACTCCGATCGTACTGCCCGGGCCAACAACACGACTCATAGCCACGAGTCCTGCAGCACAGTCTCAGTCTGATCAGCGTTGAACTTCTCCAGTTTCTGCTGCAGCGCTGCATCACCGGTTGCGAGGATTCGCACAGCCAGCAACGCCGCGTTCTTTGCACCAGCAGCACCGATCGCCAGAGTTCCGACCGGAACTCCGGCAGGCATCTGTACGATGGACAGCAACGAGTCCACTCCGTTCAACACTCGACTCTTTACCGGAACTCCCAGCACAGGCAATGTGGTCATGGACGCCACCATACCCGGCAGATGTGCCGCGCCTCCCGCTGCGGCAATGATGACTTTCAAGCCACGTGACGATGCCGCAGATGCATACTCCATCATCCACTTTGGCGTCCGATGAGCTGAAACGACGCGACTTTCGCAGGTCACGCCGAAATCGGTCAGTAACTCGACCGTCGGCTGCATGGTTTCCCAGTCGGATCGACTGCCCATGATTACCCCAACCAGAGGCTCAGAATTCGACTGGTCTGCTGCGGATTCACCGCCCGAAGATGCCATCGGTTATGCTTCCATTTCGTGAACGTATCGGACAAACGACATCGTAGAGTCAGACGGCAGAATCTCAAGTCCGCTGGACTCAACGGTTTCACTGTTTACCAGTCACCAACGCCGCCATCCGAATAGAAGACGCGTTGGGGCACTTCCTGCTGGAACGGGTGTTTGAGGAGCTCGTCTTCATTGATTTCTATGCCAAGCCCCGGACGCACGTTCGGCGTCACGGTCCGAGTCGCCGGATCGACAACGAATCCTTCATTCACG
This sequence comes from Fuerstiella sp., assembly GCA_014238335.1. Lineage (GTDB taxonomy): Bacteria > Planctomycetota > Planctomycetia > Planctomycetales > Planctomycetaceae > Fuerstiella. The sequence continues at coordinate 15,470 of JABABI010000096.1, forward strand.
ATATCATCTCGCCACGGCACGTCGTTGTGTACCGATTCACAAATTATGTAGCTGGGCTGTGAAAATCCGAATTCCAGTGATGCTGCAGTACTGACCGGCCCCTGAGGATTATGGGGCGCCAACGCGACCCGATGGGCGTCGGCCAGGCCTGCGATCCGGCGTGCCTCCGTAAATCCACCGCAGTGGGTGATATCCAGCTGACAGATCTCGCAGCCACGTGCCGCCAACAGATCGCGAAAGGCAGCCAGGTGCGTCATACGTTCGCCTGTCGCGATGGGCGTGGTCACCGCCGCATTGATGGCGGCCAGACCTTCGATACTTTCCGGCCAGCACGGTTCTTCAAAAAAATACAACCCATACGGATCCAGAGCCCGCGCGAACTTCAGCCCCATCGCCGGTGATGGCCGAGCGTGGCAGTCCACCATGATATCAATCCCGTCCCCCACTGCTTCACGCATCGCCGCGACACAGTCTTCCGCAGCTTTCACCGGACGCAGTCCTTCAACTGGCATCGTCGGCGGCACGGCCATCGACTTGAAGGCCGTGAAACCATCGGCGACGGCCTGTTGGGCCAGCTCGCCGAACATTCGGGCATTGTCGACGGACGTTTCGTAAAAGCTCTCCAGGTTTCCGCCCCCCAGATGGCAATACAGCCGAATCGAATCCCGCACGGGACCGCCCCAAAGTTGATGACAGGGTACGCCGTGAAGCTTGCCGACAATATCCCACAACGCGATGTCAATTCCGGCGATCGCCGTCGACCGCACGATGCCGGTGCCGTGCCAAAAGTGCTGTCGCCACATCATCTGCCACAGGTGCTCAACGCGAGTCGGGTCTTCGCCAATCAATAATTGCGACACGTCTTCGACCGCACCGACAATACTGCGAGTGTGCCACTCCAGCGTCGCTTCACCCCAGCCAAACAGTCCCGGCTGATCAGTGATAACCTTCACAAACACCCAGTTTCGCATGCGGGCATGACATACCAGCGTTTCAATTGCCGTAATCTTCATCGTGATTCCATCAATGAGGGCAAAATCAGCAGCAACACGTGACCTGCCCGCCGTTTCTCTTTATCCTGAGTGGTATCCTACCGGTTACAATTCGCCAACGCGACCTTCGCCTCCCACCTCGGACCTGGTAATGAAACAGCGAGCAGTTCGCATCGCCCTGTCATGCGCTCTCCTGAACGTCACGGTTCAGCCTCGTTGCGCCGCTGATGAAGTCGACTACGTGAAGCAGATCAAACCTTTGCTGGCGACAAAGTGTTACGCGTGCCACGGAGTGCTGAAACAGGAGGGCGGACTTCGGTTGGAATCTCTGGCGCTGATAACTCAGGGCGGAGACAGCGGGGCTGTCATCGTCGCTGGTGACGCGGCCGCCAGCATGATTCTGGAACGCGTCACCGCCGACGAAGATTCGCGCATGCCACCGGCAGAAGATGGTGCGGCCCTGAAACCAGAAGAGGTCGCCCTGCTTCGCAGCTGGATTGCATCAGGTGCCGTCGCTCCCGACGAAGAAACTCCGCTGGCCCCGACAGAGCACTGGGCCTTTCGGCGAATCGAACGTCCATCGGTCTCTGAATCCTCCACCAACTCAATCGACGTTTTGCTGAATGCCAAACGTGAGCAGCGAGGGCTGCATATTCAGCCGCTGGCCGAACGCTCAATTCTGATCCGACGACTGTACCTCGATCTGATCGGTCTTCCGCCATCACTCAAGCAACTTCATGACCAGCGTCCCTGGGAGATCATCGTCGACGAACTGCTGACAAGTCCGCATCACGGCGAGCGGTGGGGGCGACACTGGATGGATATCTGGCGTTATTCCGACTGGTATGGCCTGGGAGCCCAACTGCGAAACAGCCAGAAACACATCTGGCACTGGCGCGACTGGATCGTAAATTCACTGAACGCGGACAAGGGCTACGACCGCATGATTCACGAAATGCTGGCCGGTGACGAAATCGCTCCGAATGATCCTGACGTCGTGGCAGGCACAGGTTTTCTGGCTCGTAATTATTACCTGTTCAACCGCACGACATGGCTGGACAGCACCATTGAGCACACCGGCAAAGCGTTTCTCGGCCTGACACTCAACTGCGCCAAATGTCACGATCACAAGTACGACCCGATCACTCATGTTGACTATTACAGTTTCCGAGCAATCTTTGAACCGCATCAGGTGCGTCTTGATCCTGTGCCCGGTGTGATCGACTTCGAAAAAGACGGCTTGCCCCGAGTCTTCGACGATCACCCGGATGCCGAAACCTTCCTGCATCTTCGCGGTAATCCAAAGAATCCGGACAGCGAAACAAAGATTATTCCCCGCGTTCCGGAGATCCTTGCCAGTTTCCAGCCGAAAATTGAACCCATCAATTTGCCGGTGACAGCCTTCGCGCCGGGTATCCGCGAATATGTGCAGCAGGACTATCTGCAGGCCGCTCAGAATTCGATCGCAGCAGCAGAAAAAGGTGTGGCTGGGGCTAAGAGGAAGCTGGCCGAATTGCCGGTGGAAGCACCACAGAAACACAGCAGCGAGCCAGTCGCAGAGTTCGTCTTCACTGACAACTTCGAAAAGCCCAACCCGGACGCGTGGGAGGTTGTCGGCGACGGCTGGAAGTATGAAGGAGGATCCCTGCACCAGACCGTCGCAACCCGCGAACCACAATTCGTACGTTTCAGGAAATCGCTGCCGCGGAACTTCGATGTCAACTGCCGCTACACGACAACTGGCGGGACGACATACAAATCGGTCACGTTTCGTTTCGACGAATCAAATGACCGCAAATACGACAACTTCGTGTACACCAGTGCCCATGCGCCTGGTCCGAAAGTTCAGGTTGCCTACACGCGAGACGGATTAAACACCTATCCGCCACAGGGTCGGGCCGCTCGTGCCATCAAAGTCGGTCAATCATACAATCTTCGATTCGCCGTCCGTGACCAGTTGGTCAACGTCTGGCTAAATGGGGCATTCGCCGTGGCGTATCTGTTTCCGGACCGCCGATCGGAAGGCCGATTCACCCTATCCGGCTTCGACGCAACAGTCGCTTATGATGCAATTACAATCAAGTCTCTGTCGCCCGATGTAAAACTGGTTGACGCGAAGAATCCAGCTGCACCGTCGCCTCAGCATGCAGCGACCGCTGTGAAAACAGCCGAAGCAAATCTGCGTGCGGCAAAGGCGAAGCTAAAGTCTCTTCAGGCAATTATTGCAGCCGACAGCGCAAAGCATGGCCCCGCCGAGACAGGCGCAGCGGAGCGGCTGGCAAAGGTCGCGGCAACGCTGGAAGCAGAAGCAATGCTGGCCGCCGCCGATTACGAGATGCTGGCCGCCGGCGGTGACCAGAAGAAAACACAGGCCGCTGGAAATAAGGCAAAAGTCGCGAAGGAAAAACGGAGTGCGGCCGGAAAAGGAAGTGCCAGCTACTCCAGTATTCGAGCCTCTCGAAAAGCCCTGGAAGGTCCAGCTCACAAGGAAGCGGACTATGCGTCAACATACTCCAAAATCAGCACCGGCCGACGCCTGTCACTGGCGCGCTGGATGACGGCTCGTGAAAATCCGTTGACAGCTCGTGTTGCGGTCAATCACGTCTGGGCGAGACATTTTGGTCAACCGCTCGTGGAGTCGGTATTCGACTTCGGCCTGCGAGCAAAGAAGCCGCTGCACGTGGACGTGCTGGATTGTCTGGCGACCGAATTCATGGAATCCGGCTGGAGCTTCCGGCATCTGCATCGGCTAATCGTTACGTCGCAGACGTACCAGCTCAGTTCATCAACAGTCGGTGTCGATCCTGACACTCTGGCTGCAGACCCAACCAACCGTTTCTACTGGCGTATGAACACTCGCCGTATGGAATCGCAGATCGTGCGTGACAGTCTGCTGCACTTTTCCGGCACCCTCGACGCAAAACTCGGTGGGCCGTCACTGGACATTGGCAATAACAGCAAACGTCGCAGCATTTATTTCAAACACTCGCGGGACGATCAGGACAAGTTTCTGTCCATGTTCGACGACGCGGACCTGCTGCAGTGCTATCGCCGCAGTGAGAGCATCGTGCCTCAACAAGCACTCGCACTTGCCAATAGTGAATTGTCCATGTCGATGGCCGTCCTGATCGCTGACAGCATCTTCAAATCGCTGCCGACTGCTGACCACAGCCAGTTCGTAAACAACGCTTTCGAAACACTGTTGAGCCGCGCTGCAACAACTGATGAACACGGCGAATGTCTGACGTTTTCTAATCAACTGCAAGCATTGCTCGAAGACGACAAGACAGTCTCCGCCAGCGATCGGAACTCCAGAATTCGCACCCGCCTGGTACACACACTACTGAATCACAACGATTTCATTTCTATTCGATAGACCAGCCATGCACAGAAGACAACTGTTCAGCCAGTCAGCACTCGGCTTCAGCACTCTGGCCCTGCAGTCCATGCTGCAGACAGACAGCGTTGGAGCCGATGCATCATCCACTGGCGGTGCGTTCCCAACGGGCAGTCCGTATTTCGCTCCGAAAGCAAAGAACGTTATCTGGCTGTTTATGCGAGGTGGCGTCAGCCACATGGAAAGTTTCGATCCCAAGCCTGCGTTGAACCAGTATGCCGGAATCTCGATTCCCGACACGCCGTTTGCGGATGTGCAGAATCCGGATCGCCTAAAGAAAGTACGCGTAGTTGTCGTCAACGACGCCAACGGACAGCAGCGCAACAAGATCTATCCGCTGCAGGTCGGCTACAAAAAGTACGGTCAAAGCGGCATCGAAGTCAGTGACTGGTTTCCACACACCGGGTCCGTCATCGATGACATTTCTGTCATCCGTTCCATGTGGACGACCGACGACAATCACGGAGCGCAGGTGCAGTTTCATTCCGGTCGTCACATGCTGGACCCGCGCGTCCCCACCATCGGCGCATGGATCACCTGGGGGCTGGGGACTCTGAACGAAAACCTGCCCCAATTCATCGCAATGGGACCTCGCTTCTTCGATCGCCGCGACGGACATTACCTGGGCCCCGCCTTCGATTCCATCGCGCTAAAGGTCGACCCGAAGAACCCACTGGACTACGCCAAACCGGAAGCTGACATCACCGCAGCGGAACAGCGGCTGAGTTTTGATCTGGTCAATCGACTGAACAGACTTACTGCACAGCGATATCCGAATGACACAGCACTGGATGCCCGAATCAAGTCGTATGAGCTTGCCTTTCGCATGCAGACGGCTGTGCCCGACGTCATTAACTTTTCTGCAGAAACAGAAGCGACGAAGAACCTATACGGCTTCGATCAAAAGGAGACACGGCCCTTCGGCGAACAGCTGCTGGCGGCGCGACGCTTTGTCGAAAAAGGCGTTCGCTTCATTCAGATTCAACATGGCAGCGGGGCCGCCGGAGCGTGGGATCAGCATTCCGGGCTGAAAGCCAGGCATGCCCAACTGGCGCTGCAGGTTGACCGACCGGTCGCCGGCCTCATCAGGGACCTCAAACAACGAGGCCTTTTCGAAGAAACGCTGGTCGTCTTTGCAACGGAGTTCGGCCGCACGCCGGGATCACAGGGAGCCGACGGCAGAGATCATCATCCGCTCGGCTTCAGTGTGTGGATGGCCGGCGGCGGATTGAAAGGCGGAATGGCGCATGGAGCGACCGATGAAATCGGGTTCCATGCTGTCGAAAACCCGCACTACGTCACCGACGTTCATGCGACGATTCTGAAACAACTGGGTTTAAATCCTCACCGCATGGAGGTGCCAGGTCATAAACGCCTTGAACAGGACTTCGGGCATCCGATCGACGACATCATTGCGTAGGTTCTGTGCAACAAAGAGTCCCGGTGTCTGTAAGACACCGGGACTCTTGCAGTAAAATCCGTCCCGCTGCCGTTACTTTCCGAGTTCCTCTTCCAGCACCTGCACGATCTCGGGTGCGTCAGGTTTTGTACGGGTCTTGAAGCGAGCGGCCACTTTCCCGTCTTTGCCGACGATGAATTTCTCAAAGTTCCAGCCGATGTTGCTGTGATCCTTCGCTGTTGTTTTCAGAAAATCATACAGCGGGGACTGATCGTCTCCATTGACGTCGATTTTGGCAAACATTGGAAACTTGACGCCGTAGTTGGCGGAACAGAACTTCTGAATCTGTCCAGCATCACCGGGCTCCTGACCACCGAATTGATTGCAGGGAAAACCCATCACGACCAATCCTTTGCCGGAGTACTTTTCATGCATCTGCTGCAGCTGACTGTACTGGGGCGTAGCACCGCATTCACTGGCGACGTTGACAACCAGCAACACTTTGTCTTTGTATTTCGAAAGATCCACGTCCTTGCCGTCCAGCGACTGCAGCTTGAAATCGTGGACCGACGTCGCCGGCTTCTTGACCGTTTCTTCTGCCGCTGCACAGACTCCTGAAATGCCGACGAATGCCATGGTCATCGCGAGGAACAGTTTCATTTTGGTTTATCTCCTGAAATAGCTTGTCGGAAATTTCCTGGGGAAGACTATGATCCCTAGACCACCGAAAGTCTCCACTGGATCTTTTCTATTGTTGTCACAAACCGGACTTCGGCAAGTCAACAGTTATCAATTTTCTGAACACTGAGCTCATGTCGTCTCGCTGGGCTGAAAAGCAGAGTCTGATTACTCGCCGGTTTTTCATGGCGACCATCACCCAGGCCGCCATCTGCATCGGCATGGCATGGACCCTTGCAACTTTGATCGGAGCCCCGGAACCATTGGAACGTATTCGCCTGCCAAAGGCTTTTCAGTTTGGCACATTGTTTCTGCTTATCGGCAGCTGGCTTCTGCATGTCAGCCAGGGGCATGTACAGAACGAGCGGCAGAAATATTTCCGACGGTCACTTCTACTGGCGCTGCTGTTTGCTGTGCTGTTCACGGGAGTGCAGTCATACGGCCTCTGGGCATTCATGCGGAGCACGACCGATTATCAGAATCCGCAGACGAACACTCACGGTTTCGTGTTCATGTTCGCAGCACTGCACGCTATGCATTTTTTGGTAGCTCAGTCCGTGCTGCTGTGGGTTACGCTGAGTGCCTTTCTTGACCGCTACGATCACGAATACTACTGGGGCGTCACATTTGCCACCTGGTTCTGGCATGCGCTGGGAATTGCGTGGATCGCGATCCTGTGCGTATTTTCCATCGCGTCGTAAACATGGGAACGTAACATCTCCAGGTCGAAACAAGGTCGTATTACCCGACGAGGACAACAACAGCCAATGCACGTCGTACCCATTCATTGGCGCCGTTTCACGGCTGAGATGTGGTTGTTGTTTTCATTCGGTGGGCTAACACCCACGGCTACTTGTTTTGACCGCTTCGCGGTCGGGCGGTCGGCACGACCTCTATCCTGCAGGCTCAATCCGGTCCTTCGAGGACTTGCCAACCGCCGGGATCATTGCTCCGAAGATGATCAGTCCCTGCAGACCGATGAACACCAGCAACGCCAGCAGACGTCCTTCGGTGAACCCATAAGTATGCAGTCCGGCTTTCAGTTCGTTCACACCAAACCATGACCATGCGGTCACGATGTTGCCAAACATAGCCAGGACGGCCGTTCCATAATCGCGGACAAGCTTATCCCAGCGAGCGTGCAGAATCAGAACGTTCCACATGACGATCAGCATGGCTCCGTTTTCCTTGGGGTCCCAGCCCCAGAATCGGCCCCACGAATCGTCCGCCCAGAGTCCGCCGAGCACAGTTCCGACAAGACTGAAGAAGACGGCGAAACACAGAACACCGTAAATCATTTTTCCCAGCCGCGGCAGATCGTTGCGGCTCTTCTCTGCCCCGAAGTTGGAGATGAAACAATACGCGACGCCCATCGCTCCGGCAAGAAACGTGGCCGCATAACCCAGCGTAATACAGACCACATGCGTTGCCAGCCAGAACGTTGTGTCCAGCACGGCCTGCATCACTCCCAGCGTGTCACCTTCGTCGACAGCGAGGTAGTGGGCAATCATCAGCGTCGCCATTCCGACTGACGATCCCATAATCGTGCCGATTCCGTTCTTCAGCAGACGTTCAATCACAAACGACGCGCCTACAACGGCCCAGCCGATAAAGATCGCAGACGAATACAGGTTGGTCACGGGCGGCCGACCGGATATATACATTCGCAGCAGCAGCGCGACAGTGTGCGTGATGAACGCCAGCGCCATCAGCCAGAAAGCCGTGCGACGGAGTGTCTTTGGCCACACGATCCAGCTTAAGAAGGACATCAGAAGTACGGGCAGATACAGATAGATGGCCTTCATGAATGGCCCAAAGAAATTAAAGAACGCTTCCAGACTGACGACGGAAGCATCCATATGTGGCAACGGCGTATCGGCCAGAAACTTCTGATATCCCGAGACGCCGCTGTTGAACGCGTCGACGTCACTGACGCTCCACGCCGTAAGTATATCGACCATGGCTGTTGTGCTGTTCTGCAGCGTGGAGGCGGCGTCGGCCTGATAAAGTATACCGTCCGTCCGTGTCTCAAGATCATCCAGAGCCACCTTGACCAGCTCCAGATTCATTTGTGCCGCCAAAGCGGCTTCATCCTGCGTCCCGGCAGCCTGCAGTTTTCTTCGCATTTCTGCCAGACGTTTGTCGTTTTCATTTTCGTTCAGCATCTCAAATATCTGAAACACCTCAGACGAAATCCGTTCCGCGGCAATCTCTGCAAAATCGGAGTCGGACATGCCATCCAGCATTTCATCAGCCGTCGCGCCTGTCTCAGCCTTGCCGATGATTTCCAGCACGCGACGCAGGAACGGATCCGTAAGTGTCAGAGCGGCTTCCGCAGCACGTGTCTTCACAGCATTCGGTTTTAATTCTTCCCCGGCAGACCTGGCAGCCTCTTCGACTGCAGACTGCAGAATCGTCACGCTGCCTTCCACTGCATTCGCAACAAGTTCACGAGGCAGTTTGTTCTGGACATAATCCAGAACCTCCTCGTCGGTGGTCAATCCATGTGTGGCCAGATCCTGAGCCACATTTCGCATCGCACTGGCAGCAATCAGTGTTTCCCATGACCGCTGTTCGTTCTCCGAGCCGGTCGGCACGGCCATGATGGCCGGACTGTTGCCAAGACGATCAAGAACCCACCAGGCCTTTACGATCGAATCCAGCAGACCTTCCGACTCACGAACCAGGAAGATGTTCTGCAGCGAATCCACTCGGCTAACAGTACGAAACAGCGAGACCACTCGCCGCTGCAACTGTGTCATCCGGTGTTCCTGTTCGGCCATTTCCAGCCTCAGACCTTCTCGATGAATCTTCTGTAAGTCAGCAAGGTTCTCCTGAATTTCCTGTACCGAATAGGTCAGCCCCGCTCGCTTTTCGAGCCCCAGCAAAGACAACACCTGATCGTCGTCGATCTTAATCACACGATGCCGTTTGGCCAGTTCCGGCCGAG
>JABABI010000097.1 GCA_014238335.1 Fuerstiella sp.
GGCGCGACATCTGGCGCGACATCTGGCGAGTACTCGCGCCCAAAAGTCCCGAAGGTCCTGGCAAGCAGCATGGCTGAGAAATATTGACGAAGCCCTTGTTACAGCCTCGTATACTTCGCAATTTCCGGAAGGATTCGGAAGGATGACCGAATTGCAGCATGAGGATGCAGCATGTATCGCCATCGCACAGCGCCAGGTGGACGGTAAACTCAGCCGGATGTCCGAGGAGCAGGGCCACGAAAGCGAACTGTGACGGATGCGATCTGCACTCAAGGACGAGCTGAAAATTCACAAAACCTCGGAATCCGGCAATGCCCGCACGACGGCTGCCGGAACCGGGATGCCAAGTGAACCGCGTTAATACGGAATCTGTGACGAATCTGACACAGCTGTTTGGAGAGGTGGCGTCTGGCGGAATCAGAATTTCAGGCGAACGCGTGTGTGATAAACCATGGAGTCATTACTGATGTCAACAGGAGTGATGTCGGCGTAGTCTGTTTTCCAGTGACTGACTTCGAAGCCAATCTCCAGACTTTCACTGACATCCCAGATCAGATTGGCAAAAATCAGCTGGTTGCGGATCGGTCGTGCGGCTGTCAGTCCTTCCACAACCGTTCGATCCAGTGGATCGTCCACACAATAACCGACATGGGAATGCAGACACGGACTCCAGTGACAGTAAAATTCGGCCCAGCCGCCAGTTGAGCGAACCGGATTAAAAACGTCATTGTCGACCTGCAGAATTCCCGCATTGTAGTTGCCAACTGCCTGGCCTGTGAAGAATTCGCCCTGGACCCCCATCGTGTCAGAAATTGCAATTCTACCATCGAATCCGAAGGCCCAGACATCAATAATGTGATTGGGGATGGTTGGCAGATCGGTCCTTCGAAGTTCACCGACAAGTCCGGATACCCCAAACTCCACCGGCTGATTTTGAGCACCCGGACGTCCCTGCTGTGGGCCGATTCCCAGGGACACACGTGCTTCCAGATTAGGCCATCCGTTGTCTTCCAGCAGCATCAGCGGCGGTCTGTCGAAGTTTGCAAACGAAGTGGGGGTCGGATTGCTGAGAGCAAACTGGGTAGTCAATTGGGTCTCCTCAGCAATCTGTCCTCGGTGCTCGACACGAAACTGACTGCGAAAAAACCCCAGGTTTCCGGCCAGGTTTCCGGCATTAAAGTTCAGTGTGGTGGGTGACCGCGGATTAATCAGGTCGCCCTGAAGTCCAGCCGCAAAACTGAGGTTTTCGCTTTGGAGCTGTCCGAACGCGCGCACAATGTAGGGCCCGTAGCGATCCGCCTGAAACTGTTCTCCGTAGAGATAACTGAGAAACGTACCGCCGGACTGAAACTGTCCGATTTTGGGTCCCTGGAAGACGATACCAAGGTTTGTAGACTTTGCATGAGCTTCGAATGAACGTATGTCTTTTCCAAAGTTCGGGGAGATGAGCACGACACCCGAGGGCAGCAAGGGGCGCGACTCGGCAAACAGCATTTCAGCATTCAGTGAACCGAAAAATCGGAGGTTGAAATACGGACTTAACGTGGTCACGTGCGGGCATTCAATGCAGGCCGCCGGTGTCTGCCCGTGACAACAGGTCTCACCACATTCCACACCGCTCGAGCACGATTCTGAGGGACCGGTGTAAGCTGTCGTCAGAGACGATAATATCGGCAGCGGTTTCCACTGCAGTGCATCTTTGGCATCCTCTGAATCCCGACTGACATTCAACTGAGCAGGAAGATGTTGCTGCGGTGTCCGTTCCTGCTGCTCCACAGGATCCGGCGGAAGACGAACGACAGTTTCCGGAATGGGAAGTCCATCCTGAGCCCCGAGACTCAACATTTCTGCTGCGGCCACCAGGACCACAAGGGGCGGGGCCAATAGTCGGATGCGTCGTCGCATAGAAATCACTGCGGTTGGAAATGCGGGACAGAATACGGTCTGTGTTCTGACTGCTGTTGACCCAGCCGGCAGGAAAAACCGGTTCCACACGCCTGCTGTGAATTGCTCTGTTCACTGAGCATCGGCGTCCTGCAATGTCCAACTTTAACGATTGTGACGGTTCCAACGGTTCTCAGGGTCATCTTAAGAGGGTGGTTTAGGAGATCAGCTTCGTACCGTCGGACGGGACACGCGGGAACGTTGGAGACCGCCGTAGCACGGTCAAGCGAGTGGCTTTTGAAGCCATGGTCGCTACCCGTGTGACGGCCGTCGGGACACTGGCGATGACAACCGTTTTTTCGCGCAGATCTGTGGCTCCGAGACCTCGCCCTGAAACGGCTGCAGCCCCGGTGTCTTCGGGACATAGCCTGTCTCGTAACGGCTATCGTCCGCGCAAGTCCCCAGGAATCGGAATCCCAGCGGCATTCCTTCCGTCGGGACATGGAGGACCAGCAGTACCCGCCGGGAGGCGCAGCGGGGCCTACTGGAGCCGTTCGCAGGCATGGATACGCGTTTGGCTTTGCACAAACGGCAAAAGTCCCACTGCATCAGTCGTCGTTCGGTCTGGGAAGCCCGAATGGCCTCCAAATCGGCATTCCGCAGGAATTTCAACCGGGAGTCTGCTGGTTCAATTCCGCCTTCATTTAATTGCCGTGAAATGCAGACCCCGCGGTCTGCGGAACGGGCATGGCGGCATGGCTCTGACTAGAATCACGCGGCGAGTGAATCTGACTGTGCGTTCGAAGCACGGTTTACTGGCGCGAGTCTGATCGGAATGACTGTCAGCCAATTGTCGGAGTGTTGTGATGAACAAGGTCGTGAAACAAAAACAAATCGGCTGTCTGATTTTGTGCTGCATGCTGTTTGTCTGTGACGGTGCGTTGCGGGCACAGACATTCGACCGCTCGGTGAAAACGGCATCCAATTTTGAAGCTGCGATTCCGCACCCCGATCAGCAGAAACACGCGGCGGAAAAACTGAAGCAACTGCATGCAAAAACCGGTCAGCGCCCCAACATTGTATGGATTGTGGTGGATGACATGGGATACGGCGATCCTGGCTGTTACGGGGGAGGCATCGCAATTGGGGCCGCTACACCGAATATGAACGCCCTGGCGCGAGGCGGGCTTCGACTGACGAGCTGCTATTCTCAGCAGACATGCACTCCCACACGTTCTGCAATTCTCACGGGACGACTTCCCGTTCGCACGGGCCTGATTCGCCCCATTCTGGCGGGCGACAAAATCACGCGTAATCCGTGGGCGGACGAAGTGAGTCTGGCGAAACTGCTGAGTGATTCCGGTTACCACTCTGTGCTGACCGGAAAATGGCACATCGGTGAAGGCGAAGGTCTGCGACCGCACGATGTGGGGTTTGACGAATTTTATGGTTACTACCCGGCGCAAAAAGAAATATCACAGCGGTTTGACGAACGACGTTATCCCGATTTGGTGCTGAATGAAGATCTGCTGGCAGCATTTGAACTGATTGGCCCCGGAGTGGATCTGGTGCATGGTTTTGCCGGCGGTAAAACTGAAACCGTCAGTTCCATCGAATCCACGGCCGACATGGGGAATGCCGACCAGGCTCTGGCTGATTTTTCAGTGGCAAAAATCCAGGAAATGGCGGCTCAGGGAAAGCCCTTTTTCATGGAACACTGTTTCATGAAAGTGCACGCCGACAACTTTCCCAATTCTAAACTGAAAGGCAGCAGTGCTGCGAAGTACTACTACAAAGAGGCGGTGGCTGAAGTTGACCTGCATATCGGGAGCATAGTCGGCGCGTTGACTGATGCCGGAATACTGGACAATACGTTTATTTTTGTAACGTCTGACAATGGTCCGCAGATGGATTCGTGGCCGGACTCAGGATACACACCGTTTCGCGGAGCGAAAGGCACCACTTTTGAAGGAGGTGTTCGGGTTCCGGGAATTGCTTACTGGAAAGATATGATTCAGCCGGGACGACAAAGCGACGGGCTGTTTGATCTGATGGACCTGTTCGGCACCGCGCTGACATTAGCAGGCGTGTCGCGGGACAGTCTGCCGTCAAAAAAATATTATGATTTTGTGGACCAGACGTCGTTTCTGCTGCACGATCAGGGCGAATCCAATCGCGAAGCCGTGTATTTCTGGTGGGACGCCGAACTGACCGCCTGTCGGATGCGAGAGTACAAGCTGCACGTGAAAGTTCTGCTGCCTCAGACGCCCAATCTGCAGATCGATATGGCCACACTGCAAACCACGGGACTGGCTCCCTGGCTGTTCAATCTGTACATCGATCCCAAAGAACAGACCACCGTCGGACACCGACGAAATGCGTGGCTGGCATCTGTCGGGGCCAAACTGAAGGCTCACGCCGCCACGTTCAAGCTCCATCCTGCCAAACGGATCGGTCTGGACTATTGACCGTGGACAGACTCTGATGCCAGGACGAATGCTTCGGTCAGCTGATTCTGTAGTCAAACTGTTGTTCTCCAGACCTCTGTGTTTCGGATAAGGCGAAGTCCAATGATGTCTCTGCGATCATTCGTGCTGCTGTTGCTGTGCAGCTTTGTCTGGAACGGGATTCTGTCGCACACGGCCAGCGCTCAGAAGGATTCTGACGAAGCATCAAAGGATGCCGCCAGGCGTGGTCGCGGGCTGCCATTTCGCCGGCCGCCTTCAGCCAGTGTCACCGGGCAGACACTGCAGGAATCCCGCATGAAACGCCGCCAGCAGCCGAAGCGACTGCCTGCTGACGCCCCCAATATTTTGATCGTGCTGATCGATGACGTGGGGTTTGGTGTGCCGTCGACATTTGGTGGATTTGCAGAAACTCCTACGCTGAGTCGAGTGGCGAATCAGGGCATCAGCTACAACAGGTTTCATACCACATCTATTTGTTCACCCACACGTGCCTCTTTGCTGACCGGACGCAATCATCACCGGGTCGGCAGCGGGACCATCGCCGAGCGCGCGGTCGACTGGGATGGTTACACCGGCATCATTCCGCAAAGTTCTGCTACGCTGGCAGCTGTCCTGCGGGATTACGGCTACAAGACTTCGGCATTTGGAAAGTGGCACAATTCCCCGGCCAACCAGACCACCGCCATGGGTCCGTTTACCTACTGGCCCAATGCTTACGGCTTCGACCACTTTTACGGATTTCTGGCCGGAGAAACGTCTCAGTACGAACCGCGACTGGTCGAAAATCGCAACTTTGTCGAGCCACCTCATGACGAAAAGTACCATCTGTCCGAGGACCTTGCTGATCGCGCCGTCACGTGGCTGAAACAGCACCGATCTTACTCACCGGATCAGCCGTTTCTGATGTACTGGGCCCCAGGCGCGGCACACGGGCCGCATCAGATTTTTCATGAATGGGCCGACAAGTATGCCGGACGGTTTGATCAGGGGTGGGATGAGTTGCGCAAGGACGTGTTTGCGCGGCAGAAAGAACTCGGCTGGATCCCTGCGGACACTCAGCTGACAGAACGAGCTGCCACGATGGACGCCTGGGACGACATCCCGCCGGCGGAACGCAGTTTCCAAACGCGTTTGATGGAAGTGTTTTCCGGCTACGTTGAACATGTGGATGCTCAGGTCGGCAAACTGATTGATCATATCGATGCCACCGGTCAGCGCGACAACACGCTGATCTTTTATATCTGGGGTGACAACGGCAGCAGTGCAGAAGGGCAGAGAGGATCCATCAGCGAGCTGCTTGCCCAGGATCAGATTCCCAACACGGTTGAGCAGCAGATCAAAGCACTCAATGACATCGGTGGGCTGAAAAAACTCGGGACGGCGGAAGTCGACAACATGTACCACGCCGGCTGGGCGTGGGCAGGGTCGACTCCGTTTCATCATACTAAACTGGTGGCGTCACACTTTGGCGGGACACGGAATCCACTGGTGGTGTCCTGGCCGAAAAAAATCCAGCCGAGTCGTCAGCCGCGCAGTCAGTTCTATCACGTCAACGATATTGTCCCCACGATCTACGACTTGCTCGACATTCCGCATCCTGAAGAAATGGATGGGTTTCGCCAGGACCCTATTGATGGCGTCAGTATGGTGGCATCGCTGTTTGCCTCGGACGCTCCGGAAAACAAACACGTGCAGTATTTTGAAAACAATGGCAGCCGGGGAATCTATCACGACGGCTGGTACGCCTGTGCCTTCGGGCCGCTGATTCCATGGCAGAACGCTCAACAGGGACTCGGGCAGTGGGATTCCCGAAAGGATCGGTGGGAGCTGTACAATTTGCAGGAAGATTTCTCACAGGCCAGCGATCTGGCTGACGCACATCCGCAAAAGCTACGGCAGCTGCAGGCTCTATTTCTGCAGGAAGCCAAAGACAACCAAGTGTTTCCCGTGGGGGCTGGAATCTGGCTCAGAATTCATCCGGAAGACGTGCTGACGTCACCGTACAGCAGCTGGGTGTTTGACCAGACAACTTTCCGCATGCCTGAATTTGCAGCTCCGGGCCTGGGTAAGAAAAGCAACATCGTGGTGATTGACACCGAATTTGCTGCAGATTCGGAAGGTGTGCTGTACGCCCTGGGCGGCGCCGGTGGCGGACTCACCTGCTATGTCAAAGATGGTCATGTTCACTTTGAATACAATCTGATGATCATCAAACGTTTCCGCATGAAATCTGCGGACAGACTGTTACCGGGACGTCATCAAATCGAAATCGACACCACCATTCAAGGGCCCGGAGCACCGGCGAAGATTGTGATGACAATCGACGGAACAGAATCCGCGACACTGCAAACCGACATGACTGTCCCCGGCGTGTTTTCCGCCAGCGAGTCCTTTGACGTGGGCGTTGATCTGGGCAGCGTGGTGTCACGAGACTACATGGAAGCGGCACCCTTTCGGTTCAACGGACCCATTCATCGAGTGGATGTGAAACTGAAATAAAATCTAAGCAGGATCGCCGACTCGCGAATGGGCACCGTTGCGCTAGAACCCAAAATGACACGTCACACTCAGGGATGCAGGTATCCGACCACCACGTCCAACAAAGCCCCCGGACCGCCAGGACCCGCCTCGAGGAACGCGCCCGTACAACAAGTTCAAGTGAATTCGGAGCCACTGGCGTTGGGTTCGCGAACGTCAGAATGGGAATGGGGCAGAGGCCACTTGCGTCGGTAAGCCATCGTCCGCCCGCTGATGATTTCTGCACCGCCGGCCTCTTCGTTTTCGGGTGCTTCAACAGTATTCTGATATACTCCGTGATTGGAAATGAATAAGCACGCCAACAACCAGCGAGGATTTCTTTCCTTGGTCGGATCGCAGAAGCCTCCGGCTTTTTCTCGCTGCTCCATCAGCATGTCCCGACTCTATCGAGATTCATCAATGGAACGATCTCTTCCGGCCGATGAGTCGGTTTCCATTCCCGGCACGGCTGGCGAAAAGAATATATCGCGCAGTTCCTCGGCATTTCCACCGGGCAGAAGATCCCGACATTGACCGCCCGCTCGACGTTTTCGACCAGGTTCCCCCGGTCGTCCGTGATCATCCTCATGGCGTGCCGCCGGCAGTCGCTGCAGTTTCGCCGTCTGGGTTTTTGGACAGCGAACTCCACCGGCGCCCACTCCCCAAACGTATGTCAGGCGGCGTTGACATATCAGGTTGCCTGAAGCGAATTCTTGACTTCGAACTCTCCGTAAGCCCGACCAGACGTTTCGAATTCCGTGATCTTGAGATCGCCGTCCTGCTTCGACACAAGATCTGAGACCTCCACGAGTGGAGTCTCCAGAAAGTCACCGTCGCTGTTCTGAATCGACACGAGAGTTCTTTGCTCCACGGCGCCAGTGTCCACCGGCGGTTCCTCTGCCAAATAGACATCCAGCAGGGTGATTCGTTGGATTTATATTCGATCTGTTGTTCGTTCTCCCGCACCACCCAGCAGTCGAGAAAGGCTTCGTGAATCTCGTTCGGTTTCGCAGGTTCCCGATATTGAATCCGATCGATTTCTCGCTCTCCGGGAAGGATCCGTTATTCTTCCCAAATAAAGTTTGCGAACCAACCTGGGAAGTCCTTGTCGAAGAGATGCGAAGTCACGCCAGGATGAGTCGAGTGATCGCAAAAGACCCACGGCTGATGCAGCACATTTCGGTCGATTCGGATTCGCCCTGCCTTGAGCTCTTCGAGGATCCGGTACAGAGCGAGTTCGTCTGGTCGTTTTTTGCTCATGGCTGCTCATCACGTTTCCCTGATTCAGTCCGCCTGATTTTGGCCAGGAAGATGTGAGCGACACCTCTGCGCCGGTGGGAGGAGAGCTGGTTCCAGAGTGTCAACATGTCCGCAGGCATCAGCTCTTGACTGGACTCGTGGTCGCCCGGCAATTTGCTGGTGTCACACGACGCGGGTGGGAGGCAGAGTGCCTCCCACTAAATCACGAACATCTTGATACAGGTTTGGCCATGCTCCGATGACGTTATCCAGTGAGATGTCAGAGGAAGCCAAACTTTGGCGGTGATTGCCTTCAGACCGCTGGCTGTTCACTGCCATGGGGGAAGCGTCTGACGTACTCCCTTGATGTAACAACTGGTTACAATCTTCGGCCTGCTCATTCGATTCCCGACGCCGCCTGAACATCCCGTTAGCAGTACATGTCCGATGCCAGCGGTGTGCGTCAGAACACGCGCTCTGCGTTCCCCGCATCGTCGACCTCGTACGGCAACCAGACAAGGACCAGTCGTTCAATGCTGATGTCTGATTTGCGAGGTTTGATTTCCTTATCGGTCAGCTCCATCAGATCGGGATCGAATCGATCCTGAATCCGGTGCACTTCTTCTTCGATCTCCGCATTCAGTTCCTCATGTCGTTCGGTCAGTGCATCCGCAGCTTCTTCCGCGTGTTCAACGTCCTCGCTTTCTTTGGCGACGCTGCCGGCCCTGCGAATGGCAGTGCTGGCACGTGAAACATTGGTCACGTTGCGCAGCTTTCGTCCAAACAATGCCCCCGCGATACTCTGCATGACAGAAAGTCCGGCAGACATTGCCTTCTGAGACCTCTGAGATTTCTCACGCTCCACCTTCTGCCGTGCGCGACGCATCCTGTCTTCCAGTGTGCGAATGCGGGAAGCGTATTTGGCACGCAGCTTTTCCAGCTGCCGATCACGTTCTTCCCGAGCCGAGTGTCGCAATCTGATTCTGAAATCTGATTCTGACTCATCGGATCCTGAAGATTCATCCAGAGCGGGACATCTCCAGATCGATAGTCGACGATTCTGATACAGAAAGTCCTTCAGTGCCGACTTCCATTTCGTGTAGGACTTTTTCTGTGTGAGTGCCGCTGCCAGATCACCGAAGGCAGCATCTTCTCTGCACTCATTCGTGAGATCGGGCAAGTCATCTTCGTCCCACTCATCCGCCTGATGCCAGAAATCGGGCGGAATATCGTCAGTCGTGACCGTCAGCAGTGTCACATCTTCCCAGCGATCGACGTCATCTCTGGCCGCCACAAAGTGAACTTTAGCCTCACCGAGCAGGGCGGGCCGATAGACTAACGGATCCGCTGTTGTACGAACCGGAAAAAACAGTTCCGGAATATTGGGCGGCAGTACGGGGCGGGACGTATTCTTAGCCCCTTCGTTGACGTTGGTCAGGCCGAAGGACGCACGAGAATCTGCGGCAGAGTTGCCCTTCAGCGGATCCATCAGAATCCGAATCTGTTCCCGCGAAAGCGGCCCACGCAGAAATGACAGAGCCCATCTTGTCTTGAAGACGACAGGTTGGTCTTCGTGGACGTTGTTCATCAGAAAGACTCGGCTGCCCAGGCCAGCAAGAATCTGTTCAGTGCGCTGCTTATCGAAGGACGAACCGGCACTGGCCGCAGCGCCTTCCAGCCCTTCCATGACTCGCATTTTGTCTCGCTCAGTCTGCAACCGCCCCAGAAACCATGTACCGGCGTTGGACAGACCTTTGTAGTCGATGTCCACGGGGTTCTGAGTGGCAAGAACGCAGCCGAGTCCGTAAGCGCGGGCTTGCTTCAACAGCGTCAGCATGGGCTGCTTTGACGGAGGATTGGCTGTCGGCGGAAAGTAGCCAAAGACTTCGTCCATGTACAGAATTGCCCGCAGACTAGCTGTCCCGGGCTGGCTTCTCATCCACGCGATGACTTCGTTCAACAGAATCGTGACAAAGAACATTCGTTCCTGGTCTGAAAGGTGAGCGATGGAAAGAACGGCCAGTCGAGGCTTTCCCGCGGGTGTATAGAACAACTTCTGAATATCAAGAGCCTCGCCCTCAAGCCATCCAGAAAATCCGGGGGAGGACAGCATGTTGTTCAGCAACATGGCAAGCTTGAAGCGATCGCTGGCCGGGAAAAACGATTCCAGGTCAAGAAAGCCAACTTTGTCGAACGGTGGTTCCTGAATCAAACGAATGAGCATCCCCATGTCAACGTCGATGCCCTGACGCCAGGACGCATCGAGAATCGACGACAGCAGGATGTACTCGCGACTGCTGATGGGATCCGCCTCAATCTGCAGTAACGCCAGCAGCCCCGACACCGCCGCCATGATTCGTTCACGCAGAGCTTCTGTGTCGTTGAGCATGTCGGCGGGTGGTGCAGTGAGCGCCCGCAGGACCGTGATTGGACGCCCCGCATTGCTGGCAGGTGTATAGATGGCGACTTCGGCGGAATCACGTAATTTTTGGACTCGCTCGGCACTCTGCCCCCATTGAGCCAGGCCCTTCTTCCAGATGTTAGCCGTCTTTGTTGCGTAATCCTCAACCGTCATTCCCTGCCGAGCAGCCTCGGTGGGATCGACCCACGGCTGGAATTCTGCAGCGGTCAATCCGGGAAACGTCAGCATCAGATTGCCGAGATCGCCCTTTGGATCAATGCAGATGGCGGGAATCCCATCCAGAGCAGCTTCTTCCAGCAGCGACAGACAGAGTCCCGTTTTTCCACTGCCTGTCATGCCAACACAGACGGCGTGGGTCGTCAGGTCTTTTGCATCGTAAAGCAGCTCTTCCGCTGACGTCTGGCCTTCATCAAGATCATGAATTCTCCCCAGAAAGAACTGTCCAAGCTTCTCGATGATGGTCATCCTGAGGTTTTCCTGCTTCAAAACGCTGACTGAGAGTGCCGACCGTGCCAGACTTAACACTCACCGTGGGTGGCGTCACGATTGTCCGGCCATTGCGTGAATGTCCCGGTTGCCATTGAGCTGCGGCTGCCAGACAACTCATTCCAAGGAATTACCCTTCGCACAACAGGGAGCTTTCCGAAATTCGGCCGTTTTCACAACTCGTATGCAGAGATTTCCTGACGTTGCGTGTAAGCTGTGCATAGCCGTGCTTGACAGCCAGTGGTCTGTCTGACACCATTCGCCGCTTTTCCGGCCCGTCCAACTGCACAAGTCGCCTGCTTGAAACGGCTTGCGTCGCAATTGATGGCGATTTTGCCTCATCTGGCGACTCTGCCCGGGCGATCACTACAAATTTCCCGGGAACATCCTGTTCCCGACATTCGGTTGCCATCCTGGTGACCCCCAATCTGGACATGAAATCATGGCCGTCCCTAAACGAAGAATCTCCAAGTCCCGTGGTCGAAAGCGCCGTAGTCACAACGCCGTAAAGCCGATTCAGCTGGCCCGTTGTTCGCAATGCGGCACTTCGCTTCCCACACACGTTGTTTGCCCAACCTGCGGATATTACCAGGGGCGGACCATGACGGGTGACGACGAGGATTAATTGTGATGCGAATCGCGCTTGACGCGATGGGGGGCGATAATGCTCCAGGTCCCAACATTCTGGGGGCCTTGCAGGCAGCTGCCCAATCTGACGAGCTTCACGTTGCCTTGGTTGGCGATCCGACTGTTCTGGAATCCAACCTGGCAGACGCTGGGGGTGATCCGACCGGCCGTATTTCCATCGTCGCGGCAGACGGTGTGGTCGGCATGGAGGAAAAGCCCACTGTTGCGCTCCGCCAGAAGCCGAACTGCTCGATTGCCCGTTGCTGGCAACTGATGGCCGGCAGAGATGTTGATGCGGTCGTGAGTGCCGGTAACACGGGTGCGGTGGTGGCGGCGGGGCTGCGGACACGATTGTTTCTAAAGGGCGTCAAACGTCCAGGCATTGCCGTGACGCTGCCCAACCTAAAAGGCAGCAGTGTTCTGGTTGACGTCGGCGCCAACCCGGCTGCTCGCCCGGAACACCTCTTTCAATACGCCCTGATGGGCAGTATCTACGCTCGAGAGATCCTTGGTATTGCCACCCCTCGAATCGGATTGATGAACATCGGCAGCGAAGAGGGCAAGGGTAATGAGCTGTATCGGGACACCCATCGATTTCTATCGGACTCGCCACTGCAGGATTCCTACGTCGGCAACGTTGAAGGTCGAGGGCTGTATCACGGCGAGGCAGATGTGCTGATCTGCGAAGGATTTGTGGGCAACGTCGTTCTGAAAGTCAGCGAAGGAATGGCTGAGTTCATGATGAAAACTGTCGGCAAATCACTTCTGGAAGCCCTGTCGACCGAACGCGAAACAGCCCGGCAGGTACTGCAGCAGCTCAGCCAGAAGTATCGCTACCAGGAGTCGGGCGGAGCTCCGTTGCTGGGAATTGATGGTAGCTGCGTAATCTGTCATGGCTCGAGTGATTCCGATTCCATTCGCAATGCACTGAAGATGGCCATGGAAATGAAGGACCATCACATTAACGCTCAGATCGTTGAACAACTTGCGGCCATTGCTGCCAAAGCCGCCGCCGGATAGTCATACGATTCACGCCACATCCGCAGGACCAGGGGGTTCGGACAGATGCCAAAGATTGCAATTCTATTCCCCGGACAGGGTGCTCAGCACGTTGGCATGGGAAAGCGGATCGTAGAACAGTATCCGAAGGCGAAGGAGCTGTTTGATCAGGCTGGCCAGGTTCTTGGCTATGATCTTGCGAAGCTGTGTTTTGAAGGTCCGGCTGACGAACTTGATTCGACGATCTACAGTCAGCCTGCGTTGTTTGTGGCCAGCCTGGCGGCTCTGGAGAAACTTCGCGCCGACACGCCGGAAATCGTACTGGGGTGTGAGATGGCAGCCGGCCTGAGTCTGGGCGAGTACACAGCGCTGGTGTTCTCTGGTGCTATGTCCTTTGAAGACGGACTGCGGGTTGTGCAGCGTCGAGGTCAGGCAATGCAGGCAGCGGCCGACGCAACACCGTCGGGCATGGTCAGCGTTCTTCTGATGGATCGCGATCAGGTTCAAAAAGTCTGTGACGAAGCATCCGGTCACGGTTCCATTCAGATTGCCAACTACCTTTGTCCGGGCAATATTGTGGTCAGTGGAGAAAACAGTGCGTGTGTCCGCGCGGCGGAAATTGCAGAGGCCGAGGGCGGAAGAGCAATGCCCCTTGCCGTGGCTGGCGCATTTCACACGCCGATCATGAAGCCGGCAGACGACCAGCTGGCTGAAGTACTGAACGGTACAATCATCAAGGCACCTGAGATTCCCGTCGTGTCCAACGTGGATGCCGCAGTGCACTCAGACCCCGATGAAATCCGCAAACTTCTGATCAAGCAGGTACTGCAACCGGTTCGCTGGGAAGATTCCATCCGTAACATGCTTGATGCCGGTTGTACCGATTTCTACGAAGTCGGTCCCGGTAAGGTGCTGAAGGGGCTCATGAAACGAATCGCCCGCAAGACTCCCATCACGACGATTAATGACTCTTTTGAATCGTGACCGGACAGTCATTGGGCTTTGTGGTGCCCGATGACCGGCCTAATTGCCAATGCTGAGTGACCTGTGCCCTAAGGGGGCCCGTACCGGTACCTGCCCCGAAGACTGATGGTTCGGCACAAAGACTGCGATCGTGTCAAGACTACGGGCAGCGTCTATGCAGACAGCCACCAGTAGGGCGTCACGAAACCCCGCTGTCAATAACATCGCGGGCACGTCAGATGCCTTAATTGGCATCCCATTCGTCATAACCGGTTTCACGTCTCGGTTTCGCCCATATTCCGAATCCCGACTGCATCGTCGTCGATTCACCTCGACTGAAGAGAGCTATGTTTCGCCGGGATCACACGTTGGCCGAGGTATATCCTCGTGTTCCTGACCGGTGTGGTGCCAGGATTCGCGTCACGGGATCACGACAGCCACTTTGGCTCCACACTGAATGACCGATCGCTTCACAAACGGTAAATCAACCCTGCTGGACTTCAGCAGATTGCGCGATATCTGCTCGTCAGAATCCGTCACTGATCCTTGCGCGTGGACGATCGTGCGTCGATCTCCCAACGGTGGAGAAGAGCAGCACACAAAAATCACAGCCGATGGATTGACCATCGGTCGTCGTCTTGGCAACGATCTGTGTTTGTCTCATCCCACCGTGTCCGGTAATCATGCCCATATCTTTGCACTTGTCGACCAGCTGTTTCTGGAGGATGTCGGCAGCACCAACGGCACTCTGCTTAACGGTCGACGGATAACTTCCGTGGAAGCCCTGAAAGACGGCGACGTGGCCCACTTTGGCCAAGTCAGGTTTATAGTTCGCAGAACGGGGTCCGAGGCAGCGGCCAGGAACTTCAGAACCGAAACCTACGTGGCGTCCGTTCCCGATGATACCGTGCTTTACGAGGGATTCGACCAACTGCTTAATCGTCCGGATATCGATCCCTACTTCCAACCAGTCGTCACTCTGGGTGACGTCAAAATAATTGGCTACGAGTCTCTGGTGCGGAGTCGAGTGAAGGGATTGGAAACTCCCGACAAGATTTTCCGCATTGCGGCCCTGCGGTCCTCTGAAATCCAGCTCAGCGAAGTCTGTCGATCCGAAGGCCTCCTGTCCGGTATTCGCCTGGACCCGCTCAGTTGCTTTTTCCTGAACACGCATGCCGCTGAACTCGAAACACCCCGCCTGCTGGAGTCACTCAAGGAACTTCGGGCCAACTTTCCAGCCTTGGCCATCGTGCTGGAAATACATGAAGCCGCCATCACGTCGATCCGATACCTTACCGAATTAGCCGCTCTGCTGACCGACCTGAATATCGACCTGGCGTACGACGACTTCGGTGCCGGACAGGCTCGTCTGGTCGAGTTATTTCAGGTGCCACCACGGTACCTGAAGTTTGACATCTCGTTCGTTCGAGGCCTGGAAAACGCATCCCGACCACACAAAGCAAGTATTCGCGCCTTGCTGAATATGGTTCACGAGCTGGATGTGACTGCCATCGCCGAAGGTGTGGAAACACAGACGCAGGCGGACATCTGCACTGAGCTCGGCTTCGACATGGCCCAGGGATATTTCTTCGGCCGTCCACAACGTCAGCGGTACTGGCGAGACGCCGAGCGGACTGAGGTAAAAGCTAAGTCATTGCCGACACCCCGAGCCTAACCGCCATGCAGCAGGTGCTCACCACTGCTTGCAACTCGATTCCTCCTGCCGTGACCAACGTGTCAATAATCGGGCCGAGTCAGCCAATCAGATTTTCGCCAATATTTTCCTTTTGATGGACCGTCACGGGCCAGCCAGGGAATTGGTTATCGGCCTTGCCATCCGTCGGGTCGACAAGAAATCGGAAAGCGTCCAGCGTGTATGTCTTCGCTGACGTATCAACGGTCACCAGACCGAAACCGCTGCCCTTTTGATGGGCCCGGTCATATCGATTCTTTTCGCTGGCGACCTCAGGATTACCAACCGCGTAGACATAAACTTTGTTGCCAAATCCATCCAGAAATTCGCCAGTGTCGGGCAGACCGTGTGCCGGACGATTCTGGTGCGGCATGCCGACTTCATCGGGACGCCACCATCGAGGGTAACCGGCTGCGATCGCCGGTGTGCAGAAACTCCAGCAACCGTCGCGCTGTTGATCCACACCGTATTGAACCAGCGACGTCAGATGCTGGTCGCCGTTGATGTGCAGCGGCATCCCTTTGCGAATAATACGAACGGCATTATTACGCGCGGTTTGCGGCCACGCTCCCGCATCAAGATCGGCCTTCAGATAGCCGTTGTATCCACCATGATGCGTGGCCACTCCGGCAAACACAGTCTGGCTCAGCAGAATCTTCATCGAATGCCCGCGCCAGTCGTCAACCCACACCTTCAGAAATTCTTCCTGTCGTTCTCCCAGCAGCACGAGACCGGGTTTGTCCAGGTGAGACGTGTCTACGTTGATATCTCTGACGTGGTCGGCTCTTCCACTGCCTGTTTCGACGCGTTCCGGGCCGCTTTTCCACTGACGGTCGCCCAGAATCGCGAAGCCCACGTCGCCGTAAACCATGTCGCCGTAATACACGCTAATGTTCTGTTCACACGGCGTCGGATCAAAGTAGTCCGGATGATGTGCCGCACAGGTTTTGTGCACAACGTTCACCATACGTGCCGGCTCGCGATATCCTCCCTTGGATGACGCCCCCTTGTCCAGATCGGCCATCGGTGCCCCGCCTTCCCCCCAGATATTTCCCTGAAATACATCGTGGTCGTCGGGAATACAAACTGTCGGACGGTCTCGCATGGCATCGCGGAACGCCCAGCCGAACATGTAAAACTTTCGCAGGTAGTTCAGAATTGCGGGTCCCGCCGGGTCACGGATCAGTCCATATCCGCCGTGGCTTTCATACAGCTGATCGCCCGAGAAATACAGCATATCGGGGTTGAGTTTAACGACGTTGTTCGCGACCGGTTCGTACGGAAATCCATAGTGATTCTGGCACGTCAGTGCCCCAATGCGCAGTGGTCGACCGACCGGATTGGCCTGAATAGTGCCGAACCACTCATCCGTCTTAATTCCACCGCCACGAGTTTTGTCGCGATAAACAAGTCGATACTTGTGTTCCGATGTTTCGTCCCAGTTACTGACTCTGAAGGTCGCTACCCACGCATCCCCGTCAAGGCCGGCGTGTCCGAGTGACTTCCACGATCCGTTTCGCTGGACCTGCAGTTCCACGGTCTTGTTGTCGACTTCGCCCAGAGGCGGTGTCAGCGCCGACATCTTCATCACGAATCCTTCGGGACCTCGGGAATCACTGAGTGTGTACATTGCCCAGAGAATGGGACCGAATTTGTTCTCCTTGCGAACGGTGAATGCATCGCCCTCGACTTCCCAATTGCTGAAGCGATATCGGGCTCCCTGCCCTTTCTTCAGTTTGGAATCGAAGTTATTGACGATGGAAATGTTGCCGATGATTGCCCCCTGCGGTACCGTCTGAGTCACTGTAACATCGCCATCGCCAACTCTCGTTGCCGTCAATGTGAGCGAATAATTCGTACCATCCGGTTTGCCTTCCAGGACAATTTTTCCGTCCACTTTATCGCTGCCAATCGGTGTGCGTTTACGGCCCAATATAAGCTGTCCGTCAACAATGCCCGCGTTGACGCCCCCGTTCGCAAAACTGTTGCTGCGGTATTCATTGAGATCACTGCGGATGCCCACACAGAAGCCTGCACCGCCCTCCGTCTTGTGAACTTCTACGCGTTCGATCTCAACAGACATCCGAAACGATCCGTCAACATTCGTGATCTGGTGAGTCAGCAGGTGAACGTTTCGGTCGCCGCCGGAGGTCTGGCATTCGGCAGCCCCGTCAACGATCCGCCAGTCCTCCATCGGATTCGCCCAGAAATCCTGCCCCAGCCAGACACGGTCGTTCGCCTGCCGTTTGGCGGCGCCTGTACCTCGAGGAAAATAAGCCGTAGACGTCGGCTGCGACGCCGCCTTTGCGCGTGAGGAGACCAGGGAAGAACCCAGTGCAAGCAGTTTCAGGGCAAGTCGGCGTGGGAATGACGTCATATGATCAACCTTTAGCCACCTTGTGCGGACACGATGGCACGTATGCAGTGCTGCCGCTGGTGGAAAAATGTTTGAGATTTGGTAACTGAAATGCCCCGCTTCTGTGGGTGACTGCAAGGCTACGTGCGAAACGGGTGACCGACCTGCGACGGACGGAAAACGTACCCGAGCCGGCGGGAACGAACACGACCGATTCGTCATGCTGCAAAAGACATCGTGTCAGGAAGTCCACCGGTCTACAAGTCGTTCTGCAAATCTCGAACGATGACACGTATCTGCTCAAAAACAGCATCGTCCCGGGCCAGGTCCGGAAACTGACTCTGACCAAACTGCTGGATAAACCACAGGTGTTCATTGCCGACCGGGTCTTCGAGCAATGTCGCGACCAGATAGGTGATCAAATCCAGTTCCTCGTCAAGCCGGGCAAACAACCGCTTGCGTACAACTCGGCGAACGTCTCGCACAGTCGGCCCGAAATCCTCTTCCAGTAACTCGTCGTCCGAAACGGGTTGAGCCGCCTCGTGCTGTGCGGTGACGGTGGGGCCCATCAGAACCGACATCACGCTTGCCCATTTTTCACCAGCCGCAGACAGCGTTCTGCCACCAACACGGTGATGTTCGCGAAACATACCAATCTGACGCAGTAGCCCCATGATAAACTTACGGCCACCCTCACCGAAAGATGCCGCCTCGAGATATCCGATAACGTTTCCATCTGCACGTTCCCATTTGGGGTGGTTCAGCTCATATTTCATCAACGCAGCAGCGGTGTCGCTTCTCCGAAATGTCGAGTACCCCTGATTGGCTGATGTCTTGATCACCTGCTGCTTCAGGTATTCGTTGCGAAAACGCGGCCCGGTTTTCAGCTGCCAGAACTCACGGGTGAACATGACGATGTCGCCGGGAAGCGGTCGCACAACATTGGAACGACGCGTACGGCAGGTCGTAGGGTATGTCTGTTCAATTCGCAACACACCGACAGGTACATAATAATTATCCACAGGGCGAATGACGGCCACCGTTTCGTCGACCTTCAATGTATGAACATCACCAAGATCAATAAGAGCTGATCCGCGAGAGACTCGCTCGACATGCCCCAGACCATAGATGAGCCCGGACCGTTCAATGCCAATTTCCGTTTCAGCGTGTACCCGAACGGACGAGGTGAGCAGAACTGCGCAGATAGCAAGGTGATGGGGAGATCTGAGCAAACCGAGGCTTTGTGGATTCATTGTCTGTGTCTCATGTAAAGGGCGATTCGTCCAGTCTAAAGGACGGAACCATCCGGACCAAAACAATTCGTGGCTGAACAGACAATCAGGGCAAACAGGCCGCATGGCTGTTGGTTTGACTTTCGTAACCGGCGCGGTCGACTGCCGGCACATAAATGTCAGGGAGTATCAATTGTGCCGGGCGTACCGACTCGGTTCACTTTTCCAGTCACTCGACAGACGGCCCCGGTCCCCAGCCGAAAAAAAACAATTCCCTGCCAAGTGATTGCAGGAAATTTTCAGAAGTATGTGGCCTCATTCTCTGTGTAGCCCCTGCCGGCACAGAGTCATCCAACCATCATCAACGTGAAAAATTCGGAGTCGCCCATCCGTTTGAAGGGTTCGGCAGGGTCTGCAATGATATCGGGCAGTTTGTAGTCAGCGGGCCCGCGCCGGTTGGGCCTGCCAAAGATGGGAATCATAGACATGCGAAACAGAACTCTAGCTCAGCAGGCAGCCAAGACGCTGTTGCTCACCCTCACAACCATACTCGCCGGCGGCTGGCAGTGTCTGGTCGCGCAGGACGGTCCTGGGTCGCCAAACATCCTGATCATATTCACGGACGATCAGGGATACGGGGATCTCGGCTGCTACGGGTCAATGACAAATAAGACGCCCAGAATGGATCAGCTGGCAAAAGACGGCACCAGGTTTACAGACTTCTACGCGCAACATGTGTGCGGTCCATCGCGTTCTGCCCTTCTGACCGGCCGTTATCCTGTACGAAGCAAGGGCTGGGGCATGCCGGCGGATGAGGTCACGTTTGCCGAACTCATCAGCGAAGCTGGTTATCAAACGGCCTGCATCGGAAAATGGGATGTGTCCAATCGCAAGCCAGTCATTGAACGGATGCCGAACGCGCAGGGCTTTGATTACTACTTTGGTACTCTGGGCGCGAACGACGGTGGCAGCGTCAGATTCCACGAAAACAACGATGCGGCTGGCAGCACAAAGGATATGGGAAGTCTGATTCAACTCTACACAGACAGAGCCATTGACTACCTGCAGAACAGACGAGACCCGCAGAAGCCGTTCGCGCTGTATGTGGCTCACACAATGATGCATACGATTATTGGCGCGTCACCCAAATTCAGAGGTACCTCCGCAGGTGGCTTGTACGGTGACGTTGTCGAAGAATTTGATTTCAACACTGGACGTCTGCTGGACACGATTGATGAACTCGGTCTGCGAAACAATACGCTCGTCATTTACACAACCGACAACGGACCATGGAACCAGCCCGCTTACACCGATAAGAAAAAAGGGCATCCGGAAAGCTCCATCTTCTGGGGCGATGCCGGTCCTCTGCGTGACGGTAAAGGCTCCTGCTATGAAGCGGGCTCAAGAGCCGCGTGCATCGCCCGATGGCCGGGCCGGATACCGGCGGGCAGAGTGTCCAGCGCCATCTTTGCGACCATTGATTTCATGCCGACATTCGCGAACCTGACGGGATTCCGGACTCCAACGGATCGAACGATTGATGGTGTCGATCAGACTGAGTTGCTGTTCGGCACGAATGAAAACGGAGCACGCAACACTTACTTTTACCAGGGGAACGGGGTCCGTCATGGCAAATGGAAGTACCTTGCCGCCAAACACCACGTTCCCGGCTACGCACGCGACAAACAACGCACGGAAATCGAGGAACTCTACGACCTGTCGTCCGACATCGGCGAAACCACGAATCTGGCTAAGCAGTATCCCGCCAAAGTGAACGAACTTCGCGCGTTGATGAAAAAAATTGCTGAGCGAAAGTAAACAGCACGTACAGGATTAAGCACGCGGGCATTCAACAATGACTATTTGCGTCAGTCAGTTGAACGCGGCACTTCATTCAGCGGGCAGCACCAGCCGCCCGTTATTTCGTAAAAGAATGCGCTGCCAGCGGCGAACGGCGGCAACCCGGCCCGAAGCGTCGCCGGCGAAAAAACCCTGATCATCGCCGGTTATGCGTTCCAGATTGTAGATCGCCAGCTCACGAAGGGCCACTCGTTTGCTGTCCAGCATGGCGACCAGCCATTCACTGATGTCACGTTCTTCTGCCGCTGTCGGGGTTACTCCTGCCAGCAGACGCACAGCGTCTGCCAGATTTTTTTCCGACAGACGAGTTTCCAGAACCTCACGTATTCGAGCTGCGCCCTGGGGAACCTGATAAAGGATCTGCTCAAGCCCCATGATCGATTCACGTCGAACTACCTGTGATTCCGACTGCATCAGCATGATTGCCAGTTCGTCCACTCTGCGCAACATCACCGGCAGCTTCATTGCATAGGCAGCAATCTGAGGATTTCGATCTTCACTTAGGCTTAATGCAGCGCTGGTAATTGACTCGTTCTTTTGAAGTCCCGACGCAAGTTTCGACAGCAGGATTTTCGTGGCATCCGTCTGTGGATCCGGAGACTCTGTCACCCAATCAGGGATGATGGTTGTCTGTGCGGCAGACACGTCGGGCAATGTGTCTGAATTGGTATGCCATTGCAGCACGCTGCCGCGACGAATCGTGACGGGGTCCTCAGCTTCGTCGATTCTGACCGTAACATCGCCGTCCGCGGCAAAAATGAGAACCATGCAGGGGTTGCTGAGCGGCAGCAGCGTTGCGTTCCCCTGTGCCACTGCTTCAGCATCGTCAACGACCATTTGTTCCTTTGTGCCCATCAGTGGCAGCACCCGAACTCCAATGCGTTGCCCTTCGTCTGGCAGTGAGATACGCAGTTTGCGGCCGCCAACCCCCACAACGATCGGGGCCCCCTGCTGCTCGGCCAGTACTCCCCGCAGCAAAACCATGCTTCCGTCGAACATCTGGATACCTGTCGCTTCTGTTTCCAGGGCTGCGAACAAAGATGAGCCGCGAATGACCGCTGACCAGCCACCCTGAATGTTTTCAACGACAGCAGAGTATGGCTCCGCGATACCAACGAATCGACTTCGCAGCACAGAATCCCAATCCAGTGCCTGGCTGTCACCCAGCGCCGTGGCCCACTGCCACGGTGCATCGTCCGGACCGGACACAACAGTCATGCCATAGCTCTCCGTCAGCCGCAGTTGCTGAGCTCCAACAGGCGGCTGAAGGTGACCAGGTTCTCTCTCGCTCGGCACCGCCGGAGGATTAGGTGGCTCAGCCGCTCCGGGAACTTCCTGAGGTATCACGGGACCTGTCGAATTCTTTTGAGCAACCACCTCGGCCCCCCTTGCTTCAGCGGGCGTTGCTGGATCCGCAGCATCGTCTTCCGTAGACATGACCGGCTGCGCCGCAGCGGCGGGTTCGGTCGATTCATCGGTAACTGCTGGCTGTGGTTCTGCCTGCGCTAACAGCGTCTGATCGCCCACAGGCTCCTGGCCCGCCGCAGGTTCTGGTTCGTCGACGGCAACCACAACAGTCTTTGAGGAGCGTGAATTGAACAGATCCACATCCGTCGCCAGCAGGCCCAGCCACCCCAGCACCATGATCACCAGCAAAATTATCGGCGAACGCTGAACTGCTTCCAGTTGTGGCGCCAATGGATGCCAGTCAGCCGCGGCAGTGGCCAATTGAACTCCGTTGTCGTCCGCTGCAACTGCGGACGGATCCATCCGATACAGACGCTCCTTGAGGCTGGACTCAATTTCTACCGGATCACTCAGCAGCCCCAGAATCTGATGTGTCGCGCCGACTTCTGCCAGGCTATGATCAGACGCCAGAATTTCCTTCTCGATCAACGCCACGAGCTCCGGCGTTAGTTGATCATCCAGATATTCGGCGATCAGGTTCGCATCGATCGTTTTCTGCCTGACCGCGTCGTCAGCCAAGCGACGACGCCGCACAACTTCTCGAATCCGTTCCGCCAGTTCTGTGGCCAGAGGACTGGAAGCCAGTTTCTGGCCTAATTCACGCGCATTGGACGAAGGTAATCGGTCGTCCAGGTAGGCCAGCAGGGTTCGCAGAGTCAGTCGCATGGGGCATTCTTTCGCGGGAAACGGAGAACCTGGGATTCAATGCGCCTGAGAAAACACCCAGCGGATACCGTTCCCTGCGCATTTTCGGTGTTTTCACTTCCGCCACATTGTTAGTACTCGTCGACGTCCAAAATCGTACAGATTTCTTCAGAAAACGCTGAAACACTGCCAATTTCAGATCCCGGTGCATCTTACAATCGTCCCCGGATCCATTGGCAGCAGAAAATGGAGTGCGACGGCTGGGCGCAGGGACAGGATCGACATCAACGACAGGGAAGGCGTTTCCCCAGAAAACCCTTCACAGAGCGCGGCGATTCACGGTGATTCTGAAAATCACGTGTGCGGGTCCGTGCAGCCCGGCCGGTTGTTTGGCAATGCCGTGTGTCGACCGTGATGACCACCTGGAAAGAAACCTGAAGTCCCCACAAGCAACGATCCATGCACCAGCCGGGATGTCACAAATGACTGTGCCAGGGAAACATCACGGGCGGTGGAGTCGTTTTTCGGCGGCCACATTGACAGCGCTGGTGCGTTCGTCAGCCGTCATGTGGTGGATCGTTCTCAACAGCTGTTCGGCGGCCGAAGTCAGACTGCAGGAACGTCGCTGCATCGCTGCACGGGCCGTCTGAATGTTCTGCTCCAGCGGCCAGTCTGCCGATACAGCGCCAAAACTGACGTTACAGAACGACGGAATGTGCCTGGGAAGCAGCCGACCGCCAGGCAGTACAAGAGTCATGACACCAATCGACGAGCCGGTGTTAAACATACTGTCAATCGAAGTCTTGGTATGGTCACCAATGAACGAACCCACTTTGATTGTGCCGGTATCAATCATCTCACCATGCAATGGCACCTTGACCGTGCTGTAGTCACTTTTCAGATCTGATGTCGTGGTAATCGCACCAAGGTTCACCCATGGACAAACGTAACTGTGCCCCAGAAACCCTTCGTGGTACTTGTTCACGTAGGCGTGAAGGATTGATTCTTCGACTTCCCCGCCCACGCGACAATGCTCGCCGATTGTCGTCGCCTCGCGAATAAGTGCACGAAATATCTTTGTACCACGGGCAATGTGGCAGGGACCTTCAATACGCGTAAACGACTGTATGTGAACGTCGCGATCAATGGACACCGGCCCGCTTCGAGTGTCAATGACAACGTACGGATCAATTTCGGCCAGCTCTGCAATGTACACATCTGCTGGACTGCCCAGGCACTGCACATGAGCTGACTGCGACCCCTGAGACACGCCTTCGTCCACATAGTCCCGTTCCAGTTGCCGACCATTCTGGTTCACAAGGTCCCAGGGGCGATTGATCATCACTCCGGATGCGTCCACCGCACGTCGTGTCCGGGCAATCCCCAGAAGGATTTCCTGAAAGTCGTCGAATTCCAGCAGGCGGGACTCCTCCGGTTCCAGGGCGATCCAGGCAAGATGTCCGTCGATGAACCCGGCATTATCCATTGTAACGTCACCGGGCTTCAATCGAGCCTCCGGCATCCACCGACCGTTAAACAGCAGAGTCCGACGCTCACTCAGAACAGCCAGATTGTTCACCGTCGCCTCGGGATGCTCTTCTGCATAGACGGGCGCAAGCCACGGCCGAACGATAGCGCCCCAGCTCTTTGCCGGGAACCAGCGCTGCAGTCGTCGCCGCAAGCCTTCCCGACCACACTGCAGCTCAAACACCGGCCGCATCAATGCGATGGGCTCCAGCTTCTCAGCGCTGTTATCTTCGTATACAAACCAACGCATCATCGGACCTGAGCTCTGTAACACGCCTCCCACGCAGGGGCAGACGGACTCGCGTGACGGACTGTCCGTGCAATTCTGGAAC
>JABABI010000098.1 GCA_014238335.1 Fuerstiella sp.
GTTCGATAATTGTTCGCTTCAGAGTGCGAATCCCCATGGGGTCCAGGCCCGTCAATGGCTCGTCAAACAGCAGGGCGACGGGGTCGTAAAGATACGCACAGCAGATGGCCAGTTTCTGCCGCATGCCGCGTGACAGATCTTTGGCGACGGTGGTGCGCTTGTGATCGAGCTCGAATTGTTCCAGCAGCGCCGACGCTTTACGATCGGCGTCTGTGACTTTGTAGGCGGCGGCTGTAAAAGCGAGGTGATCTGCGACGGTCAGATTCGGAAACAGATTTGGGTCGTCGGGAACGTATGCCAGTCGTTGCTTCACAGAGACCGGTTCGCTCGCAACATCGAAACCAGCAACGGTCAGCTTACCGCTCGTTGGCGGAATGACACCGGATAACGCCCTCATTGTGGTCGTCTTGCCGGCGCCGTTTGGTCCGATCACGCCGATAATCTGCCCGGGCTGAACGACAAACGTGATTCCCTTAACTGCTGGGGTTCCTTCATATGCCTTGTGAAAGTCAGTCACTGATAGAACGGTCGACTCTGTCATCGTTAATGATCTTTCGCGTAGTGTTCGAAGTGCGGGCACGCTCAGGTTGTTGCGAGTCAATGTGTGCTGTCCCTGTGCCCGCAGCGCGTGCGCTAAGTGACTGTGGAAACACTACTTCACTGGCAGCTCTGTGCACGCAGAATTGCGTCTGTCTGCGACGATTGCGGCGTTCATGGCGACCAGTCATCGCGGAACCATTGGTACCGGAACGAGACCTACTTTCTGCGTCGCCTTGAACGCGAACCAGATTTGGCTTTACGGCGTTTGCCGACGGCAGATGGAGTCCGACCGGAATTGCGGTTACTGCGGGATTTTTCGTTCGCCGCCCTCTCACGTTCTGCACGTTTCTGTTTGCCCAGCCGGTAGGCAAACGGCAGCCACAGCACTGCGAAGCCGACGCCGCCCAGGCAGCCGAGTCCCGTTCCGAGCACACCCGAACGTTGAGTTCGTTCCGTGTTGTTCTGTGTCTCTGATACAATCCAAAACACGCCACCAATACCGACCACGATCATCAGCATAAACCAGGCGATCGAAACCAGAATTCGTTTCCCGATTGTCATTGCTTTGCGCTCCTCCGGCCACACGGCTGTCCGTTGCATTCCGGTTCACTGGTCAAGGCGGCTTTCGGTCGAGTCACCGGTGACGATTGGTGTTGGGGGATGCTGCGTCGTCAGGCAGACGCCGTTGGTTGGTTATCGGATCGCTGAATCCATTTATAGACCTTCGCGGAATTTTGCCAAAAGTATTTCTTTGCAACTCTACCGGGTTGCGCGGCGAAGTATTCACGCACAATATTGACGATGTTATCCAAAGATGTGACTCCGTCGCTGTTCGGCCAGTCACTGCCGAAGATGACTCGGTCCTCTCCAAACACTTCCATCAGTTCGTCAAGGCGATCGCGATGAGAACTCAGGTCGGTTAAGACACGTCCATTGACTCGAT
Source organism: Fuerstiella sp. (assembly GCA_014238335.1). Taxonomy (GTDB): domain Bacteria; phylum Planctomycetota; class Planctomycetia; order Planctomycetales; family Planctomycetaceae; genus Fuerstiella. The sequence continues at coordinate 1,484 of JABABI010000098.1, forward strand.
GAATTACCGTGGACAGTTTCACAAAAACGTTTGATCGGTGCTTCAGTTCTGCGAGTGCCTTTTGATACGCAGCACGTGACGCGGCCGTTGGTTCCATGGCCGGAAGGTGATCAACAATAATTCGCAACTCAGGCACCTGATCCGTGATGCGAATGATGCCCTGCAGGAGTTTTACGTTTGGGTTGGCAGAATCGAGCACCAGGTCGGCGTCCGCCAGGCGTTTTAGTCCTTCAATGAAAATCGGATTCCGGGCCTGTTTGGCAAGGTCGTAGCCCCACAGGTTTCCGTAGCGAATCCCGCGAAACAGAGGATTTCGGTGATGGCGGTTGAGGTACTCGGTGAATTCAGGCTTCTCCGGCTGCAGGTTGCCGATAACGCCCACAATCATGGGGTCGGTTTGAGCAACCTGCAGTGCCCACAGGTTATCCTCGACCCACGGACTGGCCTCGACTTTGACCGCCCCGACAATTCCCAGCGGTTCGGCCAGCTGGCGGTAGTTCGGTGGCAGTGAGACCTTCGGTGAGTCGCCTCCGGGTCCGGTATAGGGAGCCCCCTGTGGCCGAGTTGCATCGAAGAGATGAATGTGTGTATCGATGATTGGAATCTGCGTGGCGTCATGCAGTCCGCCCAGGGCCTGAGATGCGGTTGCGGCGGCCGTTCCGATCACGAACGTTCGTCTCGACAGGTTGCCCGCCTGACGGCTCGTGCTTTTCGTGTTCATATGTCTTCGTCCGTCAGGAAGCTTATCATAGTCAATCGAACTCACCCGGCAGGAAGAGCCCTCTATTACGCATTCGTGCTGGTTTTGGCAGACTAGGAGTGTTCGACTTAGTCGCGGCGAAGCAGGCATGGAATGATTGCTTCGGAAACGCGAATTCAGTTCCTTCACTTCGAGGACTGCTGATTTGCGTCCACTCGCCCCCGACAAACATGACTCTGTCCGGCATTCTATCCTGTTTTTTTTGAAAGCTGCAGCTGTTGCTGATGTTGGGCGGCATTTGTTCTGAGATCACGCGAATTCGCGTTCGGCTAGCGCGCCGGTGAGGCCACTTCACGGACGTCTGCTCCATGGTTGTCGCTCATGACAAGTAAGGCGAATCTATCGACCTGGTCGAGGTCGTTGGTGCTGAGTGATGCATAGTCGAAGCGACCTCGCAGATCTGTGTATCCGTCTTTGTAAAACCGTGTGTGGCCGTCTTTCATCTTGGCGTACGCTTTTACGTAAACACCTGGCAGCGATTTGCGACCTTTTTCGTCGGTTACGCGAAGCTGCCCGTAATTGTCCGACAGCCGCACTGTCAGCGAATTAGAATAGTAAGCTGCTCGTTTAGTCTTGCTTCGGCCAATCACCTCGACCAGCACGTTCCTGTTACGCAGCTGTTCCGGCAGTTCAAAAGTGAACTGAGATTTCTTCTTTGGCAGAGTGTGTGTCTCAGACAGGTTTGGGTGAATGTGAGCGAAGTTTCCGGACTGCTGCTGGACAAAAGGATTGCGGCTGAACAGCAATTCAATATCCATCAGATAATAATTCACCTGAATTGTTTCAAGATTCTGGAAATCGAGTTCCACTTCCTGTTTGCCAACCACCACGTCAAAAGTGCATTCGTCCGCGGCGAGCTGCGCGAGTAGCTGGTTACGACTGTCCGGATCGATAGTGTCCAGGGCATCACCACGTTGGTTCGCGTCGTCAATTTTCTGAATCTGAACACTCATCGCCGCAAACGTGTTGCGCCAGCGATCCACTGGGTGGTCCTTGTACTTCTTCACGATTCTTCGGGCGACGTCAGGATCGCCGTCAAAAAAATCGCAATACGCCGCCATGTAGTCGTACTGGATTCGAGTGGACAGGTTTTCCGCATTGATCCGCGAAAAGAAGGAAAGGGCTTCGGTGACTCGATCCTGCAGCAGCAGATTACCACAGAGCCTCAGCAGGTTCCGGTCATTGAGATCGTGTTCATAGGTCAGCAGCTTCGTAAGCTTTGCAAACTGTCCCCGGAATCGATCGTTCAAAATGCTGCTGTCCGTTCCCAGCTGATGAGCCCGGGCATTCACCAGCGGACGATATTCCAAATGTTCGAACAGATTACGTTCCACCGGGTCGATGTTCAGCAGCGGACTGGACAACACAGGGCCGCAGACCTCTGTGTATTTCTGATGATGACTGAGGTACTCCTGGATTGCCGTTCGATGATTGTGTTTTATCCCGTAGGACCAGAGTGCCGGATCAAACATATGTTGATGCGAAAGCAGGTCAACGGCCTGGGCAAAAAACGTGCGGTTGTGCATTCGCCATGCGATGCGGCCCAGATCGGTCTGCTGGAGACTGTGTGTTTTCAGATACTGCAGTACATCCTCGGCAGACGCATACTGGGATACATAATCCCAGGATTCTGTGTCCTGCGTCGTGGGACGCTCAACGACCTTGAATTTTACCGCCACGGCACTGGTGACAAGTTGCTCGGCCTGAGCCACATTTACCGGGTAGTGATCAAAACTGCCGGCCCTTGGGAAGTAAAAATAGTACTCAAAGGAACTGGTCTTGTACGGTTCCAGCGCAACCTCATGACTGTGGGTGTAGTGACTGCTGAGAACAGGAATCGCTCCGGCGGGCACCTGCAGCAGCAGGTTCAGTTTCTGATTGCTGGACGTAGGATTCGTCAGTACGACCTGACAGCCGTACACCGTGTGAACAAGAAACTCATCAGCGACGAATCGATCCTGTCGCTGGCCATTGACAGTACGGTAGCGATCGCCGTGTTTGAAAAAGTTTTGACTGGCCAGAATCGGAAGGTCGTCGACCCTGCCGACTGTTGGCTTGATTTGTTCGTGCACTATCGCCATGGGCGTGGCGGCTTTCACGTGCCACGCGATGCCTTTTTGTTCCTGCTGGTGCTCGCCGGCATTGAACGGCAGGTCCAGCAGCGACAGGGCGAACATCACTTCCGTGAAATTCCTGGACGCTTCGGGCAGATTTGACGAAAAGAATGGTCCGTCCCCCTCGTGTGACGCATAGTCCGCCCAAAAAGAATTCGCCGTCACAAGGTTGGCGTTCTGGGCCGCGATCGCGGTCTTGTAGTAATTGCTTTCTGCCCATTCCTGAGTCTTTTCGGTCTGTCGAAACAGTTGACTGAGTTTCTTGCCGGCGATTCTATCCTCAAAGTAATGATCAATTTTGCGTTTTTTCGATTTCCGTTCCAGGTTTTCCGGCAGGTCTCTGCGAACATCCAAACCCATGTGCAACGCCTCTTCGGACTCCTGCTCTTTGAGCAACGCGCGTCCGCCACGCAGGCTGAGGCTTTCAGACTGGCCGCGTGGTGCCACAAGGCGATTTAATTTGTCGTTGCCGTCAGTGGTTGCCGCACCCAACTGTTCCACCTCCCAGGTCATTACTCGAGAGTTCAGGGCTGTGCCGAACAGCAACTCGCTGCGGGTTGTGTCGGGAACGAGCATCTCCAGCTGTTCGCGAATGTACCGTGCAGCGACCTTACGTTCGGGGCCGAGTCTTCTTCCCAGCAATGTCTTTTCCACCGTGTTCAGACGCTGATAATTCCAGGGCGTCAGGTATTGGCTCAGGTATTCCTCAAGCAGCCAGCGGTCTAGGAATGTCCTGTCCAGTTTGTTGGTCAGGTAAGGCTGAGCCACTGTTTTGAAGAACTCAGGGTCACGTTGTGAAATGAAGAAGTTCAGTTCGTGACAGGCAAACTGAGAATATAATTCCTGTTTTCGTTCCTGCTTCAATTCCGGCCACGTCAGGATGAATCGAAATTCCGTCAGCTTCGCGTTCTGCAGAAGCGACTGATACAGCTGGTACACACCCGCGAGGTCATCGTAGATTTGGTATCGTGAGGTCGTGATGTCGGGGATTCGAAATTCGGTCTTCGCCGGCACAACATCAATCTGCTTCTGTTGAGAATAATGTTGGTCCACAGGAAGCGTCTCGGTCAGCCGCTGATCGATGACTTGCGACGACCGGTCGGGAAGTGAGTAGCTGCGGTACACGGTGTTCAGAGGATCAACGGCAACAATGTGAACATGCTGATGTGTGCCCAGATCCTCCAGTTTCACTGTCACGAAACCGTCGTTATCAATGATTAGATTTGTGGCAAGAATTGCGTGCTGCGCCATAAAGTCGAGATTGGCGAAGTCCCCCTGTGGTCCGCCTTCCTGTTGAGCTTCTGCGTCCTTCGCCGCGGGGGACTGCGATGCTTCTGCTGCTGGTGGGAAGACATTGCCCGACTTTGCGTCCTTACGGTCTGTCTGCGTCGACCGAACCGCCCACGGGTTGAGCAGAAGCTCCGGGCGGGCGTTCATGTTGCCGGGATACTTTTCTGCCAGTCTGCGATCCAGAATATATCGGTACTCGTCGCCGATTTTTCGTCCCTGAGCATACACAGACTGTGGATCAAGGTGATGTTGTACGACGACGCCGGGATTCAGTGTCCGGGTGAGTCTCGTGAAATGTGAAACGGCCGGGACGAAGTTGTTGGCGAAGATGTGGACTCGGGAATATTTTGTGCCGTTCATGACTTTGATTTTCAGCTGATTCTTCTCCTTCTTCACAGCAGCGACGTGCAGCGGCGCAAGCCGTCGCTGCTCCAGAACTCGTGCGTTTCCGATTCGATGGTGGCCGAGCCTGCGACCTTTCGTCAGTCGAATCAGAATGTTCGTGCCTGAGCTAAGAAGTCGAAGGCGGTAGTCACCAGCGGGCAGGCCTTTGAGTTCGACGAAACCGTTTCTTACGCGTATTGCGTCAAACCGGTCTGTGATGTACTCGCCGCCCCGCAGTTCGCAGAGTGAGATGTCTGTTCGTGACGGCTGGCCGTCCGGCAGCAGGCACGGAATGCGAATCACAGATTCCGCCTCGGCGTGCACGACTCGGTTGTGATCGATCTGGTCAGTGCCGATACTCCATGTCTGTTCCATTCCGTTCGGCAGCTTTGCCTGGACCGAAGTGATACCCGATAACAGGCCAAGGTCGATCTTTCCGTCCCCATTTGATCTCAATGATACGTTCACCGCTCGAGTAAAGTCGCGGTGGCTGATCGTCAAATGCACCGACCGATGTTTTTTGGCTTCGCCCGTACGGCCACGCACGTCGATGACGTATCTATTATCCACCTTCGACAGATGAACGATCTCAATCTTCTCTGTACGGTCAACCGCATTTACAGCAAAAGAGTCGGCGACAGTTAGATTGATGTCCCTGGAGCGACTCCGGTCTCTGACGTCAGCTGCCAGGGTAAACGTGATTGATGCCAGACGATCCGGCACAATAAATTCGTGTTCGGCCTCACGGTCTTCTGCCAGCACAAAGTCCGTGACGGTGGTTGTCGTGGACACTTCGTCGTGGTTTAGTGATGTGATATCCAGCCGGACGTTTTTGAGCAGGGCCAGCGAAACGGGCGTTCCGTTCAGAAGCAATTGAGGTCTGACAATGACTTTGGCCTTCCTGAGTCGTAAAAGCGATTGCCGATCGACAAGAATTCCTGCTCGAAGTTCATAGCTTTCCGCCAGGTGCTGAAAGTGTCCCAGCGTGGAAAAAGTGTTCGCAGAGATGATGACGGCTCGTTGTCCGGGACTCGTCGAGAACGGCACAATAACCGTGCCGTCCGCGTCTGATTCATATTCTTGCCCGCCGAGTCTTACCGTGGCTGATTCTGCCGCCTTTCGGTTTTCGTCGAAGACGCGGAATTTCTGGCCAGCGGGAGTTGTTGAAACGACAAATCTCAACTGCCCCTTCCGGATCAGCGCCCGACTGCTGTGTCCGTTGCCAATAAAGTCGATCACATAAGTTCCGCGTCCCGAGAGCTGCGGAAATTCAAAGTGACGCCGTACGCGCCGCAGCGGAGGCTCGGCATACTTAATCGTTTCTTCTGAGTTTGCCACCAGGCCGTCCAGATCTATGTCCGTGTTGACTTCCCGGCCAAAGTCACGATAAAAATTGGTTGTGTTGATCTCAAACACCTTGACGATCAGTGTTGGCGCGTTCTTGACGTAGACGTCCAGACTGACCCCTTCATCCGCCGCGAAATGAGTTCTGTTGGTCTCCGCGAAATCGATGTCGACGCGATCCCGCAGCTTCTGGTAATCAGTCGGCGGAAGCAGTGAATACCATTGTTCCGGGTTCCCCAGACCGTTTACGATTTTTGTCTCGGCCAATCGCTGCGTCAGATACCTGTCGTTGAGGTACTGTTCAAACTCGCGGGTGTTTTCGGCCTTGATCAGCAGTTGGTGCAGGTAGTCGCGAATCAGCGGTTCGTCGTTACCAATCACTGAGCAACGCGTGAATGCAGTGAAGTCTGCAGCCAGGTCCGCCGGGTAACGTAAAGACATCGGCTGATTCATGTAGTCGCCGTTCATGTACGGCGCCGTCCGCGGCAGTTGGATGTATTGCAGAAACAGATCCTTGTCGTAACGGTTGCCAGTGCGATTAAAGTCCAGCCGTTGGTACAGAACGTGCGCTTTCAGTGAATTGTGAATGGATGACAGTGGTTTGACGAAGTCCCACAGTCGTTTCAGGTGGGCGTCTTTTTCAGCTTTGTCCTGAGCAGCATTCACGTCATTGCCGGGTGACAGACGCTGCAGCCATACATTGACAAAGGCCGATTGATCCCGCAGCCTGGGCTTCAGTGCTGCACACTCCTTCAATTGATCCAGCATGAGCTTGTTGTGAATCTTCAGTGATCCGAATCCGCCACTGTTTTTGTAATTCAGATCGTCGATGATCGTTTTGGCCAGCTGTGGATAATCGGGTCGCTCCAGTCGACTCAGCAGATGTCGCCGCCGATCCGGCGTTAGTTCCGTATTCAGCAGCCACGGGAAAGATGCCGTCGTGACACCCTTCAGGTCGCGATGTTCTGTGAGTGCCTGTTGCAGCAGGCGCTCGCGCGAGATTAGATTCTGATTGAGAGACTCAGGAAGATTAGGTGTCGCGTTGAGAGTGTCCTTCTGGTGATTGAAGGTGAGGCCGAGACGTGTTCGAATGAATTCCAGTGACTTCTGCGGATCACGTTCGTACGTGAGCACCGCCTGTCGATACAGGATTTCGTCGATCAGAGCTCCCTGCTTGTAGCGGGCGACCCACTTCTTCATCAGGTCTGCAACCTGGTCATACTTTTGAGTGTTTTGATAGTGCAGACAATGAAAATAGTAATAGTCCTGCGTGCCCGGAATAAGCTCTTTGAGAACTGAGTCCCGGTCATTGGCCAGAGCAAATCGTTGCAGAAACGTCTGATCTGCGGCGCCGGCGCTGGGAAGGAACGCCGCCCACAGCATGCTTATGATGAGAAATTGCCGCATCTTTTCTGCTCCCTGCCATGTCACTACCAGAGAATGGTGCAAATAGCGGATTTACTACCGCCTGTGCCGTTCGAATAGGAGTGCCCGCCGCATGGAAGTTTCGGACCGAACGACATCGGCGCTGCGCGGGACGCAGGCTGATATGCCGTGGCGACACTGATATTACGCCACGGCATTAGATCGAGCCTGGCCATTCTGCTCTGCAACGGCAGCGCCCCGTCAGTTAAGCATTTTCGTCGGGACAATGGGTCAACAAAATCGCAAAAATAGCGCCCGAATCGGGAAAACGAATTTTCCGCTGAAAACGTGCGGTCCCGGCAAAGCCGTGTCCACAAGCAGGCTGTTTGACGGAGGGTTCAGGGACCGACCAGTCCCTCCGTTTGAAGAAAACTATCGCTCAGGACCACTTCTCTGAGCAGTTGCTTTAGCTGAAAATTCTCGGCCTCCGTCCTGTTGACGATGGTTTCGACTGACAACGAGTCAAAAGGAGTAAGCTCTCTGGCCAGCGCGAATCGCAGCAAATGGCGTGTGAAGGCAGTGGCAAAACGCCTGTTCTCTTTGACCAGTGATTCTTTGAATAAGACGATGCTGTCGAAGTCGTATTTCTTCAGCAGTGTGCCGCTTGAGTCAACGTTCCTGCCATTCTCGTACTTGTCTCGCCACCGTCCGGTAATGTCGAAGTTCTCAAGGGCGAAACCCAGAGGGTCGAGCCGAGCATGGCAGCCCGCGCAGTCCGGATTCTCCCGGTGCTGGGCGAACTTCTCTCGAATGGTCAGCTTGTCTGAGGTTTGATCTTCATTCAAAGGCGGCACATCATTGGGCGGAGGTGCCGGTGGGTCGTTAAGAATGACTTCAATAATCCACGCACCTCGTGCGATGGGATGAGTGCGTTTCGGGCCCGAGGTCATGCTTAACATCGCGGCATTGGTAATGATCCCACCATATCGGGCATCCGTGGCGGCAATTCGCTTAAAGGACTGTGACCCCATCATCCTGCGAATGCTGTCTTCCAGTGCCTTCTGTGCGTCCTTGCGCAGTAGCGTCGGATCCTGGGCGGCGGGAACGTTTTTCAACGCAAGCGTTGATTGTTCAAGGGACTCGCTCAGAGAATTGTGTTTCATTCGCTGCGGCGGAGACATTGCCTGCAATAATTCTGCCTCAGAGATGTACAGATTGTCGCCGCTTGCGGACGAGGCGACTTCGGCGGCCGTCAACGCGCGATCGTACAAACGGGCCTTGTCCAAATTTACTGTGAGATACCTGTTGCCTCCCGCTGGCAAATGACGCAAACCAAAGATGACGGATGTGTTGTCCTTTGGAAATGTCGCGGCGCCCTTGCGGAAGGGTTTGCCGTAGGGACTTCCGTTGCGATACAGCGTGGTCGTCCCATCATCTGTGTAGACCATCACCAGGTGCAGTACTTCATTGGTACTGCTTTCAGGCGTCGAGTCTGGAAAGTCTTCCGTGCGGCTGAAGCCGTTGCTGCCGGAGATCCAGTGTTTCGGCTTCCGTTCCCCCAGAACGATCGTGTCGAAGAAGTCGCCCGGACCCTGAATGCCCATTATGCCACCCCCACGCTGGTTTAAATCAGGTACGCTGCACCACACTTCCAGCGTCTTGGCCTTCAAGTCGATCGGCAGCTTTTCGCTCAGCAGATACGACTTGTTGAGCATGACCATGCCATCCTTGTATTGAACTTCGCCATGCGCTTTCAGGTGCAGCGAATTGATGGACTCCTTCAGGTCGCCGTTAAAATCCCAAGCGGCATAGGGCTTTAGATCTACTGGCTCTTTGACGCCGGCATCCGCTTTTCGGGCCGCCAGTAATTCGGTTTTGACCGGGATGTCCAATTCTTCCAGCTCTGCATTCAGTGTTTTAAGTAATGCTTTCAGCGTGTTGCGCCGTTCGTCATTAAGCCGGTTCTGTTCGGCGATTTGTGCATCATCCACTTCCTGTGGTTTCAGGTCAGACGTGTACCACGTTTTCAGGAAGTCACTCTGATATCCGAACGTCGGAGAAATGAGTTCCACAAGCGGCCGATTCTCGATGAAGACAGCATCGAACAGCAACAACGGCTCAAGCACCATTTGCAGACTGGCCGGATTGTTTCTGTCCAGACTGAAAAATTTGTTTTTGCGAGGGTCCGGAGTTGCCGCCAGAACGTTTTCAAGCTGCATCCACTGAGACGGAAATGTATCCAAAAACCGTTCGATCTTCGGATCGGACAGCATTCTCGTGATGGTCCTGTTCAGGGTCTCGGGCTTAGGAAGTTCGCCACTTTTGGCCAGCTGGAGCAGTTCCTCGTCCGGGCCACTGCCCCAAAGAAAGAAAGAGAGCCTGGAAGCGAGTTCGAACTGCTGCTCCGTACCATCGACTGCTCGGGATCGATAAAGAAACATGGGCGAGGATAAAGCGGCCGACGCGACTTTCTTCATGCTGTCAGTGAACGACAGTCCCTGCGTCGTTTTTGCCACTGCGTAGGCCGTGTAACGGTCCAGTGTTTCGCTATTGACCGGCCCGCGAAAAGCGAGCTCCAGAAAGCGGCGGAGCCGGTTCCTGACCTCTTCCTGCAGGCCATCAGACGCCGTCGGCTCCTGGAAGAAACCATTCCAGATGCCAACGTTCTGTTCGGTAAAGTCCGGACTTTCCACGATGGACACGCTAAGTCGCAGAAAGCCATCCAGCAGCAACGGCGAAAGTGTCAGCTGATTGGCCTGATTGTCGAATCCATGTGATGCTCGAAGGTCTTTCGGAAAAGCATTCACGTCACTTAAGCCTGCCTCCGGGTTCAACGAATGCGATGCCACCCTGACGCTTTCCGGCATTCTCTGCGATCCGGATTCCACATAATTCTCATGCCTGGTCATCAGCTTTTCAGGCAGATTGAATACGTCGCGTCGTAACTGGAAAAGATCTTTGATCGAGTTGTTGTATTGAAACCGATTCAACCGACGGACCTGCAGCTGTTGCACCTTCTGGCCCGACACTGACTCCAGCAGCATTGTTCTCAGATATGCCAAAAGCCTGGTCTGCGTCTGCTCATGCAGTGGCGGCTCGTCTTCAGGCGGCATGCTGTTATTAGCAATAACCTCGATCATCTTTTCGATGAGTTCAGGCTGCTCACGAAACTTATCCACTGTGGTAATCTGCTTAAGATTGACGTCGCCGTTCACGTCCTTTTCGCCGTGACACTTTGTACATTTCTGAACAAGAAGCGGCTTCAGAAGCTGGTCGAAGTCGCTGGCCCGGCTGTCTGCTACAACGCCGCCGACCAGGAACATTAGGCAGATTTGAAATCTGAACGTACTGACAGACATGAACAAAAACCTCTGAGACACCCATGTCTTCTGGTTCCCTGCCAGCGGCGCCTGACGGGAGCGCCCGGACGGTGTTCGAGTCGCTGTAGAATGGAAGGCGGTCATGCAGCTCATGTCCACAGATCTGAGATGACGCCTGTGCTGTCTGCGAAGGCATCAATTTTCAGCCCCATTAACTGGGCAACGGTCAGCCACATGTTTGAATTGAGCGTACCGTCTTTGCACTGGATGAAACGCCCCTGTTTGATCTGGCCCTGCCCTTTTCCGGCGACGATAAGTGGCAGGTCGAAATACTGATGGGTCGCGCCATCTCCCAGGCCCGCACCATAGGTGACAATCGAATTGTCCAGCAGCGAGCTGCCATCGGATTCTTTGATGGTCTTCATGCGCGACAGGATATAGCTGTATTGCTTCATATGGAAAATGTCGATTTTCTGGAGCGCCTTGTAGCCGTCACCTTTCTGATTGTGCGTCATGTTGTGGTGTTGCACCGGCTTGTCGAAGACGCCTTCATACATCAGAGATGCGTCCCATCGTTCGGGGCCGACCATGAAGGTGCAGATGTTGGTGATGCCCATTTGCAGAGCCAACAGCATCAAGTCGGCCTGCAATCTGATGTATTCTCCGCGCGGCAGAATTTCGTTCTTCGGCTCACTGATGTCGGCACTGGCCACGAGTTGTTGAAGCTTAGCGATTCTGGTTTCAATTTCGCGAATCATCTGCATGAATTCATGAAGTGTATGGCGATCGTCCTGTCCCATTTTGCGTGACAGCGTTTTGGCATCCGCGAGCACCAGGTCCGTGACGTCCGCCACATGAGTTCGATAGCTGTCGGCCATGAACAGTCTGTCGTACAGCTTCTTGGGGTCCTTGATTGACGGGGCGATCTGGCCCGGGCCATACCATGAGATGTTGTTGAAGTAGATCGATTCTTTACCTGCGGTAAAGCCGTTGCAGCTGAGTTCCAGAGTGTTGAATATTGTGGTATGGCCAAGCGCGTCGCCAATCACCTGATCCAGACTTCGTCCGTTGGGGTGTCGGATACCCTGTTCTTCGGCCTGCACGGGGGACAGGCTGGTGAGGTAGCAGGATGCTCCCTGGGCATGGACGTCCTGGCCGTTCTTAAAAGTCCGATCAAGACCTGTAACCAGTGTGATGTCTTTGGTGTGATCCGACAGCGACTGCATCGTTGACGTCAACTCAAGTGGATAGATGCCAGGTTCGTTGTTGTGTCTCGTTTCGTTCTTGGTCTTGTCCGCATTAAATCCGCCGACGAAACCCGGCAGTGTTCCTTCTTCCTCACCGGGAAAAAAACAACGGCGCACCAGACCGTTGGGAACGTACATCATCACCAGTTTCCTGCTGGGCCTGTCCCCTTTTGCCGGGGCATCCTTTGCGTCGGCAAGTGAATGCAAAAATGGCAACGTCAGAACGGCCCCCTTTGCCTTCAGGAATTTCCTTCTGGATAACGTCATTGAATTCTTTCGATACGTGAATCATCCTGTGTCGCCGTATTATCCTGGGTCAGGCATTCAGCGGCAAGTGCCAATCCCCAGGACTTGCCAGGGTGCACGGTTCTGCGAAGATCGTTCCGTACATTCACTGAATCATGTACAATGCGCCGCTAGTCGCCCGTGCGACGTGATGTTGTTCCCGGATAATACTTTTACCACACGAAGTACGCCATGAACCGGTTGTTCTGCCTTGTGCTTATTGTTCAGTTGCCGACGTGTTCTGCTGTTATTTGTTCAGCCGCTCCACCTGGATCGGTAAAGGTGTTCCTGCTGGCGGGCCAATCCAACATGCAGGGACAGGGAGTCGTCGCGATGGACGACCCGAAAGATTACAACGGTGGCCTGGGCAACCTGGTGTGGTCGATGAAGCATTCGGTCAGTAAAGCAAAGATGGTGCACCTGCGTGAAGCCAGCGACAAGTGGACTGTGCGCGATGATGTCGAGATTCGCTACAAGTTTCGCGACACAGTGCGCCAGGGAATGTTGACCGTTGGTTATACCGGCTACGGCGGCAGCAGCCACATTGGACCGGAATTGCAGTTTGGGCACGTTTTGGGCGACCATTTGGAAGAGCCCGTTCTGCTGATCAAAACCGCATGGGGTGGCAAGAGCCTGCATGTCGATTTTCGGCCGCCCGGCTCCTCGGGCGAGACCGGGCCGTACTACACACAAATGATCGCAGAGATTCGTGAAGCGCTGATGGACCTGGAGGGGCGGCCGTACGAGATCGCCGGTTTCGTGTGGATGCAGGGCTGGAACGATATGGTCTCGAAAGCCGCGACTGAGGCATACGCCGACAATCTGGTGCATCTGGCCAGCGATCTGCGTGCCGAGTTTGAATTACCGCATCTGCCCATCATCATTGGTGAACTTGGCAACGGCGGGCCTGCCAGTGACGGCAGTGACATGCAGAGATTTCGACAGGCACAGAAACACGGAGCAGAGAATATCGCCCGCGCAAAGTTCGTCGTGACTCACCCATTCGCCCGACCGGCCGAACTTAGCCCCAATCGCGGCCACGGGCATCACTGGTTCGGTAACGCTGAAAGCTATTTTCTTGTCGGCGACGCTCTGGGCAGAGAAATGCTTGAGTTGCTGAACGATTGAGGCGTGTACGGGAAAGGCTGGATGACTGTTGGTCGTCAGCGTCTGTCACGCTTTCGGAACCCACAGCACATCTTCGGCTCCATCATTGTTTGCTGCGCGAGCGAGAATGAACAGCAGATCTGAAAGGCGGTTCAGGTAGATCATGACCTGCGGGTTAATGTCTGTCTTCTGCTGCAGCTGCAGTACGTCTAATTCGGCACGGCGACAGACGCTGCGAGCGACGTGCAAAGCAGCTGCCAGAGGAGTGCCACCGGGCAGTACGAAACTTTGCAGCGGCGCCAGACGTTCGTTTACCTGGTCGAGTTCAGCCTCCAGTTCAGCCACATCGGATTTTGAGGTTCGTGGACACTTGTCGTGCTGTGTCGCAGCATTCCACGGGCAGCTGATATCTGCTCCCAGGTCAAACAGCCGCTGCTGAATCTGCCTCAGTCGTGTTTTTGCGGCCTGATTTATACACAGCGTTACGGCGACACCCAGGTGGCTGTTCGTTTCGTCAACGCTGCCGCCGGCGACGATTCTGGCGTCCAGCTTGGATACACGCGATCCGTCACCGATTCCCGTTTCACCGCCGTCGCCTGTGCGGGTGTAGATTCTGTTCAGGATGACCATCACGAGTCCCTTGATGCATGATCGAAAGCAATCTTGAAACGTTCTACCGATCAGAGCGACATTTTCACAACTGTATGTCGCTGAACGTTCTATATTAGCGGCCTCCATTACTACAATGTGCGATCGCCGGTTGGATTCTCGGTTCCTGGTGGTAACTCACAGGGTTTGAGGTTCGATTCTCTGTCGAATATGTCATTTGTGAACGGATGCTCTGACGCGACCATGCCTATTCAACGACACTTTATCGACTGGAATGAGCCCGTTTTGCCTGCGGTCGCTGATCTGCTGATCGATCGTTATGCCACCACCGACGAGCTGGATTTGCGGAATCTGGTGATGGTCTTCACCGGACGGCGAGCCGCCCGGCGAATGCTGGAGCTGCTGCTGGAAAAGGCGTCAGTGCGTTGGCCGGCGTTCATGCCGCCGCGCATGGTCACCTTCCGTCATTTTCCCGAGATGCTGTACCCGCAACGACAAAAGCTGGCGGACGAGTTGACTCAGTTGCTGGTCTGGAAGAAGGCGCTCAGTGCTATTCCCGCGGCGGACCTGACGGCCGCACTGCCGGCGATTCCAGGCGACGAGGCCGTGCCTTCATGGATGTCGCTGTGCGAATCCATGCGTTCACAGCACAACGAGCTGGCCGAAGAGGGCATGGAATTCGACGAAGTTGCCGAGTCGCTGCACCGCATGGGCAACAACTCAGAGGCCGAACGCTGGCGGGCGCTGCGAAGAATACAGTCGGAGTACCTCATGCAGATGGACGGACTCGGTCAGTGGGACCGTGAGGCCGCTCGTTTGGTGGCTGTTCAGAATGAAGAGTGCCAGACGGAATCGGACGTCATAATGGTTGGCACTGTCGATATGAATCGCGTGGTTAAACAAATGCTTGACCAGATCGCCGACCGCGTGACGGTGGTAGTGCATGCTCCGGCTGATGAGTCGGAATCATTTGACGAGTATGGTTGCCTTGTGGCGGAGGCATGGACTGACCGCAAACTGGACATACCCCTGGACGCGACTCGCATTGCGGAGGATCCTGAGCAGCAGGCGGTGTTCACGGTGGACGAAATTGCCTCTCTGGACGGCACTCGTCGCGCCGACGATATCGCGGTTGGTATCGCAGACGAATCATTGGTTCCCGCCGTGCTGCAGCGTTTTGCAGACGCTGGTATCTCCGGTCGCTGGCCCGTCGGGCTGCAGCTCAAAGACACACGGCCCTATCGAGCTTTGGCCGGGATTACGGATCATCTGTCATCGGCCCGTGATGGTCAGGCACCTGACTTTGGGACTCTCAGTGACCTTGTACGTCATCCCGACGTTTACCGTTGGGTGGATCGATTCGTTTGCCGAGCCGTGTCGGGGAAACAGACTGACCCTGTTGACTGGCTGTCTGAACTGGACAAATACCTCGCCATTCATCTGCAGTCGTGCCCCGGCGCACTGCTCGGATCACGAAACCGTCAACAGGTCGTGGGTGCCATAATTTCTGCTGTTGAGAATCTGCTGCAGCGGCTCTGCCCCGAATCTGTCGGACAGAGCGTCTCGTCCGACAGTCCTGGCAGCAAAACGAGGCAGCAAACGTTGTTCGATGACCAGATCACCATCGTGTCGCAGTCGTTGCAGTCACAACTCGCGGCAAAGAAGCCGGTTGATTTTTGGGCACGTGGCATCATACAGGTGACCGCAGCGTTGTACGGTGATCACGAACTTTTGCCCGAAAGCGGGCGTGATCGTGGCATCCTGGAGTGCTTCGATGCGATGACAGACGCGTTGGAGTTTCTGAAAGGTGTTCCCGCATCCGTCATGCCAAAGTGTACTGCAGCACAGGCCATCCAGTTGCTGTTGAGACAGATTTCGGAGTCGCCTGTTTCGTCGGAGTCCGATGACCAGGCAATTAATTTGCTGAGCTGGCTTGAGTTGCCGATGGACGACAGTCCTGTGCTGATTTTGACCGGGTTTAACGAAGGGTTTCTGCCCGAATCCATTACGTCGGACGTTTTTCTGCCGAACAGTTTTCGCACGCAACTGGGACTGCGGGATAATCATCGTCGGTACGCTCGGGATGCGTATGCCTTAACGACACTGACTCACAGTCGGGAAAAGATCGTCTACATTGCCGGACGAACAGACGCCAAAGGAAATCCTTTAACGCCAAGTCGCCTGTGGTTTGCTGCTGCTGCGGACAGTCTGCCTGAACGTGTACAGCGATTCTACGATTCTGTCTCGGGCGCTGATGATGATGAATATCAGGCAATTGCTGACGTGGAGACGGCGGTCGCAGCCGCTGACGAGACAGCTCGGCTGAGCGGCTTCACGTTGCCCCGCCCTTTGATGATTCCGGACGCCCCTGCGGAGATTCCTGTTACTGCGTTTCGAGAATATCTTTACTGTCCCTACCGGTATTTTTTAAAACGTGAGCTGAAGCTGAAGTCCGTTGAGGACGAAACGCTGGAACTGGAAGCTCAGGCCTTCGGCAGTTTGATGCATGATGTACTGAACGACTTCGGTCAATCGGATTATGTGGAAGCCACTCATCCGGAACCGATCGAGTCGTTTTTGTTGAAGACACTGCAGGGACTGTCGAACAAACGCTTTGGCCGGAATCGCAGCGCCACGGTGTCCGTACAGCTGCAGATGATGCAGGATCGTTTATCGGCATTTGCCAGGTGGCAGGCGATTACGGCCGCCGAAGGATGGCGTATTCAGTATACGGAAGAAGACCTGAAGTTTGCTGACTTCAAAGATTCACAGCGTCGCAGTGTGGTGCTGGCGGGCCGCGTTGACCGCGTTGACTACCATCAAACGACACGACAATGGCGAGTCCTGGACTACAAGACGAGTGAACGTGCGGAGAAGCCGGAGACGACGCATCGCAGGAAGGATGAGTGGATCGATCTGCAGTTGCCGCTGTATCGATTGCTGGTTCAATCTCTGGGTATCGACGGGGACGTACAACTCGGCTATGTGCATCTGCCTGGCGATCTATCCGGTGTCGGCGCCAGCATCGCTAAATGGAGCGATGCTGAACTGGAGTCCGCCGAAGCAACGGCTCGTGAAGTCGCAGCCAACATTATTGATTTGAAAATCGACCGGGTTGAACCAGGTCAGGAGCGTCGCGCGACTGAATTTGCTCGCGTTTGTCAGGACACCGTCATCGATCGTAACCTGCCGTGGCTGGCTGACTGGACGGGACGGTCGGGGTGATGGCGGGGCATGGGGAAATGAACTGGAGACGCAGAAAAATCTGTTCAGCCGTCAGGAAGGACGGAACAGATTACTGCTGGATGGTCTGTTGCTGACTATCGACGGCGGTGCTTGCTTTGCCCGCGCGACTGATCACTTCTGCTGCCACGCTCAGCTGCGAACCCGCGACCCTTCTGATGCTGTGCTACGCGATTCGCGGTGCGCCCACCATTCTGCGGTCCACGGCTCATATTCGGCCTGTGCAACGTCGGCCTTTTTAAATCCCGACTGGAGAATCTTTGGCCCATGTGACCGTCTCGGCCGCGACCTGCACCAGGAACACCATGCTGCGGTTTCCTCAGCCCACCGCTCATGCGTGGCTCGTGTGACGACGGCCTTTTTCGATCATGACCGGAGAATGCTGGTCCTTTGTGTCTGTCTGTTGCGCGACCTTCGCCAGGGCTGGGGCGTTGTGATGCACGCGCACCGTGGCTCAACCGGGAATTGCCGTGATGCCCAACTTGATTGTCTTTTATATCTCCAGGACCGCGAGAGCCGCTCTGGGTGTCGGGGCCGCGTCTGTGGCGGCCGTCGTTGCCTGGACGTGTTCTGCCCGCTTCGTCTTTGTCGTGCGGCGGCCGGTGTCCGGAACCGAAGTTACCAGGCCGTGTGCCGCCCGACTTATCATTCCGAGATCGGTTGCGACGGATGTCTCGGCGGCCTCGATCGGCTGGCGAAGCGTCATTGTCTTCCTCCAGCGATACCGTGAGCAGCGAAGCGGGATAGGCCGTTTCGCCGTCTTGCCGGGCGATCACAGCCTGACTACAGGTTATGGACAATCCGACAACGGTCACCAGTGCAAGTGTTTTTCGATATGGTCCAGGCATGAATCCGGTTCCTTCAAAAGGTAAATGTGATTCGCCGCAGCGGTCGGTCTGAAACTCTGCTCCGCAACGACATTTGATTTGATGTGACATTGTCCGCGCTAACGTTCCGTGCTGTGCGGGGAAGAAAGTAGAGTGGAATGGGTGACAGGAACGAGCATCGTTCCCCTGACTTTTTACAGCACGGCAAAGTGCCAGAGGATTCCACAAGGATTCGTGAAGATTTTGAAGATGTCTGGTGCTCTCGTGATTCTGGTTGCAGCGGCAACGACAGCGAGCAGGGGGAACCAGGCACGGCTACTTGTCGGATATGTCTGTCCGCCGTTTCTGCAGGCGATCGGCAAATCGATCCATGAAGCGAGCGACATCTTCCGGCAGTTCCGTCTGCTGCACAACAGCGATGGCTTCGTCGAGGTGGTCGCGAGCCAGGGAGTCGAGACCGGTCCTGTGCTCGGCTTCGGCCAGTTGTTGCAGCGACTGAGCGCAGGCGATTTGATAGATGGTCACAGCGGGGAAGCGTTCTGCCAGCGAACGCTGCAGGTACAATGCGTTGTGCCACAGTTCGGTGGCCGATTCAACATTTCCGGCGACCAATCGCAGACCAGCCAGTCGGCTGAGGGCCGTCCCCAGCAGGGACTGGTATTCCTGACTGTTGGGATAAGCGGTGGTAAGGTTTTCGCACAGATCGACCGCTCGTTCCACATTCGTGATGGACTGGGCATCGGCCTCTGAATCTGCTGGATCTGTGTTTGTGGACAGGGGCAGACACAGCATGTCCGCCAGTTCGTATTGCAGCTCGGGAATATCCGGGTGCTCTGTTGTCAGTCGTTCCAGTTCTGTGACCGCAAGCTGCAGTGATGCGGTCGTCAGATTCTTGTCACGTGATGAATGTCCCAGGTCTGATTCGGCCCGATACGCACGAGCCAGCCACAGGCGGTACGTTGTGTTATCAGGAACGTCAGCAATCAGTTCGTTGAGCAGTCGAATGGCAGACTGACACGATTGTTTTATCTCGGGAATGCGGCTGTCGCCGCCACCTCGATTAGGCCCGCCGGCGAAAGATGTTTCCGGTCGACGGTACTGATCGCGTCGAGCTTCGCCGTCATATTGTGGTCCTGGTCGGACCCCGGCAATTTCGGGGTGGGACGGGACGTGACCAGGCCTGTCCCATCGATGCCGTCCTGTTGGCGAACGAAATGTCGATCGTTCTTCTCGCAATCGCGACGAGGGAGAACCACCACGCCGTCCTTTAGTAAACAGAGTCCACAGACCGGCGCGCTGACCGATGGAACCGTACAGTGTGAACGTGCGAGCCAGTTCAAACCGCGCGGCTTCCGTGGTGAGCAGTCTTTGATCATTTTCCAGAAGCAAGCGGGCCGCGGTATGCAGTTGAATCGCTTCGTCGATTTCAGCGCGGCGGCTGGCTGAAATTCCCATTTCGTTCAGGATGTCTGCCTGTGCAATGACATATTCCGAATTGTCCGGATTCTCGGTTACCAGCTTCGCATAGGCCTGACGGCTGCGCAGATACGTGGCCGCTGCTTCGTCGAATCGTCCCAGTCGCTGCTGGATGTCGCCCACTTTTTTGCGAGCCGCTACGGAATCGGCCTGGGTTGTGCCGGAATCGTTCTCACTGGCGAATCGGTCAAAGAAGTGCAGCAATGATTCCAGCAATGCGACGTCTCCGTCCGTTAACACGGTTTCTGACAGTGAGACTTCTTCGTCGCCGTCGGTGACAGCGAGCGACGGAGAAACGCCCCGCGATGCGATCCTGTCGATGATCTGTTCGAACGCTTCGATCGCCAGATTCAGATTTCCCGCCGCACGTGTTCGTTCCGTTTCAGCGACGGACAACGCAGCCAGTGCGCCCTGCTGCGCCCGCTGGGCTTCACCCTGCGCTGTCTGTGCTCGACGCTGTCCGACAGCGAACGTGACAGCCACGGCGACCAGCAGAATCGCAGCGGTTGTGCTTAACGCGGCAATGGCGGGGTTGCGTCGTCCCCAGCGTCGCAGACGTTCATGCCAGCGCATGCGACGAGCACTAATCGGGCGATCGTCCAGAAATCGCTGCAGGTCGTCCGCCAGAGCGACGGCTGTTTGGTAGCGGTCGCCTGGAGCGATCGCTGCAGCCTTCTGGACGATGGTGTCCAGGTCGACGGGAATGGATGGGTTGATCGACCTGGGAGCAGGCGGCGGCGATTCTGTTCGAGCCCTGATCACCAGACCGTGTCGCGTTTCGGTGCATGCGGGAGTCAGTGTCAACAGCTCGAACAGCGTGAGTCCCAGGCTGCAGGTGTCACTGCGAGAATCCGTCTGTCCGCCGAACTGTTCCGGGGCCATGTAACGCAGCGTTCCCACCAGATCCCCGGTTCGAGTGACATCTTCGTGATCTTCATGCCGTGCCAGTCCAAAGTCCGTAATCCAAACGCAGTCTTCCTGATCAAGCAGCAGGTTGGAAGGTTTTATGTCGCGGTGCAGAACACCATGCTGATGTGCATAACTAAGGGCTGATGCTACGTCACGAACCATGGCAGCAACTTTGCGGAAGTGGTCCGGCGACGTCGGCCGCGGAAGCACTTTTATCCTGCTCTCTGCCCGACCGCATGCAGCAGCGGCGTCGTTTTGGTCCTGCTGCAGCGAACGAAACAGCTGCACAGCCGTTGGCGGTTCCACCTGTGTGGCGGCCGTGAAGTTCGCATCGTCGACTTCCCCTGTCGCTGGCCGCGAAGAGTCATGCTGCGACCGCCCTTGATCCTGAATCGTACCGCCTCCCTCCGTCCGGGTGGACTGAATGAATTCACTCAGCGGCACTCCGTCGATCAGCTGCATCGCGAAAAAATGTATTCCGTGCGCTTCGCCGATTCCGAAGACAGGCACGATGTTAGTGTGGTGCAGACGTGCAGCCGCTTCCGCCTCACGTCGGAACCGCAATACCTGATTGTCGGAACCGGCGGCCAACGGACTCACGACCTTTAGGGCCACGCTCCTCCCAAGCGACTGCTGCACCGCTTCGTAAACGATGCCCATGCCGCCTCGGCCGATTTCACGAACGATGCGAAAATCACCCAGCACGTCGGGTATTGAATCTGTCAGGCGAATGGCTTGCTGCACGACTTGATTCTGTGCGTGGTCGTTTTCGCTGATGCGTTCCATTATGGCGATGGAAGGGAACAGGGCGCGGATCGCGGCCTCTTGTTCCGGCAGTCGCTGGACAAATCCGTCGATGGATGGTGATTCTCCGTTTCGCAGTCGCGTCGCAAATTCATCGGCCAGGGCGTCGACGGGGTTGCGCTGCGCGGTCAGATTCATGACCGATAGATCAGGACTCTGAGCCACTGACGTGACATTCAGTTGAGTGGGTACCCATGTGGCTGACACGCCGGCGGCGCTGCCGAATTTAGCGTCGCAGCGGGGGCTGGGCAGGCTGTCGGGCTGTTCAAAGTCACTCATCTGGTGATCCCCGCTGTCTGCATCAACTCAGACAACCGGCCGACCGCACGCACGTATCGATTGCTGGTGGCGGTCACACTCAGCGACAGGGATTCGGCCACCTCGTTGTTGCTGAGGTGCTCGAAATGTCGCAGGGCCAGCACTTCCCGGTCGACTGCATCCATTGACTTGAGCGACTGACCGAGTTGTTCGATTTCTTCCTCGCGGACAGCTGCGGCACTGGGTGACGTATGTTGTCCGCACAGTGCCCGAACCATCGAAATGCTGGTTCCGTCCCACGATGGCTTCGCCCGCAGTTTTACTTCCTGATTGGCGTCGCGTTTCAGGCTCAGATGACGACGGTGGATGCCGAGCAGCACCTGATACGTGATCTGTCGCACCCAAACGTAGAACCGAACTTCGGGGCGTGCGACGTATTCATGGATGCGTCGACTGATCTCCAGAAATGCTTCCTGCAGAACGTCAGCCACATCGATCCGGCCGCGAAGACGACGATCCAGCCGAAAGCCGACCATTCGTTCCAGCTGTGCCTGGCATGCAACGAACAACTCGCCCAACGCATCAGGTTCTCGTGCCAGACGTTCTGCTTCGATGTTCAAGACGTATTCCTGCTTGACTGTTCTGAACCGACAGGCCGCAGCATCCGCGCAACGTCGAAGGATAGATGCGTTCCATGACCGTTTTGATCGCCTCTGAGAAGTCTTAAACACCTCTGCGTCCCGAAAGTGTCGGCCGAACTTCTGCTCGCGAAAACCATTGGTTTTGGATCGTGCCGAGATTTTGCAGAAATGCAGTGGAACAATTCCGTGACCTGCAGTGTAGTCCTTACGGCTGACGGATGGACTTCAGTCGGGATTCTCCGGAAGTTCGTCACAGTCGAATTGTTAAGGAAAGGTCCATCATGGTTACAACCACAGAAACGTCGATTCGCTTCCGTTGTGCAAACGGTCATCAGCTTCGAGCTGCACTGAGTCTGGCGGGGACGTCAGCCGCCTGTCCGGCCTGCAGCGTTCCGGTCGTTATCGGTGGCGAAGCCCGTGAGTCGATAACTGACACAGGAGCATTTCAGTTGCTGAACGAATGCGACGCGGCTGCGATCCACGATGCACAGGAGCAGTTTGCGACGTCGACCGTTCCTTCCGTTGTTGAGCAACGCAGCGAGAAACGCTGCCCGAGGTGTCGTTACCCGATTGACACCGAACTGCTGATCTGTCCGCACTGCAGGCGAGCGCTGGAAGCGAGTCATAGCCTGTTGACGCGAATCTACCGTACAGAACTGCGTTCGATTCGTTGACACGTGAACACAATTGTCGTCACGTCCTGGTGTCCCTGGCATAAGTATGGAAAGGAATTCATCAGCATGAAAAATTTGACTGGATACCACGAAAGAGCCGACGGCTGCCAGATACTCCGGTTTTCTAACGTGAGTGCGTCTGTGGTCTTGGTCGCTTCAATCACGGCATCGTCTACACTGGCTCAGCAAACGACTGATGTGACGTCTGCCGACGCGGCAATGGAATTCTCCGAAACGGCCCACGACGGTTTGCTGTTCCTGAATGGAGAATTCATCCGCGGTCCTTATGTTGTTAAAGCGTCGGCGGAATCCGTCTTTGTGAACGGAGTAAGCCTTACTGCGGTTGTCTTTGAGACGCGTGACGGGGGCAGACGTGGTGGCCGTGGAGAGGGCGGCCGTGGAGAGGGCGGCCGTGGAGAGGGCGGCCGTGGAG
>JABABI010000099.1 GCA_014238335.1 Fuerstiella sp.
GCGGTGACGACCGGCATTAGCGTCGATCAGTCGGCCGTCTGCATCGGGTTCCGTCAGATACCGCCAGCTGAATTTCACGGCGTCAAGGCACAGCTCCATCGCCAGTTCGCTGTCCTTTCCCCTGGCACTTTGCGCTGCCAAATAACTAACTTCGGAATAGGCGTGCAGGGCCTCGCGGTGATGGTCTCCGCCAAACTGATTCCGACAGTGCCGCAGCATCTGAACGAAGTCATCACCACAGCAATAAAACGACGACGCAAGGAAAGCGTTCGTCCGGTCAGATGGTCCTCGATCTCCAAATACGGTCTCATTCAATCGCTCCGTAATCGGATTGACCGGCCGTTCCCGCAGTTCCACAAACTTGACCATCGTACACCCACTGCAAAGCGCAGCAAACATAGCGCAGACGACAACCGTCCGCAGAATACATGTAGCGGGAGGGGGATACAGCACAGACACGAAGGGTAAGAACGACAAGTCGGCCGCTCGCGACAAAGCGTTGGTCATTGACGTGATGGTGATTGACGCAGCAGCCAGAGATGAGATACGGTCCGGACGGCATCACCCGTCCAAACGCGTGGCGTAGCGTCCTGCGGAAGCTCATTTCGGTCAATGCCAACCTGCTGCGGGATAGCCTGCAGGTTGAAGCCAGTGGTTGTTGGTTGCTGCAGAATTCGTCCGCAGGGCGTAAAAACCCTCGAAAAACACTCTGCCCGATCGGCGCCTCAGCCCGTGCGAGCCGGCGTTGTGAAATGAGGATTTGTGCTGGTCGGGGACTGAAACTTACTGTGCGACAACCGTTTCCGACTGGAAGGAAGTCCGATCTCCAGCGTAACGCGGGAAAACTGGGCAAACGACTGACTCCAGGGCAACGTAAAACAGACAGACACCGCGGCACACCGCAACAAATGCACGGGACCAACCATCAAACGTGAACAGCACGTTCGGAAAAAACCAAATCCTGCCCACGATGCTCGGATTCCTGGCGGTATCGTGGGCATGGTCATGGACTCTCGCTGAGTTGCTCAGCGATTCGCAGATCGCACGACAGATCTGGCCATCCGACATCAACGCTCAAGTTGTCGATTGCCTGGGCGGCCGCATATCAAAAGATGTGCTGGGGCGACCCGTCGCATTGCTCGGCACGCTGAATGTTTGGCTGCGATTACTGGCAGGGACGGGGATCGCGGCACTTGTCGTCTGCGGCCTACAGAAACCCGCGTCCGGCGGAAGGGCAAAATCCGTTCTCACGGATGCCCTGCGACAGACATCAGCCGTGCTGCTGGTCGGGGCTGCAATATGGGGACTGCAGCTGGTCGGCACGGGCAGTGAAACTGTACGGCGGTTCGTTGCCGGCAGTATGGGTCAATGGCTGACGATGACAGTGGCCGGTTTTCTATGGGTGTGGATTCACGCAGCGAGTTGTGGCATGCGCGAACGCCAATTCGTTTCTGCTGGAACCAGCACCCGTATCTCGATCACGATATTAATACTAAGCATCGTCAGCTGGGTGGGCATGTCGTACTGGATGAATGCCTGCCTGTACGAACAGCTGCTGATTCCGCACGGCGATTCCGCAATGTACGAAGAGCATCTTTGGAATGTGTGGCACGGAAAAGGCTTTCGCAGCTACCTTGACCAGGGCCTGTTTCTCGGTGAACACATTCAGGTCATTCACCTGTTGCTGTTGCCATTGCATATGATCTGGCCATCGCATCTCTTGCTGGAACTGGCAGAATCCATTGCCCTGGGAAGTTGTGCGATTCCCATTTTCCTGATGACCAGGCGGCACACGGGAAGTCACTGGGCAGGTGTCTGCATGGGACTGGCATGGCTTGCTTTTTACCCAATGCACTATCTGGACATTGCCATCGACCAGAAGTCGTTCCGACCGATTGCTCTGGGACTTCCGTTTCTGTTCTGGACAATTGACCTGTTCGAGCGACGCCGATATCGATCGGCCACGATCTGCCTGCTGCTCACGCTGTCCGCCAAAGAGGATTATGCGCTGATTGCGTTTCCGCTGATGGCGGTTCTTGCCTTTGAAGCGTTTCTGCAAAGCAGGCGAAGCGAGGGGGGGCGGGAGTCTTTTTCGAAGAGTTCCCAAACACACGTCCTTCCCGCTTCACTCGAAAAAGACTCCCGACCCTTTCTGTGCCCCGGCGAACAGTCCACGACCTTTCGCTGGGCCGTTGCCCTGGCGTTGTTCTCCGCTATTTATCTGCTGGCCGTAGTGCTGGTCATCATCCCTGCATTTCGCTCGGGCGATCACGTGCACTACAGCCGTTATTTTGGTGATCTGGGGAACAGCCCTGGCGATCTGGCAAAGACGTTCCTGACACACCCAGCAAATGTTTTCAGCCAGCTGCTGACCGCCCAAACAGCAGTCTACCTGTTCTTATTTCTCGGGCCACTGGCCTTTTGGCCGATCAGAAAAAAACGACTGCTGCTGGCCGGCGGACTGACCTTCAGCATGCTGGCACTGCTGCAATTCGGCACTGACAACAACGATCTTCCACCGGTCCCTTACCACCACTTCCACGCTCCTTTGCTGCCAATTTTGTTCTGGGCGGCAATTGCGGCCATCGGCACTTCGGGAAACCGTCAGAGTCGCGGTCCTGACAACAAACCAGAACGTCGAGGTCGCATCAACTGGCTGATGAGGTTCGTGCCTCGTGACGTGAGTGCCACCTGCACCGCACTGCTGATAATGCTGTGCTGCATCGGCACGGCCGTGACCGGATCATTAACGCCGTTGGGGGCGGCCTTCTGGTCAACCCAGTCACCGTTTGGACGACTGACTCTGTATCAACCCGTCAGTGCTGACCAGCAACAGCGAGCACGGATGGCGTCCCGAGTCGTCGAGCAGATTCCGCTCACGGCGCACGTCGCGTCAACCGACTTCATTCATACGCGTCTGACGCACTGCGAGCGGTCTTACGACTACAGCCATTACCCGCGCGCCGTCAACAGTTTCCAGCCGGGCGTCCCGCCGGACACCAATTACATCGTCATCGACACCAGCCACCGATACAGCGACATCCACTCGGCCGCAGATGTTCCGGAACTGCAGGGCACGAGCGACTGGGAATTGCTGCCCGACACGACAGATGGGTACTTTCTTGTGCTGCGACGGAAAAACGCGATGTCGAACAATTGAGCATGAATTAAAGTTCGACGAATGCCGATGCGTCCGTGACTCTGCAGATCGCTCACACCGTCAACATCGTTAACCGTACCAATATAATTTTCTCTATCGTTTGGTCAGAACAACAACGACGATTTCAAGATCCTCGTCGTCTTCCGCAAACAGTCCCACGGCCGACAGACTTCCGACGACCACAGAACCATCGAACGCACACACAGCATTGGTTTCCAGAATCTGGTTACCCAGCTGAAACCGATCGATCCTGTCACCGTCTTTCCTCGGCGATTAGTGATCCGCCATTGTGGTCATCGCTGTTCGCACTGCCAGACGCACACCGTCCCCCTGTCAGTCCTGCTGCAACTGAGCGGTGATGCCCACGTTGATACCAATATTAATGTGAGTCACGACAGGTTAAAGTCTATTGCTATTGGCGCCGACAACAGGAATCTGCCCCAGGACGAGTGGCATGCGGTGCCGGAGCAGAAATTCGAGAATTGTTTAGCAGTGAACATCAGAAACGAACCGGCTCAACGCCGAACCGGCGATTCTGACGTTTTCTTTTCTGCTGGTGACATTTATTTTGTCGCAGTATTCAAGAAACGGAATCGCGTGTTTACGAGTAACCTGCCAGCGGTCTCGGATGTCAGCCACGGGTAGTTCCGAGTTAGTTGCAAACAGATCGTTCAGCTCGTCGCAAAGCTCGCGGAAAACCTGATTCGAAATCAGCAGACCGTTGCCGGTGTCCAGCAGAATCCCGGTCTGCACAGCAAAACGAGACAAGGACGTGACGGTGTCGAGTGTCAGGTCCAGTTTTGCCGCAATATCCTTTGTCGTTGGTGGCGAACGGTTTCCCTCAAACAGCCTGACGATCTGCTCCATTCTGGCCTGCTGGCGTTTGGAGAGTGAATTTTCGTCAGAAGCTGCGGCGACCATGCGGCCGAGTCGCACAACGCTCCCGGCATCAATCAGTGAATTCAAGGACAGACGAATCAGTTCCGCAGACCCAAACGCCTTTGCCTGCTGCACAACCGATTCTTCGACGGACCAGGCGTCGTGAGATTCTTCCGCACGACGTGTCAGCAGTTCTGTGGCAAACCGTTCGATGCGGTCAATGGCCACGGCCGAAACCAGACGGGGCGAATCCACCAGTTTCTTTACGCTGCCGCTTTTCAGCGCGGCTGCGGTCGCGGCTTTCTGATCATCCGTGGAAATCCCCAGTTGCAATTCACACCACGACGACGTCGGTTCGATTTCGCCAAGAAAGTCGGCCCATGCGATCAGCCGTTCTGTGGCGTTGGACATGGCAATCTTTTCGCCGAGTTCGATCAGCTTTCTTGACCGTTTTGTGCCACCGTCCAGCGTTGCCAGGACGGTCCCACCACCGACCGTACCGACCGGATATGGCAGCCGAAACAGACACTTCTGACCGAAGGTGGCGACCACGGGATTGTCCGTTTCCACGACCACCACACTGGACTGAGATGGCTGCAGACGTCGCACCCCGGTGATCCGTGCGGTGCAGGCGGCGGCAGCGACATGCAGTTGCAGTGTCGCAGGACATTTTATTTCAGGCGAATCCTTAAATGTTCTGACTTCTACCAGCAGGTGTCGAGACTTGCGGAACACATCCGGTTGAATGAGTTCGTCACCGCGCTGGACGGTGTTGGCGGAAACACCGGTTACGTTCAGGGCCGTACGGTGTCCGACCTTTGACGACTGAACGGCTTCGCCATGAACTTCAATCTCTCGAACTCGGACCAGCTCTCCCGAATTGGCCAGCTCCAGATTATCGCCGGTCTGAATTGTTCCACTCCAGACTGTCCCTGCGATGACGCAGCCGCGACCTGGCATGCTGAAGACTCGATCGACCGGCATCCGAAAATATTCACCAGTCGGCCGTTCCCCAAGGCTGTCAGAAAATTCACACAACTGCGTCTTTAATTTGTCGACGCCGATATCCTTGACGGGCGACACGGACACCATCGGGACATCCGTGAAACCAAAGTCGTCCAGAAACAGCTCAAGATCCTCCCTCAGTTCTGCCTGAGCGGATGCGGTTGCCAGGTCGATGCGCGACAGAGCCACCATCAGCCGCTTCACGCCCAGCATCTGCAGAATGGAAGCGTGCTCCAAAGTCTGTTCCTGAATTCCCTGATCGCAGGCCACCACCAGCAGCCCGATGTCAATACCCGAAACACCAGCCAGCAGGTTGCCCACGTACTTCTGGTGTCCCGGAGCATCAATCAGGGCGAACTGATGTTCGCCCTCCGTGAACGAAGCGAATCCCAGGTCAATCGTAATGCCTCGACGCTTTTCCTCCGGATGAGTGTCCGTGTCCACACCCGTCAGCGCAGCAACTAACGATGTCTTCCCATGATCAATGTGCCCGATGACACCAACGATGCAGTAACTCATTACTTCCTCAGGTGTCACAGTCCAGTCGCGCCCACTGCACCGGCACGAGCACGGCGTGCCTGCTGCCATGCATCGTAAAACGTTTCAAATGCGCCACGGATGACGGGACTGCTCCGGCGAGCGCCACGCAGCGCTCCGGAAACGAACGTGTCCGGACTCTCATTCATCAGCAGTTCCGCAGCATGAACCGCCACTGCCGCATCAAAATCTTTGAGTCGTTTCAGCACGTGGTCGATGCTATAAGCAGACTCGGTGCAGACTTCAGTCGCGTACTCTTTGGCTGACTTGATTCTTCCGTCCCCGTCCGCATCGATCCAGACCGCACCGGTGACAGCCAAAAACGTCGGCGTCCAGTCCGTCGACGTTGGCTGATAAGGTTTGGCGATGGGCCAGTGTAGTTTTCTGACGCCCGGACCGCGGGCCACCGCCACTACGAACACGTCCTGGTTCGCCGATACCGGCAGCTTCATTTCGAACCGGGCTTTCACGCCGGGTTTGACTCGATCAGCAGACTTCAATTCGAACGTGCGGACAGAATGACCGTTGACAAAGACCTCAATTTCATCGGCCTCCATCCAGGACGGACCTCGCACATCGACCTTCGCGACATAGCGATTCGATTTCCCGACCGTGTCTCCGGGGCCGGCGGTTTCATTAATTCGAATATCGGCGAAGAGTCCGCAACCGATGGAAACTCGTCCGGCAACGAAGCTGTTTACCGCGGCATCAACATCAATTTTTCCGGGATCGGCGTCGTCGCAGCGAATGTAGGTGCGTCCCTGACCGACAAAGTGTCGCGCAACATCGTGCGAGTCGCTGCAGCCGACAGGCGTCAGTCGTCGCCCGGCGTTGAGCTGCGACATCCAGTCATGCACAAGCTGCATCACGTCTGTCTGCTGGGCACCAGAATTGACAACCTCCATCGCATTTGCCTTCAGATCCCATCCGTCAAGATTTGTGGATGTTGCCGCAAGATGATGTTCCGGCCCGAAGGGACGGTAGTTGCTGTGAACATCTCGTGAATGATTCAGGATGGCGACTTTAACATCAGGAGTGCCATAGATGCTGGCGAAAATTTCCGGCCAGTTGTCAGCTTTATAGTTGGGAATCGGAACATCTGCCGACGCCACCGGAAATACGTTGAAGTGCCCAAACTTTGTCGTCACTTCGTTTCCGATCACCGGCGTAAAGAAGTCACGAACGCCAAGTTCGCGGGCCAGTTTTTCATAATTGATATGAACATTGTGATCGGTGGCGATAGGGAATTCGATTCCCTCTCCGGCCAGAGTCAGCATACGTTCACGAACAGTCGAATCGCCGTGACCGGAATGGGTTAGTGTGTGCACATGTGTGTCACAGGCAGCAAATCCGTCCGTCGGTACTTCACGTTCGATCGCAAGTTCCAGAGCGTGGGGCTTTCCGGCGGAAACAGTCAACGTGCGGACGTCGATGCTGTACTCAGGGCCACGCCCTGCGACGACCTGATATGTTCCTGCGGGCAACATGAAGTCTGCATCGCCCCCACAGTAAATCACTCCAGGTCGCACGGCCATTTGATCGTCCGACGTCGCTCCCGTCGTCATCAATC
The DNA here is from genome assembly GCA_014238335.1 of Fuerstiella sp. Classification (GTDB taxonomy): domain Bacteria; phylum Planctomycetota; class Planctomycetia; order Planctomycetales; family Planctomycetaceae; genus Fuerstiella. Next base: position 7,152 of record JABABI010000099.1, read on the forward strand.
GACCGTCCTGAAGAATCGTGATTCGACATGGTGTCGGCTTGTCAGTTACTTCATCGCGTACAGAAACGGTTACTCGACACTCACTCAACACATCCGCTGTCGCATCAGCATAAAGGATAACTTCACCGATACGAATATCATCGCTCGACTTTGACGTAGTAGAGATCCGCAGCTTGTTCTGACCATCAAGCAGCGTCGACTTTGGAACAGCCCAGAATCCAATGATGGCATTTTCGTCGCGATATAACCGTCCCAGTTTCGTGCCATTCAGCTCAATATTCCACTGCTGTTTAACGTCATGCTGGACAATTCGCAGAGTCTGCTCGCTGTCACTGGCCTGAGCTTCGAACTCCAGCTGATAACTCGTCGATTCGGGCGTTCCAGCGAACTCTGACCACTCACGGTCTGAACCGTTGCGGACGTAGTGTTGCCCGACATCCAGGATTTGTGCGGAGTCCGGAGTGTCACCAAACAGCGTGAACTGCCAAAGCAGGCTGAATGCAGTAAAAATGGAACACTTCATGGCGGTCTTATCTTCTATTCGTCTGAGCTCAAACACTTTCAGGTGGATGTATCGTCGTCGTACTCGCGGCCGCTGCCGCCGCGTTAAACCGTCAGATCGAATCGGATTCGCGTGGCTCAGGATGGCGTGGATTGTTGTGGTGCAATAGTATGATGCTCAGGGCTTACATTGAGAAGCGGGTCGCCGAGCGAAATCGGCGGATCCCCGACCGTCACACTCTTTGAGGGACTCATTCACACGTCTGTGCTGCAGTTTGAGTTCATCGTTGAGCCGTACCTGTCCGGCGTGCGTATCGATTCTTTCCTGTCGAAGCACCTGCGTAACTACACGCGCTGGCGACTGAGCCGCATGGTTCGCACCGGTGCGGTATGCGTCAATAATGTCACAGCATCGACGGATCAGCGAGTATTTCGCAGTCAGAGCGTGCGCCTGCGTCTGATTGAACCTCCGGACAAACTGCTGACCCCCTCGCCCATCCCGCTTAACATTGTCTACGAAGATCCGTGGCTGATCGTGGTCGACAAACCGGCAGGACTGATCGCACATCCGGTCGGTGAATATCAAAGCGACACGTTGATCAATGCGGTTCAGCATCATCTTGATTCTCAGTCACCTGTCCGAGGACTGCTGCGGCCGGGTATCATCCATCGACTGGACCGCATGACCAGCGGACTGCTGGTCGTACCCAAGGAACACATGACGCACCGTCTGCTGGCCATTGATTTTGAAAACGGGCGAACGTCGAAATCATACGTCGCTTTAGTAGAAGGCAATCCGAACTTCGATGTGCAACGGATTGAGCTGCCAATCGGGCAGCAACCGGGAAACAACAGTGTGTTGATGTCGGCGAAACCAACGGCTGGAAAGCCAAGATCCGCAAGAACCGACGTGGTTGTGAGAGATCGCTGCAGGACACACACGGTGATTGATTGCAAACTACACACCGGTCGCAATCATCAGATCCGAGTACATTTGGCAGAAGTCGGCCATCCAGTGCTGGGTGATGAGTTCTACGGACCTCACGGCACGATCCGCAAGGCACCGAGACTTGAAGGTGAACGGCCAACAACCAAGCGACATGCGCTGCATGCAGTGAAACTGGGCTTTGAACATCCGGTGCTGAAAACGTGGATTGAATTTCATTCGAAGCCGCCTGCGGACTTCTGGGCACTGGCATAATGATGGTGCGAACGCTCATTTTCGGACGCCGCCCTCTCGATAACGCGAACTCCAGGAATTGCGGGCACGGCAGTTGAATTGAGTGAACCTCAGGCCCAAACTGCGGTCCGAAATATGCGCGACACTCCACGTTCAGCGTGACTGCAGTACACGAATCATCTTTCATCAGTTATCACTGTGTCGGTCAAACAATGAGTAACCCCAAGCCCGTTCCGTTCAACGATGCCACCATTCGCGCCATCGCCGAAAACTTTCCGACGCCGTTTTATCTTTACGACGAACAGGGCATTCGGGACAGTTGCCGACAACTGAAGTCCGCCTTTTCATGGGTCGACGGATTCCGCAATTACTTCGCTGTCAAAGCGACGCCGAATCCGCACATTCTGAGCATCGTCACACAGGAAGGCCTGGGCGGCGACTGTTCCAGCAAGGCGGAACTCATGCTGTGTGAGAAAGTCGGACTCCGCGGCGAAGAGGTCATGTTCACCTCCAACAACACTCCCGCTTTCGAATTTCAGGCAGCGAAGGACCTGGGCGCAGTCCTGAATCTGGACGACATCACTCACATCGATTTCGTGGACCAGAACCTGGGCCTGCCGGAACTGGTCTCCTTCCGATACAACCCCGGTGCAGCGCGGGAAGGCAACGTGATCATCGGTAAGCCCGAGGAAGCCAAGTACGGTCTGATGGAAGATCAGCTGTTCAAAGGTTACCGGATTCTAAAGGAACGTGGCGTCAAACGATTCGGACTGCACACGATGGTGGCCTCCAACGAACTGGACGGCAGTTTCTTTGTGGAAACCGCCCGCATGCTGTTTGATCTGGCCGTTCGAATTCATCAGCAGCTCGACGTCAGAATTGAATTCGTCAATCTCGGCGGCGGCATCGGCATTCCATACCGCCCGGAAGACAAAGCTGTGGACCTGAAGGCCGTTGGTGACCAGATCCATTCGCTCTATGACAATATGATCCTGGCCGCTGGTCTGGATCCGTTGAAAGTTGTTCTGGAGAATGGGCGCATGGTCACCGGTCCCCACGGTTATCTGATCACCCGGTGTATTCACCACAAACAAATCTACCGCGACTACGTCGGCGTCGATGCTTCAATGGCCAATCTGATGCGTCCTGGAATGTACGGTGCGTATCACCACATCACAGTGCTCGGCAAGGAAGAGGCTCCTCACGACAAGGTTGTCGACGTAGTCGGCTCACTGTGTGAGAACAACGATAAGTTCGCAGTAGGCCGATCCCTGCCCGAAATCAATCGTGATGACCTGCTGGTCATTCACGATGCCGGAGCTCACGGCCACGCTATGGGATTCCAGTACAACGGAAAGCTTCGCAGCGCCGAGTTGTTGCTGCGGGCAAACGGTGACGTAGCACAGATTCGTCGCGCAGAAACATACGACGACTACTTCGCCACGCTCGACTTTGCCGAGTTCTCATAAAGAACGAAAAGCACCAGAAAAGCACCAGAAAAGCCGCGGTGTCGACCGGATTCCCGAACTCGGCGGCCCACGTCAAACCAGTCAACCCCGCCATCGCCCTGTCGGAGCTCCTGAACTCGCTACGCCATCGCCCTGTCGGGGCTCCCGGCGAGGTGCTGGACCCATGCGGGAGGAATGTTGAGGACGATGTTATCTCGGGCGAGCCGATGTTCCGCGCAGTGGGCGGCCATGGTGTCGTCGATACGTGTAATTCGTATCTTCTCATCTCCACGCGTAACAACTTTGCGAATAGGGCGCACGTACATGTATTCAAAGTAGCTGAGAACTCCGTCTGGTTTCAGCAACTGGAAGTAAGTGTCGGCGATGGAGTCCACCAGATCCGCCGGAAAATTGTTGAGCGGCAGTCCCGAAATCACGAAGTCATACTTTTCGTCCCGCTGAAACTCCTGAATCGGCAGCTGGTGGATTTCAGAGAATGGAGCTGCTGTTTTCCAGGCTGCATCCTGCTGGAATCGACTTTTCAGAATTTCCACAAATGATTCGTTCAGCTCAACAATGTCGAACCGGTCTCCATTTGCCAGCAAAGGAATAATCCGCTGTGTCACAGGACCGGTACCAGGACCAATCTCCAATACGCGGACAGGGGCGGGGCCACGGTTGGCCAGAAATCGAATCATCGATTTGGCCAGAAATCGACTGCTGGGAGCAATTGCGCCTGTGGTTTCGAACCGCTGCCTGAACTGGCGAAAGAACGCGAGGTTGTTGCTGATTGTCCTGAGCATCGAATTCCTGGATGGATGAAAACAAAATGCCCGATGGGTTCAGCATTGAATCCATTGGGCATTCACATGTCCGAGAAGTTGGAGCGTCCCGCGCTGTTACCAGCACAGAATCCTGACTCCAGTGTTTTCAGCGCCACAAGTATCGTTGCTGAAGTGGCTTAGTACAACTCTATTGTAACACATCCCACTGTTCCTAAGATGGCGTATCGGCGCAGTCAATGCGTGATTCCGGATATGATCCGCTAACCGTGGCAGTAACATCGCTCAAAAGCGACACCTCGAAGCCCCCATCAACCGAGAAATCTTCCGCACAATCTGCCAGCACGAATTCTTAATCACTCCATCAGAAGGTTTCGCCCGATGTTAACGTCTCGCCAAACAACTCGCCGCAGCTTTCTTCAGAGCGTAGCCGCCGCCGGAACCGCAGGTGTACTGTGCCCCTCGGCAAACCGAGCCTTCGGCTACCAGTCAGCCAACGACCGCCCGGTCTTTGCTACCATCGGACTGCGCAACCAGGGCTGGGCCATCACCAGCAAATCGTTCAAGTTTGCTGATTTCGCCGCGCTGGCCGATGTTGACGCAAACGTACTGGGAGCCAACGTTGAAAAGGTCAGGAAGAGCCAGGGGAAAAAGCCTGATTCATACAAGGATTACCGAAAGGTCCTCGACCGAAAAGATATCGATGCCGTCATGATCGCTACGCCGGACCATTGGCACACGAAGGTCGCGGTCGAAGCGATGTACGCCGGCAAAGATGTCTACTGTGAAAAGCCGCTCACACTGACCATCGGGGAAGGCAAGTTGATTGAAGACGTTGTGAAAGAGACGGGCCGAGTTTTCCAGGTCGGCACGATGCAGCGAACGGAATCCGGGCAACGATTTCTGCAGGCTGTCGCCCTGGTGAAGAATGGGCGCATCGGTACCGTCAACAAGGTGACGTGCGGGATCAACGGGATGATTGCCTCACCCGTCATCCCGGTTGCACCCGTTCCCCAGGAACTCGACTGGGAAACATGGCTCGGACCAGCACCGAAGGTTGATTATCGAGCTCTCCCCGAAATGCGGACGGGTTACGGTGGTGGCGTGCCACTCTACAGCAATTGTCACTACGCGTTCCGAAACTGGCATGAGTATTCTGGTGGCAAACTGACCGACTGGGGCGCCCATCACGTCGACATTGCCTGCTGGGCTCTCGGTGCCGGCGACACAGGCCCCAGTAAAGTCACGCCGCTCGAATACTCGTTACCGGTCGACTACAAGGATGGACACCCGGTCATTGCTGATCAGTACAACGCTGCCACCAGCTTCAAAATTCAGGTTGGTATGCCGAACGATGTGGAAATGATCATCACCAGCGAAGGTGACAACGGTATTCTGTTTGAAGGCACGAAGGGTCGGTTCTTCGTCAACCGAGGCAAGATCGTGGGCAAGCCTGTTGAGGACCTCAAGGACAATCCACTACCGGACGGAGCCATCGAAGATGTGTACGGCGGCAAAGTCAGCGAAAACCACACGGCCAACTTCATCGAAGGCATGAAGTCCCGTGAGCAGCCGATCTCCGACGTTTGGTCACATAACCGAATGCTCGAGATCTGCCACCTGTCCAACATCGCCATGCGACTGGACCGCGAACTCAAGTGGGACGCGGCCAAACGAGAGATCGTTGGCGACTCCCAGGCGAACTCGTTCCTTTCCCGCGAAAACCGCAGGGGCTACGAAATCAACATGTAGTCTACGGGCAAATCAGAGAGCGAAAGCAGACTGGTCCTGCGGCAACGCCGTTCCGGCTGTAGCCAGTGTACGACGTTCCGCTTCGCGCCCATCCGGTTGCCGGAGCGGTGTCACTTCGCTGCCGGATCCCGGCGACTTCCGGCGGGTAGCGGGTGGCACGTTGCTTGCAACCTGTGTTGCGCAGCAAAAAGGGGACAATAGTAGATACATTGACGGACGAGCGCAACCGCGTGTGTCTGCGGCAAACGTTTTGCGGGAATCTCGGACCTGCATTAATTCCGCCTTTGAACCCTTTGTTTCTTAAAATCACATCAGGAAGATATTCTTGAACTGCACCTTCATCGGATCGCCCGATCGCAGCTGCAATCCAAGAATGCCCTTTAGGTCAAAGTGTTCTGATTCCCGGTCAATCAATTCGGCGCATGTTACACCGTTGATTTGCCGAATGATGTGCTGGCCTTTGGCGGTGATGCGATAATCGTTCCACTCACCCTGTGGTTGCATCGTCGCCTTGCCTGGTAGATCAGTAGCCGTGCGTTTTCCGGATGCGTCAATCACCGTCTTCTTACTATTGCCGGTGAGAAGTTCTGGACCTTTTCGAGAATGCAACTCATCGCAGATGCCCCAGATACGAGCCACTCCGATAAATGTCTGCCTGGGAACCCACAGCAAGTCCGTCGGGTTTGGTTTTGCTGCGAAATTGTACTCCCGAATTGCAGCCGTTTCCTGTGACGCGAAATTTAAGCTTCAATTCAAAGTCGGCGACATCCCCGCACTGCCACACAAGGAATTGATTCGAAGTACACAGATTCTGCTGCGTCAACTCTGCCGTAATAGCACCGTCTTCATTGGACCAGTAACTCACGTTCAGAGCCTTCCACCCCTTGAGCGATTCACCATCAAAGATGGGCTGCATTTCCCGGGCAAATGCGAAACCAACGAAGAGAAACACGATCGCAATGGACAGTGTGCTGAGGCTAAATGCTTTCAAAACGATTCTCCATGTTGAGGCGGGCGGAACGATATAGTATGGAGTCGACGAAGCACCTTTGACTGTTACGGTGAACTAAGCCGCAGGAGCGAAGGGCGCTCAGAACCTTCGAGAAACGACAAAGACAGGCGGCTGAGACTCGACGAGCAAGACTGGAAAAGAAGATCCGCTCTGTTGAAAACAAGCGGATGCACATCGCAAAAAGTGCCGGCATTGGCGCCTTTCTGCTGTCCGACGACAAACTGAGTGAGAAGATCCAGCCAAAGGCATCGATTCGCGCAGCTGTCCGGTCAGATCGTTGACTCGATTCCTCTTCAGAGCCTCGAAGCATCCACACCAAGCGGCATGCAACAGCACCGCCGTCACCTTAAAACGTTCATTGGAAAGAAATTCGACGATCAATACTGAGCAGGTTTGGAAAAATCGTTCTACAGAATCAGCCCTATTGCGACGCGCGTCATCTGAGCAATGATTCCTGGATGGAGCGAAAGCGAATGAACATGGAACTGATGATTCTGACTCCGGTGGGCAGTATAATTCCGTGGAAAGCTCAATACTGATATCGTGGAATTCAGCGCAGGGTGACACAGCAGCGGTGCGATTTTCAGCTAATCCTGAACGCGTTCGCTGGTACTGTAGGCTCAATCCATCTAAATCCCGTTGTTTCGAAAAGGGAACGACATGCCAGTCCCCGAGATTCGCATCCAAACGTGCAACGGCGCTGGAGTCAATTCAGACGGTGAATACGTTCTGTATTGGATGACGGCAAATCGACGTGCAAATTGGAACTATTCACTGCAGCGAGCACTGGACCTGGCGAGAGAACTCCATAAACCGCTGCTGATCATTGAGGCTCTTCGCTGCGATTACGGTTGGCAAACGACCGACTGCATCATTTTGTCATTGAAGGCATGGCCGACAATGTCAGAGCTTTTGCGAATGCGAACGTCACATACTTCCCCTATCTCGAATTAAGACCTGGCTCCGGTAAAGGGCTGATTGAGACGCTCGCAAGTCACTCCTGCACGGTCGTCACCGACGACTTTCCCTGCTTCTTCCTGCCACGCATGGTGGCGACCGTCACAGATCGGCTGAAAGTACGACTTGAAAAGGTGGATTCCAACGGCATCTTCCCAATGCGCGGGACAGATCGAGTGTTTTTAAGAGCCCAGGACTTTCGTCGTTTTCTGCAGAAGAACCTGCGGCCACATCTGCTGGAATTTCCAAAACAAAACCCGATGGCGGAGCTTCAGATCCCCCGACTTGACCGCATCCCCCGAGACATTCTTATGAAGTGGCCGTCTGCCGACGTCGTCGAAATCGCTAAACACCCCGGCACGCTGACTGAATTTGCAATCGACCATTCCGTCGGCATCACCGACGTTCGGGGCGGAAGTACTAGTGCCACGACAAGACTCAAGCATTTCTGCAAGGGCCGGATTCTGCGGTACAATAAAGACCGGAACAAACCTGAGGAAGATGCCACGAGTGGGTTTTCACCATATCTCCATTTCGGCAACATCTCAGCTCACGAAATCTTTGCCCGACTGATGGAGTCCGAAGAATGGACGATTGGCGACCTCGCCTTAAAACCTAACGGCAGCAGGAACGGGTGGTGGGGGTGCAGCCCCATGCTCGAAGCGTTTCTGGATCAGTTGATCACCTGGAGAGAAATCGGCTTCAACATGTGCTCGCAACGCAATGACTATGACCAGTATGAGTCACTGCCGGATTGGGCACAGCAAACGTTGCAGAAGCACGCCGGCGACCCGCGGCCATATGTCTATTCTCTCGAGGAATTCGAAAACGCTCAAACTCACGATGACCTTTGGAACGCTGTGCAGATGCAACTGGTCCGCGAAGGTCGCATCCATAATTACTTGCGCATGCTGTGGGGCAAAAAAATACTGCACTGGTCTGAAAGTCCTCAGGCGGCACTGCGAATCATGATCGAACTGAACAACAAGTACGCTCTTGACGGTCGCGATCCCAATTCCTATTCCGGTATCTTCTGGACGCTGGGTCGATACGACCGGGCGTGGGGGCCGGAGCGAGAAGTCTTCGACAAGATTCGCTACATGACCTGCACGAACACAGCTCGAAAGGTCTGTGTGAAAAATTACATGGAACGTTTCAAACCTGACTAATCTCCACGAGTAGCACTCTTGTCGTTCAAGGACAGAAACCAATCATCACACGAAATTGGGCGATTCGAATGAATTCGAACAGCCCAATTTGCTCCCTACTGGTTCTCTGCGCGACACGCTGGCAAAATAACGGCTACGTACAGTCGCATACCGTCCGTCGCATACCGTCCGTCGCAGGGGTTGATCGAATCCAGCTGCCGTTCGCGTTCGCAAAAACGGAACGGAGATCGCACCAAGCCATTCAGCCTTCCAGAGTTCGTTGCCGGTTGCGCGGTCGAGGGCTCGAACGACTTCGTGCAACTCCTCACGCGTCTCGGTGACGAAGACACATGATCCGGGCACGATGGGCCCGGAGTAACTGGGACCGAGCAGGCGGCTCCATTTTCGGGACAAGTGTTCCTCGCTCAGGGAATCAGGGCACGTATCTTGACTGTCTGTGCGGCAGTCGCGGTTTGGGCCTCTCCATTGAGGCCAGTCACCTGCACTTCATGAGCCTGTGAGCGTACGGGCGAGACAACAAGTAAAAAAGAATGAGCATTGAACAAATCCTGGATGGGTCAAACCGTTCGTAGACGGGTGGTGTCATACTGTCAGCGAAATCTTGGGAAACCGAATGGTCGATTCCGGGCTGCAGTTTCTTCACGAGTTACGCCGCGGAATGCCTGGCAGAAAAGCATTCGTTCTTGCCATGTAGTCGGCGTATTCCGGCTTTGATGTCCGCAGTGTCCGTTCAAGCAAGGACACACCTGACACTCGCAGCAGCAGGACTGTCATGGTCAACGGGCTGATGACTGTCCACCAGGCACCACATCGTGAAACGCTTACAACAAACAGCCCCCACCAGATCAAGCAGTCGCCGAAATAGTTGGGATGTCGCGTGTAGCGCCAAAGTCCGGTGTCAAGCACACGTTTTGAGTTATCGAATTTCCGTTTGAACTGAACCAGTTGCCAGTCACCAACCGTTTCGAAAATCATTCCGACTGTCCATAGCACAATGCCGACCACTGTGAAGGGTGTGGAAGTTGATGCGGTGACTGACAGGCTGGTCTGAATGGGCAAAGACACAACCCACATAACAGTTCCCTGCAGGCCGAACACGATTACCAGGCTGGCCAGCGAAAACGACCTACCCCACCTTTTCCGCATTGCTCGGTAGCGGAAATCTTCAGGCTTGCCGAGATTCCTGACGGCCAGATGGATGCTCAAACGGGCCGCCCAGACGGAGGTCAGAACGGGTAACAGCAACTGCTCCGGGTGACGCTCACCATCATTCAGGAACAGCGTCCAGCCGATTGAAGCGAATCCAATTCCCCAGCAGATATCGATGATGCCGACGTCCGTGCGCACCAGACTGATCAGCCATGTGGTGATCATCAGGGCTGAGACGACCTCAGCTGTCAGGACATGAGCGGATAGTTGTGCTTCGCTCATCGCTCAAACAGATAATGAGAAACGAACCAATCATTCCCGCCATTGAACGCAAACAGTTCTTCGCAGGCCATAAAGAACAGTCGCCAGCGATTGTGCCAGCGGACGGCTTCATTTTTCCCGTAGGTGTCCGCCAGCACCGGTTGAAGAAGCTCTTTCGATCGATCCTGATTTTGCAGCCAGGCACGACAGGTTTTTGCGTAGTTTTTTCCGCTCCACTTCCGCTGCTCAACCAGTTGCATGGAAGTGCAGGCCAATGGAAGCAGGTCTGCACTCGGCATCATGCCTCCTGTAAAGAAATGTCTCCCCATCCAGTTCTGTGAGCCGTCTGTTTCGAAGAGATAAGCAAACCGGCGGTGGCAGAAAAGGTGAACGAACAAACGGCCTCCGGGACGCAGCCAATCGTGAATCCGCCGCGTCAACTCACGATGATTTCGCATGTGCTCAAACATTTCCACGGACACAACCCGATCGAATAATTCGTCAGCGAAGAAACTGTTCATGTCAGCAGTTACAACTCGCAGATTCCACAGACCGAGTTCCGCAGCCCGAGCCTCGATAAAGCCACGCTGGGAATGGGAATTCGAAACAGAAGTAATCTGACTCGATCGATACTTGTCCGCCATCCACAGAGATAATGAACCCCATCCGCAGCCGAGTTCCAGAATTTTCATTCCGTCGCGCAGCCCTGCGTTTTCGCAGGTTGCGTTCAGAGCTTCGTTCTCAGCAGTTTCCAGTGAGGTAACCCCCGACGGCCAAAAACAGCTGCTGTATTTCAGTTTTGGTCCAAGCACACGCTGAAAGAACCGAGACGGAACTTCGTAGTGTTGCTCATTGGCTGAAGCAGACTGTACGGCGATCGGCTCCATCGACGACCGGGCGACAAACCGTCGCACCTCATCCGTATTGTCACTGGATTCCGCGTTACTCAGGCGGGACTTCAAGAGACGCCGGATTCCGTAGCGAATAGCGGAGTCCGGTAATCTACCGTGCTCTGCGGAATTCATGAGCAACTTAAAAAAGTAATCCGCACCGGGGCGAGTGAGAGACACTGGTTTCAGAACTCTGGCTGGTCCCAGACAATCTGAACAACTCTTACGGCCTGTTCGCGAAAAGCGGCTTCGCAGTAGCATAAGTAGTACTCCCACATCCTGATGAATCGGTCGTCAAAGCCCAGTCTCCGAACATCGTCCAGTCGATCAAAGAATCGTTCACGCCAGAGTTCCAGCGTTCGGGCGTAGTGCATCGACATCTCCTCCACAGATTCAAGTCGAAGATTTGTCTCACGTCCTGCGGATGTCTGCAGTGCCGCGACGGACGGCAGGAAGCCACCGGGAAAGATGTATTTTTGAATGAAGTCGGTGCGACCGCGATACGCTTGGTACCGCGATTCGGGCATCACGATGGCCTGCATGACGAACCTGCCGCCGGGTTTGAGAAGTCGACCGCAGCTGCGAAAGTAGCCGTCGAGAAACCGTTCGCCGACGGCTTCCACCATTTCGATGGAGACAAGCTTGTCATATTGCCCCTGCAGATCCCGATAGTCGCTGTCCAGAAGCCGAACCTGCTCCGAAATCTCCGCCGCAGCAAACCTTTGTGTCGCGAGTTCAAACTGCGACCGTGAGATAGTTGTGGTTGTCAGATCACAACGGTAGTTGTGCACTGCATGCAGCGCAAATCCCCCCCAACCGGTGCCGATTTCAAGGACGTGATCCTCGGGCTGCACGTCCAGCTTGCGGCAGATGCGCTCCAACTTGGCGACGGACGCTGCATGAAGCGAAGTTTGATCGTTCTCGAACCAGGCCGAAGAGTACAGCAGCGTGGGGTCGAGGAAGAGTTCGAAGAACTCATTGCTGAGGTCATAGTGAGCCGCGATGTTGCGCCGGCTGCCGTTGCGAGTATTCCGGCTGAACCATCCCGCTAATCGCTGAAACAGGCTGCCGGCGCTGGCGACGGGGCTTTGAGCCGCGCCGAGGTTTCGATACATAATTCTTAACAACCCGGTCAGATCGTTTGTGCCCCACTGCCCGCGAAGATACGACTCAGCAAGTCCGAGACTGCCCTCTGCGGCGATATGACCGTAGAGCCGAGGATCATTGACCGTGAATTGGGCACTCAGACCGTCGGCAACGTTGTCACCGAAACTTTGCTGTGTCAGTGCATCGCGAAACTCAATCCGGCCATGCGTCATGCCTTCCAGCTGTCGCAGAGTTTTTCCGCGAGCAACCCGCTGTAACCACGTAAGCCGGGAGTCACTCAGCCCAGTCCCAGTGACTTCGGGCGGCGCCTGAGCCTGTCTCACGGGGGTTGCCGAAACGGGCGAACGGTCAGCGATAATATTTATCGTTGTCATGGCTGTCTTTGTAGTACCAAAATGTGGATGGGCCACACGAATTCACTAAGAAACTATGAATCCAGCGGCTTGCCAGAACTGACGAGCGCTGACGTCCACCGTCACGGCGGAACCCCCCTGTCCACGTTAGGCAGGGTGACGCCCTGTGGCACAATTCTTCACGTATCCGAACCACCTGCTAACTGTAAATCGATATTCTTGACCTTTGCGGGGTGTGGAAAGAACGGTGCCTTCTTCAGCCATAGCCGCACAGCCTGCCAATAAATGGCAATAACGACCTGCAACGTCATTACGGGAAAACGCACGATCGATCGAAGACGATTGAATAACGTAAACTCACGACGTTTAAGAATGAGCGTTGCGTCAAAAACTCGGGCCTCTTCGTTGTGGCATTCCAGCCGCACAGCCGCTCGTTCGCCGGGGTGACTGACTCGCCAGCGGTACATCAGGTCGATTGGCAAAAACGGGGACACGTGAAATTCCTTGGGACATTCAAATCGAATGGTCCTGGCGCTTCCATCAGCCGGGATGACATAACAGTGTCTTTCGCCCCATGGCGTGTTCGTCACTTCTGCCACGACGGCCTCAACCCTTTGTCCGGTTTCGTCATAGCAGTAGTAGACCGAGACCGGATTGAACACGAAGCCAAGATATCGAACGTGAGTCAGCAGGCGAATAGGCCCCGTGAGAACCTGGCCGGTGTTCTTGAGCACAGTTTCTCGGACGCATTCCACCAGTGGACGAGTCGGATCACCATGGAAGTCCCGTCGGCAGAACTGAGCAACGCTCGGGAAGGTGCTTGAGTAGAGAAAACGCCCGGCGAAAACGTCGACGATTTCATCCAGGTCAATGAACATCAGGAACAACGGATTGCGAAAGGCATGGGGGATCGGAGACAGCCGACGATGCCTCACCACGCCTTCATAGAAACAGCTGTTCAGCCGGGCGGAACCGAGCGACGCGGCAGGGCGGCTCCCGTTTTCGTTGAGCTGCGACCCGCGCGGCTCTGAAGTTGCTATCGTCACAGGATACGTTCCTTCAGCAACGACACTGCTCCGTCCTCACCGGCTTGCGAAGCGACTGGTGCGACGGCAAACGCTGTGGACGCCGGAATTCCAAATTTGTCGCAGACCGACAGAGCACTGACCACTCCGTCTTCATGAAATCCATTCCGCCAATACGCGCCGCAGAACGACGTGCGACGTCGGCGTATGAATTGCTGGTGGCGGGCCTGAAACTCTGCCCGGCGAGTTGTAAAAACGGGGTGTGAATACTCAAACTCAGCCAGCATTTTTTTCGGATCGATTGAGTCTTTCTCGTTGAGCGTAATACAGAACGTGTGTTCAGATTCGAGTTGCTGCAGAATGTTCGCGTTGTACGTGACAGTCGGCATTGAAAACGGCTTGCCGCCGATGTGGTAGTTCCAGCTGGCCCATGCCCGTCGCCGCCTCGGCAACAGAGATTCGTCCATGTGCAGTACGGCAGTGTTCCTGCGATAAGGGAAGGCCGACAGAATCATCGTCTCTTCATCATCCGCTTCATCACCCAGAAGTCGAAGTGCCTGGTCGCTGTGACACGCAAAGATCACCTCGTCGAATTCGTCCGAGCCGAATGCATGCCGAATCGTAACACCGTCGTCGGAACGCTCCACCGAATATACGGGGCAGGACAGTCGAATTCTATCGCGGAACGGTTCGATCAGGCGATCGACGTAACGTTTCGATCCACCTCGAATGACACGCCAGACCGGCCGGTTGCGCAGACTGAGCAGTCCATGATTCACGTAGAATTCCAGAATGAAACGAATCGGAAAACGAGCGAAGTCGTCAAACGGACACGACCAGATCGCGGCGCCCATGGGAAACAGATATCGTTCGGAAAACTGTTTTGAAAAGCCACGTTCAACGATGTAATCTCCCACAGTCTGATCATGAGGAACGCGGTCGAGATCGATGGAGCCTACACGGCTGAAACGTATGATGTCATAGAGCAAACGAAGGAATCCGGGCCGCAGCAAATTTCTTCGCTGAGCGAACACGCCGTTGAGGGATGTTCCGTTGTACTCGAGTCGGTCTCGATCGCTGCGAACGCTGAAACTCATTGAAGTCGGGACCGTCTCGACATTAAGTGAGGCCAGCAGCCGCGTAAAATTCGGATACGTTCGCTCGTTGTAGACAATGAACCCTGTGTCGATTTCGTGCTGCTCATCATCAATTGAGACGGACACTGTATTAGTGTGACCGCCAACCCTAGAATCCGCTTCAAATACAGTAACGTCATGGGCCGGTGCCAGCAAATGGCCACAGGTAAGCCCGGAAATTCCGGAACCGATAACAGCAATTCTCACTTATCCTTCTCCAATGCCGGGTGGCCCTGTGACGGTGTTAGAACGTTGGCAGAATTTGGCCATCCAAATAACTGCAGTTTTCTCAAAACCGTAAATTTTTGCTGCAATTCCTGATGTTGCTGTATCTTTGCAGTTTTCTTCTGGCCATCCGGCGTCAGCCGTCTAGAACGCCTCGTCTAGACTGTGTTGAGATCCTCATGAGGGGAGAGCTGCGTGAGCAGGTCCGAAATCAAATTTATTCCGAATGATGACTTCGCATCCGCCACTGAGCAGGATTTTGATGATGTAGACATCGAATTGTATGCGGCGGAAGAGGGGCGTTGTGAGGCTGTCGACCGAAACGAAGCGGCGGCGACGTTTATCAGGGCGATCGATGAAAGCCGGATACTGACGTTTGAAGGCGAACAGTACCTGTTCAAGCGGCTTAATTTCCTTCGCTTTCGAGCCAATGCGATTCGAGTCACGTCATCTGCGAAATCCTCGAAAAAGACGCTGAAAGAGATTGAGCGACTGCTTCAGGGAGCTCAGGAATCCCGCGAGGACATTGCACGGGCGAATCTACGACTCGTGGCTTCGATTGCCCGCAGATTGTCTTCGACGTCTGACGACTTTGATGAATACGTCAGTGAGGCGAACGGTATTCTTCTGAACGCGATTGACAAATTTGACTTCTCCAGAGGCTATCGCTTCAGCACCTACGCAACTCATGCCATACAGCGACACTTGTATCGCTGCATAGGCCGAAGTTCCAAACGGTTCTCACGAGAGAAACCGGCAAATGACTCCGTAGAGGCTGTTGCTGTTGATTCGACGGACAATACCGAGCCGTCGGCGGCCGATGTTCTTGTCGCCGCTGAAGCCGTCTTGGGGCAACTGGACGATGTACTGGACGAACGAGAACGAGTCATCATTCGTGCCCGGTTCGGACTGAATGACGCGGGGCAGACCAGCACACTCAGGGAACTTGGTGCGGAACTGGGCCTAAGCAAGGAACGCGTTCGACAATTGCAGCTGTTTGCCCTTGAGAAACTGGCGGCGGTCGCGAAGCCGTTCGAATCAGCCTTCACATCGCAGTTCTAAGATCGTGAAATCAATGATGCAGGTCTTCGGAGTTAATAATGAATTTAGATTACGATGCTAAACCATGGATGAAGAAAACGCTGTTCGTGGCTGGGCTGTATAACCTGGCGTGGGGAACGCTGAGCGTGCTTTCACCAGGTACGTTCCTGACATTCGCTGAGACAGCTGCTGAGCCCGTGGCATCTCGGCTGTGGCAGTGTATCGGGATGATCGTCGGTGTTTACGGTGTGGGCTACATCATCGCTTCGTACGCTCCATATCGGCATTGGCCAATCACACTGGTGGGACTGCTTGGAAAGACCTTCGGACCGATAGGATTCGTGATTGCTGTTTCAAACGGCTCACTTCCGGCTCATATGGGGTGGATCATTCTCGCCAATGACCTGATCTGGTGGATTCCGTTCACTGTCATTCTCTGGGGAGCGGTACGTCATTACCACACCTTAGGATCAGCCTACGAGATGCCGGAGGATGATGATCCGCTTGGCGAAATCAGGGCCAACACGGGGGAACTGCTGGATGACATGGCGAATCGTGCGCCGCAACTTGTGCTTCTTTTGCGACATTCCGGCTGTACTTTCTGCCGAGAAGTATTGTCTGATGTTTCCCGGCAACGCAGACAGATCGAAGAGTGTGGGACGGAGATCGTCATCGTACATCTGGACAGAGAATCAGAAGTCGATGATAAATTTTTCGAACAGTACGGCCTTCAGGATTTGCCTCGATTTTCAGACCCGGCATGTCGACTGTACCGTCAGTTCGGACTGGATCTTGGCGGTTTTTCACAACTGTTTGGGCTGCGTGTCTGGGTTCGCGCACTCATCGCAGGCGTCCTGCAGGGTCACGGAGTCGGTGCTATCCACGGCAATAGCTTTCAAATGCCTGGTGTGTATTTGTATCACAGGCGGCAGATTCTCGGCGGTTTTCGACACGACCACGCATCCGACAGACCAGATTATCTCGCCTTGGCGCAGCAGGTGCAACAGAGCCACCAGCCAGCCGTTGCGTAACATCGCAGAGCCGTAGTTCCCATGGGGCGCGTCGTGGGGTTCGAGCCTGAGATGACTTGCAAGAAGTTGCGCCTTCGGTTGTCGGTCTGCATCTTTATCAAATACCGTAAGGTCAAAAAACTCCGCCGAACTCAAAACGCCGTGAAACACGGGCATTTCAACGACTCAAAGTCTTTCATCTCCGCCGCTTGATTTCACCTCTCGGCACCGGAAACTGATCGATTTTGGTGCTGAACATGCCCTTCCTGCTCCAGACTTGGCACATGCTGCTCGCT
>JABABI010000009.1:0-57880 GCA_014238335.1 Fuerstiella sp.
GCCGTTGTGGCTGCTGCCGCCGAACTGGCCACCATTGTGACATAACTGGCGGCGGCAGTCGCGGTGTGTGCCTGAGCTGCCACCGCCGAGGCGTTGGTGGCTGTCTGGGCCGCCGCGATGGCGGCGGTCATGTACGCCTGCATCGACGCAATGCCGGCATTCCATGCTGTTGATGCAGCTGCCACAGCGTCGGTTGAGAATTGCTGCCATGCGTCGCCGACGGCATCCTGAGCGGTTTGATTGCCGGGCGACGCACCTCCTTTGTAGGCGGTCGTCTGAGCAGTCGAAACGCTGCCGGACCATGCGTCCATGGCGGTCCCGGCGGCCGTTAACATTGTGACCTGCTCGGCGACGATTGCGTTCGCAAAAGCGGCTTCGGCCGCAGAACTGGCAAAGGTGAAGACCGTGTCGGCTGCCGCCGTGGCATTCCACAGCACCGCATCGGCCGCCGCGATGTCGTTAGCATAGGATTCGTCTGCATCCGCGATCGCGTCAGACTGCACCTGTTCTGCCGCTGCCGTGCCGTTGGCTAGTGCTTCGGCTGCCGGAACTAATGTTCGACTTTGATTCGCGTCTGCCGCGATCGTGGATTTGGCAAGGTCGGCGTCTGCTGAATTTATCGCCTTTTCAAGGACATTTTCAGCACCCGCGATGTCCAGTTCCATAGCGTTCGCAGCCGTGGCCGTCGCGATGGCGAAAGCAGCGTCCAGCGTCGCCTGACCGATGAGGTGAGTTTCTTCGAATCCCAGGTCGCGCACAGTCTGATCATGCGACGCATTTGCCTGAGCAACGGCCAGGGCATGATCGGCGGTATTGATGTCCTGCTGTCGAGTGGTATCGGCGGGGCGTTCGCTGCTGACAAACGTCACGTGAGCGGCGCCTTCCGCCGCCACCAGAGCGACATTGGCGGTCGCCACGTCGACCGCATACTGCTTCGCGGCGTTGTACAGAATCGTTTCGTCACCCATGAAGGTGGTCATAAACGATTCCCAGTACAGGAATTCGATATCATAGTAGTCGTCTGCGGCAGCTTCTTCGGCCGCGGCAAAGGCTTCGGCGGCCGGTTGCACGGTTGCGGCCTGTGCGGCTGAAAAACCAGCGACAGCGGCGTTGTAGGCATCGGTCGTCGCAGTCACCACCGTTGCGTGTGCGTCGGCAGCCGGCTGTACATCGGCGGCGGCCTGAGCTTGAGAACCCGCAAGATGTGAATTGTACGTGTCCAACAGTGTGGCCGAAGCCAGATCGTAGGCCACCGTTAACGGATCAACGATCGCATTATAGCCTGCCTGGGCAGCGGCAGCGGCGGAATCGTAAGCCGACTGAGCGGTCTCGCTGGCCGTATCAAAAACTCCCTGGGCTGCCTGCACGGCGGAACTGTGTGTGGCTGCCGCAGCATCAGCCGCTGTGTCGTACGTCGCCTGCAAACCAACCACCGTCGCGTTGAACGCATCGGCGGCTGCCTGAACCAGGGTGGAATAGCTGCTGTCCGCGGCCGCAACTGCAGTGGCATGAGCGGTCTCTGCATTGGTGATGGCAGCGGCATAGACGACATTCGCCGCATCAATGGCAGAATTGTACGTCGGCATGTGACCTGCTGCTGCCGTGTCGAATGCTGCGATCGCCAAATCGAGCGCTGCCTGCAGAGCGGCATCAGCGGAGGTAGTCGAGGTTTGAACGGCAGAGTCATTTGCCAGAGCCGCAGCATCGAATGTTGTCGCGTCAGGATTCGCTGCGACAACGGCTGTTCGCGCAGTCGTGGCGGTCGTCACGCTCGTGTTGTACGCTGCAGATGATGTTCCGGTCGCAGCATCCAGCGTTGTCTGAGCAGACAGTTCTGCCTGTACAAAGTCGTCCGCAGCCGCCTGGTTGGCTGCGTTGAACGCTGTGTCGGCGGCAGCGATGTCGGTATTCAGAAGATCATCGGCAGCCTGAATGGCCGTGTCGAAAGTGGCCGTGGTGGCTGCTGCAGCAGCGTCGAAGGCCAGGTTGACGGTGTCAATTGAAGCGGTGTACGCCGATTCCGTTGCAGCTTCCGCAGTTGTCAGCGATGCTCGCATGGCGTCACCGGGGCTTTTTGTTTCTTGTGGCCATGATTCTGTGTCCGTGCCTGGCGGGCCAAGCGAATATTGTCACAAGAAACGCTAAGATACCCAAAAAGCAACGCGAAGGACCGAACTCGCCTGGCGACCGGTTGAGTCCGAAACGTTTTGTTATGCTCCGTACAGGTGTTCGGTAATGAAGGGTTTCCACAACAGAAAGACAGGCATGTTTATTCGTCGGACAATGCGCGTTCCACAGATGTTGTGTGGGATGATTGTGGCCCTGCTGGTCACTGATGTGTCATTGGCAATCGAGCCACGGCAGGGTACGTTGGTCGTCGTCGGTGGCGGCCAGTTGACGGACGAAATTGTCGGCCGGTTTGTTGAACTTGCCGGTGGTCAGGCTGCCCGACTTGTTGTTATTCCAACGGCGTCTTCGGACAGCGGGCTTCCGGATGCCGACGCTGTTGCCCGGTTGTGGCGTGAACGCGGAATTCGCAACACGATTCTACTGCACACTCGCGACCGCGAGCAGGCGAACGAGGCTGCGTTTGTGGCGCCGCTTCGCAGTGCGACTGCCGTGTGGATCAGTGGTGGTCAGCAGTCACGACTTGCAGCCGCCTACGTCGGCACGAAAGTGCAGTCTGAGTTGCAGGCGCTGCTGAAACGGGGAGGCGTCATCGGAGGAACGTCTGCCGGCGCGGCGATTCAATCCGGCGTGATGATCGAAAGTGGTAATCCGGTCCCGAGAATCAGTCGAGGTCTGGATCTGCTGCCCAATTCGATTATTGATCAGCACTTTCTTCGGAGGGACCGAGCCAATCGATTGTTGTCGGCAGTCAGCCAGTATCCGGGACATGCTGGTCTGGGCGTGGACGAATCAACGGCGCTGGTTGTACAGGGGCGACATGCGACCGTCATTGGGAATTCATTCGTTGTGGTCGTCAGTGAATCTCAAGCTGGCAAGCCGTTAAGACTGCGTACGCTTCGTCATGGAAACGAATTTGAACTTGGCACATCCCAGCCCAACCGTCCCAAACAGGTTAAGTGGGCCATCGGGATTCACGGCGGGGCCGGCACAGTTTCGAAGGACGCGTCACCAGAGACGGTGCAGACCTGGCGGAATGGGCTTCGTGCCGCTTTGGAGAAGGGAAAATCTATCGTCGAGGCCGGCGGGACAAGTCTGGATGCAGTTGAGGCTACAATCCGAATTCTGGAAGACAATCCGCTGTTCAACGCAGGAAAAGGAGCGGTCTTCAACAGTGCCGGGGGCCACGAACTGGACTCATCAATAATGGACGGGCGGACGCTGGACGGCGGAGCAGTGGCAGGCGTCACAACGGTTAAGAACCCCATCAGTCTGGCTCGGCGAGTGATGGACAAGACTCGCCATGTGCTGCTGGCCGGACAAGGGGCCGAACAGTTTGCCACGGAACAAAAGGTAGACCGCGTGGAGAATGCGTACTTCTCAACAGAACGGCGGCGTGAGATCTGGAATCGTGTTCGTCAACGCGAATCGGTTAAACCGGTCTCTCGCGTCAGTACCGCGCGGCCGTGGCAATACGGAACCGTTGGTTGCGTCGCGCTTGATTCGCACGGCAACCTGGCCGCCGGGACATCCACCGGCGGACTGAACAACAAGAAATTTGGTCGGGTGGGCGACAGTCCGATTCTGGGAGCAGGCACGTACGCCGACAACGAGACCTGCGCGGTTTCTGCAACGGGGACAGGGGAACAATTTATACGGCACACAGTCACCGCCCAAATTTCGCAATTGATGCGACATCGCAGCTGGACGTTAAAACAATCGGCAGAATATGTGCTTCACGAGCGACTGAACAAAGGTGATGGTGGCGTGATCGCTGTCGATCTGCACGGCAACATTGAGTGGGTCTACACCAGTCCTGGCATGTTTCGAGCCGCCGCCAGTTCAGACGGACGGTTCGATATCAGGATCCGTGATGAAGAATAGTCGCGTATCAATCCGGTGTGAGTACATCTGGAGCCATTGCCGCGGCCCGCGCTATTCCGTGAGTTCCAGAATCGCTTCGATTTCCACGGTGATATTTCCCGGTAGAGAACCCATGCCGACGGCGCTGCGCGCGGCGCGGCCTTCTTCGCCCCAGATTTCGACCATCAAATCGCTGAAGCCGTTGATCACCTTCGGATGATTCAGGAAATTGGCCGTACTGTTGACCATGCCCAGAACTTTGACGATCCGCTTGACTCGGTCAAGGCTGCCCAGTTGAGCCTTAATCGTCGCCAGCATTGTCAGGCCAACAGTTCGAGCCGCAAAAACGCCTTCCTCTTCGGTTAGATCATCTCCGACACGACCCCGCAGAAGTGTTCCTTCGGGGCCAATGGGCCCCTGTCCGGAAACGTATGCCATTTTGTCGATGATTACCACCGGGCTGTACGTCCCTGCTGCTGCGGGCGCCGTGGGAAGTGTCAGGCCAAGTTCCTGGATGCGAGCTTCGATGCTCATGATGAGGGTTCCAATGAGTGTTTTGATCGGTCGTGGTTTCAATGCCGGGCGGAAGCTGCCTGGCGACAGCCATGCTGTGTGTCGTCACGCCGGCCGGTCTGGCTTCGGTCGTTCCGGGAGTTGCCGATGGTATCCGGTCCGGTGAGACGTGCAACACACGAGCGACGAATGAACACGAATGAGTCGTAATCAGTCGTAATCAGTCGTAATCAGTCGATTCGGTGACTTCGTCACCCACCGGGGCGGCGGTTATCCGCTTGACTCAGGATAAATCAAGTCATTCCGCCGGCGTAGTCGCCTGTTTTGACTGAGGCTGTTTCGTTTGCCGTTTTGTTCGGTGGTGTCTCCAGCGAAAACCAGGTGGCATGACGATCATCGCGATCGCGCACAGTCCGGCCAGCAGACTTAACGTGTCGGGGGCCGGCACCAGTGTGACTGTAAGCTCCGTACTGTTGCCCGTCGTAAGATATCGGTAGTCCGAAGCGGTTGAGTTTCTGACGCTGGTGTGCTGCAGCGATTCGGCTGCGTCCCGGGAAACGACAGTCAGCTGTTTCCATTCCGACGCTGCAATGATCTCGGGCCGATTCTCTGGATCGGCGGTCTCGGGCGGGCTTTTCGGCTGTCCGATACTTAAGAATCCCTGTGCCACGGACGCCTGACTGTCAGAGTACCATCGATCCCGGGGCTCTGCTTCGTCGCCTGTTGACCACCAGAGCGTTTCATTGGCTGCAGCCAGTCTGACCAGACTTTGTTGTTCCGGTGCAGCGACGGACGGCAGTTGGAACCCATGTTGAAACGTAGACGATCGGGACTGACACCGCCACTGGATACCAAAGTGTCCCACCTGCGCCGTACCATATAGCCGGATGACGTTTGCGTTCACCGCAAACGGCACCGGGACCCCGTTGTGCTTCACATCGACGATTTTTGTGTCAACAGGGACATCGAGTTCAATAATTGCATTTTGGCGTGCCGCGAAGACCAGGAAATCTGACCGGCCAATGGTGGTAGGTTTGTCTAATTGAATGTCGTGAAGTGCGTGTACATACGCGACGTCGCTGACGGGGCCCGCCGGACGTGTGGTCCGTTGCTGTTCAGACAGATAAACTGTGATCAGGTTCTCCGGTACGGTTGTGTCACATCGAGGCTTATCAAGTTTTTTCGGAACGGACAGCAACCCTTGTGCATCTGCTGCTTCGACGACCCATGATGGAACGTTGTAGGAACCATTGCCGACTGTTGGCTGGCCGCGTGCGTCGAAAACTTCGCACGACGTGATTTTCAGGTCGGCCTCAAAGAGCGGCAGAGCCGCAGTGAGCAGCCCATCGCGTGCGGGAGCCAGTACGTCGGAAACGACCAGTACGGTGCGTGAGGCGGACGTGCCGGTTGTCTCTCTGGAGATAACAACACCATCGGTTTCATACGTCACCGGCGTCTGCTGACCATCGACCGCGACTGTCAGGCTGTTCACATCCACTCCGTCGGGTGGTCGGCAGTAAATATCAAATCCGGAGTGCTGGGGGTCGAGAGAAATGAACTCGGTGATCTGTGATTTTCCGCCAGTGTTGTGAAGTACCGCAACGATTTCTGCATGCAGGATTTTATCTTCACTGGGACGAATGATGGGAGGGCTTGAGTCGTCCGTCAGTGTCGTCTGCAGTGGTGTTTCGGAAAGCACATATCTGGTCGTATCGATTCTGGTGAGCGGCACCGCACTTTGCAGGTCTTTGATAAACGTCTCGGACGTTGTACTGGACGACAGATCAAGAGTTGAGTTCAGAGTTGCAACCGAGTCCGGTAGAGCGAAGACAGGCAGCGGTGTCGGCTGTCCGGGCCTGCGTAACACAACTCCCGTGAAATCCACGACGACAAGTCCGCGAGTTGCCTCGCGAAATGACACAACAACAGAATCATTGTCTCGGGTCCATGACTGAAGTCTTGCGGTGGCGCCAACGCTTGCTGAAACGTTCTCGATGCGGACATTCGGAGACACGGTGAATGTCTGGCGAAACGTGGGGTTACCAAGCACCTGCATCCGGCATTGTGCTTTCCAGTTGAGACGATCGTCTAAAACGACAACTTCCTGGGCCAGTTCCGCCTCTCTGGCAGTGACGCGGGCAGCGATTTCAACATACACCTGAGAGGTCGTGACGGGGACAGCAACGATCCATTGTGAATTCCCTGGACGATTCGCAAGCTGTTGCAGTCTGTTCTGATCCGGCTCGCGCATCTCCCCATCCGGGGACTGAATTGATGTCACGAGAAACTCGTCAGGTGTCCCCGCGGCGATGATAACATCGCCTGCCGGGCGATTATTCACCGTCGTGATCATGCCGATGGGTATCGTATGGTGCAGGCTGATTGGCGATTCCAGAAGCCGCTCGACGACAAAACGCTGGAGACCGTCGTCGTCGGCCGCGACGCCGACCAGGAGCTTATTGCCGTTGATGGACCAGGGCAGTTCGTCTCCGGTCAGTGACTCGACACGGGTTACCTGGTGGCCCGCCGGAATACTCAGGGCGACGGACGTGGATCGGCTTCCTGTTCCAGCGACCGAGTACTCGCAGCTCAGTCGCAGCTGTGTCGGGGAAACGTCCGCGGTGCAGACAACGCTGCTTGCCTGGCTGGCAGCGACAGGCGCTGCTGCGGACGACCGGAGCGCGACGTCAACAATGCTGCGTTCATTGTTATATACGGCAGGAAAGGTGAACCGGTCGTCTTCCCGGTTTGGCGTGCTGGACTTCGGCGAATCTCCATGGGTGGCTGCTGCGACGATTTGCAGTGGATCTGAAAGGCTGATTTGGGTGACCGGCGATCGGCTGTGAGGGATGCTGATGCGGAACTCCGTTGGAGTCAGCAACTCACGCGTACAGCGGACGGAGTAGCGAACGGTGCGCAGGTCCCAGCCGGCCAGCGTATTACGCCCCTGCGTTGACGGGCTTGTTTCGGGCAATCCAAGGGGAGACGGCGGCAGCAGCGACCGTTGTGGAATCTGAATTTGTCTGTTGTCGGTCGGTTCAACAGAGGGAAAGACTCTCACGCCATCAAGTGAACAGTCAACAAGTGTTACGCCGTTGAACGGGATGTTCAGCTGTGACGAACTGTGTGGCGGCGAAGCCACGAGCAACTGAATAGTTGATGTGACCGAATCTGCTGCTTCGACGTCAATATCAATTTCGGTGTGAATGACGTAGGCGGCAGTGCTAAGCTGCGACTTCACCGAGTGGAGTCGGGACAGTAGTTCGCGGTCGATGTATACGTACGGGAAGGACTCTTCTTTCTGGATGGGGATCAGTATTTGTTCGCTGGATTCATCAGCCGTGATTGTTGTCGCAGTACAAAACACGCACAGCAGTACAACAGCAGCAGAGGACCGGAGTTGAGAATCCAGCAGCTCGGGCAACGGTCGGTCACGCAGACGGTTCCTGATTCCGTGGCCAATGGACACCGCAGCAAAACACAGTGTGCCGAACGACAGTCCATTCAGGAGAACCGTTGACCTGAATCCGCCGAGGTGATACCCCGCCAGTATCGTCAACAGGACGCCACCGACTGCGCGGAGCGGCACAGAAGTTATTTGTCGGACTGCCAGCCATATGAGGAACACGACAGCAGCCAGTATTATCGTTTGCGGGACGCGAATGCCTGTCTCTTCGATCTGCAATGCCACAGAATCGGAATCAAGAGTACTTTCCACGACCGTGACCGGATTTGTCCCTACCATTCGTAGTTGGCAACGTGTCAGCATTGGTCGAAATCTGTTGGACAGTTCCGGGTTCGCCTGGCGAGAGTATCGTTCGTTGAAAGTTCGGTTAATGAATTCAGCGGAGCTGCTGTCGGAGCCCATCGGACTGTTCGTGAGCGTCAAAGTGTGCTGCCGGGGGGGCAGGACGGAACAGGTGATGTCGCCGGATTCGGCTTCGGGGAACGCCAGCATCGGAAGACTCAGCATGTTCAGCCCCTGCTGCACGTCGGGCAACTCACACGCCAGGTAGACATCAACAACGGCGTGTTCACGGTCAGCCGGCAGTGCAATGCTGTATCTGTCGTTCGATTGATCGGGGAATGCCGGCCGACCATCGACGAAGACCTCGAACAGGCCAGTCATGGATTGACGGATCACCAGGTCATTGCGGTTTCCGACACTGCGAACCAGAAGACGGTGTGTTATTTCAACCGAGAAATTGTCATCGTGTCGCTGAACCAGTGCCATTGCCAGCCCGGAGACCTCCTGCCATGAACTGCGTTCCGCCAGATTTCGAATTGTCATCGTGCTGGCGAACGGATCTGCGGGATAAGGAATTGGCTCGGTCACGCCTTCTGCGACGTCGTTGTTTGTCAATTCGATTGCCAGACTGGACTCAACAAGTGGTGGTTGCAGCGAGCCACCGGCGTGGTCGGCGTTTGGAAACGAAATCAGGGCCACAGGCATTTCCGCAGCCACAGGACGCAACGATACTAGCAGGATGTCAAGCGCCCTGGTCGTGTCTACGCCGGCGGGGATCTCAAGCACAATTTCTTCGGTCCCGCCGAAATTCTGACGTGTCAGGATCGGGACGGGCTGTGTGACGGACTCGTCAGAAATCTGCAGTTCGACACCCGGTGTCACGCGCAACGGAATTCGTTTTGGCAACGCGTCAGCTGAGCTGAGTCGAATACGCAGTGTCTCGCGAACGGAATCCTGTTCCCTGGTGACGGCGTAGTCGATGGTTGCTGACGCTGGGTCAACGATCGACGTCTGTGATACAGGCGGGGCGACCGTCGAGGGAATGTGTCGGGCGCTGACAATTGACTCCACCACATTCGTGGAGAGCCACGGCAGCAGTGCTGTGACGTCGTCGGCCGTCAGTAATGCGGCTCCGGCACTGCTGGCCGAAGTGTCAACATTCTGTGTCCCGACTGATTGCAGTTCAGGCCCTCTGTTGTAGTCAGAGTTCAGCAGGCGTGGTGCCAGCCACTGCCTGGAAAACACACTCCCTGTTGACTGGAGACTGATGATCAGAGTTTGGCTGCTGTCCGGCGGCAGTGAGGTCAGAGGTGTTCTCAGATATGCTGTGACGCGGGACTGTGCCGTGTCTGCACCGTCGTCAGCCATGCGGAACAGAAGTGGCCGTTGAGTGTTCTCTTCATGGACGCCGGTCACCCGCCAGGAAGCCGGCATTGTCCACGTGACTTCACTCAGAAACCCGGACAACACGTCGACATGGACAAAGGCCGTGGCCTCCTTTGCTGTCGAGTCTGCTTGTATGAAAATGGCATCGTTTACGACAGCCCGAGAAACCGAAAGACGGAGGTCAGCGGATGCGTTCTTCGAAAACTGAGTGAGATCCAGCCTCTGACTCCCATCTGCCTGGTATGCGACATCCCTTTCCCAAAGGCCTTGCAAATTCAGGCTGTGCACATCCGATTCAGGCGGAATACTGATGCGCACGGAGGAGGATTTCAGTGCAAGATCGTTGGTGACGGATTCAGCGATCCAGACTTTCGGGGACAGGACGGGCAAACGCACGTCAGTTTCGATTCCGGTAGCGAAGCGTCCCCGGATTCGTATCGCCGTGCTTGTTGTGAGTACCGGCATCTGAATTCGCAGCTCTGTGCTTTGGGAGCCTGGTATTGAATCGAAGTGCAATGGCCGGCCCGTACTGAGGTCAACTTGCGTGACCGTGCATGATGCGTCCAGGCCAAGCACTACGATCGCGCTGCTCAGGCTGGAAGGAAGAGTGACCACCCATTCCGCATCCGTCGTATTGGCTCCGGGGCGAATGCTGGCCACAGTGTCGATGGCCGCCGTCTTTTTGTGATCAGAGCTCATGTCGCGGGAACACCTGACCGTTAACACGCCAGGAGATCGAGGATGCAGTTCCCAGATGCTTTTCCCCGGTTGCTCCGTCTTTGGCAGCACTAACGCATCCGGGCTGGCAACTTGAATGTCGGAATCGGTCGTCATAACGAAGTGGCAGATCGATGCTGTCGGCAGCGCCAGTTGAAACACCAAGTCTGCGCCGATCATACTGCCGCGTGCTGTCCAGGTCCCATCGAGCACGTCTTTCGTGTTGTTCAGAATGATCAGGTCGCCCATGTGGTCGCTGGCGATGACGACAGGATGTCCCCCCGAATGCAGTTTCAAATTCTGCAGGTTTGTCGCGGCGATTTTAAGTGGTGTGCGTTGCCGTGGCACTGAAGACGGTGCGTAAAGCTGCAGTTGCAGCCGACCATCACGAAGGTCCATTCCCTCCAGAGTTGCGGACAGTTCGGCTTTCCTGATGGGCGACGCCGGTTCGGGCTGCAGTGAAAGTTCGTGCCTGAGTCGCAGCAGTTCAGTGAGCTGCTCGCGAGGCACGGGCACAAACCGATTTGTATCCGGAAGCCGCCCGAACTCAGCTGGATCGATAATCCTGACCGATTCGTCGTGCACCGGGATCGCAATATCTGTCGGCGCAGGGGCAGCTGGCTGGGCACCCGCGAGCGGGGCCAGCAGTAACACGGCTCCAATAAAGACAAAACGCGACATGTAAGGGTAACGGTGTGGCAGAATGCCGCAGTCAGGTAACACTGAGCTTTGAAGACGGGATTATGGAATGGCTGGCCGGCATGGCCCCTTGTTCTTCGACAAAGGACGGTTTTTCAATCGTGAATATCGTCCTGCCGTCCGTTGCGCCGATGCTTTCGAGGGATGATCGAGTTCTACCGAAAAATCGCTGTATTGCGGCTGCGATGACCCCGATCAGGCACATCGGCAACAGGTTCAGCATGATTCCGTGCAGCCCCACTGGTGTCAGTGACACGATCGTGGCGGCAGCAACCACCAAACATGTCAGGACAGTCGTCAACGGCACATCACGCAGCCTGAGCAACAGAAAATAGAGCAACACACACAGCAGGGCCGCTCCCAGGAGCACAGTACTGCTGGTGACCGTCAGTAACCGTTTTGGCCCCCCGACCGATCCCGCAAGGACTTCATGGCGAGTGTTTGGTTCTATGGAGTCATTCAGCAGATCGGTCACTTTGTCGCGGACGGACGGATCGCACGGGGAAAGAATTGTCGACGTTGCCGTTATGAAATCAGCAGCCGAACCGAAAAAAAGTCTGGAGATCGCGTTGCTGTTCAAAGCTGTCAGCGTGCTTTCCAACCCAACCAGAGTATGGCCGGCGGTTTGTCGAAGAACCCAGATCGCATTACAGTCAGAATGTCCGGCGACGTACGGCAGGTTCAGTTCGCTCACGGAACCGAAATCCGCTTTGTCGACGGTGTGCCGAACCATCAGGGTGACGGTTGCAGGGGAATCCAGTGCCGCATCATTCGGAGCCCTCAACTGAATCCATTGCTTTGCATCATCCAGCGGAAACAGAGACTTAACTATTGCCGGTCTGTTGTTCATCGTTCCCTGAAGTGGTTTGACGTCCTTGTCAATTACGAACCAGACGGTGTCGGAAGGATTAGTAAAGACCGCCGTCACATTGGTGATCAGAGCGTCAGGTGCCTGAAAGAATGTTGTCGCTACCATGAACTGGGGAGCATTTTCGGAACGTGTTGTGAGAGGCTGTTTCAGGACAATCGGCAGTGTGTCGGGCACAGATTCAGATCGCCACGCTGCCGCATACTGTTCTGAATAGACAGGTGACCAATGGTCTGTCTGAGGCAGCACAAGTGTTTGTGGAATATTTGTCGCAACCGTCGCATGCTCCAGTAATTCACCTGACGTCGCGGGCAGAACAAGTGGAAGATTCACCGTTTGAAGTTCACCAGTGTTTTTAAATTCCCTGGGTAACCAGTTGTAGTCGATTGTCAGATCAAACTTGCCTCTCATGGCTGACGGCAGCCCGTATGTGACAACCCCGTTTTCGGTTCGGGTCGCTGACAGCGGTGCGTCGAAGCCGCTCAGGCGAACCGTCGGTACAACGTCCGGCAACCGAAGTTTGATATCGGAAAGATCACGGAACCGCACGTCATACGACAGGATCTCTCGAATACGCAGGCTTTCGTTGGTGACGGAAATCGATGTCAGCAGTGAAGTCCGAACCTCCGGGTTTTGCTGCGTAATACGCAGCCGCACGGCTTCACTGGAATTGTCAAGTAACCATGCCTCTGAACGAGACTGGTCCTGCAGTTCTCCGGGCCATCGATTGGATGGCAGTGCTGGAAATGCGGCTTGTTCGTTCTGTGAACTCAAAAACATCGAGTAGGCATCGGATTCGACCAGTGAAACGATCGTGGAGTGCGGCGTTGATGAAGTGATATCCGGAAGAAACATCAGTCCTTCGCCATCCTTGAAGCCTGCAAGGTCGCGAAACGCCTGTACTTCGATTTCGAACTGGCCCGACTGTCGCTCCTGAAACACGAGCGTGTACCTGTTTACGTCATCGTCCGAGCCGAAACCCGAGACAAAGGTCGGTCCGGACTCAGAGGTCAGTGATGTGGAACCGTCCAGGATTTGCCAGCCGTCCTGCATGTAATTGGGCCAGACGACTTCGAGCTGATTCAGCGAACCGCGAACCATATTGACGGAAAAGCGGGCCTTTAGAAGTACGTTGTCCTGCTCGGTCGTAAAGTTGATATGGGGAGCGACGGCAAAAAACGCTTCGCTTTCACTGATTCTTAATGTGACCTGCGACTCGCTGGAAAGCAATCGATATGCAAGAGC
The DNA here is from genome assembly GCA_014238335.1 of Fuerstiella sp. Taxonomy (GTDB): domain Bacteria; phylum Planctomycetota; class Planctomycetia; order Planctomycetales; family Planctomycetaceae; genus Fuerstiella. Next base: position 13,167 of record JABABI010000009.1, read on the forward strand.
GGGCGTGCGGCCTTCTCGCGTTGATTCGACGCGACTGCGCCGAACGTCAATCTCCTGTGGACGCTCAATGTCCAGTCCTCCCGAAACAAAAATATCCACATCCGCAGATTCGTTGGACACGCTTGCAATATCCGGCATCTGAACGGATATGTTCTGTGGATAGGCGGTGTCTGTCAGGTTGAGATCGTAGTTCAGTGTTACTGCGCCTGTTGCCGGTGATTCAAACCTGAGCAGCACAAGTCCAACGTCCGTCGTAACTGCTGTCGCCGTGGGTTCACTGATCGAGTTACCTTCAGCATCTGTGGCTGTCATCGTGACCGGCTCAAAACCCCTGGGCAGACGAACCTGCACTTCGCTGATCGCCCCCCCCGACACCGTCAATGACTGCGTGCCGCGGAAGGAAGCGGGTTCTGTCGTCAGATCCAGTGTCATACGGGCAGGTGACGTTGCCTGGACCGTTGCCGTCTGGTTCGTCACGGCCGAGGCAGGAGTCCAGGTGATTTCCGTGTCTTCGGTCAGCCCCCACGTGACGAGTTCCGACGTACCAGTCTCCGCGTCTGTCGTCAATTGAAACGGGTTTCCGGTCGACAGTTCAGCTGCCGCCACTGTTTCGGAAAACTGCAACTTCATACCGCTGCGGCCCGATTTTGGCGCCGATACGCTCAGGCGACGAGTACCGTTAGTGGCTGTTCGAATCGGACCGATCAGCGATAGCTTCAACTCGTGGCGTCCAATACCCCGGAAAATCCACTCTTTACGAGGCAGTTTCGCCTCAATCGGCAGTGCTGACAGGCCCGGCAGTGGAGCGCTGTGAGAATGTTCTTCAAGCTGCAGGTCATTAAAGCCTACCGGTACAGACACGCGCTCGCCGTCGCGCAAAATATCTACGGTGATGTTTGCTTTCAGTTCAACAAGCTCCTGCCCCACCACGCCGGAGATCTGAACGTCAGCAATTCGATGTATGGGAGGAAATGCCTGCAGCCGTGCCCGCGCCAGGAACTCCTTCATCAACAGATCGAATCCGGGCAACGCATAGATTCTGCCGGAGTCCATAATCTGGATGACATGTACTCCAGGCTCCAGCGCGTCGAGATCTGATGATCTGACAGCGGGCTCTGTAGCGTCAGGTTCCTGTGCTGGCGCAACTGACCCGACCAGCAGCGCGATGCCAGCCACCCAGCGCATTGCCACTGGTATCCTCGCAGCAATGAAATTGGCTGGCGGAGCAAACATGCTTGTTGGCTTCGAAGAAAGAAGGCGCGTGCCTGCCATCACCGCTAAACGGCAAGACATCTGACGGAATAATAACCCACTATCCACAACCTTATCGTACGCCGGAATCACAGCTGAGTGAAGTGTTTGTATCCTGCGGGGGCGTCAATTCAGAATGTCTGTGAGCTCCTGTCCGATTTTCCTGCTGCTTGTGGCGAGTATGTCTGGAGTCATTATATCAATCCTGCCGCCTTCGAGATTCGTAATAGCTCCTCCGGCTTCCCGGACGATCAGCACGCCGGCGGCGACATCCCAGGGCTTCAGACTGGTGGACCAGAATGCGTCGATTCTTCCGCAGGCCACACAGGCCAGGTTTAATGCTGCTGAACCGCTTCGCTGGACCGTTTGGAGATGTTTGAGGGACTTGAGAAATCGTTCAATGGCAGGGTCGTGTTCATCCCCGCCAACCGGCAGACTGGCCATAGCCATTGTCGCAGCAAGGTCCGTTTCCCCGCTGGTCGAAATGGGCTGCTCATTGAGCGTTGCGCCATCACCAATTGTTGCTGCAAACGTCTCATCCCGATTGGGGTCGAAAATCACACCAGCGACAAGTTCTCCACTTTTTTCCACGCCAATTGACACCGCATAGTACGGAAATCCGTGGACGTAGTTGGACGTGCCGTCCAGCGGGTCAATGACCCAGCGATAGTCGGACGTTTCCGATTCATGGCACAAGCCCTCCTCGCCAAGGAATCCGTGATCACTGAACCTTGAGACAATCGTTTGATGTATGAGTTCCTGTGACGCATAGTCGGCCTCGGTCACTAGATTGGCGCGACTTTTTTCACTGACAGAAAACCGCCCGACCCAGTCCTGCAGGACTTTTCCCCCGAGATGTGCCGCCTCTACGGCAGTTGCCAGGATCTCGGTGAGCAGCGGTGAGGATGTGGACATCGTGTTCATAATCCTTGCTGTTTCGAACTTTTGAGTTTTGACCAGGGCATAAGACGGCTACTTGATTCTCGTCCAGTGTGGTTGTATGTGCAGCGTGTAACGGTGTGCTCGCCTGCAATCTGTTCCTGTTTTAACGATTGTTTCGAGTTGACTGAAGAAGACAACACGGTGTGGTAAAGATTGCCGGGAAAAGGCAACAGATATTATGAAATTGCAGCCAACAATTATTGAAGTTTGGCTTCAGGTCTCATCAGAAGATTACCGGACTGCCGGAGTCAGTCTCCTGCAATGACCGCAGCAGGTGCACCCAACGATGTTCGATTTGCCATTGGATAAAACTGTGTTCGTAGTGTGCATTGCCGCCTACACGCTGGTTACGGCGTGGACGGATTTGCGACTGCGGAAAATATACAACAATGTGACCGTGCCTATGTGGCTGGCTGGCTGGACCTATCAGGCAGTCTTCCACCAGTGGGACGGTATTCTGGACGGTCTGTGCGGTTTTGGTGTTGGCTTTGGATTGCTCTTCGTGCTGTGGATGGTTGGCAGTGCGGGGGGTGGTGATGTGAAATTGCTGGCCGGACTGAGCGTGTGGCTGGGGGCCAGCCTGACCCTTAAGGTCGTCTTTGCGAGTCTGATATTCGTTGTGCTGGGAACATTCGGACTTTTGGTCGCGGGAGTCTGTAAACGCGGCTGGCGGAAAACACGGGATCGCTACAGGCGAACGTCGTCGAATACGTCACGCGGCCGGAAAGTACCTGGAGAGACCAGCGCTCAGAGATCGGACCGACGTGTCATGGCATTTGCGATGCCCGTCGCGCTGGCGACATGGAGCGTGTTACTGTTGTTTCAGAATCAATGGTAATAACGCCATATGTTAATTCTTTCATTGCCGTCGGCCGATTCTGCCGAACCCAGTTGAACAGCTTGTTTCTCTTTTGCCTTTTGAGTTAAGTACAATTCATTGTGTTGCACTGTCGCTCCGGTGCGACTGAGCCGCCGCTAACTCCAGAGCTAATGTCCGACAGAGGATTTGCAGGGGAGCACGGGATTAATCATGCATCGAATCACTCCAAAACGCCGGCGTTACCGATCAGGAGTGATTCTGTCGATGGAACTGGTTCTGGTTCTGCCGATTTTTCTGTTGCTGCTGTTTGCCATCGTTGAGTTCTCACTTCTGACCACTGCTCGGGTTCGTATTTCAGACGCGGCGCACGCCGGTGCCCGCAGACTATGTCTCAGTGACACCGGCCCGGACGATATTCGCGACGAAGTGAAACTGATGCTGGGCAGGAAGCTGTCCCGCGATGCCACAATCGAAGTTGCCGGTTTACAGAAAGCTGGCGAGCGAATCATCGTGCGAATTCGAGTGCCCATGAAGAATGCCACGCCGGACCTGCTGTGGCCCACCGGTTTTTCCGTGCGGGGGCGCACTCTTGTGGCTGACGCTTTGATGGTTCGTGAGCATGATACTATTTCTGCCGATCAGCAACGACTGTGACGAGTACAGCACAAAAACTCAATTCAAACGGTAGATTCAGCCGTTCTGGATTACAGGACGGTGAGTTCTGCGGTCTTAGGTCCAGCAGATTCGCCTGGCACACGGATGGACGTCTTGTTCTGCACGCGGTTTCCCGCGTGTCATGTTCGCGATTACACAGCGTCAATCAAAAGCCGCAGGAGACACAAACGTGAAGCTTACTCCCTGGATGCTGGCCGTCGCCGCGTTTCTGATCATAGCAGCGATGGCCGTCGGGTTCCTCTTTAAACGGCTGTTTGCCGCTGAGGCTCAGGTCATTCCTGAAGTCGTAACCCGCAACATTCCGATGGCATTATCCGACATCTTACCAGGCACGCGTATAGACGCCAGTTTTTTGGGCGACGGACCTGTCAACGAAATCGACCTGACGCGGGACACACTTATATCCAGTAACGGCATCATTGGGCGCGTTGCTCGCACAAAAATCGAGTTCGCGACGCCTCTTAAATTGTCCGATTTTTACCCATTCGGCGACGGACCGGAAATTGAACTGGCCTCCGGTAACCGACTTGTCAGCGTCGACGTGGGCAACAGTACCGGGCTTGTGAGTGGTTTCGTGAAGCAAGGCAATTACGTTGACGTTCTCATGACTGTCGAGAGGCCCGGCAACAATGCCGGTCAAGTTGACGACTCCATGACCCTGCAACTGTTTGACGGTGTGAAGGTCTTTGCTGTGAACGGAAACCAATCCTCGTCGTCGACCAACGGGGCCCAAAACGAAGTCACCCTGGAATTGACTCCGAAGCAACAACGCGTGATGGTGCTGGCCAAAGAAAAAGGGCAGATAAGTCTCAGCTACAATCCGGATGGACCGGGCAATGGTGGGCTCAGCATTCAGACTTCAAAGGATGACCGTGTTCTGTTGAGCGAGATCCTGGGCCTCGAAGAACCCGAAAAGCAACCAAAACCGTTTGTGACTGAACATTATCGCAACGGAAGACACCACAACGTTTACTACGACAAAGACGGCCGACCGGTTGACGGCGGAGACTTTGGTGGCAACGGAGGTCTTGGCGGGGATTCCTCCAACGGCGGAGCGCCACTGCAGGGTACGGGGGGCGGATCCGGCTGGGATTCCACCTCAGTTGATCGACCTGCGGCCGGGCAGAAAAATCAACAGGCCTCGTCAGCAAGTGGTGTCAAATTCTGAACAGAGCAGTTCCCGCTGGACTTACGCCGACGGACGAGGCATTGAACGTGACAGGCCGTGTCCGACAGGGTCGGCCTGTTTTCATAGACGGATTCCCGTAAGGAGTCTTCGAAGGTGAAGCGAAGATCCCGTTTTCAGCAGCGCAAAGCAACCGGCCACCGCGGTTCGATAACCGTCTGGACCGTGTTTGTCATGATCGGCTGTCTTTGTTGCGTCTCTCTTGTAGCTAACACCAGCTACCTGAGCGTTCTTCGCTCTGATTCGCATCACTGTGCGCAGGTGGCTGCCCTGGCGGCAGGACGGCAGCTGCTGACGGACGACATTCTTCGCCGCAATCAACGTGATTTCGAAGTCGCCGCATGGCGGTTGAACGCAAAGAATGCGGCGATAGATATCGGACAGACGTACGCTTCTGGTCACGCCGTCCCCAAGCTGACGCCCCAGGACATACAGATCGAAATGGGGTCGATTGTGGATGTTCACATCGGCCCGGCGTTGCCCGCCGCATTTCTGCCCACGCGCATTCTGGTCAACGTTGCTAATTATGGCCCGAACAGGTCATCGGGAAGTTTTTTTCTGAGTGGCCTGACCGGAATTACGAAAGGGAAGATTTCAGAACACTCTGAAGTAATTCTGAAGAACAGGGTCATTGGGTTTCGTCCCCGCCGCAAGTCTGCGACGCCCATCGTGCCCCTTGCTCTGCCTGACGACCCGGCCTCCAAATCATCAGACTGCTGGTCAACAGAAATAGAAACGGGGCGGGGAAAGGACAGGTTGCGCCGGGACGATTTGCGCGACGCCGTGAGTTCAGGCCCCGACCGCCTGCCCGAAATTGTTTTGACAGTCAACTCGGGGGATATGACCGGCGGTCCGGGAATCGCGCAGTTGGTCTCATGGAACATGCACACGCCCGTCAGAGGCGCGCTGGCTCAGTTCACCACGGGGCTGTATCCGGAGCATCTGTCGACGAACGACAAAGGTACACTTGTTTTTCCTTCTGCCGCTGGTCGGCTCTCCACAAAGGCGGACGATCTGCGGAATATCAGGAAGGCACTCCGTCCCCTCGTTGGTCAGGTAAGAATTTTTCCTCTGTACGATGCCACTGCTCGACAACAGTCTGAGGCATCGGGCTCCGGGGGAAACCCGAGGAACGCCACCGCAGCGAGCGATCATCAACTTCTGCGCACTGTGGCGGCACGAATACTGCGTCTGGAGGGCGTGTCTGATCAGCAGTTGCGAATTGTATTGCAGCCAGCCGTTCTCAGCACACCGACCGCCGTGATGGCCACAGCGAACGACAACACGCCGCACAACCGGTACGTCTGGAAAATCTGTCTGGTCAGGTAATCCGGTTATAAGGAGAGATGTTGATGTGCGGACTTTCGGCAATAAGTGCCTGAATCCGACTGAATGCCCTCGGGGCGAGACGCTAACAATTCCTACCCATTTGTCTCGATAGGATTAGTGCGTGATTGCGCAAATAGTTCTTTCGAGCTGAAGACGAACAATTGAGGAATGTTCATGGTTGCTGCCTCCCACAACACTCTGCCTTCGGCTCGCGAGTTTCAGCGGCTGAAGAACAATCTCCACCGCCAGATGGTCGACGTGATTGACTTTTCGCGTGCAGAAACAATGACCGAGGACGAACTTCGAAGTCAGCTGAAGAGTCTGGCTGAGTACCTTTGTTCTCGCGAAGATGTGGATCTCGGCGGTTCACAGCAGGATTCCATGGTCCACGAGATCATGGACGAAATCTACGGATTCTGTCCACTGGAACCACTGATGGTAGATCCGGAGATCACCGACGTTCTGGTCAACGGTCCGGACCGGGTGCTGGTAGAGCGTAGTGGGCAGCTGGAGAGCACCGACATCAAGTTCGCTGACGATGCACATCTGATGCAGTTCATTCAGAGACTGGTGGGGCGTGCCGGTCGACGCATCGACGAATCGAACCCGATTGTGGATGCCCGCCTGCCTGACGGTTCGCGATTCAACGCCGTGATTCCCCCTCTGGCCCTGTGTGGTCCGACGGTTTCTATTCGTCGATTCGGCAATCAGCGTCTGACCATGGAAAATCTGCTCGAAACCCATGCGTTGGCTCCGGCGATGGCCGATTTTCTGATCCTTGCAGTTCGCGGCCGCATGAATGTCATCGTGAGCGGAGGTACGGGGGCAGGAAAGACGACGCTTCTGAACTGCATCAGTCGCTTCATCCCGGACAGTCAACGTGTCGTAACAATCGAAGAAACAGCGGAACTTCAACTCCAGCAGTCAGACGTCATTCCGCTGGAGACTCGCCTGCCGAACATGGAAGGCATGGGAGCAATCACGCAGCGTGACCTGCTTCGCAACTCTCTGCGAATGCGTCCCGACCGAATCATCGTCGGCGAATCTCGCGGCGGTGAAGTTCTCGACATGCTGCAGGCGATGAACACTGGTCACGACGGTTCCATGAGTACGGTTCACGGCAACAATCCTCGCGAAACTCTGGACCGACTTGAATTGATGGTCGCTCTGTCAGGGACTGAACTGCCGCCTGGAATCGCTCGGAAGTATATCGCAAACGCAGTCGATATTGTGATTCACATGACTCGCCAGCACACTGGAGAACGCCGCATTACTCGAATCACAGAGGTGGTGCGCGTGCACGACGGTGACTACCAGGTCGAAGACCTGTTCGTTTATCGCGTGACTGGACAGCATACGGGTGGTAAGTCGTCCGGCGCATTCTTTGCCACGGGATATGAACCGGTCAGCCTGCGTCGCCTGGCTCTGACAGGAGTCGACGTGTCACGCTACAAGCCGCTGTTTGAACCTCGCGAACTGGAAATGAGCGGTTCCATGGGCAGCGATGCCGGAGAATGACCTGAGCATTCGGATACTGTCCGAATGCTCGAAGTAATTGAACACAGGCGAATCAGCAGCGGAAACGGCCCGCTCCAGGAGAATCATCGATGGCAATACAAGCAGAGGCACTTAAGATTGCTTCTCCGACCGGCTTTGACGGTATTCTGAAGGAAGATGTGCGGTTTGCCACCGGCGACACAGACAGTCCCGGTGAAGCCCTGAACGGCTGGTTCGATCGATTAATGCTGCGTTCAGGAATCCAGACACCACCTGCCGTGTGGTTGATGCTGTGCCTGCTGATTGGTTTCAGCATTGGCGGGACCGTCTTCGTTGTCTCAGAGAATTTCCCGGCGACCACAGCTGGATTCTTCGTCGGCCTGGTCGTGCCGATTGTCATTGCCATGTCTCTTCAAATCAGACGACAACAGAAAATCATGGAGCAGTTGCCGGACATGGCAGACGCTCTTGCTCGTACTGCACGAACCGGAAGAAACGTGTCTTATGCACTCCGCGCGGTCGCCGCTGACACACCGTCACCGCTTGGAGATGAACTATGGCTTGTCGTTCGACGTACAGAGATGGGGATGGACCTTGGAAACGCGGTTCGCGATCTGGCCGACCGTACCGGTGTAACCACCCTGACGATGTTCAGTTCCGCTGTCGGGGTTCACCAGGACACGGGCGGTGACCTGATTCAGGTTCTGGAGCGACTGGCGACCGCCGTCCGTGACCGACTTCATTTCGTGAATCGCATGCGTGCTGCGACAGTCGCGAGTCGTCTGGGGGTGATATTGATGCTGATCGTTCCGCCTCTTGTCGTTCTGCTTTTTACGCTCAGTCGCGAAAACTACATCGCAGACCTGATTGGCTCATTCTGGGGCCGCCTGTCGTTGGGACTGGCTGTCACATTACAGATTGTTGGTGGTCTTATTGTGTTTCGAATTCTCAGACGCAGTGCTCGTTTTTAAGGCAAAGTGCGGTACGGGCGAATGAGGCTGTGTCCGCTGCAATCGCATCTGGAAATCTTTCGTCCCGCTGAACTGGTGGCTGACGTGGTCGGAGAAAACTCATGGGCATCTGGATTAGTCTTGTTCTGGCCGCTCTTATCTGCGGATACGGCATTTATAAGTTGTTTCGAGGCGCACCGGAAGAATCCGGTGATGTGTCGCAGACAAGTGATGACGGAGCCCCGGCTGTTGTCAGTTCGGTAACCGCCGATACCTCTGACGATGAGCTGCCGAAGCAGTTGGTTCCCCGGGTGGTTGATGCTCCCATGGATGGACCTATTCCTGGTGCCGCTCAGCCGGAACACGGCGGACTCTTCTCGGATTTTGACAGCATTCTGGGCAGCGATGCCGGCAGCGCTCTGAAACGGCCCAGACCTGAAGAACTGCCCATGTCAGAAGATGACATGGTTTTCGGCAGTGTCACACCGGCTCTGGCTGAGATGCTTCCTGAGTCTGAAAGCCGGCGTGAAGTACAGCGTCAGAATCTGGCCGCCGCGGGCCTGCATTCCCGTGCTGCCTGGATCAATCTGAATGCCGTAAGATTCGTGCTGGCATTTCTAACGCTGGTTATTGGCGGATTCTGGCTGCTGATGGCGCCACCGCAACTGGAACCATCTCTGCTGAGCTTTGTCGTTTTTGGACCACTGATGATGTGGGCGTTGCCACCACTACTGGTGAGTTCCAAAGCGAACGAGCGAAGAATTGACATTGAACGTGGTCTGCCGGACGTTCTTGATATGCTGAACATGGCAGTGAGTCAGGGACTGACAGTGGCTGCGTCACTGCGTCGCATCAGCAGCGAAATCGCCAGCATTCATCCTGCCCTGGCGATGGAATTGAGTATCGTGAATCAACAGGCTCGGATTGGTTCTCTGAATTACGCACTGCGCGGATTTTCGCAGCGCATCGACTCGCCGGAAGTCACGTCCTTCATTGCTCTGTTGACACAGTCTGAAACAACGGGCACCAGCATTTCCCAGGCGTTAGAAGATTACAGTGACAGCATGCGGAACAGTCTGCGAGAACGGGCCGACTCACGAGCCAATGCAGCTTCATTCAAATTGCTGTTTCCTACAACGTTGTGCCTGATGCCATCAGTGTTTCTGTTTCTGCTGGGGCCGGCGATCGTGGATATGAACGACTTCTTCGAGAATACCGCGGGCACACTTACGCAGGACCGCGACGACGCGGTCCTGTCCCTCGATCGGCAACCGGTGGTGGTCCCGGCCGGAAATTGATTGTGTGATTGTGAGAAATTCCGGATTAGCTGAACAGTCGGCAGCGAATGTGTAGGATACCGCAACCCGGTATCCAGTCTCAATGTCTCATTCAGCTGCTGCCATGCCAATTAAGTTTCGTTGTCAACACTGCGAGCAACTGCTGGGCATCTCGCGATCCCGTGCCGGCGCTGTTGTGGACTGCCCGCGATGCGGTCGGTCGTTGCGAGTCCCGGAACTTGATGGTCGTACGCGCCGCCTCCCGGATCCGCAGTCGGTCGTCCAAAGCGACTCAACGCTGCTGTCTGCCCTGACTGAACTGTCGGTGCTCGATCAGGACGCACTGGAATCTGCGTCTGAAGGCCCGGAACAGGCGGCAGGGCAGGGCACGTCGGAAGTGGCAGGTGGTGTCGTCTCCCTGGAACCGACTGCGGTGTCTGAGCCGATCGAAGTCGAAATCTCACACGCCGCTGCTCCGAAAGTCAGCTTTGAATCCGACGAACCGGTTGCAATCGCCGAGTCTCTGAGCGAACTTGTCGCGCTGGAGCAGCCGTCACCAGGTGGTCAGGTCTCGGAAGATGTCCTGCGTGATATGCGTGAGGCCAGTCGCGGTCCGCACCGCATGACTCTGCTGTTGACGACTGGTATGGCAATGTTGTTGCTCGGAGTTTGTCTTGGGTGGTGGATCGCTCACCAAAAGTTTGACAGTGTAGACTCTGTTGACGCCCCAGCGGACGAGCTGGCGGTTCCGGAAGCAGGCACCGCGATCAAAGTACGCCCCGCCGGGGATGCCGTGACCGTTCAGGGCACAGTTGAGTATCAGGATGCGTCCGGTCGTATACTTCCGGACGCCGGGGCCACGGTGCTGTTGCTGCCGATTGACAGGCAGGGCACCATCAAACTGAATGCGCGAAGTCTGAAACGCCCAGTGGAGAATCCTGATCTTGTTGCCACCGTCGCGGCTTTGTCGGCTTTGGGTGGTGACATTGGTCTGGCTGACGATGCCGGCGCTTATCAGTTGACATCAGCTCAGTCTGCAGATTGCATCCTGATTGTTGTTTCGCAGCACCTCGAACGACCGGACGACGTACCTCCCGCGCCGTCTCTTGTGAAGATCATCGAATCCTGGTTCGATTCCGCAAATCACCTGTTTGGGCGACTTGCGGTGGACTCTGTAACAATCCCGCAGCAGAAGGCGAACGCACTCTCGACGAATATCCAGTTCATGGCCAGGCACTGACAGGTTTATGGTTGTTGACAGAACTTCGTTCACCTCACTGGTGCCAGCCCCAGTGCGCGGCGCAATAGTCCAATCTGTCCTGCGTGAATCTGTTCATGCATCGGGCAGAACATGATGGCTCCCAGCTTAATCGGATAGGCCGCGTATGGCATGTCCACCGGTTTCAGTAGTACCGACGGTTCGATCAATTCAACTTCCGCGATTGCCAGCTCGTGAATACGGTTCAGGCGGTCTTGAAGTTCATCGGCGGATGACTGGACGGCACGATCCGAATTGGGAACGGATTTTCGGCTGTAGGCCTTGCGAAATTTACCGGGAATCAGATTCAGATCTTCCGGCCGGCGTCCCCGCATCCGAAACATGAGTAACCCGTACTGACTGACGGTCAGATGTCCAACCTGCCACGCGACGTTTGTGGGAAGTCCTGCTGGTACGTCAAACCACACTTCCTGCGGGGTTGCTTCCAGCAGTTCCAGCGTGTACTGCCGTGCAAATCGAATCTGCTCGATCGTGCCACGCAGTATGGACGCAGCGGTGGCGATGTCGGGAATGTTGTTGTCGTTCATGTCGGGCGGTTATTGATGTTGGCGTAGCCGCAGTGACGCTGACCTGCGGCCAGGAAGTCCAGTGGCCGCAGATGCGTATGTGTGGAAGGCATTGTTCCACCTGTTCCTCAAAATTGCCAGGTGATGTCGGCAACTGATTTGATGTAGCTTATCAATCTGCGAAGATTATCATGTCGCAGAGTCGTTCCGTATTCCAGTACTGCAATTAATGATTGCAGCAATGCCGCGTTTGGAGGGTGCTATGGCTGAGACTTCTCGCCGAAATTTTCTTCAGCGTTCTTCCGCTGCGACAGTGGGCAGTTTCGTTGCTGCTCAATCCACACAGGCCTCTGCGGTCCAGCCCAGCGAGCGAGTTCGCGTGGGGATTATTGGTGCCGGTGGTCGCGCCCTTTCGTTGATCAACTCGTTTTCCTCGAATGCGTCCGTGGAAGTGGTCGCCATTGCGGATCTGGACGCGAATCGCCTGCCGAAAGGCCTGGCGGCAGCTGAGAAGAATCAGAGTCGCCGACCTCGCGCCGAAAGTGACTTTCGGCGGCTCATCGATGACAACACTCTTGATGTGATCGTTACCGGAACGCCCGATCACTGGCATGCCATTCCCACGATTCTTGCGTGCCAGGCGGGAAAGGATGTCTACGTCGAAAAACCGGATGGTCATAACATCGTTGAAGGCATGCGGATGGTCGCTGCGATGCGCAAACATAAATGCATCGTGCAAATGGGGTCGCAGCATCGGTCGACAAAACGTTTACAGACAGCCATCGAATTCGTCAAGAGCGGAAAGCTGGGACGCTGCGTTGTCGCCAAAGCGTGGGAGAGTTCCAAACAGGGAGCGATCGGATTCCCGCCGGATGGCATGCCTCCGGCCGGTGTCGACTATGAAATGTGGATGGGGCCGGCACCAAAGCGACCATTCAACACAAACCGCTTTCATGGACGCTGGCGCTGGCTGTATGACTACGGTACTGGCGACCTGGGCAATGACGGCGTTCACCGACTGGATATGGCGGTCGCGTTGCTGAACGCCGCGTGTGAAGCTCAGGGAGACAAGCAGGTCGGTTTGCCGTCCTCCGTTTCGGCTCACGGGGGAAAGTGGTACTTCGATGATGCACAGCAGTTTCCGGACACAATGCAGGTCACCTATGAGTACGGTGCCGGCACGCACACGAAAATGCTGACCTATGAAATGCGTGTCTGGACGCCGTACCACTATCTCGGACATTCAGAAGGAGCCGCGGTCTTTGGTGACAGAGGATATATCGTTATGGGCAATTCCAACTGGGCGGCGTATGGTCGCGGCGGTCAGATTCTGGAACAGGGCGAAGGCGACAGTCACGAGGGTCCACATGTGCAAAACTTCATAGACTGCGTGAAATCGCGGCAGAAACCATACTGCGATCTGGAAACCGTTGGTCATCCCGCGTCGGTCCTGTGCCATGCGGGCAATATCGCCGCGCGAGTCGGCAGGACTCTGCAGCTTGATCCCCAGTCAGAAACGTTTATCGGCGACGACGACGCCAACGCGCTGCGAACCCGGTCGGAGTATCGGAAGCCGTGGGTTTTGCCGGAAGTGTGAGCATGCTTGATCGGCAGCAACAACCCAGCCACGGAAAACAATCAGATGATTAACGGCCCGGAAAACAGCAACAGAAGCAAGTAGAGAATAAACGGCATCCTGCCTCTGCTCTCTCAGCGTCTTCCTGTTCAAATACGTTTTAGGGAAAAGTCTGTCCGTCCCGCTAAGAATCAAACAGTGAGCCTGATGACACAGATTCAGTGGCAGTAACGATTCGTATATGTATGGTGAATGGTTCAATGTGATTCTCCAGCAGGAGGTGAGCTATGGAAAAAATCTACCGAGTCGGAATTATCGGCAGCACAGGCCGCGGTGACTACGGACATGGCGTTGATGTTGCGTTCACGAAGCTGCCGAATGTCGAAGTGGCAGCTGTTGCGGACCCGCACGATGGAGGCCGCGCAGCGGCTCAGAAACGGACGGCCGCGCCGAAATCATACGGCGACTATCGCAGTATGCTACAGGAGGAAAAACTTGATGTCGTCGGTCTCTGCCCGCGCTGGATCGACCAGCATCACGACATGCTGTTGGCCTCCGCAGAGGCCGGTTGTCACGTTTACATGGAAAAGCCGTTTTGCCGCACTCTGACAGAATCCGACGAGGTCGTGCGGGCCATGGAGATGCGGCACCTGAAACTGGGCATCGCGCACGTGACGCAATATTCTCCGGTACTGGACACCGTCCTGTCGCTGATCCAGCACGGTGAAATTGGTGAAGTTCTGGAGCTGCGAGGTCGAGGCAAAGAAGATCGACGTGGGGGTGGAGAAGACCTGTGGGTGCTGGGTTCACATGTCTTCGGCATGATGCGGAGTATCGCTGGGGGTAGTGCTCACTCATGCACCGCGACCGTATCCAGCAAAGGCCACGCTGTTGCCAGCGCTGACGTGTTCGACGGACCCGAAGGCATCGGCCTGCTGGCTGGCGATCACGTGCAGGCTCGGTACGCGTTTGCCAACGGCGTCTACGGCCACTTCGCCTCGAAACGAGGTGTCGGTGGCAGTCCGACGCGCTTTGGACTGCAAATCATGGGCTCGCGGGGCATCATTGAAATGCAGAGCGGCTATCTGAAACCGGCCTTCATCCTCCGCGACAGCAGCTGGTCACCGGGGAGAACCGGCAAGACGTGGGAAACGATCACGTCTGCCGGCATCGGCAAGCCGGAACCTCGGACGGACGGCACCTACGAAGGCGGTCACATGGCGGCCATTACCGATCTGATCGACAGCGTTGAAGCGGAACGGCACACGAAATGTTCCGCCGAAGACAGCCGTGCCATCGTGGAAATGATTGCAGCGGTCTTTGAATCTCATCGTTCCGGTGGTCCGATTGATCTGCCGCTGAAGACGCGCAACAATCCACTGTCGTTGTTGCGGCAGTAGTTACTTCCGGCCCATTTGCTCTCACCATCACACGAAAAAGGATCCAACGATGAGCGGACGTGTACTGAAGAACAAGTTGCTGAAGGGTGAAACTGTCTACGGCACGTTGCTGCAGCATGCCATCAATCCGGCTATGGTCGACTTCCTGCCGCCGAACGCCCTGGACTTTGTAATCGTGACCGCCGAACACAACGCGCTGGACCTGGCAGAATTTCTTCCCGTGCGATATGCGCTGGCAGCAAAGGGAATCGCCTGTCTGGCCAGAACTCACAGTCGCGAACCCGACGACGTGTCCAAGGTCTGCGACAGCTTTGACGGAGTGGTCGTGCCGTACATGGAAGATTACGAACAGGCAATGCGGCTGGCGGCCGCGGCCGTGTATCGCCCGCTCAAAGGGAAGGCTCTGGATCAGGTGTTGGCGGGCGGCGTATGGCCCAGCGAAGCCACCAGAAAGTACATAACCGAGACGAAGTGTGCGGACACCGTCTTCATTCCCATGATCGAGTCTGTGGAGGGCGTCGAAAACCTGGATAGGATCTGCTCGATTCCCGGCGTGCATGCCGTCTTCGTCGGCCCCAACGATCTGACGGTAAACATGGGCATTCCCAACGAATATGATCATCCGGACACAATTGGCATGCTGCAGAAAATTATCGACACGGCAGATCGTCACCACGTCGCAGCCGGGTGCTGGTTTGGCACGACTGAGCAGGCCGTGCGCACCATTCGCCAGGGGGCGAGGCTGGTTGTTTTCTCCAACGATGCTCTGATCATGAAGAACGCCATGGCGGATGCGTTTACGGAACTGAAACAGGGGTAAAGGGGCATCCAGCATAGTGTGGGCTGCCAGCCTGCAGGATTGTGGTCAAGTCGCTGTATGGCAGGCTGGCGCCCCGTACTGGATGATCCTGCGCGAAGTGTCGCTGTTACTCAGCGGCCAGTCGCCGACCACGGGAACAGATCCGGGGTCCTTGTTTCGGTCTTCGCGGTTTTGCCAGGCGGATGAGTTGACTTCGGCGTGGAATCTGCGATGACGTTATCAGTTTGAAGGCCCAACGTCCGTCCGTTCCTTCCCAACCGAGATCCTCCGATGAAATGCCGCTTGTTGCCAACCATTTTTTTCCTGTTCGTCACGTCTTTCATCACGGGATCATCTGCCAGAGCTGACGTTAAACTGCCGGCTGTGCTGGACAGCCATATGGTGATTCAACGTGATCAACCTGTGCGAATCTGGGGGTGGGCAGAGGCTGATGAAGAAGTAACGGTCACGCTTGGTGATGAGACACAGAAGAGCACCGCTGATGGGGCAGGACGGTGGCTGGTGGAACTGAAACCACAGAAGGCAGACGGAAAGTCACGACAGATAAAAGTGGCCGGGAAGAATACGATTGATCTGGAAGACGTGCTGGTCGGCGAAGTCTGGATCGGTTCCGGTCAGTCCAACATGGAATGGCAACTGAAGAACACCACCGGATCGGCTGCGGCCATTGATGCGGCCAACCACGCCCACGTGCGACTGTTTCACGTGCCGAAAATTCAGGCCACGGAAACTGCAGACGATGTGAACGCGAAGTGGAAAGCCTGTACGCCGCAGAATGTGCCGACGTTTTCGGCCGTGCTGTATTACTTCGGAAAGCGATTGCACGATGATCTGGACGTGCCCATTGGGCTGATCAACAGTTCGTGGGGCGGCTCGCCGATCGAACCGTGGACAATCAAAGACGGAAATTCCGGCGGTATGTACAATGGCATGATCGCTCCGCTGACGAACGTAGCCGTGAAGGGCGCGATCTGGTATCAGGGCGAAACCAACGTCATCCGCAAGAACAAGCTGGCTTATGCGGACAAGATGAAAGATCTGATTGACGGCTGGCGAAAAGAATTCCGTAACGACGAACTGGCCTTTCACTTTGTTCAGATTGCACCCTGGTCCGGTGCAGGCTACGAAACTGGCCAATTGCCGGCCCTGTGGGAGGCTCAGGTCGCTACATTGAAAATCCCTCATACGGGCATGGCGGTGACGACGGACGTCGTGGACAACATTGCGGACATTCATCCTCGGAACAAACTGGACGTTGGCAATCGCCTGGCGCTGTGGGCACTGGCCAGGACGTACGGTTTTAGTGGTATCGTGTACTCGGGCCCCCTGTTTAAGTCGCTGAGCATTGATGGTAATGTCGGACGTCTGACGTTTGCTCACGCGGACGGGATGAAGTCCCGGGACGGCAAGCCACTCACGGAGTTCCAAATCGCTGGCGAATCCGGCGAATTCGTTGATGCCACCGCAGAAGTCGATGGCGATGCGATAGTCGTATCTGCCGCATCCGTGGCGAAGCCGATTCAGGTGCGGTTTGGCTGGCACAAGCTGGCGAATCCCAACCTGATAAATGGCGCCGGGCTGCCGGCGTCGCCCTTTCAGACCAACAACTGGCGGGGTGGCACGGGCGAATAGTGCCCGTGGCAGAGTGGAATCTGAACTGTTTTCGTGTTGAACGGCCTGTCCGCTCGGAAACTGAGAAGTCCGCGTTACAATTCGTGCTTTCCTAAAGTTTTTTCGTAAGCCAGGCAGCGAATCGTGGACGAAGTAGTGGACGAACCGGTTTTCCTTCCCGGTCAGATGCAGTTTCACTGGGGGCCGGATGCGGACTCCGGCACGACCAGGGGCGAGCGCAACCCATCTGAAGACGATCTTTCGAGCAACATGAGCATGAAAAAAAAATCTGCCAAGCCCGGCAAAAAGTTAAAGACGACGACTCCGGTTGCTGATGCAACGTCCGCAAAAAAGAAGGCGCAGCCAAAGCGGAAAACTGCAGGAACGAAACAGAATCTGAAGTCGGCAGTCAGGAAAGAGGCAGCTGCCCGGAAGACCAGTCCGGAAACGCCCACCGCCGTTGTTGAAAAAACTGACAAGCCTGTGGCAGCGGCTGTCCCGGGCAAAGATGAACTGGTTAATTCCATGCCGCTTGTCACAGATCAGGAGAATGTGTCGCAGGAGGATTCAAGGTCAACAAACGCAATCGCACCGAGACGAAGTTATCACGAAGCTATGGAAACAATTGATCTGAAATGGGGTGCCAGACTCCCCAAGGTTGGGTTCGGATTCTGGAAGGTCGAAAAAGACAGGACTGCGGAAGTGTGCCGCACTGCGATCGAAGTTGGTTATCGCCATCTCGATTGTGCCTGTGATTACGGAAACGAAACGGAAGTCGGTCAGGGCATTGCTCAGGCGGTCAGCGATGACGTGTGTAATCGAGAAGATCTGTGGGTCACATCGAAACTCTGGAATACCTATCACGCTCCCGAACACGTGCAGGCCGCTTGCGAAAAATCGCTCGACGATCTGGGTCTGGAATATCTGGATTTGTACCTGATGCATTTTCCCATCGCTCAAAGGTTTGTGCCTTTCGAAAAATCCTACCCGCCGGGCTGGTTTTTTGATCCCAACGCACCGAACCCGACTATCGAAGAAGCGCGAGTTCCCGTCAGCGATACCTGGCAGGCGATGGAGGAACTTGCCAAGTCCGGTCTGGTGCGAAATATCGGTATTTGTAACTTCGGTACCAGTCAGCTTCGGGATTTGTTGTCCTATGCGAAAATTCGCCCGAGTGTTCTGCAGGTGGAAACACACCCGTATTTGACTCAGGAGAAACTGCTGCGATTCTGCGATCAGGAAAGAATTGCGTACACGGCGTTTTCACCGCTGGGGGCTCAGAGCTACTTCAGTCTTGGTATGGCAGATCCATCCGAAGCCGTCATGGAGCATGCCGCTGTCAGGGATGTTGCCACTGCTAGCGGACGGACGCCTGCTCAGGTGCTGCTGCGATGGGGCGTACAAAGAGGCACCGCCGTTATTCCCAAGACGGCCAGCCGCGAGCGCATGGAAGAGAATATTAACGTGTTCGATTTTGAGCTGACGGACGCTCAGATGAACGCGATCTCTTCGCTGGATCTGCAACGACGGTTCAACGACCCTGGCGATTTCGGCGAAGCGGCGTTCAATACGTTTCTGCCGATTTATGAGTGACGCGGACACACCGCTGTCTGCAACGAACAACGGGCTGTAGTGGTGCGTCACAACGATCGAGCTGTTTATTCCCGAAGAGCGGGATTCGCTCGGACGAGTACGGCTGTGCAATATCCTGACTCCTGCGATCGGGAGTGTGCGGACCCATTCGGAACATGTTTTAGCTGAGAATTCTCGTTATGATCAAATCTGCTGTGACGATCAGCATCGTTGAAGAAGCTCGAAAAGGGCCGTTTGTTTTTCACGCCGACGTGGCTGGCGGCTGTGAAAAGGCTGCTGCACTGGGGTTCGACGCTGTTGAACTGTTCGCTCCGTCGGCGGACGCGATCAATGCTCAACCGCTCAGCGAGTTGCTCGAAACACACAGTCTGGACCTGGCTGCCGTCGGAACCGGCGCTGGCATGGTGATTCATGGTCTGCACCTCTGTGATGCTGACGCAGGTCGTCGCACTCAGGCATGTGACTTCATTCGAGGCATCATCGATGCTGGTGCGCCGTTCAAGGCTCCGGCGATTATTGGTTCGATGCAGGGACGGTGGGATGCAACCACAGATAAAGATACGGCCCTTGGCTATCTGCGAGACAGCCTGAATGATCTGGGTGAACACGCCGCCGGACATGGCGTGCCGCTGATCTACGAACCTCTGAATCGGTACGAGACTAACCTGGCGACGACGATGGCCGAAGGCGTGGAGCTGCTGGCACCACTCAGCACCAGCAATGTTGTGTTACTGGCTGACTTGTTCCACATGAACATCGAGGAGTCCAATATTGCTGACGGCCTTCACGCCGGAGGAAAGCACATTGGGCATGTGCATTTTGTCGATTCCAATCGTCAGGCGGCTGGTCGCGGCCACATGGATTATGGACCGATTGCCGCAGCCCTGCAGGAAATCGGATACGATGGTTACGCTTGTGCGGAAGCATTTCCAATCCCTGATTCGGATGAAACCGCCCGACAGACGATTGAAACCTTCAGGACTGTCTTTCGATCCTAGACGTGTCACCGGGAAGTGTCAGTGTCTCGAAGTCTCAGGTTTATGACTTCAGGGTTATGCCTTGAAGTGTGACTCTTGTCTCAACAATATGTCCTGCACGTTTGTTCAGCGACCAACGGGAGAGGGCCAACAGCTTCCGAGAGTTCGCTCGAATTGGCTTGCGGGCCGTCCCGCATCAGGAACTCAGAATGCTTAAGTCAGAACTTATCCATCCGGAAATCTCATCGATCGTTGCCCAGGCCGGTCACAGTTCAAAGATCCTGATAGCCGACGGAAATTATCCAGCGTCGTCAGCCATCGGACCTGGCGCAAAACTTGTCAGCCTGAACCTGGCTCCGGGACTGGTGAGCGTTTCACAGGTGTTCAAAGTACTGCTGAGCGCCGTTCCGATCGAAGCTGTCAACACGATGGGTATGCCCGATGATGATCCATACAAGCTGGACGAAGATCCGGCTGCATGGAATGAATATCGCCGAATCCTGTCTGAAGCCGATTCAAAGATCGAACTCAAGCCCATCGAACGTTGGGATTTTTATGATGCGGTTGCCTCGCGGGACCATGTTATCACTATACAAACGGGGGATCAGGCGCTTTGGGCAAACTTACTATTGACGGTCGGTGTGCGGCAGGCAGGTGAGTAGTATTTTCTGGCTTTGAGCCGTTTTGCTGTTCTGTTGTACACTTCGAGAGTGCAGGAAACCGATTTGCTTCCGATGCCGGGAAGCACACGTCTTCCCATCTATTACCTCACCCAAACGTTCGCTGTTTTAACGGAGTCACCTATGTTCATCCGCATCGCCACTACTCTGGCATTGCTTGCTCTGTCAACGCAGGCTGATTATGCGTCTGCTCAGCAGGACCTGCGATGGAAATTCCGTGCTCAGGAGACGATCAGGTACAACGTACAGCAGAAAATGCAAACGAAGATGAAGATCGGTGACAACGATTTGAATCAGTCAATGGAGCAGGTCATGGACATGTCATGGCATGTGCAGAGTACTTCGGCGGCTGGTGAAACTGTGATGAACCAGGTGGTGGACCGCATTTCCATGAAAATGGAGGGTGGGCCAGCGGGCACCGTAGCATTCGACACGAACAATAACGTTAAGTCCGAAAATCCCATCATCAATTCAATGGGAGAAATGTTTCGTCAGATCGTTAACCAGAAGTTTCAGGTAACGATGAAGCCTACCGGACAAATCACAGACGTTCAGGTTCCCGCCCAGCTGCTGGAGGCACTGCGCAGGTCGGCGGCCGGCAATCCTGGGGCGCTGGACGAAACATCGCTGCAGCAGATGATGAAGCAGTCTGCTGTCATGCTGCCGGGGCAGCCCGTTGCGTTGCGAAATACATGGAACAGCCAACAGTCAGTTCAACTGGGCTTTGGTACGATGAACATCAAATCTGAAATGACGTTCATCGAGGTTGATACGACGGGGAATGCGATTATCAGGGTCGTTCCCGAGATTTCTGTGGTTCCGAAGCCTGATGCCCCGATCCGGATGACACTCACCAGCTCAACGGGGCAAGGAGAAGTCGCATTCAACATTGCTCAGGGGCGCGTGGCGAAGTCACAGCTGGACCTGGAGATGGCGATGACAATCGAATCCAATGGCCAGAGTTTTCAGCAGAATATCAATCAGGTCACTACGATGACACTTGTTCCGTAGTCGCTTCGACAGTCACTGTCTCTGAATAGTCCAGCTCGTGAAACGCATTTTTCTCAGTCTTGTGGTTGTTTCGACCATCTTGCTTGTGGTGGCTGCAACGCTCGGACTAAACATCGGCGACGTCAGGAGTCTTGACGCATCGACTCAATCGCAGGTCAGCATGCACATGCTGGTTGGGCTGGGAGCTCTGACATTTGCGACACTGGTTCATGCCATTTGTCTGACTTACTTCATGGGCACGGGCAGATGGATTGAAGAGACCAGTAACGCCTACTCGCTCGATCTTTCGTGGTACGACCGGAACCAGCGCATCAAGTATCGAACGGTGGGCGGGGTTGTGCTGTGTGTGTTGTTGCTGATCAGCGTTGGAGCATTCGGCGCTGTTGCGGATCCGGCCACGCCGGTGTCTCTGGACGGAACTCTGGGAATGACCAGCGGCCAGATTCACTTCTTTACAGCGGTTCTGACGGTGATCATCAACATCGTGACGAACTTCGCCCAGTTCGTTGCGATTTCCCAAAACTCAATCCTGGTGGATGGTGTTCTTGCTGAGGTGTGTCGCATCCGGGCCGATCGCGGTCTGCCCGTTTGAAGCCGTCACCAGTGAGCGACTTTTCGAAGACGGTAACTGCTGTTCAGCATGGCATCGAACGCAGGCTGCATACGGGCGTGCAGATTTACGTTTCTGTCGCCGGGCAATGTCTGCTGAACGCCGGATTTGGCATGGCAGCAGTAAAACAGCCAATGACCGAGTCCACGATGATGCTGTGGCGGTCTGCTGGCAAGCCGCTGACGTCCGCGGCCATCCTGAAGCTGTGCGAGCAGGGCAGGGCACGTCTGGACACGACGCTCGCGGATGTCATTCCAACCACACGGGGATTAGTGATTTCCGAGGTGACGATTCGTCAGTTACTGAGTCATACTTCGGGCCTTCCATTGATTGAAACCGGCTGGCCGCACTGTACGTGGAACGACACACTGGCGCGGATTTACCGTGTCGGGGCGATTGAACCTGGCAGTGCCTATCAGCCGCAAAGCACATGGTTTCTGTTGGGCGAAATTCTGCAGCGTCTCGATTCCGGTCAACGTTCCTTTAACACGATTCTTACTGAAGACCTGCTGGCACCCATTGGGATCGGTGATGTCTGGTGTGGTCTTGCCGAGGATCACGCGACAACGCTGACCGGCCGGCTTCCGGAGTTCACAGTCACAGAGCGTGGAGACCTTGATACGAGCGACTACTCAGTAGAACCGTGGCTGACTCGGCCATCGCCAGGTGTCAACCTTCGCGGACCGGTCCGCGAACTCGGGCGCTTCTACGAAATGTTGCTTAACAAAGGTATGAATCCATTGGGGCAGACAGTGCTGCAGTCCGAAACCGTCGCGAACATGACGTCTTCACACCGTACGGGGATGTTTGACGACACGATGCAGCACGTTGTCGACCTGGGCCTTGGACTGTTTCTTGATTCCAACAGGTACGGCGAAAATTCGGTTCCGTACGGCTTTGGAAAGTACTGTTCTCCCGATACGTTTGGCCATGGCGGTGCGCAGTGTGCCATGGCGTTTTGCGATCCGGGCCACAAGCTTGTGGTCGCATGGGCCGCCAATGGTCTCTGCCGCGAGCCGCAACATCAACGTCGCAATCGGGCGATCAACGAAGCGATCTACGAAGATCTGCACCTGTTCATTTGAACACGTGCAGATTGGTGCAATGTTGTGACACAAGAGAAGGAAGAGAATTCGGACGTCTCTTTTCGTGATCGGCGACACTGCTATGGCAGGTCAAAGGCGGATCCTGCGATGGCATTTTTTCTTTTCCGTTTGTCGGCATGGTCACCATTGTGTGCAGCATCCCGCTGATTGCTGGAGAACGGTTCGGTAAAACGGTCGAAATCAGGACGGTTCGTTTTCAAATCACCGAGCCACGCGTGAGCTGAACTGTTCAGTGATCATGTTCTCACGCCGACTGCGATCAGTGTACTTGCAGTCCTTGCGTGTTTTGCGCTGGGCACTTTCGTTGCCAGTTGCCCGCGGATCTTGTTATTGAGGCCGCGGTGAGGTTTCAACCGAATCCGACCGAGTGGAATTCGGATCTCACCGACGTGCGAGAGGCGCACACTGAGTTTCTGGTGACGGATCAGGGATAGTCTACTGAACAGGCAACTGTGTTTCGGGAAGATCTCTGGCACGCCCGTGCGTCAATTGCTCTGATTACATGCGGCAGTTCTCTTGCGGGGCTGCTGGCCCTGATCAGGATTATCGGGAACGGGACTGCTAAGTTCGCGCCGGGAATTCGCATGCGGCGAAAGGTGTATGCCAGAAGAGCCGTTGAACGCATGAGGTGAGCGGCCGCTGCCGCAAATGTGCCAGCAGTGAAGAGGTTTGAAAACGTCTGCTCTTCGAATTTGGCAGATTTCAGCTCGTCCTGATTTGAGTTTGCGCGAGAGTGCGGCAGTTGAGACCCGCCGCATTTGAAAATGCGCATTCCCAGAACACAGAACGCGTAGACCCGTTCGCGAAATGTCCTAGAATTTCCGCCCCGCGACTGTTGTTGGTCGGGGCACCTAACCGGACATCGTTTGCGAAAGCACTGTAATGGAAGCGGGGATTGTTGGTCTCCCGAACGTTGGGAAAAGTACTTTGTTTAATGCACTGACCTGCTCAGAGGCAGCGCAGAGCGCGAATTATCCGTTTTGTACGATCGAGCCGAACGAAGGCATTGTCAGTGTGCCTGACAGTCGCCTGGAAACGATCACGAAATACATTCCGCCCCAAAAAGTCATTCCGGCTTTCCTGAAGCTGGTGGACATTGCCGGAATCGTGGAAGGAGCCAGCAAGGGGGAGGGGCTGGGCAATAAATTCCTGAGTCACATTCGGGAAGTCGACGCGATTCTGCAGGTTGTGCGATGTTTTGAAGACAAAGATGTGACTCACGTGACCGGCGACGTGAATCCGATCTCCGACATAGAAGTCATTGAAACAGAGCTGCTGCTGGCCGATCTCGAAACGTTAAGCAATGCGCTGCCGAAGTCGGCGCGAGCGGCTCGCGGTGGGGACAAAGAAGCGCAGCTGCGCGTTGATGTTATCAATCGCTGCAGTGCTTATGCGAACGAAGAGCACCTTCTGCGAACTCTGGAGTTCACGGATGACGAAGCCAAAATTGTTCGGGGTCTGGGCCTGATGACGGCCAAGCCTATTCTGTATATCGCCAACGTCGATGAAGATGACGTGACAGGCGAAAGTGCCCACGTACAGAAAGTTCGAGAACATGTCGCTAAGATCGGTGCCGAGGTTGTTCCGGTCTGCGCGAAGTTTGAGGCGGAACTGGCGGAACTCGCTGCAGACGACCGAGCCGAAATGCTGGAGTCCGTGGGTTTGAAAGAGCCGGCTCTGGGCACCGTGGCGCGAGCGGCCTACAGGACTCTTGGCTTACAAAGCTACTTCACGGCCGGAGAAAAAGAAGTTCGCGCCTGGACCGTGCCAGTTGGCGCAACAGCACCTCAGGGTGCCGGTGTGATTCACACGGACTTCCAAAAGGGCTTCATCCGCTGCGAGGTCTATACGCTGGACGATCTGATCGAATACAAAACGGAAAAAGACATCCGCGGTGCCGGAAAGCTGCGCGTGGAAGGGAAAGAATACGTCATGCAGGACGGCGATATCTGTCACTTCCTGTTTAACTAAGGTGATCCGATGCCGTCTGATTCCCAATTTCATGCGATTCGTGTGACTGCCGAGCGAGATGAGCATCAGGTTGAGATGGCGACGATGTCGCTGAACGATCTGATGCCCGGCGATGTCACTGTGAAGGTGAAATATTCCAGTCTGAATTATAAGGATGCACTAGCGATCACCGGACGGTCGCCCGTCATTCGTCGGTTCCCGCTGGTGCCGGGGATTGACTTTGCTGGCACGGTTGTGGAGTCAGACGCAAACGCGTTTGCCGTTGGAGACGATGTTATCCTGACCGGATGGGGTGTCGGTGAAAGTCACGACGGTGGCTTTGCGGAATACGCTCGGGTGAAGAGCGAATGGCTGAGTCCGGTGCCTGCCGGGCTGACCGTCTCCACGGCCATGTCGATGGGCACGGCTGGCTTTACGGCGATGCTCTGCGTGCTGGCTCTGGAAGAAAACGGTGTGCGGCCGGATTCCGGCGAAGTACTGGTGACGGGAGCCTCAGGTGGCGTGGGCAGCATTGCCGTCATGCTGCTTAGCGGGGCAGGGTACTCCGTAACAGCCTCCACAGGGCGGGTTGACGAAGCTCCGCTGCTGCGGGAATTAGGGGCAACTGACGTCATTGATCGTACTGAATTCGTTCAGCCTCTCCGACCGCTGGGCCGGTCTCGCTGGGCTGCCGCGATTGACGTTGCTGGCTCTGTAACGCTGGCAAACGTCCTGTCGCAGATGAATCGAGGCGGCGTCGTTGCGGCCTGCGGACTGGCTCACGGCATGGATCTGCCAACCACCGTGGCGCCGTTCATACTGCGAGGTGTTCGACTGATCGGCATCGATTCGGTGATGTGTCCCTCTGGATTGAGGGACGCGGCATGGCAGCGGCTTGCATCGGAACTCTCTGCCGCCGCTCTCGACCAGGTTACGTCGCACATTCCCCTGAAGGATGTTATTCCGATGGCCACCGAAATGCTCGACGGACATACGAAGGGCCGCATTGTGGTGGATGTCGAGTCTTCGTGAATTGAAAGACACCGTCCTCTTAGTTCGTTAGAAAAACTGGTTGCGACCGGACAAGTTCAATGGCATCTCTGGCAGCGATGGCTGCCAGGCGGTTTCCGTTGCGATTGACGTGGACAATGTCGTTCGGCACGTACGTGCCGACGGACCAGCCTCGATTATCCTGAAACAGTCTCACGACATCAGCGATCTGCAGCGTTCTTTCTGCGGCAATGTCTTCCAGGACATTCTGATAGGCGATTCGAGGACTCCACTTGCCGGCGGCCTGAGGCTGATCGGGCCACTTCACAAGAATCAATGGCAGACTACGCTGTTCGCACATATCGGCCATCTGATTCACGTTGTCTCGAAACGATTCCAACGGAACTCGACGCGTCCATTCTTCGTTAGGAGCGAAGTAGTTGAAAGTGGCGGCTTCGGCCCAGTGCTGGTTTGGAGATGCAGTGGCAACTGTTTGTGTTGCGGATTGATCGCGCACTCGGGAAAATGCGACGTCCATGACCTGCACGATTCGGCTCTGCATCAGCATGCTGCGAAGATCGCTGTCGCGATGCAGTCGTGCCGCATGCTGAGCGTCCGTTTGATCGTCCCAGTGCCAGAAATCGTTGTTGGCATACGATGCCATGACGATGTCCGGATCAAGATCGTCCAGTTTCTGACGCATGTGCTGCAGGCCCTGATGCGATGTGTAGCCGGGTACGCCAGCGTTGATCACTTCGACTCGGTGAATGCCAGTTGCGTCCAGTACAGCTGAATTTTCGCGGGCAATTCCGTCGGTCAGCAGTTGTTGCAGCTGAGCCGGCCAGGTGTGCTCCATGCGTGCACCGATGCCAAACGTGCTGCTGTCGCCGAAGCACACGACACGCAATGTGTTGGGGGCTTTTTCGAGAGTGAATTCCGGACAGCGAAATCCCCGAGAATTCGAGACCGTTCCCTGCCAGAATGTGTTGTTCGGATCATCAATCGTGATATTCGGTTTCAACTTCCAGAAGCGTTCTGAATCAAAACTCAGCATCAGATCGGACGGCTGTGTCCCCAGAAATATGACGATCTGATTGATTTGCCGGAACCGTTGGCTCTGCGTACCGGGACTGACGATACGCGTACCCGTTTCCAGCAGCAACAGCACTGTCACCATCGTTACCGCGCTGAACAAAAGCTTCCGCAGGCGCCGGACGCGAAGTTGCTCCACGTCTGCGCCACGACGGATCCCGCGGCTTTGGGAGGAAAGTTCATCCATGTTGGTTGCCCGGACTTATGCTGCCAGTTGCTGTCGCTTGAACTCTGTCGCGATATCCGTCACGGCGTCGATAACGTCGGCCACATCCTGATCGGTCATCTTCGGTGACAGCGGCAGGCTGAGCATGCGGTTGTAGTTATCCAGAGCGACCGGGAAATCTTCAGGCTGCCAGCCATATTTCTTTGCGTAGTGCGAATGAAGGTGGATAGGAATGAAGTGCACAGACGTACCGATGTTGCGTTCGTTAAGTTTTTCAATGAACTGGTTT
Organism: Fuerstiella sp.; assembly: GCA_014238335.1. GTDB lineage: Bacteria > Planctomycetota > Planctomycetia > Planctomycetales > Planctomycetaceae > Fuerstiella. The sequence goes on from JABABI010000009.1 coordinate 40,750, forward strand.
CGATCGATGGTCAGCTCGTCTGCGTTTAGTCGCAGGACGTACAGATGCCATGCGTGAGTCACGTCCGACCGGGTCACGGGGGTCTGAATCGCCCGAATCGTTCCGAAGGCTGCATCGTATTGCTGCACAATGTCTCGGCGGCGCTGCTGCATGGAATCAAATCGACGCAGCTGTTGCAGTCCGAGTGCTGCCTGAATGTCCGTCATGTTGTACTTGAACCCCGGAGCAACAACGTCATAAGCCCACTTTCCGCCCGCTGCATAACGACTCCACGCTTCACGACTCATGCCGTGCAAACTTAGTGTCCTTGCCTGATCAATCAGCTCCTGATTGCCCGTCAGCATGCCGCCTTCCCCGGTGGTCAGGTTCTTGGTGGCGTAGAAGCTGAAGCATGTAGGGTTGGACCCGGTACCAATCGGCTGGCCTTTCCAGGCCGCTCCGATCGCATGCGCTGCATCTTCAATCAGGTGTACATCATGTTGGCGGGCAATGTCCCGGATCGCGTCCAGTTCAACGGGGTGACCCGCATAGTGAACGGCAATGATGGCGTGCGTATCGGGAGTAATGGCCTTCCGTATTTTTTCAGGGTCGATATTCAGCGTGTCCGGTTCCACATCAACCAGCACCGGTCGCGCGCCGGCGTGTTCGATGACGTTAACGGATGCAGCGAACGTAAGTGGAGTCGTTATGACCTCATCGCCCGGACCGATTCCCAGTGCGACCAGCGACAAATGCAGGGCCGCCGTGCAGGAACTGAGCGTCAGCGCTGCTGGCGCCTGAGTATATGCAGCAAATTCGTCGGCGAACTTCCGTGTCTTCGGGCCGGTCGTTAGCCAGCCTGACCGCAGAGTGTCGATGACTTCTTCGATTTCAGCCTCACCGATCAGTGGTGGAGCAAACGGTAAGAATGTGTCTCGCATTGTCGGTGCCTCCATGCATCGCAACAGTTACGTTCTCCAGCGGCGTCCACATCCTTCGTGAACTCGATGGAGAGGTATACCGTTTGTTGCCGAATTCGACCAGATCATCTCCATGAGCGGCCACCCCGAGCCCGGCTGCAGAATACGATCACCGGACAATCACGGGACGCTGCCACACCTGAGTTTGCTGCTAAAGACGGGCATCAGCATGTGGTGAGAGATTCGGGATTCAGAGGCCGCCGCTCAGCTGCACCGACGGCAGGCGAGTGTCATTGAAGAATGGAGGGACAAAGGTGATTGGTTAGTAATAAAGTTCACAGTTTTTGGGGGCGTGGCTCCGGAATTCTGGGTTTCGACTCAAGTGAGTGCCGCAAACGACAGCCATTTCTGATAAAAACGGCGGTTCACCAGTCTCCATGGAATCAGTAAACACGCACCTGATCGAGTCAGCGGCGCTGAGAAAACAACGATGCAACACGGATCGGACATTTTGATCATCGGTGGCGGAGTCATTGGGCTGACCACGGCCTTCCAGTTGGCAGGGCAGGGCGTTTCGGTGACTGTCGTTGATCGACAGCGCGTTGGTTGCGAAGCGTCATGGGCTGGTGCTGGCATGTTGCCCCCCGGAGATATGGCGACGGCGGCAACTCCGGAATCGCGTCTGCGTTCCAGCAGCTACGAGATGTGGGAACAATTTTCTGTTCAACTGAGGGAAGTGAGCGGCATCGATAACGGCTATCGAAAATGCGGCGCCGTGGAGGTGGGACCCGCCGGTGCGGTGATGGAATTACAGATTCAACAGTGGCAAGCAGAAGGTCTCGACTGTGAGACGCTCGATCGTGCAGCATTGGAGCGGCACGTCCCCGGTCTGAATCCCGAGATTCAGCGCGGCGCCTACCTGCCGGAGTTCGCTCAGGTCAGAAACCCTCGGCACCTCAAAGCATTAGCCACAGCCTGTCAGCGCAGGGGGGTGGAAATTCTGGAAGAGGTTGGTCCCATATCTGTTCGTTCGCAGGGCAGGTCGGTTGAAGTGACATCGCCATCGCGTCATTTCGGAGCAGACCGATTGTGTCTGACTGCGGGGTCATGGACGGGGCAGCTTGTGAAGCCGCTGGGCGTTGAACTTCCGGTGGCACCGGTGCGCGGACAGATCGCTCAGTTACGAGTTGGCCAGTTGCCGTTTTCGTGTGTCATCGAACGGGGCCGCCGTTACATGGTTCCGCGGGCTGACGGCCTGATTCTTGTGGGCTCAACAGAAGAATATGTGGGCTTTGAAAAACGAAATACGACTGAAGGCATTTCCGCACTGCTTGGTTTTGCAGAATCCATCGTGCCGGAACTGGGAGCTGCTGAAGTCGTGCGCTGCTGGGCGGGACTGCGGCCTGGGTCTCCGGATGAATTGCCGTTTGTGGGGCCGTTACCCGGATATGACAACGTGTTCGTCGGGGCAGGGCATTTCCGGTCAGGGTTACAGATGTCGCCGGCGACCGCCGCTGTTCTGGCAGACTTGATGCTGGACCGCTCTCCGGCAATCAGTCTCGACGGTCTGGGCCTGAATCGAATCACAATTCCGGCCACTGTGTGAATAACCATGAGCAATCTTAGACTCATTATTGTGGGAGGTGGTCCGGTCGGATTGGAAGCCGCCTTTCGCGCAAGTGCAGGTGGATTCAATGTCACGATTCTGGAGAAGGGGCGAGTCGGCGGTGCCGTCAGAAGTTGGGGGCATGTGCGGCTGTTTACGCCATTCGAAATGAATAGTTCGTCCGCTGGCAGAGCGGCCGTTGCGGCCACCATCGATTTGCCCGGGGACGATGCCATCCTCAGGGGCGAAGACTACGTGACGTCATACCTGGAGCCATTGGCTGAACGAATCCGCCCGCATGTCAGCGTGCTGGAACAGCATGAAGTCGTTGCTGTCAGCCGATCGACATGTGGTAAGTCAGACCTGATCGGACAGCCGCAGCGCGGAACGAAACCATTTCGGATTCTGTGCCGGATACATTCTGAAACGTCCGATTCGGGAAGCGCCGAGGATGTCGACCTTGAGTCATCCAGTGGCGTCTCAGGACATTCTGCGGAGGTGACGGGATGTGAAAAAGTTTTTGAGTCGGACGTGCTGATAGACTGCACTGGCTTGATTTCACGGCACCTGTTTATCGGAGCCGGAGGAATGCCATGTCCTGGGGAGTCGACTTTACTTTCTGATTCAGACTACCGGATTCCTGATATTGCCGGGAATGATCGCGAACAGTTTGCTGGTCGCCATACTCTGGTTGTCGGCAGTGGTTACTCAGCCGCCACCTCGATTTGTCGGCTGTGCGAACTTCAGAAATCTGTACCCGCAACACAGGTCACCTGGGTCACTCGTGGAAGCCGCAGTGCCCCGATACCACTGGTCGAAGACGATGTTCTGGTGGAACGGACGACCCTGACCGCGACGGCCAATCGGTTGGCGCTTCAAACGGATTCGTGCGTGGAATGGCTGGCGGGCCCAATGATCGATCGGTTGAGTCGAACTGCTGCCAGAATCCGGGCAGAACTGTCGTGGCCGGAAGACGACACAGAGGCGCAGCAGGGTAGGGGGCACGTTGTTGTTGACCGCATCATCGCAAATGCCGGATTTCGACCGAATATCGAAGTCTTCCGAGAGCTGCAGATTCACCGATGTTATGCGACGGATGGTCCTATCAACCTGGCGGCTCACCTGCTTGGTGAGTCGTCGGGTGATTGTCTGCAGCAAAGTGTCGGCGCACCGGAGCTGTTGCAGAACCCGGAACCAAACTTCTTCATTATTGGTGCTGCCAGTTACGGCCGCGATTCGCGGTTTCTGCTGCAAAACGGTCTGAAGCAGATTGACGCACTGTTTGACCACATAGCGCTGACGGATCAGGTTGGGGCGACGGAAGGAGTCGCACCGTGAGTACTCCGGAAGTTGTTGACACTCCACACATCGAACTGACGTCGCTTGATGAACTTTGGTTTCAGGTCGCCGGAACGGTCTGCAATCTGACCTGTCACCACTGCTTCATCAGCTGCAGTCCCCGGAATTACAGTTTCGCATTTCTGAATTTCGAACAGGTTGAAACAGCGCTGGCCGAGTCTGTTGAACAAGGTGTTCGCGAATACTATTTCACGGGTGGTGAGCCGTTTCTGAACAAGGATCTGGTTCGCATGTTAGAACGGACGCTGGACTATGGGCCGGCCACCGTGCTGACAAATGGAACTGTGTTGAAGCCTGAGTGGCTGAGTGAACTGCGTGCAGCTGAAGAAAAATCCGGTTTTAGCCTTGAATTTCGCGTCTCCGTCGACGGGCCGACTGCTGAAATCAACGACCCTGTTCGCGGTGACGGAACTTTTGAGCGAGCCATCAAGGGTGTTGCGCTGCTGTGTGAATACGACTTTCTGCCCATCATCACGATGACTCAAACGTGGGATGAATCCAGGAGTGCTGAGATTCTGCAGCAGTTCCGTGACGTGCTGCGACAGTTTGGCTGCCGTCGCCCTCGTCTTAAGATTCTGCCTCGCCTGAAGATCGGTGCGGAAGAGAATCGTACGGAAGGGTATGCTGCAACGGAACGTATCACGCATCAGATGATGAAAGGCTTTGACCGAAATCAACTGTTGTGTCATCACAGTCGTGTGATCACCAATCGAGGTGTTTACGTCTGCCCGATACTGTTGGAAGCCAGTGACGGAAAGATGGGAAGCAGACTGGCCGAGTCACTGCATTCGTTTCCTCTGAGCCATGGTGCCTGTTACACGTGTTATCAGTTCGGAGCCATCTGCAGCAATACAACGCTGCGTCCGCAGGAATCTGACTGAGCCACCATGAAGCTTGCACTGTTTGGCGGACTGTACAGCAACTACCTGGCTCTGGAGGCCGCTATAGCTGATGCGCGGCAGCGCGGTGTTGATGCGATGTATTGTCTGGGAGATCTAGGCGCGTTCGGGCCTCACCCCGATCACGTTTTCCCACTGCTCCGCCAGCACAAGATTCTTTGCGTTCAGGGCAACTATGACGACAGCATTGGCAATGAATTGAACGACTGTCAGTGCGGCTATACGGATCCCAATGACAATCACTTTGCGCAAATCAGCTATGACTACACCCTGCACAACACCAGCGCAGACAACAAAGCCTGGCTGCGCGGCCTGCCGAAGGAACGAAGGCTGCACGTTGACGGTCTTCGACTGTTGCTGTGTCACGGCAGCCCGCGGCGGACTAACGAGTTTCTCTGGCAGTCAACCACCAGCACTGCGTTCCTGGATCGGCTGGCCGACGAACAAGCAGCAGATCTGATCATCGGCACTCATTCAGGAATTCACTGGCAGCGGAAACTGAAAGACGGTCGTCGTTATGTGAATGTCGGTGTCCTGGGCCGACCGGAAAACGATGGCACGACCAATGTCTGGTACACCGTTCTGCGTATCGGATCCGCGGCTGATTCGAACGCCCTTCCCTGCACTGCGAACGACAGGGCCGTGCCGGTGTCCGTTGACTTCGTGCCCGTGGCCTACGAAGTCGCAGCGCTGGCGGACGAAATGCGCCGAGAGAAACTGCCGGACGAGTTTGTTCAGACGGTGATGACTGGCTGGTGGACAACGTGTCTCGAAATTCTGCCGTCGCGCGAACGGCGGAAGGGAAAGTTCTAGACATCCGTGGAAACGCAGCCATCCGCGTCCCGCTGGTGCGCTTGAGACGCCGCGGAAATCAGATACCGTTCCCTGGCATCATCACCTTCCGTTTCCGTTCTCAAAAGCTTTTCTCATGCGCGCCGTTGTTCAGCGAGTTTCCCGAGCGTCCGTCACTGTCAACGGAGAAGTTGTCGGGGCCATACAGCAGGGGCTGATGATCCTGCTGGGGGTTGCGGCAGACGATGTTCAGGAAGACGTTATCTGGCTGGCGGGCAAGGTTGCGGGACTGCGCGTGTTCGAGGATGGCGACGGCAGGATGAATCTTGATCTGACGGATGTCGCTGGGGCCGCCCTTGTCGTCAGCCAGTTCACGTTGTTGGGAGACTGTCGCAAAGGGCGTCGGCCGGCATTTGTCACGGCGGCCAGGCCGGAACTGGCAAATAGTCTGTACCAGAGTTTCGTTGCGGAACTGCGAGGGCGTGGCGTCGTGGTCGAAACTGGTATCTTTCAGGCACAGATGGTTGTGGAACTCGTCAATGACGGTCCGGTGACGCTGCTGCTGGACAGTCGGAAGACGTTTTGAATTTCATCTTTCCGCCATTCGCTCAAACCACCTATACTGCGACCAGCGTGGACTTCGCACAAATCCTGAATTGATTGTCGGGCGCTGGTTATGGTGAGTTGGTACGACTTCGTCGTTCTGGCGATTCTGATTTACACTGCGTGGCAGGGGGCTCAGCGAGGGCTGCTCACACAGCTGGCCTGGATTGCGGCGCTGGTGTTGTGTTTCAAGTTTGCTGACAAGCTGGCTCCGTCGATCGAACCGATGATCAACGTTGAGCAGCCCCTGCGTCACTGGATTTCTATGTTCATTCTGTATCTCGGCTTTTCGCTGGGATCGTTCATGGTCGCTCGCATCCTGAACAGCTGGCTTGAAAAGGCAAAGTTCAAGGACTTCGACCGCCATCTGGGCGGTTTGTTTGGATTCGTAAAAGGCGCTGTGATCTGTCTGGTGGGAACTTTTTTTTCGGTAACGCTTTCTGATTCTCTGAAGTCGACAGTGCTTGAGTCCAAAAGTGGCGAGGCTGCGTGCTTCATTCTGGATCACGTCGAACCCCTGACGCCCGAATACTTTCACGAATATCTTGCCAAATATCAAAGTGAATTGAAGCCTCTGCACGAACATCTGGGCCATGAAACCTCATTGCCTGATCTTTGGGAAGACGGCCAATTAGAATTGCCTCTCGACGACGAAACTCGCGAATTGGGGGACGCATTTCGACTGCCTGATCTGTTTGATGAAATGGGAGACACGACCGAAATTGGTGCTTCCGGCATTCCTGATCCGTCGAACACGGGCAATGGATTGTCGCTGGATGAAATGCTCAGACGGTTGCCCCAGAGGATACGAGAGCAATTTGCGCCTCAGTTGCAGCAATATTGGAATTCGGCCACAGCCCGTCAGAAACAGAATCTGGCCTATGATGTCAGCCGGTCGCTTCCCGTTGAAATGCCGAATGTGGTCTTTGACTTCCTGAGTGCGGTCGGTGCAGAAAACGACTCCCTCAAGGGGAGCAGGGCGGGTCGGCGCAGTTTTTCTGAACTTCTCAACGAAATCGGCGATATCTATCAGGATCGCCAGACCATTACCGAGCGGACCAGGGAACATCTGGTGGGGATTCCTCCCCAGGTACAGCAGGCCGTGATCGAAGACTGGTCTGCCGATCTGCGCATGGAAGCAAACGATCCAGATCCGCAGACCACCGTCTCAACCCGCCTGGACGAACGCATCGTTCGTCAGCTGGAGAAAGCCCGTGTGTCATGGAACAGTCTGAGCTTGGACCTGCAACAACGCCTGAACCAGTCGTTGCGATAAACGGCTTTGGCTGGCGGCGGCCTTGTGCAGGGCGTTTTCTGAGTCTGTAGAAACCGTTGTTTTTGGGGATTAACTTAACATAACGGACATTATCGGACGTTGGGGGCAGTTGAAAAACGGTGATCTTGCGGACTGCAGAGACGACCTGTTGTTCTGACACCGGCGGGTCGTGCACAGGAGCTGACTACCACACCGATTTCCTCCAGCCACAGGACTGCCCCGCAGGATAGCACTCGGCGATCAATACCGACGTGCGCACGTTCACGCCTCAATGGCCCGGATGCAGTAACGGATTGTGGTATTGGACGGGTGGGTGGCTGGCGGCTGGACTGAGCCTGCGAAGGAAGCCCCCGGGTTTCGCTCGTTCCTCGCGCAAACCACCGGCCACCCTCGCGATTTCACAACATTCTGTGACTGTACTCAAGGACGCGACCGCTGGGCGGCGTTTGGCGGAAGTCCGGCCTACGCGACTGCCCCTTCCTCAAATACGCCAATTTTTCGGAATCGATCGTAGCGGCGATCAAGCAGCTCATCTTTGGGCAGACCTTCAAGCGATTGTAGTGCCTCGGCCAGCGTGGCCTTGAGTGTCATGGCCATTTGGCGATGATTGCGATGGGCGCCTCCCAGCGGTTCAGAGACGACTTCGTCCACGATGCCCAGCTCCACCAGGTCCTTGCTGGTTAACCGCAACGCTCGTGCAGCTTTGTCAGCGTGTTTGGAGTGCTTCCACAGAATGCCGGCGCAACCTTCCGGACTGATCACCGAATAATACGCATGCTGCAGCACCGCTACATGGTCTCCAATCCCGATGCCCAGAGCTCCACCGGACCCGCCCTCACCGATCACCACGCAAACGATCGGTACTTCCAGAGTCGACATGTCCCGAAGATTGACGGCGATATTATAGGCCTGACCTCGTTCTTCCGCTCCGACGCCGGGGTATGCGCCTGGTGTGTCGATCAGACAGATGATGGGAATGCCAAATCGTGACGCCATCTCCATTTTGGACATGGCCTTGCGATAGCCTTCCGGATGAGCACAGCCATATAAGCAATCGTTACGTTCTTTCAGCGTGCGGCCCTTTTGGTGGCCCACGAGCATGACCTTTCGCCCGTCGAGTTTAGCGAAGCCTGTAACGATGGCCCGATCATCACCGAACGACTTATCGCCATGCAGTTCGACGAATTCATCAAAGACCAGTTCGATATAATCGGGTGTCTGAGGTCGCTCCGGATGCCTCGACACCTGGACAGTATCCCAGGCATCGAGATTCTCGTAACGTTCACGAGTCATCTGGGTGAGTTCGACACGCATTCGGCGAATGCTCTCCTGCACGGCAGATGTCGGATCGGGTTCAGCTTCCAGTTTGGAAAGCTGCGCTTCGAGTTCGTAAATTGGTTTCTCGAAAGGAAGCTGATGCTGAGGGGCCATAATGAATGCTGTTGTTGAATGCGACGTAAATTGTGAACTGCCCGGCCATGAATGAGTCACCACAAGGAGCGAGATTCCAGTGACCTTCAACGGTCACCGCAATCACCGCGAGCCGGATTCTCAGTAACGGCTTGCCTGACGGGTTTCTTCAGGTGCTACTCAATTTTGAGTTCTGACATTAAATCCATCAGGTCTTCGGTCGTGACCTCTTCGGAATTCCTGGCAGCGATCTGGCCGGCTGGAGGCGGTGCGCTGACCGTCTGTCCGATTGTCTGTGGTGGCATCTGCTGTGGTGGCATCTGCTGTGGTGGCATCTGCTGTGGTGGCATCTGCTGTGGCGGCATTTGCTGTGGCGGCATCTGCTGTGGCGGCATCTGCTGTGGTGGCATCTGCGCGTAACCTGGGTGTGGCTGCCCTGGCATGTCCGGATACATTGTGCCGGGCTGCATTGGCTGACCGGGATACATTCCCGGCTGCATCGGCATCTGTGGCTGATACATCGGCTGTTGCGGAATGGTGCCTTGTTGTTTGGCGGCCAGGGCTGCTTTGCGTTGTTCTTCCTCTTGCAACAACTTCTCGCTGACCTTGACTTTCTTCTTGTGTTTGACAGGAGCGGAAATTCCTTTCGCGATCCGATCTGCGTCAGCGCGACTATCCAGTCGCTTATCCACGGAATCTGCCTGTTTCTGTATCAGTTCTTTCTGATCCCGTTCGTGCAGTTCTGCCGGATCGACTTCGAAGCAATTCACAGTTCTGAAGGCACTGGCGAGTTCCTGCATGCCGGGCAGACGCTTAGCGGGGTTTTTCTGCAGCATCTGCAGAATGATCCTGTCCAGTTCTTTTGTGACGTTCGGATTAATAACTGATGGTGGCACAGGATCTTCCGACAGGTGTTTTTTCAACAGGTCGTTAGGCGAGTCCCCCGCGAACGGCGGCTGGCCGGTCAGGACTTCGAAGAAACTGACACCCAGACTGTACATGTCTGTCTGTTCCGTAGGAGGCTTTTTCAGAATCGTCTCCGGGGCGATATATGTGCGGGTTCCCTGAATCGCTTTTTGCTTGCCTGACAACAGCTTTCCGACTGCCCCCATGACTTTGGACGATAGTGAAAAGTCAATAACGCGGACTTCGCCTGCCTTGTTGACAAGTATGTTGTCCGGCTTTATGTCCCGGTGAAGCCAGCCATTTTCGTGCATATACTGAAAAGCGGGTATCAGCGATTCCGCCAGTTTCGGAAACACAGACTGAATTGTTGCCAGATTTGAAGTGATATGAGTCTTCAGGCTGGGGGACCGAAAGAAATCCATGATGAAGAAAGCGTGATCACGATTCATCTCAAGTTCGCGGAACTGAAGAAAGGCCGGATGTTCCAGAGATTTTCCGACTTTGAATTCGTGTTTCAGCACTGCTTTTTCTGCTGAATCCTTGCGGGCATCATCCAACATCAGCTTCATTGCCAGCTGCATCGGCGTGCCGGCTTCGACAACCTCCCAGATTTGAGTTGACGTTCCGGAAGCGACGCAATTACGAAGTTCGTAATTGCCGACGGTCATTTGTCCTTCGCTCACTACACCCACTCCTGATATTGAGCCGCTAAATCACAGGCCGGACAGCGGCATGATCTTTGGGAAGAACGAATTCGTTCATGCGTGTCATAATAAACACAAGACGACGAGAAGCAGTCGCCGATCCTCAAAAATTGGCACTGACGCACCGACTTCACATTATAAACGAACACCGGGAATCGATGCGAAGCCTAATCGGTCTGTTGGTGTATGTTAATTTCAGAGTGCCGGAACACGTTGTCAATAAGATTCATTTCTGACATAGTTCTGTCACGGATTGGAGATCTTTCCTTGTTCCGTTGCCGCCCTACCCCGTCAAAAACCTCCTCCAGGAGCAGATTATGACATGTTTCCGCGCTCTGATCCTGTTCGTGAGCTCCCTTATCTTCGTGATCGCTGCTCAGGCTGACGGACTGAAGGTCCTGCGATTTTCCGGTGCACTTTCCCAGCAGACGCGAGGCGAGTCTCAGATACTGAGGCGTTTTGAGGCATTGCTGCTGGACGACGGTGCCGTCCCTTTCTTTGCTGTACTGGATGACGAACGCGACGGATGTCCATGGCCGGAGAGCTTCGGACAGATGGCACTGAATGGTGTTACACCCCACCTGATCTACAACTACGACGGCAGTACTTACACGCTGCCCCTGCCTTCGCTTGCTCTGGACGTACCGGATGGTGCCGCAGTCGGCAGCGAGTGGAGTGTCGGTGGCTGGAGTTATGAAATTACGGGTACATCGTCGGGTGACAATGCGGCGTGGACGATCGAATCACGTGAACGACGAGGGCGACGACAGTCGATGAGCGTTTCCAGGGAATCAGGATCGCTGGTGATGGCGACTCAGGATGTGTTCATGGGACAGGGCGTTCGTTTTGAACTCAATATGAAACAAACCTCCTCTGCAACGCTGGAGGATGATATTTCAGACCGCGTGGGTCAGCTGCGGTCCGATCTGCTGACACTTCAGGCAGCTCTGAAACGCAGGCCGGATACGCAGCGGTCAGAATTGTCCCCACGGCAGGTTGGCGACTCGAAATCTCAGCTTACATCGTTAACGACTCTTGCCGCGGACACGCCGTTGCAGGAATCCGTTCTGAGAATTCGACGAAATGTTGAACAGCAGGCTCGAAGAATCTCTCAGACGATGAATCGGCAAAAGCAACTGGTTGGTCGTGCCTCACCGGAATTTTCGTTGAACCTGATTGGTGGCGGTGATTTTTCGTCGACATCGCTGCGAGGAAAAGTTGTGGTTCTGCATTTCTGGAAGTATGCTGAAAAACCACTGTCTGAACCATACGGCCAGGTCGGTTACCTGGAGTTTCTGTACAACAGATATAAGCAGATGAAGGTGGAGGTTATTGGAGTGGCAATGAATCCGTTGTTGCAGCAGAGCGAGACAGTTCGGCTTGGTCAGCGAACGGCCAGAAAGCTGGCAGAATTCATGAACCTGAGCTATCAGATCGGCTACGACGACGGCTCATTGCTCCGCGAGCTTGGTGATCCGCGTGACTCAGATGGCCAGCTGCCGTTGTGGGTTGTGCTTTCTCCAGAGGGAAAGATTATACACTATCACAGCGGCTTCTATGAAATCGATCGCCAGCAGGGCTTGAAAGAACTGGATGAAGTCCTGGTTGCTCAAATTCGCGAGGCTGACGGCAATTGAACATTGCTGCCTCAGTACGCGTACGGAGGCCCCCTGCTCTTGCGGTTACTGTTTTTATTTTCCATTGCACAGCTCAGAAACGAAGGTTACGCCGATCGAAGCCGCTGACGAGCCGTTGCACTGCTTCGGATCTCAACGGCACCGATCAGTGTGTTAGGCGACTGGCCACATGCTGCAGATACTCGCCGTATTCGTTCCTGTAGTCTGAGGCCAGACTCAGCAGCTGGTTGCGGTCAATGAATCCGCGATGCAGGGCGATTTCTTCCGGGCAGGAGATCTTAAGCCCCATGCGTTTTTCGATCGCGGCCACAAAATTACCGGCGTCCAGCAATGAGTCATGGGTGCCCGTGTCCAGCCACGCAAATCCTCGTGACAGTGTTTCCACGCTCAGACCACCGCGCCGCATGTACTCACGGTTCACATCCGTGATTTCCAGCTCACCGCGTGAGGACGGTCTCAGTCCTCGAGAGATTTCGACGACGTCGTTGTCGTAGAAGTAGAGTCCGGGTACGGCATAGTTGGACCTTGGTTTCTTTGGTTTCTCATCCAGTGATATGGCTTTGCCGTCGGCATCGAATTCGACAACGCCGTAGCGTTCGGGGTCGCGGACCTCATAGCCAAAAATCGTCGCACCGTTCTGCTGGGACGCGGCACTATTGAGGATTTCCTGAAAACCGCGTCCGTAGAAAATATTGTCGCCCAGAACGAGCGCGACATGGTCATTGCCAACAAATTCTGAAGCCAGAATGAACGCCTGGGCGAGGCCTTCCGGATTTGCCTGTTCAACGTAGCAGAACTTCATTCCCCACTGTGAGCCATCACCGAGTAACTTTTCGAAACCGCCAAGGTCTCTTGGCGAGGATATGATCAGAACGTCCTGGATACCCGCCAGCATCAGTGTGGACAGCGGATAGTAGATCATCGGCTTGTCGTATACCGGAGCCATCTGCTTGCTGATGCCCAGTGTCAGGGGAAACAGACGCGACCCCGTGCCGCCAGCCAGTACGATGCCTTTTTTGAAGTAGCTCATTTGGATTTTAGTCCCAGTCGTTCATGACGATAGTCGCCGCTTTGCACACGCTCCACCCACCTGGAAGGGTCAACATACCATTGCACGGTGTTTTCGATGCCGCTGGCGAAATCCTGCGCGGGCTGCCAGCTAAGTTCATTCCTGATTTTGGAAGCATCGATTGCGTAGCGACGGCCGTGGCCTGGCCGATCGGTAACGTACGTGATGAGTGATTCGCTGGGAGCATGAGGCAGGTTCGGACACAGTCTGTCCACCGTACGGCAGATGGTTAGGACGATGTCGATATTCGTCTGTTCGTCGTTGCCGCCGACGTTGTAACACTCACCAATCCGTCCGCTCTTGAAAACAGCTTCAATGGCCGCGCAGTGGTCTTCGGCAAACAGCCAGTCCCGTACGTTCATTCCGTCACCGTACACCGGAAGCGGCTTGCCCTTCAGCGCGCTCAGAATCATCAGCGGAATCAGCTTCTCCGGAAACTGATACGGACCGTAGTTGTTGCTGCAGTTGGTCATCACGGTCGGCAGACCGTAGGTGTGCAGGTAAGCTCTGACGAAATGGTCGGATGCCGCCTTTGGTGCTGAATACGGACTGTTTGGTGAATACGGGGTGTCTTCCGTGAACAACCCGGTGTCGCCCAGTGAACCGTAGACTTCGTCGGTCGACACGTGCAGACAACGAAATGACTGTTTCGCGACATCGTCAAGTCCTGCCACGTGGCCCCGGACTTCTTCAAGCAGCCGACAGGTGCCCACCACATTCGTTTGTACAAATTCAAGAGGCCCGTCGATGGAACGATCCACATGAGATTCAGTGGCAAAGTTAACAGCGGCCACCGGCTGATACTCAGACAGCAGTGACTTCACCAGTTCTCGGTCGCCGATGTCGCCCTGTACCAGTCGATGATGCCGACCGTCAGAGTTCGGCAATGAGTCCGGATTGCCAGCGTATGTTAGTTTGTCGAGGTTGATGATCGCCGTGTCGAAGCGTCTAACAGCTCGCCGTATACAACAGCTGCCGATGAATCCCGTCCCACCAGTGACCAGGAGTGTTTTCATGTTCCCTGCCTTCAATGCGGCGTGGTCGCAACCCGATTCAATCTGTCTTCAACCGTGCGTTTCAGCTGACGTTCGGAATCTGTTCGTACGCCTCCTTCCGAAGTGCAATATATGAGCGTATGAAGGTGTCGAGGAAAGAGGGGGCGATTTCAGCGCGGGTTCCAGTTTTTCAGTGCTCTTTCGACGGCTTCATGAACCGGGCTTAAGGACAAACCCGCTGCCCGGGCCTTGCTGACATCAAGAACGCAGTTGGATCGCGGCGTGGATGCGGCCTGTTGCATGAACTCCTGTTCGGACCGGAAGAACGAAAACTGCTTGTCCGACAGGACATGTCGGGCGATCATGTCTACTACTTCGCGCGTCGTGACACATCCCGGGTTCGTAAGATTGTATATTCCGAAGTCGACTCGGTTCATCCAGCAGGCAATGCTGGCATTTGCAAATTCGGTCAGCTGCGAAAGACTATTGGTTGCATTCAGCAGTCGGTCGTACCTGATCATTTTGGAAATGTAGTTTCGCGGTGAATCATGTTCATCGAACGGAATTCGCAGCCGCCACACAAAACATTGTTCGGCTCCTGACAGCACTTCTTCTCCCAGAGCTTTGCACCCGGAATAGAAACTGCAGTTGTTCTGCCGAAACGAAAAATTCGGAGCATCTTCCTCCGTGAAGCCAGTGCCATCCGGTTTGGAGCCGGTATATATGCAACCTGACGACACGTGTCCCCACGGTAACCTCAGATGCTCACACACCTCTCGAACGATGCCGGGCAGTACAGCGTTTCCCGCCAGACATTCCGCTTTGTGTATTTCGCAGGCGTCGACATTTGGTCGCCCCGTGTATCCGGCAGCGTTAATCACGAATGATGCACTTGTTTCTCGCAGGCAGTCCAGTAAAGCGTCCGGCGTGGAGTAATCATTCAGCTTACGCGATATGACCGTGAAGTCCTGCCCCGCTGCCGACAAGGATCTTTGAAATACCTTTCCGACATATCCATTTCCGCCCAAAATAACAAACATTCAAGAAAACCTCTGTGCCTTCTCACGGAGCCAAATGGAAAATCGACTTGTTAATCCGAACGTGTTATGTACAAATCCGGAATCCAGGTTCAACAGCGTTCGTTATTCTTTGAAGCTGTCTGATGTTTTCTACTCACGGCCACGGATGTAGCTGGAAATGCCAATTCTGAAAAAGGAACCGGACCTTTACCCGGAAGATCTACTCGAAAACACCGCGGGGGTAAGCCCCGACGGCAAGTGGTTTGCGATGTACACTCTGTCCCGCCGCGAAAAAGACCTGATGCGACGGCTGCGCGTCCAGAACATCGCCCATTACGGCCCCATGGTACCCAATCGAACGAGATCGCCTCAAGGCCGTATTCGCACCAGTTATGTGCCTCTGTTCGCCGGCTACGTTTTCGTGTTCGGCACTGAGGAGGATCGCTACAACACAGTGGCCACCGGATGTATTTCGAAGGTTATCGCCGTCAATGACGCGGACCAGCTGACCACAGACCTGCGTCAGGTACGTCTGCTGGAAGAGCATGGTGAAGACCTGCAGGCGGAAGTTCGTCCTGTTGTCGGCCAGCGTGCAAGAATTATTCGTGGTCCGCTGAAGGAACGGGAGCTGACAGGTACTATCACTCAGGTGAACAGTCAGCATCGTCTGACCATTATGGTCAATTTTCTGCAGCAGGGGGCATCCATTACGATCGACGAAGCTGATCTCGAACTTTTGTAGCGTGATCTTCATCGGGAAAACGACAGGCAGTATACGCACAGCTGACTGTTGTGTTCGCGTCAGCAGTTTGTTGGTCGTGGCCCCGGCGTTTGGACGCAATGTTCGTTGTGTCGGTTGCCGGTCAGAACTCTACAACACCCGGTCGTCGTTCAGAAACACATCGATCTGGCTGCCGATCGGAATTTCCGGCCACAGCTTATCCGATGGTTCTACGCGGACGGTGGCCACGCTTTGACCGTCCAGGGCCACTGCTTCGGCAAGCATGGGCAAATTGGATACCTTTCCGCGATATCGTTCGTTGCCTGGAAAGATCAGGACAACTGATGTGCCCGGTTCGATTTCGTTCAGTCGAGAAGTTGGCACGTTCAGCAGCACGTAGCGTCGGTCTGCGTGCAGGATCTTCAACATGATTTCGCCGGTGGACATTGTGTCACCAGCTTTATATCGCACCTGTCCGACCTTGCCGTATGCCGGACAGATAACATTCACTTCGCGGCTAAGCGTCATCAGTTCTGCAAGTCGCTGAGAAGCTTCGTCGAACTGAACGCGAATACTTTCCACTCCGGCCGCTCGTCGAACCTGTTGCGGCAGCACTGCTCTCAGTTCTTCCAGCTTTTGTAAACGCAGTTCGACACTGCGGGCTTCAATGCTCTGGGTGCTGTCGCCATTGACTTCCGATGCCAGGGCGGTGCGCGACTGGACCGGGCCAGGCAAACGCGGCGGTCTGGAGACGTCCATTGAGGATTCGCCGGATTTCCCGCTGATAAAGATGAGTGTGTTGGGGAATCCATTGCCGCCTCGCAGTGTGCGGGTGTTTGATACCGCGTATACGCCGGTGCCGGTTGGAATACGTCGCCCCGTTGTCAGCGACGCTGAGCGAAAATGTTCGACCGGTGTCCGCGTCACTTCCTGAATCAGGTGAGCTCGTGTACGGACTTCAGAGAGTTCATGATCCAGTTCGCGCGTGCGCCACTCCAGATCCAATGCTGCCTGAGCGTCGGCCTGTTGCAGTCTCTGCTTCAATTCGCGAACCCGTTGCTCGTGCATAGAGATCGTTGCCAGATGCTCTGTTTTTTCCAGAATCAGCAGACTGTCCCCCGAGAATACTTCGTCGCCCGGGCGAACATGTGATTTCAAAAGACGTGACTCTGCGGGAACTCGCAACGACGTAATGTCGGCCGCCAGCATCCCACGAATAGGCTGATTGGACTGAAG
>JABABI010000009.1:57890-77618 GCA_014238335.1 Fuerstiella sp.
GCCAACAAGAAGTGCGCACCCCAGCAGGGTCACCGTGCGTACGAGTGACGCGGGCAGATGACGAATGTTATTGGACGGTCCTGACGATCGTGGGCGACACAGATTCCGGGCCTGTTCGACCCATTGCTCATCTGTCAATGTTGACGGAGTCATTCCCAACTCTTCGGCGAACGCACAGATCTCACTCTGTTCCCACAGAGCAACCTGTCGGAGGAAATAGACGCCCAGTCCGTTCAGCGTGACGGCTTTGCGTGTGTCAATGCCCCGGATAGCGTTCAGGTCGTCTGCTCCTGCCGGCGCGTGGTCGTAGAGCGGCCCGAATCTGTGATCGATTCGGTAACCATGCGACAGCTGGTCAAACAGATTTGATGCCAGTGTTGGGTTCATTTTCCGGAAGCCTCCCAGCCCTGCTTCTTATTCAGGACTCAGTCGGTGGCGTGTATACGTCTGCAGATGCAACAGTTCTGTTTCATGCGATCACCGGCAAGAAGTGCCGGACTTCCTGAAATGGATCGAAGCTGCGCGCAATGAGTGATGGTCACCCATAAGTTTCATCGGCCGCAGGTTTGTCAAAGATTCACGAATTCCTAACACCTGCCCCATCGATTCTGTCAATTCAAACGTCAACGATGGATTCGTATGCACTGATTTCAGCCAGGCAGTCGCGAATGCTCTGGCAAATGTCGAATCACCGATGATCAGTGATCCCCAAAACGTTTTTGGAAGTGGTTAGTTGCACAACACTTTGTTGTTAAAGACCTCGGATTTTGCTGTGAAAACGTGGGCAATCAGCTCGTGGACTATCTGTTCACCGCCCGGTCGTTAGAATCATCGGTCGCATTCATGGCCGGTGGCTGTCCATTGTCTTTGATTGAAAACAGCTGCTGGCTGAGAGTGCGGCAGTCGCTTTCCGTCCAGAATTGCAGTTGATACGCACCCGGATGAGTCTGATGATTACAACACGATGCACCGATTCGCTTCGATTGTGTTCTGTATGGCTGTGCTGCATGGCCGCCGTGGCAGTTCTGCAGGCGGATGAGACTCTCCAACAGGCCGCCGTCACAAAGACAGCTGCCGTTCCGGCAGAGCATGCCGGACCGGCCAATCGGCTTAGTAAGGAATCCAGTCCCTACCTTCTTTTGCATGCCCACAATCCTGTGGACTGGTATTCGTGGGGGCCCGAAGCCTTTGAAAAAGCGAAGAAGGAAAATAAGCCGATTTTTCTCTCCGTCGGTTACAGCAGCTGCTACTGGTGTCATGTGATGGAACGGAAAGTGTTTTCGGACAAGGTGATCGCAGCCTGGATGAACGATCACTTCGTCAACATCAAGGTGGATCGCGAAGAACGCCCGGATGTTGACGACATCTACATGACCAGCCTGTTGGTGTATCAGCAGATGGTCGGTTCTGCCGGCGGTGGCGGATGGCCGCTGTCCATGTTTCTAACTCCTGAAGGAAATCCGATTGCCGGAGCAACCTATCTGCCTCCCCATGATTCTCCGAACCGTGGTCCTGGTTTTCTGACGGTGGCAAAGCGGATCGACGAATTGTGGCGGCAGCGGAAGAGTGATCTGGAACGTACGGCCTCCATGATTGCAAACCAGGTTCAGAGAATGGGCCAGCCTGGAGTTCAGTTGGAGCAGGTTGAACTGGATGCAAAGCTTCTCAACGGTGTCGTTGCTCCCATAAAGGAAATGTACGATCCGGTTTGGGGTGGCGTTGACTTCGACAGAAGACGACCGACAAAACCTCGTTTCCCGAATGTTCCGCGTCTGGAACTCGTGCTTGACCTCCACGAATCCACGGGGGATGGCGAGCTGCTGAAGATCGTCGAGCATTCTCTCACGCGAATGGCTCAGGGAGGTATTCACGATCACCTGGGCGGCGGGTTCCATCGCTACAGCACAGACCGTCGCTGGCATGTTCCGCACTTCGAAAAAATGTTGTATGACCAGGCGATGATGCTGAGTATTTACACGCGGATGGCTGCCAGAACGAACAGCGAAGTTTACAGGGATGTTGCCGTTGGCATTGCTGAGTTTATCCACAATGAAATGACCACGCCGGAAGGTGCCTTCTGTTCTGCTCTGGACGCAGAAACGAATGCGATTGAAGGTGAGTATTATGTCTGGACGGCGGAAGAAATTGCGTCTGTTGTGGGCAAAGCTGACACTGATTTATTTTCAGAAGTGTATGGCGTCAACGAATCAAATCCGTTTGAACATGGAATCGTGCTGCATCTGCCAAAGTCTGTCGATGATGTGATTGGCGAACAGCGGCTCAAGTCGCAACAGGCCAAAGAACGTCTGGCAGCGATGCGATCCCGGCTCCTGCAGGCTCGCTGGAAACGAGAACGTCCGTTACTGGATGACAAGGTGTTGACCGCATGGAACGCTCTGATGATCAAGTCGCTGGCTGTCAGCGGACGTGAACTGAATCGCCCCCAGGATACCGCGGCCGCCGAAAAGGCGGCCGATTTCCTGCTGACCCATTTGCGAGATGCGGATGGGCACCTGTTGCGAACATGGAGAAAGGGTGCTGCCAAATACGCTGCCTATCTGGACGATTATGCATTTCTCGTATCGGCCCTGCTGGAACTGCACCGAACAACTCACGATGAGCGGTGGCTGGCTGAAGCTCGGCAATTGGCGCAGCTGCAGAATGAGCTGTTCTACGATGCCAAGCTGCACGCATTTTACTTTACGGCCAAAAACCATGAGCAGCTGATCGCTCGCACCAGCTCGGCGTACGACTCTGTATTTCCGTCCGCGAACAGCGTGACCATTCGCAACCTGCTGGAACTTGATGGACTCCGGGAGTCACCAGAACTCGTCAGCGTGGCACGAGACACACTCAGCCAGTTCGCTCCGACGCTGCAAAAATCACCGGCAGCGTGCAGTGGTCTGGCGCGAGCCCTTCACTTGTGGCTGTCAAAGCCGGACCGAAAAACCGCGGCGCAATCGGCAGGCGCCTCGAAGTCAGTGACTGTGCAGCGTCACAGTCCCAACAAGCCACGATGGCAATTGACTTCGCTTCAGGAAACGATATCGGGCAAGTCGACGGCACTGGTCAAACCACAGGCCCGCGCCGCGTTTCGACCGATTGTTCCCGCTGGCGGTTTTGTTCCACCGGACAAACCCAAACCTCTGAAGGTTAAAATTTATCCGCTTTACAACAAAATTCCACGTGGCGGCAAGTGCTTCGTCGCTGTGGAGCTGCAGATTAAATTTGGCTGGCACATCAATGCGAATCCTTCCAGTCCCGACTTTCTGGTGCCGACAGCACTGTCGTTGAAGACAAAGCAGAAAATTAAACTCACAAGGGTTAAGTATCCCGAACACCACGAATTGAAGGTGGATGGATCAGACCAGCCTTATCATGTTTACGACGGAAAGGTTCTGCTGTACGGGTTGCTTGAAATTGCCGAAAGCGAAACGGCAGAGAAGGCAGAAATGGAATTTCACGTCAAGTTTCAGGGGTGTAACGAAAACGAATGTCTGCCTCCGGATCTGATTGTGATGAAGGGCAAACTGCTGCTTGCTGCAAAGGGCGAAATGCTGAAGAAGACGAATCTCGAGAAGTGGCCCAAGCCAAAGGATAAAGACAAATCAAAAGCGAAGGCGGCGGAGACGCCACGCGGCCGCTGATGGAAAGCTGCGGACGCGCTGACACCAGACTGATTGGTCACATACCGCCGAGTCGTGGCCGAACACAGCAGCGGCAGTCGGCCCTGTAATCTGTGAGTTCTGCGTGATTGACGGACACTCCGGCTGTCGGGGTTTCGGGCACTTGGTGATTATTAACCAGCGTTCATGAATGCCGCTGTGTCGCGCTTGAATTAAGACAGTCCCTGTTTCCCTGGCGGAATGCGTTTCCTTTTCCCGCGAAACGCTCATTCGTTTGTAAACGGGCGGTAGAAAACAGGCGTTCCTGCTGATACCTTCCGCAGACCGTTTCTGACGTTCACACCTTTTATTTGACAACAGTTCGATACCATGGCAGTTCAGGCGATTTCAGGTGTCAGTGCTTCATCCGAAGCTGTGGTGATGACGGAGTACCCTTCTCTCGCGTCGACCCGTATCGGACAGCTTCTGGGGATGCTCTATGAATCCTCCACCGTTCGCCTCTTCGGCCTGATGAAGCTTTCCCATGTGTTCGCACTCCTGACGGTGCCCGTAGGGTTGCCATTGTACTTTCTGCAGAAAGGATTCGGCGAGCGCTACGTGCTGACCAATCGAAACGTTCAGGTTTGGACAGCGCGTCGAACTCGTATGGTGTCGTCCGTGGCTCTGGCCGACATTGTGGACGTTGAACTGCAGCAGCGGCCGGGCCATGTATTCTACAAAGCCAGTGACATTCACCTGAAATCGGCTGGTGGTGAGACGATACTGACGCTCAAAGGCGTCAAAGACGCTGGTTCATTCAGGAACGCCATTGCCCGCACCATTGACTCCCGCCGAATGGTGCAGGAATCAATGGATCGCATTACTGCCCGCAGCTAAGAATCAGACATGGCTCAGCAGGCGATCTGCAGCCTTCTGGTCAGCTTAATTCAGCTGCCACCGCGCCATTCGCAGTTGCGCGTAAGGGGTGTCGCTGAGTTTCTCATACCACACGGTGACGAAGTGACTGGCCGCAACTTCGACCGTTGATGGATAGCCAAGATCTCCTGATGTGGCATCACCGTGGATGATCATCGGTTCCGACCACGTCTGAGCATTATCCGTACTGATGCGAGCCTGGTTCCCAAGGGGTGCTCGGCGATGTCCGTATGTCATCAGCAGGCGGTCGTCGGAAAGCCGAAGCAGATGTGAGGGCAGGCCCCAGACGCCAATCGAATGCGGTTCGGCCCAGGTCTTACCGCCGTCCGTGGAATGGGTCTGCAGGGTCTCTCCGCTGTTGGCGGAATTGTGATTGCGAATCTGCACAATCAGTCGACCGTCGGCCGCTTCAACCGCATGTAGTTCATGATATTTGCTGCTGTCGTCTCCGGAACGCGTTGGGATTTCCGAAACTGGATTCCATGTCTTACCGTCATCTTCCGAAACACACGCCTCCACCCTGCGTTCATCCGCCCACAGCGTCACTCCCGCGTAGAACAGGCGTCCGTCGCTGAGATTGACCGGTCCGTGCGGGCTGTTAACGGGCACCCGGTAAGCCGGTGACCAGCTGCGACCTCCATTTTCAGATCGCAGCATCCAGCAGCCCAGTTGCTTTGGCCGCTCTTCGTCTGTCAGTCTTCGATGAGCGGCCTGCCACCGAGCCAGTTGGTCCGGTTTCATGGTTGCCCTGCCCTGCTCTGCGGCGACCGTAGCTTTTTTCAAACCTGGTTCGTAGGCCAGCGACGTAAATGTTGTGGCCAGCAGCGTCCCCTGCCCTGTTTCCACAATGCCGGCGTCGCGGTCATCAATCTCGCCATCAAGGATCGTTCTGGCATAGGTCCATGTCGCACCATTGTCTGCAGAACGAATCAATTCAACTCGACCAAACGGGCAGACATGTGTTTCTCGGCCACCCGAACAGACGACCAGCAGTTCGCCATTTTGTCGGCGTATCATCGTCGGCCAGCCATGATAGCGGTCTGACTGCAGGCTGACCGTTTTGATTTTCCTGACAGAGAACTCCGGTGGCGATGTCGCTGCTGTGGCAGACCGTGACTGGGATGCCAAAAAGCCAACGGCAGAAGCTGACAACATGGTGCGGCGGGAAATCTGTGGCATAAGTGATGTTCCGGTGGCGAGGGCTGGTCGGCGGCTCATTCCGCTTCACTCCAGGTTTGAATCACTTGGAATACGGGTGAAGACACTTCAGAATGAGGTATTGTGACACGTCGCCGAAAGGATACCAATGCTCCACAGAATTCTGTATTCATCCGTCGCTTTGCCTGCCATTTGCGCGATCGTGGCGGCGGAAGAGGCCCACGACCTGATTCCTCTGAAGTACAACCAGCCTGGCCTTGTTGTTGATCTGGGTGTGGGACTATGGGCTCATCCGCTGCCGATGGATTTCGATGGCGATGGCGATTACGACCTTGTGGTGTCATGTCCGGATAAACCCTTCAACGGAACGTACTTCTTCGAAAATTCTTCCGGTGACATAAGGCTGCCGGTGTTTGAACCTCCCGTTCGGATCGGGCCTGGTCATCACAGCATCCGGGTTTCGTATGTCGGTAACCGCGTTGATGTGATGACCGCAGCGACGGTACACGAAGATTTTCCGAAGCACAGATTTGAGCAGCCGGTCCGAATCGCAGTTCCTGCGAAAGTCGACGTCGCGAAAAAAACGCGAGCTAACCAGTGGCACCGCATAGACTGGGACAAAGACGGCGATCACGATCTCGTCATTGGACTTGGCATCTGGGACAGCTACGGCTGGGACGATGCCTGGGATGCCGCTGGCGTCTGGGAAAACGGCCCATTGCACGGCCACGTTTTCCTGGTGACGAATGGCGGATCGGACATCAAGCCGGAGTGGGGAACGCCGCAGAAGATTCTTGCTGGTGATGCAGCCGTTGACGTCTACGGCTGGCCGAGTCCCTGCGTGGCGGATTTTGACGGCGATGGTGACCGCGATCTGATCTGTGGCGAATTCGTGGACAAGTTTACCTGGTTCGAGAACACCGGCACGGACAGTGTGATTGTGCTTGCACCGGGCAAGCGAGTGCTGACGGACGACGGCGCGGAACTGCAGATGGATCTGGAAATGATCGTGCCCACCCCCATTGACTGGGACAAAGACGGGGACGTTGACTTGATTGTCGGTGATGAAGACGGGCGAGTGGCCTTTGTCGAGAACGTCACCCGCGGAGAAGATCCGGCATTCAATCCACCTGTTTATTTCCGGCAAAAAGCTGACTGGCTGAAATTTGGAGCCCTGGCGACGCCGTATTGTACGGACTGGGATGGTGACGGAGACACCGACATTCTGTGTGGAAATACGGCGGGCTACATTGGTTTTTTCGAGAACAAGGGCGGGACACCGAAGCGGTGGGCAGCGCCTCAGCTGCTGAACGCCGGCAGCAAAACACTACGGATTATGGCCGGTCCCAACGGTTCCATTCAGGGACCGTGTGAAGCCAAATGGGGTTATACAACCCTGAGCGCCGCGGACTGGGACGGCGATGGCAGGACCGATATCCTGGCAAATTCCATTTGGGGAAAAATCGTGTGGTATCGCAACCGTGGACCGGGAGACGACGGTCGACCACGTCTTTCAGAAGCACAGCCCGTGACCGTCGAATGGCGTGGCAGAACGCCCAAGCCCTTGTGGACCTGGTGGAATCCCGTCGGCCAAGAACTGGTCACACAATGGCGCACGACTCCCGAAGCTATTGACTTTAACGCGGACGGCTTGATTGATCTGGTGATGCTGGACCAGGAAGGTTATCTGAGTTTCTTTGAACGCACCCAGGACGACACGGGACTGCGTCTGCAGCCCCCGCGAAGAATATTCGAGGATGAAAAGCGCACGGCGCTGCGACTGAACTCAAAGTCTGCCGGAGGGAGCGGTCGCCGCAAACTTCATATCGTCGACTGGGATGGTGACGGTGATCTGGATTTGCTAACAAACAGCACCAACGCCGACCTCTATGAAAACACGGGCAGGCGTCCGAACGGCAACGTGACTTTCCAGCACCGGGGCCCCATCGGACAACGAAAACTTGCCGGGCACACCAGCAGTCCTGCGTCCATTGACATGAACAACAACGGCAAGCTGGACCTGTTGATCGGTGCCGAAGATGGTCATCTGTACTTGATGACACGGTGATGACTGATCACGGACGGAATCAGGGCGGCGATCCAAGTGTATCAACGTTTCAATTGTAGAGCGGTGTTTCGCGGTGTGCCTCTTTGAGCTGTTGCTGCAGCACCGGGCGTTCTTCCGGCGAACAGACGGCAATGCACGATTCCAACTGAGAGATCGCTTCGCCCGGTCTTCCGGCCCGCAGCGACAACATCGCGAGGTCGCGTTTTTCCCGATACGAACTCGGACTCAGCAGCGCCAGACGCTTCTGGACTTTCCATGCAGAACGCCATTGGCCGCGACCGCCGAACAGAGATTTCAAGTTGTTCAGCAGGCGAATGATGATCTTTCGTTCGCTGGTCGGCTTCAGCGTCGGCCATAGCTCTGCATTCGGTAGTTCAGTGAGTTCATGCAGCCACTTGACACATTCCGTCCCGTCCATGATGTGACCGCGGCGAAAGGGGTCGATGTACAGAACCCCACCATCAGTCTGCAGCTGGGTCAGGAAGTGCGCTGGAGCTGCGACGCCGGTCAGAGGAATGCCCAATTCGTTGGCGACGGCCATGTAGACGATTGACAGCGTGATTGGAATCCCACGACCGGTTTCAATCACACGGTTGAGATAACTGCAAGCCGATGAATCGAAACTCTCGTGATGTCCGTGCAGGTTCAGCTCATCCGAAAGATATTGAATCAGCAGCCCCAGTTCCCGTCGATCACTTCCGGCCAGCGCGACCGGACGCGTCAATTCGGCAATTGCCGTGCGAATGGTCTGTAAAGTCGGTTCAAAATCCAGTTCCGGCTGGCCGTCTCTGGCAATCTCCAGGGCAGCCACGACCAGGTCTACGTCGCTTTCGCGGCGCACAAGTCGCATAAACTGCTCATCTTTTTCGAATTGCTGCAGAGCTGACATTATGGCACGAGCACTCAGCGGTGATAAAACTGTGGGTTCTCACAATAACCATGAATCCGGAGGACGCCGGCCACTCACTATAACGGCGGTGCTTTCCCATCACAACGTGACTCTGTGTAACCGAAACATGCTCGTGTTCGCCTCGTTGACTTGGTGGAAACACGTTTGTATCGTTGCTGGCATGTTACACAGAGAAAATAGATTTCTCTGCTGCCCGGCAGCAATTCGGCAATCTTTGCCGCGGCCAACTCGGTTCTCACTTTTCCTCAGACTTTTCAGTCTTGCCTCCCGAGACGGGGGCGACTGACCGTTCAATTTCTGCATCTCGGAGCGACTAATACTTAGCCGCACAGGCCGTTTTGTTCTCTTGGAGTCTTCCATGATCCTTCAGCGACGATCACGTTTAAGCCTGCTTTTAATGCTGCTTCTGTTCGCACCGTTTTCCGGGTGTGCGGAAAGGGACACACAATCCGGTAATGGTGGCAGTGGTGGTGCATCCAGCGGTGCGGCGACACCCAAAGTGGCTTATGTCACGAACGGTATCGCATCATTCTGGGTAATTGCAGAAAAAGGGGCGATGGACGGCGGAAAGGAATTCAATGCCGATGTGAACGTGCAGATGCCTGCGAACGGCGTTGAAGACCAGAAACGAATGTGTCAGGACCTGCTGGCTCAGGGAATCGACGGCATCGCCATCAGCCCGATCGACCCGGACAATCAGGGTGATCTGCTGTCCGAAATATCGCAGCACACAAAACTGATCACTCAGGACTCGGATGCACCTGACAGCGATCGGCTCTGTTACATCGGAGTTGATAATTACACCGCCGGTCGCATGTGCGGTGCTCTGGTCAGGGAAGCCATGCCGGAAGGTGGCAGCGTCATGATTTTTGTCGGGCGTCTGGGGCAGGCCAACGCTCGATTGCGTCGCCAGGGTGTGATTGACGAACTGCTGGACCGTGACCCCGATCCGAATCGCTATGATGAACCCGGTGCTGGAGAAATCAAGGGCGACAAGTATTCGGTTCTTGACACCCGAACAGACGGTTTCGATTTCGGAAAAGCGAAAGCCAACGCACAGGACGCCATCGCGAAATACGACGACCTTGGTTGCATGGTGGGGCTGTTTGCCTACAACCCGCCGCTGATGCTGGATGCGGTCCGGGAAGCCAACAAGATCGGCAAGATAAAAATCGTCGCGTTCGACGAAGAGGCGGCCAGTCTGCAGGGAATTGTGGACGGTGAAGTCTATGGCACGGTCGTTCAGAATCCGTACAAATACGGTTACGAATCAGTTCGAATACTTGCCGGGTTGGCGCGAGGAGACGAATCCGTGATTCCGGAAGGCGGCTTCATCGACATCCCGGCCAGGCAGATCCGAAAAGACAACGTTGACGAGTTCTGGACGGAACTCAAGAGGCTGACAGCAACGGGCACTCCTGCTCCGGAAACTTCTGCTGACGAAACTGAGGCGGAAGAAGCCAACGACGACAAAGCGGAACCTGCAGCCGAATCTGAGAAGACAGAATAGCCTCAAGCGAACGGCGGAAGGTGCTGGGCATGAGATTCCCCACACCTTCCTGCCGACAAGTGAAAACACAGAGTTGCGGTCTTTGTCAAAGGTAGTGACTCATGATATTTCTGACACGTGATATCCGCATCGGGCGTCATGAGCGATTCTAATACGTCCCTGCTGCTGTCGGTTGAAAACGTTACCAAGCGATTTCCTGGCGTGACGGCGTTGAATCAGGTGAGCCTGACGCTGGCCGAAAGTGAGGTGCTGGCACTAATCGGTGAAAACGGTGCCGGAAAAAGTACGCTGATGAAGATCCTTGCGGGCGTTCAGTTGCCCGACGAAGGGCAGGTTCGCGTGGCTGGCGTGTCGGTCAGGCTGGATTCCGTACAGACCGCTCAGCGAAATCGTATCGCTCTGATTCATCAGGAACTCAACCTGTCCGGCAACCTTACTGTCGGGGCAAACATTTTTCTTGGTCGAGAACCCATCAAACGTGGCCTGATCGACAAGAGGAAAATTCGGGAAGATTCCGTTGCGCTGCTGGCTCGAGTCGGGCTCAACGTTTCGCCGGACACGATTGTCGACAGCCTGCCTATCGGGCAGCAGCAGTTGGTCGAAATCGCCCGGGCGTTATCCGTGGATGCCCGGATTCTGATCATGGACGAGCCAACGTCCAGTCTGTCGCAGCACGAAACGGAGCGCCTACTTGAGGTCGTTAAGGACCTGCGGTCTCGTGGAGTCAGTGTGATCTACATTTCACATCGGCTTGGTGAAGTCGCGGAACTGGCTGACCGAGTCACAGTTTTTCGCGACGGAGCCAACGCGGGCGATCTGCGTCGAGATGAAATCACTCACAACCGAATGGTTCAGCTGATGGTCGGTCGTGAGATTTCTCAGTTCTATGCCAGAAAGCCGCACCAGCCGGGCGCGGTTGCTCTGGAGGTCAAGGAGCTGGAAACGCCGGAAAATCCAGGACATCGACTGAGTTTTTCCGTGCGGGCTGGCGAAATCGTGGGCGTTTCAGGGTTAGTCGGGGCCGGCCGCACGGAGCTGCTGCATGTGTTGTTCGGAGTTGACGCGGCGGTTTTCGGCACCGTTGCGGTGGACGGACAGGTGCTGCGGCTTCGCAGTCCGCGAGACGCTATTCAAGCCGGCATCGCGCTGGTGCCGGAGGACCGGAAGCAGCAGGGTATTATTCTTGAGATGGCTGTCCGCACGAATATTGGTCTGCCTGGTTTGCGACAGCACCAGAAGACGGGTGGCTTTCTGAACCGAATTCAGGAGGGTGCGGACTCCGTGGCCATGATCGCGCGCATGCGGATAAAGACTCCCAGCGAGCGGCAGGTGGTGCAGTTTCTGTCGGGGGGAAATCAGCAAAAAGTTGTGCTGGGCAAATGGCTGTCGATGAATCCAAAAGTCCTGCTGCTGGACGAACCGACACGCGGCATAGACATCGGCGCGAAACAGGAAATCTACGCTCTGATGGAAGAACTGGCGGAACAGGGAGTCGCCATACTGTTTGTCAGCAGCGAAATGGAAGAGGTTATCGGGATGTCAGACCGAACGCTTGTGATGCACGAAGGACGAATCACAGGAGAACTGACACGGGATGAACTTACGGAAGAAACGATCATGCAACTGGCGACGGGGAATGTGGGGGCTCACCCATGAAAAAAAATCTTGGCATTCTCGGCATCCTGATGGTCGTCTTTCTGGCGACGGCATATGGAAGCAAAAGCTTCTTTACTCCCTACAACCTGTTCAATCTGGTCGAGCGGAGTTCGCTGTACGGCATCATTGGCATCGGTGTAGCGTTCGTGATTATCACCAGCGGAATCGATCTGTCGATTGGTTCGCTGATCGGACTGGTGGCCGTCATGTTTCCCTTTGTCGTCGTGGAGCACCAGATGTCGCTGGGCGCCGGCCTGATGGCTGTTTTCGGGCTTTCGCTTGCGGTTGGCGTCACACACGGGCTGCTCATCACAAAACTCAAACTTCAGCCGTTTGTCGTTACCCTGTGTGGCCTGATGATCTACCGCGGTTTGGCGCGGTGGCTGGTGTCAGACAAGACGATGGGCTATGGGAACGAAAGCTTCGCCGGACTCAAAGTGCTTGTCGGCAATGCGTCACAGCTACCCGGTTGTGCCAGCCTGCCGGGCGCAAAACACGTCCCGGTTGTATTCTTGATTCTTATTGTCCTGGGAACTGTCGCTGCCATTTTTCTTAACAAGACGATCTACGGTCGCTACCTGCTGGCGCTGGGCCGCAACGAACAGGCGGCCCGATTCAGCGGCATTAATACAACGAAAATGATCATTCTGGCCTACGTTCTGTGTTCAATGATCAGCGGCCTTGGAGGTCTGCTGTTTGCGCTCGACTATGGTTCCATTCAACCCGACAGCTTCGGCAATTTTTACGAACTGTACGCGATCGCCGCTGCGGTTCTGGGCGGCTGCAGCCTGCGAGGGGGCGAAGGATCGATTTTCGGAATCGTCCTTGGGGCGGCTCTGATGCGGTTGTTGATGAATTCAATCAGTATGCTGGGAATCGATGATCAGCTGGAACCGACAGTTATTGGATTTGTTATTCTGATCGGTGTTATCGTCGATCAACTGGTCAAACGAATCGCCGCACACCGCAGAGCCGTTCTGCAGGCGCGGCAGGCGTCGTGAAGATTGTTCGAAATCTGACAGATTGGCCCCCACAGCCACATCCGTGACTTTGACAACTCTATGTTCAGAACCGCCAATTCGCGTTTACAGCAAAGAGCGGAGTAATATTGACTGAACGACCTTTCCCCGCCGTTTTCGGCGACGGAACCTGACTTCTCCGGACAATGGCATGGACGGCCAGCGAAAACATGTAAACCGTTTGAAGGGCCTGAAGGTTGTCAGTCTGCTGACACTGCTCAGCCGCTTCACCGGACTCGCTCGTGATGCACTGATGGCGTCACTGTTCGGGGCTGGCTGGGTTCTGGATGCCTTTACCGTCGCGTTTCGAGTGCCGAATCTGTTCCGTCGGCTGTTCGGCGAAGGCGCTATGACGGCCGCATTCCTGCCGGAATTTGTGCGTGCCGACCAGGAACGTGGCAGAGCCGCTGCCGCCGATCTGTTCAACGGCGTCGCGTGGCGACTGCTGACGATTCTGGTCATTTTTCTGGCTGCTGCGGAATTCGTACTTCTTGGAACGTGGCTGCTGGTGCCGCTCAGCGAACGCTCCGCCCTGCTCTGTGAACTTTCATTGATTCTGATGCCGTACATGGTGCTGATCTGTATGGCGGGACTGTACTCGGCAGCTTTGAATGGCATGCAGCATTTTGCTGTTCCGACGATGACTTCGATGGTCCTGAACATTGTCTGGCTGGTGGCCGGACTGATCGCCATCCTGTTGTACTCTTCGGATGCCAGTCGCGTTCGTCTTATTGCCGCGTGTCTGGTCGCTGGCGGAGTGCTGCAACTGGCAATGACGGTGTGGAAGGCATCACGATACTCGATCCGTATGCGGTCCAGACGCACCGTGGCGGCATCACATAACAACACAGCGAGAGTCTTCCGAGCCATGGGGCCGGTGCTGATAGGGCTTTCGATTACTCAGATCAACGGGCTGATTGATGGTCTTCTGGCGTGGACCCTGGTTTCGCCAAACCTGAACGGCAACACTTTTTTCAGTCGCTTTCTGCTCCCTGAAGGCACGGCTGCCTCGCTCTATTTGGGTCAACGACTGTTTCAGTTTCCGCTTGGTGTGTTCGCCGTTGCGCTCGGCACCGTTCTGTTTCCTCGATTTGCACGGCACGCTGCGGCGGGTGATCACGAGGAATTGAGCCGCGACGTCCTGCACGGGCTGCAACTTGTTCTTGTGGTTGGCATTCCCGCCAGTGTGGGTCTGTGGTTTATGGCGGAATCGATCACTAATCTACTGTTTCGTTACGGGCAGTTCGGAGCGAGTGCATCTCATATGACCGCCCGGATGATCGCAGCATACGGTCTGGGTGTGTGGGTGGTCAGCGGCTTGCTGATTGCCAATCGAGTCTTCTATGCCGCCGGCGACCAGGTCACTCCCATGCGGCAGGGTCTGATTTGCGTGGGCCTCAATTTGATGTTTGATTTTCTGCTGTTGCCGGTTCTGGGTGGTCCCGCCTTACCAGTCGCCAGCATGCTGGCGACTCTGTTCCAGCTTGGTCTGGCTCTGGAAGTCCTGCGAACCCGTTTTCTGGTGATTGGACACTCAGCGTTTGTTCCCGTTCTGTGGCGCACAGCGTTGGCGACGCTTCTGATGAGTCTGGCCGGTCTGGCTGTGCTGACGCTGGTGACGCAGTGGGAAAATTCGCTTGGCGATTTCACATATCGGCTGGTGAAAGTGGTGGTGCCGGTCACTGCGGCAGTGATCGTTTATGCAGTAGTATTGTCGGTCGTCGGGATGTCTCTGACGCAGCTGCTGAAAGAACCGGGCCTTCCGAAATGACGAAAAACTGTTCTGATGGAATCGTCCGCGGCTGCAGTTAACGTCGTCCCTGGATTTCGTTGTAAGCGATTACACCGGTGGCACAGAAGTAGCCAAAAATGAACAGCAAAAATCGTCGCGTATTGATGTCCTGTACTGCCCAGATCGCCACAGCTCCGGATGCCAGAATTGAAATCTGCAGCACTCGCACGTGAGAGTTGCTGGGAAAGTAGCGACTGACCAGGGCCTCCATGATGTGTCCGCCGTCGAGCGGCAGGCACGGCACCAGGTTCAGCAGGCCCCAGTACAGGTTGATCCACAGCAGCAGCCCAAGACAATACAGGAACGGTTCGTTACGCAGCAGTTCTGAGTTGGATTCGATGAGAAAGTACAGCACTCCTTTAAGCAAGCCATACAACACGAATCCGGCTCCAGGACCTGCTGCGGAAACGAGTACGCGTTTCCACGTGGAAAGATGAGTTGACGTTGCATAACCGCCCATCCCGTACAGAACGATTTCGGAAGGGAAGCCATAACGTCGCAGCGTGATTGCGTGTCCCAGTTCGTGGATCAGAATGGACAGAAAAACGCAGCCGACTCCCAGAAATTTCAGCTTTGGCTCGGGGGTCGATTGCCAGACAACGAACGCTCCCATGGCCCAGAACAAAGGATGAACTCGCACCGGGATTCCAAAAATCCGAAATCGCAGATCGAAATCCGTTTCTCCTGCATTCCCTATCATTCTCTGATCCCTGTTCCTGATTCTGCGTTGCGGTAGCGTTCGCGGAAAGGATACAGTGTCCGGCAGTGGTTTGTCTGCTGAACCTTTCGTGAAACATTGTGTGTTTTCGCGGACGCCATATTGTTAAAGGAAATTATCGTTCGTGGGCGGCATGTTTCGAGCACTGATGAACCTTCCCCTGTTCAAGTCTGTGCTGCGCCCGATTACGCGAGTTATTGTCGGATTTATCGCGATTCCCATATTCCGCTTCATCATGCGGAAGGTCTTTCGGCTGCAGGATCTGGATGACGAACTGGAAAAGGACCTGGAACAGTGGTTCCGCGGAGCACTGCTGCTGCTGGCCGCGTCGGCTAACATGGAACATCTGCTGTTTGGGTGGATGGCACAACTCGACTGGATGGAACGCATGGACTGGCTGACCATGGGTCTGCGGTTGATGCTGGCCGTCGGGGTCATCGAAGCGATGCCCGATCAGGAACTTTTTGCGGTAATCCATCCCGGCCCGCCCAAAATCACACCCGGGCGCAGTGTGCTGAAGGAATTCTGGCGCCTGAAGTGGCAGTTTCTGAAAGGATTCGTCTGTCAGCATTTGAATCGAAGTTCTCCCGTGCTGGCCATGATGGCGGCAATTGTCGGAGCAGAACTGATGACGCTGTCTGATATTGACCAGACAAAGATCGATCGAGCCAGTGTCGTTGACTGGAGTTACTCGCAGCAGATTGGTGCCGTGACTCCCGTCCAGGCGATGATGGCCGCTCAGACTTACAACAATAACGTGCATGATATCAGAGTGAATCTGGCCGAAGTCGGGCAGATGAATGCGACACATCAGCGGCACTGGGAACGCTGGATGGTCGGCTGGTGCTGCTATCTGCTGGCGATCACTCAATACCTCATTATTGGTCTTGTGACGTCACGAGATCGAGCGATGGATGTGTTGTCTGAATTTGACCGCGCTGTTGCAGCCAGACGTCGGGAATTGATTGAAGAATTTCATCTTCCGGAGGACAAGGCGAATCGCAGCCCTGCCCCGGCCCTATCACCTGCTCCGTCGGAAGATGGCGACAGTTTGCCTGCGACAGGTCACGGTGATACCACCGGTCCGGAACAACCCGACTGACGACCTGAGTCGGACAACTGGTCTTCTGTAGCCGTCGGTCTGATGCTGTGAACTGAGTTGGATGCTGCTGTGAAACCGGCTAAGCTTCCGAAATTCGCTCAGCCTGTCTCAGTTTTCACGGATGGCCCCTCACGCACATGTCGCATATTCAGCAACTTGATCCTCACGTTATCAATCGCATCGCAGCCGGCGAAGTGATTGAGCGTCCGGCCAGCGTTGTGAAAGAGCTGCTGGAAAACAGCATTGATGCGTTAGCGACTCGAATCGAAGTTGACATCGTGGCTGGCGGCACAGAACTGATTCGGGTCACGGACAACGGCGAGGGCATGTATCCGGAAGATCTGGAGCTCGCCGTTACCAGTCATGCTACCAGCAAGATTCGCAGCGACGATGACCTGCAGCAGATCGCCACACTGGGGTTTCGAGGTGAAGCGATGGCGTCAATTGCTTCCATCAGCCGCTTCCGCATTCGGACGCGCCGAGCTGACCATACCACCGGCCGTGAACTTCAGTCAGAAGGTGGCCAAATATCCGCTCACCGGGACTGCGGATGCCCGGCCGGTACGGTGATCGAAGTACACAATCTGTTTTTTAACACACCCGCCCGGCGAAAGTTTCTGAAGAAACCATCAACGGAATTCGGGCGGATCAGTGAACAGTTTGCAAAGATCGCTCTGGCCAATCCAAACCTGCACCTGGTGCTGAGACACAACGATAAACTGGTTTATGAACTTCCGGCAACACCCAATCAACTGGAAAGAATTCGTCGATTCTTCGGCAGCGACATCGGCGACAAGCTGATCGCGGTGGAATCCGAGACGGGAGCTCACTCCCCTTCAGTTGGGCCGTCGGTTAATGAGCATACTGGACATCAGACAGAGAGCGGAAGCTCCGAGCAAACCGCCCGGGCGGCGGATGGAAAGAAGGTGCGCCTGTGGGGTTACGTGGGTGAACCTTCACTCAGCAAGGGGACTCGCAAAGATCAGTACCTGTTTCTGAATGGTCGATCGATTCAGGATCGCAGTCTGCAGCATGCGTTGAGTGAAGCATATCGAGGGTTGTTGATGGTTGGTCGTCATCCGGTCAGCTTTCTGTTTCTGGAGGTGCCGCCCAATCTGGTGGACGTGAATGTTCATCCCACCAAGACAGAAGTTCGTTTTCAGGACAGCCAGTCGCTGTATCGTCAGCTGTTGCACACTTTGCGAGACAAGTTTCTGTCGCTCGACTTTCAGTCGGAAATTCGAGTTCCGTCGACGCCGCGGAATGCGGCCACTGAAGAGTCTTCTCAGTCGCCACAGGCTCAGAAGGAACTGGATATCTGGTCTTCGTCTGCTGCGTCCAGTCTGTCGCCACCACTGGTCGGCAGAGTGGACAACGGAGCGGCAGCGACGTTGTCCGGTGTGCCAGCGCCTCAGGAGTTCACGACATTCGAAAAGACCGGTACACCGACCACCCCGGGTTTTGAGTCGTATCGCCCCAACCTCAAGTCTGCCGCGTTTCGCCCTGCTGTTGCTGCTGCTTTGAGTCCACTGGACGACGTGTCGTCAGTCAGCGACAGCAGTGAAATTCCTTCGAGCAAACAGGGGGAGGGACACTTCGCGGGAAATCAGTTTGACCTTGTGGCAGGCGAAACTGACGCGGCCGCGACGGTAGATGCGTTTGCGCCCACCTCAGGAACGGTTCACGGCAACGACTATCGAGCCTTTCAGATTCACGACTGTTACCTCGTCGTGGCCCGGGACGAGGGACTGGAAGTGATTGACCAGCATGCTCTGCACGAACGAATCCTGTACGAGTATCTGCGACATCGGGTTTTGGAGGGCCAGGTGGAAAGCCAGAAACTGCTGATTCCAGAGTCCGTTGAATGCAGTGCCGGAGAAGCGGCCGTCCTGCTGGAATATCAGGAACTGCTGCAGGAAATCGGATTTGGCATCTCAGACTTTGGCGGGACAACGGTGCTGCTGACCAGTCATCCGGTGATGCTGCCACGCGGCAGCTTTGTTCGCATTCTGCGGGATCTGGCCGGGGAACTGGAAGAATCTGACGGCAAGACGTCTCGCCGCGATCTGCTGGATCACATGATGCACACGATGGCATGCCGTGCGGCCATCAAGGCGGGACAACGACTCGCGCCGGAAGAAATGCAGGAATTGCTGGGTCAGCGACATCTTGTGGACGATGCTCATCATTGCCCTCACGGACGTCCCACGTCACTGATGCTGTCGCGTGCAACACTGGACAAACAGTTTGGACGACTGGGATAACGAATGATTTGCGTCAGCCTTGGAAGAAGACGTCACTCTGCATTGAAGCAGGCGCACCGTGACCTGTCCAAATTGAATCCCGAGCTCGTTGAGCTGCGAGTCGACTG
This sequence comes from Fuerstiella sp., assembly GCA_014238335.1. GTDB lineage: Bacteria > Planctomycetota > Planctomycetia > Planctomycetales > Planctomycetaceae > Fuerstiella. Next base: position 76,736 of record JABABI010000009.1, read on the forward strand.
GATCATGAGTCGCCTGAATGTTGCGCGATTATTAAAGGAACGCCCAACGCCGGTGGTCGTCACGTGTCGACGGGAACAGGACAAGGGACGCTGGAGCGGCACAGAAGAACAACGGATGGCGGTTCTGCGAGAAGCTATCATTGCTGGGGCTGAGTACGTTGATATTGAGGAAGACGTCGCAAAGTCAATTCCTCGGTACGGCGACTCAAAACGTCTGATCAGCTATCACAATTTCGAAGAAACTCCTGCGGATCTTGCCGTTATCCACCAGCGGATGACAGAATGTGACCCGGACGTTATCAAAATCGTCACCACGGCGAACCGGCCCGCGGACAATGTTCGCGTTCTTGAGCTGATCAAGTCTGCCACTGTACCGACCGTTGCTTTCTGCATGGGCGACCTCGGCATGATCAGCAGAATTCTGTGCGGCAGAATGGGGGCCCCGTTTACCTACGCCGCTGGAAGTCGCGCCGGAGAGATGGCACCCGGACAACTGCTGTGGGATGACATGCGAGATTTTTACCACTACGACAGTATTACGCCAGAGACAAAAGTCTTCGGAGTGATCGGTGATCCGATTGCTCACAGCCTGAGTCCACTGCTGCATAATTCCGGGTTCCGCGAGGTGGATTTCGACGGTGTCTACCTGCCACTGCGAATACCGGCGGACCATGTTCAGGAAACGCTGCAGGAATATGACAAACTCGACATCAGCGGATACAGCGTCACGATCCCTCATAAGCACGCGGCCCTTGATTTTGCGGAACTGCCGGATGTGCAGGTGAAACTGATTGGTGCATCAAATACGTTGTTCAAAGCTGATGAAAAATGGCACGCTACGAACACGGATCACGATGCTATTGTGAAGACCGTGGAGGCGGGG
>JABABI010000009.1:77628-123700 GCA_014238335.1 Fuerstiella sp.
AAGCACGTTCTGGTTCTTGGGGCCGGCGGAGTTGCTCGCGCTGCTGTATGTGCAATGCAGCAGCACGGAGCTGCGGTGACGATCACAAACCGTTCCCCGAATCGCGCCAATGCGTTGGGTGAAGAATTTGGATGTGCAGTGATCGAATGGGAACAGCGTGGCGAACAGGTTTGCGACATTTTGGTCAACTGCACTTCGGTTGGGATGCATCCGAACGTCACTGAGTCGCCGTTCGATCTTCCGTGGCTGAATGAGTCGATGCTGGTTTTTGATACGGTTTACATGCCGGAAAATACTCAGCTGCTGGAGCACGCCAAGACGCGAGGTTGCGCGACGGCCAGTGGTCTGGAAATGTTCGTGCGTCAGGCAACCCGTCAGTTCGAACTATTCGCCGATCAGCAGGCACCAGCGGAATTTATGATGGAAACTCTTCGACAATCGTTGTCGACCTCTTCCCAATGACGTCAATTGTTGTGGTCCCCTTCCCCACCATCTGAATCTCAGGCACACAGCAGGATGATTGTCACACTGATTGGCTACCGAGGATGCGGAAAATCCAGCGTCGGTCCGCTGCTGGCCTCACGTCTGCAGTGCCGCTGCGTTGACAGCGATGACGAAATCGAAGCGCGCTCAGGAAAATCCATCAAAGAGATTTTCGCGGATGGCGGCGAGACCACGTTTCGTGCTTTGGAAACTGAAGTACTCAGAGATCTTCTGATGCACCCTCCTGCCGTCATTGCCGCCGGCGGTGGAGCGATCCTTGCACCTGTCAATCGTGAACGCATGAAGCACGCGGGCCCCGTGGTGTGGCTGACCGCGTCTGCCGCAACGCTGGCGTTGCGGATCGAGGGCGACGAGGCATCTCTGCAGCGCCGGCCCAGTCTAACGGGCCAGTCGATTGAGGACGAGGTGGCCGACGTTCTGGAATCCCGACGGGATCTTTATAAAGACGTCTCAACGATGACTATCGACGCTGAAGCAGAATCACCGCACCAGATTGCAGAACGCATCGTCGCAGCACTGGGTGACAGCCAGGTTGGAGGTACGCCTTGAATCTTAACCAGATCCCCGCACCCTTGTTGCTGACAGCTTTGGCGATTTTCGGAGCGATCGTTGGCAGGTTTTTGAGTGTGTGCATCGACAAGTTTCCGCGGCATGATCTGTTGCGTGATCAGCTTAGGTCGCTGACCTCCGAGTGGAATGTCTGTCAGCGCTGCTCGGAGTCACCTTCGTTATGGGAACGAATTCCCATTATCAGTTGGCTGACCGACCGCCGCTGCAAACAGTGTCGCAGCCGGCTGTCTCTGCAATTGCCGATCGTGGAGATTACAACGGCGCTGTTGTTTGCGGTCGTGTACTGGTGCGAAATTTCCTGTGGCGGTATTACTTCCCGTTCTGTTGGCGGCCTGACGTCGGTGGAAGGACCGCAGGGGCCGGAAGTACTTTCGCTCTGGGCGCCTGTTGTCTGGCTGCACCTGCGCTATGCTCTGCACATGGTGATGATCTGTGGACTGGTCGTCGCCACGGGCATCGACGTGAAATTCCGCATCATCCCCGATGGCTGCACAGTTCCCATCGCGGTTGCCGCTGTGCTTGCCAGCGTTGCGTGCGGCCAGTTATACGTTGTGCCGATCTGGTTTCAGGACGCAAGCACCGTAAGAACACTGCAGCCGCTTATGCACGAGGTGCTGCAGCCGCTGTTTGTGCCCTGGGATCCCACCAGCTTTATCCGTACATATCCGCACGTTCACGGTCTGCTTGTCAGCCTGCTTGGCATGCTGGCCGGAGCGGGGTCAGTGTGGCTGGTGCGGCAGATTGGATTTCTGATTCTGAAGCAGGAAGCCATGGGATTTGGAGACGTCGTGTTGATGGGAATGATCGGCAGTGTGCTTGGCTGGCAACCGGTGCTGGCCGTATTTATTCTGGCACCGACGCTGGCGATCTTTGCCGCCGCCATCAACTGGTTTGCTCATCGCGACAACGAGATCCCGTATGGTCCATTCTTAAGTGGCGCTACAGTGCTGCTGCTGCTGACGTGGCCGCACACATGGCCGTTTGCCAAACGTTTCTTCGATATGGGGCCGTTTCTGATAGCGATGGGAGTATTCATGGTCGTACTGCTGGCTGCGTCGCTTCAGCTCGTTCAGATTGGCAAGCGACTGTTCGGGTTGGGTGTTGCACTGCCCGCTGATGATGGCGGGTGGACGTCGGCAGATCATCTTTTCCACTACAACGGCGAACGTCCCGATGAACGGACCGGTCAGTGGAAATCAGATCAATGGCCGGGCTGCCGGGCCGGCCGCGGTCTACAGCAATGGCAGGTGTGGAAGGATTGACGTTGCGGAACTTGAGGCCGGGCGACGGGATCCTGCATCCCTCAGCAGCGTCGACTGCTCACGGCAACGCTGTTCTTCAGCGTCTGCAGGACCACGCAGTAGCGTTCAGTCAGTTGAATCAGTTTTTCGATTTTGTCCTCAGACTCCGACGTTTCCACTGCAAACGACAGGTGAATGGACGTCAACCCGATCGGCACTTCACGATTGACGCCCAGTGTGCCTCGGAAGTCCATCGTCCCATGGGCGGTGACTCTGGTGGCTGAAATATGCAGCTCCATGGCCGTTGCAACGGCAGCAAATGTGACGCCGGAACACGCCACCAGAGACTGCAGCAACATGTCACCGGAACATGCGAAATTTCCATCGCCGCCGGCAGATGGATGCAGGCCTGACGTTGTATGACTATTGACCGAAGCGGCAGATTCGACCTGGCAGGTCAGGTTGTCAATATTCACCGCGCCAGTTGCGTTCAGCGATACGATGGCGTCGTCCGGGGTCTTTGCGTACTGCTCCTTCAATGGCGTCTGAAGTGCTTTGAGTTCATTGCTGTTCATTACCAACTCCATCTATCTGCCAATGTGTACTGCCGCTTTGTCAGAGAAGATGCTATTCTGACAAAATGGTCAGCTCGTGACTAATGGACGTGGATTCAGAACGGAATGAAGTAATGGCGGCTGAAGACAAAGGCAGGCAGTCACGGAATGCTCCGGACAAGGTCTGGGTTGGCTTTGACCTTGGCGGCACAAAAATGCTGGCAGTCGTGTTCGACGAAAAATTCGAGGTCCTGGGGAGGAAGCGGCGCAAGACTCGTGAAAAGACTAGAGACGGTGTTCAGCTGGAACGCGTTGCTGACACGATTCGCATGGCGTTGGAAGACGCCGGTGCAGATGAATCAGCCGTTCAGGGCATCGGCGTTGGTTGTCCTGGGCCACTTGATCTGAAGAAAGGCGTAATTCTGGAAGCTCCCAATCTGGGCTGGAAGAACGTCGAACTGAAGGATTACTTTGGTGAACAGTTTGATTGTCCGGCCGAGATCTGTAACGACGTTGACGCAGGTGTTTTCGGAGAATACATCAGAGGCGCGGGAAAGGGAGCGCGGTGTGTTCTGGGAGTGTTTCCAGGCACCGGCATTGGAGGAGGCTGCGTGTACGAAGGAAAAATATTTCGGGGCAGTCGGGCCTCGTGCATGGAAGTTGGGTTCATACAAATGGCAACAGAGGGGCCGGCGGCCGGAGTCGGCCCTGTTGGCACTCTGGAGGGGCTCGCCAGCCGACTCTGGGTTTCCGCCGAAGCGGCCAAAGCTGTATATCGAGGCAAAGCTCCCAACCTTGCGAAACTTGCGGGCACAGATCTGTCCAGTATTCGCAGTGGAACTCTCAGCAAAGCAATTGAGGCCGGCGACACCATTATCGAGGAAATCGTCGGATTGGCAGCACAGCAGGTGGGACGGGCGATCGGGTCCTTGGTCAATGTTCTGGCACCGGACATCGTGGTTGTCGGTGGCGGACTTGCGGAAGCGATGCCCGAACTTTATCTGTCTGAAACTCGAAAAGGGGCTAAGAGGAATGTTCTGCCGTCGCTGAAAGACTGTTTCGAGATTCGCATTGCCAAACTCGGTGACAACGCCGCCGTCATCGGTGCGGCTGCATGGGTCCGACAGCAGACAAATGGATCCGATAAGTGAAAGGGACTTAGCAAATACTTTGACTCGCATTGGTGAAACGAACCGCATTTAGAATTTTCTTCTTCTGCTCAGCATACTCACTACGAATGAACCGGCACACCTCAAAACACGGTGACACGAGCCCCGGGAAACGCCGAACAACTCAGCCCGTATTCCCGATGGCGGTCATAGAGCTGGGAACATCCGCGATACGGATGGCGATTGGCGAAACGGACGGTGTGTTCGGAGTGCGAATGCTGGAACAGCTTGTGCGCGGTGTAAGCCTTGGTAAGGATACATTTACACTGCGGGAAATTCAGCGAGACACCGTGTTGCAGGCCGTCGACGTGCTGAAAAGCTACCGACGCAAGCTTGAGGAATATCAGTGCACCAACCCGAATCATATTCGCGTGGTAGCCACCAGTGCCGTGCGTGAAGCAGCGAATCGGATGGCATTTCTCGACCAAATCTACACTTCAACGGGGCTGGTGGTCGAACCCATCGATGACGCCGAAATCGCTCGAGTTACCTATCTGGGGATTCGCCCCCAACTGGAGCGTGACGCACGTTTGCGGGATGCTCTGACACTGCTGATGGAAGTTGGCGGCGGCAATACGGAAATACTATTGCTGCGAGGGCGCGACATCCTGCATTCGCAGTCGTATAAATTGGGATCACTTCGTCTACAGCAGCTGATACGACAATACCATGCCGACAGCGATCAGGCCGTCAGCATCATCAACGGTCAGATTGACAGAACACTGGAGCAACTTCGAGAATTTGTGCCACAGCATGGAAATATTGAATTATTGGCACTCGGTGGTGATGTGCGGTTTGCCGTCAAAGTGTTGCAGCTGGAAGTGTCTGAAGCTGACATGGTTCGTGTGCCACTTTGGAAGCTGCAGCGATTCACGCGTGAGATCTCCAGACTGAATGTCGAACAGATCATGCGGAAACATCATTTGGAATTGTCAGAAGCCGAAACTCTGGTCCCTGCTCTGTTCGCCAACGTGCGTATGGCCGAAATGCTGGGCACAGATCATCTGCTGGTGACTGGGTTCAATCTGCGCGACGCACTACTGCATGGCATGCTGCAGTCGGGCGAATGGTCTGCCGACTTTCGTCATCAAATTATTCGTTCGGCTGAAGAGCTTGCTCGCAGGTTCCATGTTGATCTCGACCATGGACAGCATGTCGCTGAATTGTCACGACAGATTTTCAAGGCGACTCAGTCAGAACATAAACTGGATGCACGCAGTGAGACGATTCTGTGTGTGGGGGCGTTGTTACACGAAGCAGGACAGTTTGTCAGCGATTCCGGCTACCACAAGCATTCGCACTATCTGATCAGTCACAGCAAGATTTTCGGACTGAATTCGCTGGATCACAAGTTGACGGCGCTGGTGGCGCGATATCATCGGCGTGCTGCCCCGAAGGCCAGTCATGCGGCGTTCGCGGAGCTGGACCGGGACAGTCGTGTTGTGCTGTGCCGCCTGGCAGGGATTCTGCGAATCGCGATCTGTCTGGCACAATCGCGTTCACGGCGAATACCGAGCGTTGAGTGCAGCATAGAACGTAACCGCCTGATCATACACCCAACAGCGCCAGTCGGCGATCTGTCCATGGAGCAGCTGGAGCTTCGGCAAAACTCCGCTTTGTTCCAGGACGTTTTTGGAATGAGCGTGCTGTTAAGAGACAACAAGTCGTAGATCGGAATTCAGTACCCATGTCCGTGGACGCAAATCTGTTCCTGAACCGTGAACTCAGCTGGCTGGAATTCAACCAGCGCGTTCTTGACGAAGCTGCTGCCCCGTCCGTGCCGCTGCTGGAACGCCTGCGGTTTCTGGCAATCACGGCGTCCAACCTGGACGAATTTTTCATGGTTCGCATTGGCAGTCTTCGCACTGCCATTCGGCGCAATGATCACGGCGTCGACCCCAGCGGCATGACTGCCATAGAACAGCTTGATGCCGTGTCACAGCGGATTCAGAAGATGGTGGAAGAGCAGTACAGAATTTATCTGGAACAGATCGAACCCGCCATGGAGGACCTGGGCATCAGGCGTCGACATGTTACGGAATTAACGGCGCAGCAGTCAGCATTTGTGGAACAGGTGTTTGAAGAACAAATCAGTGCTGTTCTGAGCCCCATTGCGATCCATGATCCGGATCGCTTTCCACTGCTGACGGGGCGCACCATCAATGTCGCAGTTCAGCTTGTTCCGGATCAACCGGAAGGCGATTACCGTTACGCGGTGATTCCGTTTGGCCGGTCCGACCTGCGTTACATAAGACTGCCATCTGACGGCGGACACGAATTTGTGCTTGGCGAAGACGTCATCGCTCTACTGGTTCAGCATTTATTCCCCGGGGAAGAAATCGTTTCGACCGTGCCGTTTCGAATCACCAGAAACGCCGATTTGAGTGTGCGTGAGGAAGATGGCGCTGATCTTCTGGAGGAAATGGAAGATGTGCTGGATGAAAGAAAAGACAGCTTCTGTGTTCGTCTGGAGATTTCGGATCATGCGACGCAGCCGATGCTCTTGTTTCTTAAGAAACTGTTGAAGCTTCGTAATCGAGACGTTTATGTGGTACCCGGTCCCGCGGGCTTCGGTGATCTGGCTCGACTGGCCGACCTGCCCGAATACAGCGGGCACGTGTACCCACGCTGGAAACCATGCGCGTCGCCGGGGTTTGATCCGGGACAGTCTATTTTCGAAACCATCCGTTCCGGGGATCGCCTGCTCTATCATCCCTACGAATCGTTCAACCCGGTAATTGCCCTGGTGTCCGAGGCCGCGACGGATCCGGATGTCGTGTCCATTAAGCAGACGTTGTACCGTACCAGTCGCAACAGCCCGATTGTGGAGGCTCTGACGACAGCGGCGGAAAATGGCAAGAACGTAACGGTCATCGTGGAACTCAAAGCGCGGTTCGACGAAGCTCGAAATATCGCTTGGGCCAAGCAGCTGGAACTGGCTGGTGTTCAGGTCATTTACGGGGTCCGTGGCCTCAAGACGCATGCCAAGGCTTGTGTCGTGGTCCGCCGGGAACCCGAAGGGTTTCGACGCTACATCCATTTTGGCACGGGCAACTACAACGAAGTCACGGCCGGATTATATACAGATGTCAGCTATATGACGTGCAACAAAGATCTGGGCGACGACTCCATAGCGTGGTTCAACGCCACAACCGGATACTCTCAGTTGCAGCAGTTCAGGCAACTCGAATCTGCGCCGATCGGCCTGCGCGACAGACTGCTGGAACTGATCGATTTTGAAGCCCGGCAGTGCCGCAACAACAGCAAAGGTGCCATTCAGGCAAAATTTAATTCACTGGTGGATCCGAAGCTGATCAGGGCGCTGTACAAAGCGTCTCAGGCCGGGGTCAGTATCAGACTAAACATTCGAGGCATCTGCTGCCTGAAACCTGGTGTCCCTGGGCTCAGCGAAAACATTGAGGTCATCAGTATCATCGATCGTTTTTTGGAACATGCACGAATTTTTCACTTTTTGCATGGCGGCGACGATCAGGTCTTAATCTCCAGTGCTGACCTGATGCCGCGGAATCTCGATGGCCGTGTCGAATTATTGGTTCCTGTTTTGGATGACGAATGCAAACGCAAAGCAATCGATATTCTTAAGCTTTGTATCAGCGACAAAGTCCGCGCGCGTCGAATTACCTCGGCCGGCAAGTATGTTCGTCCGGACTCCCGTAATTCAGGCGTCCGCAGCCAGCATCATTTTCAGCAACAGGCGCGGGAAGCGGAGGAACATGCGTTCGAAGAGAATCGACGGATGTTTGTGCCGCAACAACCGAACTGAGTTCGAACCTACAAGGGCGATATTGGGAAGTCTTCGACGGGAACACCGAGTGGTTCCGGCTCTGGTGGTTGTTCCGCGCCGAGTTGCGGAAGAGCCCATCGCGCCGTTTCACCCAGTGCTGTTGTTACGCCGTACATCTTGCGTATCCGATGCATGTCGGGAACCGTGGAACGGGCGTTCATCCAGACGAGAGCAAGGACACTCATGCGCCGCACGATAAAGTGCTCGGGAAAAACCGGACTGTCGTCAAAGATTCTTTCGACCAGCTTACCGGTGATGGGTGGATCTGTATTTCCTTTGTTGATCATCCCCAGTGCCCATAACCCGGCCGCACGCTTTTCCGGATCTCCTTCGCCCTTGCTGAATTGTCGTTCGCATAATTTCTGCAGCAACTGCAACTCTGTAAACCCAGCGTGCTGGAACAGGAATGTCAGCTGGACAGCCAGTTCCGCGGCTCGAGGACCTGAGCCCTGGACAGTTTCATACTCCTTGTGCCGCCGCAGTGTCGCCTCGCCAATCTGTTTCGCGATATCATGTTGCGGCATCAGATGCAGGAGCCACGCAGCTGTGGCAAAGACCTCCGGTCGATCATGATCCAGCAATGGAAGGCATTGCTTCTGCCACTCGCGATGCTTCAGCTGGCCCAACAGGATCAGTGACTGTTCCAGTTGCTGCCAGCTGACTTCGGGATCGGAAAGAGTCCCACCGGCATTCTGCAGAATGTTGTATCGCAGGTCAGCGTTTGTATCTGCAAAAACAGTTAACACCTGCCGAGCGGCATTTCGCACGCCTATGTGAATGTCTGCGGCAAGAACATGCAGCATCCGGCAGGCGTCTTCTGTCGGAAACAGGCTGATTGTCCGGATCGCCGCAAACCGAACATTAGATTCCTGATGACTGACGCCACTGGCCAGTTTCTTAACCAGCTGTTCGGGGGCTCGTTCGAGCATGGTTTCCCAGGCGCGGGCGGCGACCGCATTGGTTTTGTCGTCGCATAACTGTGACAGCAACGCGATCCCGGAATCCGACGAACACTGCTCCAACAGGGCGCAGGCAAGCAGTCGATCTGCAACACCACCCTGGACATAACTTCCCGCAGTGACAGTCGCTTTCTGCTGGTCAAGTGCAGCGAGGGCTCGGGCGGCGCTGTGCCGAATAACGAATTCGGACAATTCATTCTGCAGCATGGATTCGAGTGCTGTGTTCGCTGCGGTTTCGTTCAGCTGTACCAGGCCTTCAGTCGCCAGTTGCACCTGGATCGTTGAAAAACTGTCCGGAGTGTTGACGCGTTGAATCCATGTTGGCTTGAGTGCATCAGCTCCCCAGCTGACAAAGTTCGGTTCAATCCTTACGCACAGAGTCTCGAATTCCGGTAGACACATTTGTGCCACTTCTGTTGCGGATTCTGCATGGCCAATCGCTGCCAGAGCCGACGCGCACGCCTGTCTGACGTGGATATTCTCTGACTCAGCCAGTTGCTTTCGGATGGACTGAACAACGTGCGAAACACTCGCAAGCTCCGCCGTATGTATTCTTTCGAGTGCTTTGATGGCCTGAATGCGAATTTCGTTGTCCGGCCCGGAAACCAGCATGCGTTCCAGCAGTTCAAGAACTTCATCCGGCACATAGAGTGCGTCGGGTGGTACCGAGATCGTCGGGTCAAGATACATTCTGCGCGGAAGTTCGCTGAACCTGACGATGTCCCGCAGTTCGAAGTTGCCTTTGAATTCAATAGCTTCATCGTCCGCCACTGCAGATCTGCAGGAAACGCTGAAGGCAGCAATGATCACGATGACCGCAAGTGCGGCAGGATAACGGAGGCACGGGCAGGACATGTGTGTCATCATCGAATGGCCAGATACTGGAATCAATATGTCGAGTTGAACGAACCGGAGATCGCAGATTCAATCCGGTTCCCAGAGCCGCCATGTTCTGACGGACAGGACCAGCAGTAACACACCACACATGACGCCGGAAACGATCCATGTCGTGCCCAGCAGTCCGTCGTACACCCGAAACCCGTCGACTTCCATCGCATTGAGTGCCCCCGCCATGGCGTTTGCTGACAGAACTCGCTGAACGACCGCATGACTGAATGGCGAATCCCTGTTGATCCAGACCAGCATTGAGCCTGCGTAAAGAAAAATCAGCAGGCCGTAGGAAACCGTCGTTGCGGCTGCCGTCGAACGGAAAAAGCTGCTGACTGTGGCACTTACCAGCATGGCGACAGCGGCTGTGAGCGCGAGTGACACAATGACCTGTGCCACCTGTGTCTGCAGGACCGGTTTGATCACCATAATGATGCCGTAGCCAGGCAGGGAAGCGCACAGGACAAGCGCCAGAGTAATGGACACGCTCATGAGTTTTCCGGAAACGACACGGCGTGTGCTCAGTGGTGTCGCACGCAGCATGTTCCAGCCACCGCTTTCCATTTCGCCGGCAATCATGGCTCCCGAAATTCCAGGCGTCAGGACCAGAATCAGTCCGACCTGAGCGACGATCATGATGCCACCGACTTTCTCCACGCCCCAGTCCAGCGTGCCCATCGTGGTGGCCAGTGTCAGCAACAAAGACATAACCGCGCAGCCGGCGACCATTCGCAGGAGCCAGTGCAGTCGTCCAAACTGTCGGCTGCGAAACTCCTTTACCATCACCGGGTTGAGAAACCAGGAAATGCCCGACTTGCGTTTCTGAGGATCGACGAGGTACATGACTCGACGTGCTGCCCGCAGTGACCTGGACCGCTCATCGGTAATCAGGCCCTGTGACCGCGACCGGTCCATTAGCGAATAGTTCAATCGCTGAATGCAGATCAGGCTGCCAACCAGGCTCAGCACGATGGCGGATGCGACGTAACGGCTGATGAGATCCACCGATTCGATGGCTCCGGTTGCTCCGGGAGTCTCGTCGCCGACCAGTTGCAGCAACGCCGGAATGGGTGATAACGTTCTCATGTGACTGGCGATCATTGCGTAGTTACTATCGCCACCCTGCAAAAACATGTGTGGGATAATGGCAATCACAGTCAGCGCGAATGTAGCTCCGTAGACCCATCGCAGACCGGATTCCGCTGTTTCTGCGATTGTTCCGATCAACAGTCCAAGTACGATCAGCTCGATACAAATCACTCCCAGCAGCCCGTAAAGCCCCAGTACGTCATGGGTTGGTGAAATGGCTCCCATGGCGTAACAGCAGGCCATCGCAGGCAGTGTTACGGCCAGCAGCAGTGTTGCAAAAGCTGCCAGCGCAATCAGTTTGCCGAAGAAAATATCGGAACGTCGCAGCGGTGAATTGAGCAGCAGCTCCATTGTCCAGCGTCGCACTTCGCGAATCAGTCCGGTGGCGGGAAACGCAGGTACGACAAGTACAACGGTCACGAACATGGCATATGCCAGACCGCGAAATACAGCGCGTGCCTGAATACCGCTGAGGTCAGCAGTCGACGTCGACGGCCATTTCAGCAGGACCGTGGCAGAAAATGTCAGTGCAACGATGGCGAAGATCCAAAGCGTCTGCTTCATTCGCAGCAACGCTGGCAACTCACGTTCGATGATCGCAACGGTGCCCTTCATGACGCAGTCTCCACGACGGAGGCTGACTTGTCGGCATTCTCCGTCTGTTCCTCGCTTGCCTGCTGAGTAACACTGATGAAGACTTCCTCAAGGTCGCCTGCCACCTCACGAAACTGCGAGATGCGTTCACCACCGGTGACCAGCTTGCTCAATAAACCGGAAAGTTTTTCTTCGTCTGCTGACGTACGGAATCTTACGACGGACTCTGCTTCTGAGGGCGTGACTTCACACTCTTCCTCCAGTGAAGACCGCAGTTCCGCGGCGACGGCAGCGACGCGATCTGTGTCCAGCAGTTCGATTTCCATCGTCCGACGCTGTGACAGGGCCCGACTGACATCCTGCAGTGTGCCAAACGCCTTTAGCTGTCCGTCCGCCAGAATTGCGACACGATCGCAAATCCGTGCGAGCTCCGGGAGGATATGACTGGTCACGATCAGCGTACGCCCCTCGGCAGCCAGTCGCAACAGAATCTCACGCATTTCAATACGTGCCTGTGGGTCAAGCCCATTTGCGGGTTCATCCAGAATCAGCACTTCCGGATCGTGCAGCAGTGTGCGGGCAATCCCGATACGCTGCTGCATTCCGTGGCTCAGACTTTCGACAAAACGGTCCTGCATCCAGGTGGCGTTCGTCACCTCCAGTACTTCAGAGATTCTTAACTGTCGCTTTCTGCGTCCAATTCCGAAAGCAGCACCGAAGAAGTCCAGGTATTCGCGGACACGCATGTTGTCGTACGAGCCGAATTTGTCCGGCATGTACCCCACCAGTCTGCGCACTTTTCGTGCATCACGCACACAATCGGCGCCGGCGATCCGTGCCGTCCCGGCCGTTGGTCGTGTCAGGCCGACAAGAATGCGAATGGCTGTGGTCTTTCCAGCTCCATTCGGGCCGATAAAGCCCAGGATGCTGCCCTTATTGAGTGTCAAGCTCAACTGATCGAGCGCTACAAATTCGCCAAATTGTTTTGTCAGGCCGTTGATTTCAACTACGGGAGACACTTCACTGTTCACAGGTTCTGCTTTCTCAATAAATCGTTCATCCGGATTCCTTTCTCGCGGGCGGGGTCATTCGTCAGACTTACGGCGTTCGTGTACCGTAGAGCGTCAGCATGATCCGCCCAACCTGCCAGTTGTCTTCGCGCACTCCGTCTGCGACATCGAGATCTGGTTCACCAACGTCCAGTTCAACATACAACGCCCCGTCTGCAACTGCAGGGTTCAGGTTTTCTGCAGGTAATTCGATCGTGAACAGTCCTGCCGGGCTGTCGAGCGTCCTGACGAGAGCCGGAACGTTGCGCTGGCCCACGCTCACGTTTACCTGCCGTGAACCGGCGTTGATGCGTATGCTGAGAGTGCCGCGTGTGGCCTTGAATGGCTGAGAAACGTCCGGAAGCGAGACTTCCAGCAACGTGGTATTGGCGCGTGTCTGCGTCAGCCATTTGCGTTCCCGGTTGCTGAAGGCACCGCTCATGCCACCATCCCTGTCGAATACGGTTCGATACGGCAGTAGCACGGATGGAATGGTAAATTCGGTGTTTGGTGTTGGAGGCCGCAAGGTGACGGTCTGTGCCACCAAAGCCGATCCATCCAGTCGCGTGGCATCGCCACCGATTTTTATCGATGGATTCTTCAGTTGCGTGAAGTACAGCAGAGACAGTGTGCTGGGAAATGGTGTATCCTGAAGTTCCATGCTGAACAGTCCCTCGTAGACTGATGCGTGTTGTTTTTGAACGTCGGACAGGAACGTCCCGGTAACGAATTCGGTCGAGGCCAGCACGTCGCCCGGAGTCGCCAGAAAAGTACCGTCGGGGCCCATGCGAGCCATCGACCGCTCAGCCGACTCGCCCGCCAGAATCAGATCTGATGGTTCACTTCCCGGGGGCAGTGTCCCGATCAGGCCGTCTTTGTTAAGTGTTGCCGTGATGCCACCAGGGCGATCGAGTCGTCGTAGTGAACGAACTCGGTAGTCACGTATCCCCGCTGCCTGATCGAGGTGTTGCCATTCAGATTCGCCCCGGTCCGTCCAGACCATCCGTCGCTGGTTGGTTTGGGTCGTCGTGTCTTTGGCGACCAGAAGTGAAAAATCCTTCATTTTCACGTCCAGAGCGGACGGCGCTGGCTGATAGACAGAGGCCAGCCCATCGGCCGCCAGTGTCGTCTGTCCATCGACGGAACGAATGACCTGTTGCTGAACGGCTGTCTCGGGAGCGACACTGCGCGTCTGTCGACCGACCCACACGGCGGGTGTCGCACATAGACAGGCAAGAGCGGGAATCGCCCAGAGCAGTCCCATGGCCTGGTCTCGTCGCAATAGAGCAGCTCCCAGGAAGATCAGAAGAGCGGCGAATCCCAGCATCACGGTCCCGGCAAAAAGGCGAGTGGGCACCTCATAGCCGATGAGTCCGGCAGCGGCCTTCGCAAGGCGGTCTTCACTCACCCGTGGAACTGTATTTGGCGCGTTAAACAGCGAAGTGGCAATCTGACGGGCACATGGCATTGACCTGGTGCCGCCTTCAAGTTCTACAAACACCTCGGGCGAAACCGTTGTGACGAAGACTGTGCCATTTCCATACGGAAGTTCTATGACGGCCGGCCAGCCGTCGACTGTCCAGACCACACGACCCTTCTCTGCGATCACACGGACCAGTCGCACAGGCTCCTCAAATTTCCGCAGGACTTCGCGTTCAGGAGCTCGTCCCACGGGTTCCGTCGGATTGATCTCAAGTTTCATCACATTTGACGACGTCTCATCAATTTGCGTGAGAGGTAACGCATCACCGAGCAGGGCACGTGCCGTATCCATACCTGTCTGATCAAGAAACAGCCACGTCCTGCCGCCCCGTTGGGTCCAGACACGTACGGCATCACAGGCGGCGGGAAACTGATGCAGCGTACGAGACGTGATCATCAATTGCTCCAGACATTCCAGCGATTCCGGGTAGCCGTCGATGTGCTTTGCCTTAAATATGAGTCCCATCCGCTCGTGCTTCGACTCTGCTCGCAGCACATCGGCAAGTTCCTCCAGGAAACGCATGTCTCGAGGTGTTTCGCCGCCCGAAACCAGCAGGCCGCGATAGCCAACGGACGAAGACGACCGGGCTTTCGGATTCACCACCAAGAAGCTGCGCGTTACATGCTCTCCCAGAACCCGCTTGATTGGTCCTTCGCCTTCGGGGTTTTCAAAGACCAGATACTCAAACTCAAAACTTTTTTCGTCGAGATCGGGAATCAGCACCGGCCACTGACAGCTTCTCAGAGTTTTGGCGGGAATTATGACACGTCGACTGTACTGCAATCCACTCCCCTTCGTCGGAATGACAACAGTGAGAACCTCTTTGTCTTTCGCTGAATTGTTTGCAAACGCGCCCTTCAAAAGTCCCCAGCTTCCCTGCAGGACTCGTTCCACACCACCGATTCCGACCGACACATTGATGTCGTCGACTGCGACGGCGTTTGGCAGAACAGACAGAAAAAGAAATGTGATAACGAAACCAGAAGCTCGCTGAGGCATCCGTGTATAACTATCCGAGGTGACAGAAAAAGTTTTGTAGATTCCTGATTGCACAGACAACGCTGCAAATAAGCAACCGATCGCAGGTGTGAATGTCAGAAAGACCTGGGTCCGCTGCATTGCTCCAGACGACAACATGCGCACCAGGCCAATTGTTCCAGGTCACCGGTAAGCGATGTCCAGGTCGTTCTTACGAACGACTGCCAGTTTCGCGGCCAGTTGTTTTCTGAATTCGGCGACGACCTCCGCATACTCCGGCAGTTCTGCAAGGTTGGTGAACTGTTGAGGATCCTGTTGTGTGTCGAAAAGTTCAATTCCGCCGGATGCGTCTTCCTGATACTGAATGAATGCCCAGTTGTCTTCACGCAGCAGGAATCCCTTCCGCGACGGTGCGACGCTGAAGGCCGCGTCCCGCACGGATCGGGCGGGATTTTCTATCATCGGTGAAATGTCTTTTCCCTGGATGCGTTTAGGAATCTTAAGGCCACAAAGTTTCGATACGGTGGGATACAGATCGAGCAGTTCCACCAGACTGTGGCACACGGCAGGCTTGCTGCCTGGCACGCTGATGATCAGTGGCACGCCTGCGGATTCGTCTCGCAGACTGACCTTTGCCCAGAAGTCGTGTTCGCCAAGATGGTAGCCATGATCGCTGGTGAAGATGACGATCGTTTTGTCTTCAATACCTGCTTTCCTGAGGGCGGCCATGACCTTACCCACCTGAGCATCCATGAATGCGACAGAAGCATAGTACCCCCCCATGGCTTTTTTCTGGCGACGGACATCCATCTTCATGTTCAGGCTGGTCTTGTAGTTAATGCCAGGTTTCGGGATGTCTTCCCAATCCCCGGGGAATTTTTCCGGCAGCACCATCTTTTCGTATGGCAGGAACGGCGGGTAGTACGACCTTGGTGCCACGAAGGGCACGTGTGGCCTGACAAAGCCAACGCCCAGCCAGAATGCTTCGTCTTTGTGTCGATCGATCAGTTGCACGGCCTTGGCGGCCGTCATCCCGTCTGAATGGACGATGTCATCGCCGTCTGCCTCCACAACGACAAATGTATTGCCACCCACGACAGGCTTCTTTCCGTCCGGATTGCCCTCCAGGGTTTCACCGTCGCCCGGTGCTTTCCATTCCGGCCCCGGAGTATTGAAGCGTTCCGTCCACGACGCTTCGTCATCGGCTCCGTTGTAGTTGTTATGATTGCGACCATCGCCGCCCAGCAGGACTCCGCCGGGCACGCCCATGTGATAGATCTTGCTGACCCGAGCTGTGTAGTAACCGTTGTTCTTAAAATGCTGCGGCCACGTCTCTCGATCGCCGATCTGCGGCCGCGGACTCTTGTAACCCAGCACGCCGGTTGCGTGCGGGTAGTATCCGGACAACATTGAGGCACGTGACGGTCCGCAGTAAGTTCCCTGGCAGAAGGCGCGTGTGAATCGAGTTCCCTTTGCTGCGATCGCATCGATGTTTGGCGTTTGGCAGACGGTATTGCCATAACACGAAAGCGCCGTCGCTGTCAGATCATCGGAAATAATGAATAACACATTGTATTGTTGCTGAGCGACATTCTCAGCGATCGTCACTGTGGATACTGCCAGCAGCATCAGGACAAACGAGCAGGATTTCATGGCAGTAACTTTCTGACGTACAGGTAACTGCGAGGGACTGTCTAAGTCTTGAGAACCTCGATTCAGACCGACCTCGGCAGATATTCATTCCACTGTAAGCCGGTTGATCAAGGCTTTCTGTTAGTCAACTCACGGTACACGCCGGATAGATCAAATTATAGTGCGAGGACGAGTTTTGTGGTTGGGTAAGGATCAGCCTCGCCTGCCGTTGCTGTTTGTACGAGAATGCGTCAAGGTCAGCCGGGCCCGATTTCAAAAGCGAATCGCCGACAAAACGGAGCGATGTGCTCACTCACACGGAACACCGAATGAGTCCCCATACGCGGCGCATACTCTTCATTGTCTTCGTAGTGCTTCCGTGTCTTCCGTGTCTTCCGTGTCTTCCGTTTGATGACGTGTCGGCCGAGACTCCGAAATCCGTCACTGCGGCCGATCCCGTCAGTCAGGCCTGTCTGAGGCCGATGAAGGGCGATTTTCGGGGACCGGACCAGGTCGGACTGACTGCCAGTGAAGTTCACTTCGTGAACGTGGGCGGTCATCGGCTGCGAGCCTGGTTTTTTCCGGTGAAGAACGCGGGGCAGTCAGTCCTGTTCTGCATGGGCAACACAGGGAACATTTCCCTGATGCTGCCCTACGCGAAAATCCTGCAGCAGGGGGGATTCGATGTCTTGTTGTTCGACTATCAGGGCTTCGGAGAGAGCGAAGGAGTTCCGTCTGTCTCGGCACTGCTGACCGATTGTCTGGCCGCATTTGACTTTCTTCAGGTGCACACTCAGCGTGCACCTGAAGACATTGGAGTGTTCGGAGTTTCTCTGGGGCATTTTTGGCATTGGCTGTCGCCGCCGAACGGCAGGTCGGTGCGGTCGCAGTGGAAGATGCATTCATACCGGACGAAACACTCGATCGATTCGCTGCCCGCGTGACGGGTGACAGTGCGTTTGCGCAAATGTCTCTGCAGGCGATCAAGTCGTTCCTGCTGTGACGCGTCGACCCACTGCAGAATGTGACCCGGCGAAAGTGTCCGGTGTTTTTTCTGCACGGTGAACGAGATCGGTTGCTGCGTCCGTCAGGAACGCTGCGAATCGCTGCAAACGCGACGGTGTCAAAACGAATTTGGTTGATTCCTGACACCGGGCACGCACCGGAGTCTCTGGAAACGAATGACCGTGAATACGCCGGACAGCTGACCGCATTTTTCCGCGAGGCCTTTGCCGGATCTGTGGAGGAACCGGAAGTTGAATTGACGGTGACCAGGCAACATCCCGACGTGAAAGGTCTCGCGATACAGGCAACGATCTCGACCGACGTGGCCAGGGTTCAGCGCCCCATGATGTTAACTCTGGTCGATGTCCGTGGACGTCGTTGGTTTGTCCCGTTCTGGATCGAGGATCAAGCGACGGTCGACACGCGACTCAGAGACCGACCCGTCCATGCGTTTGCGATTCCGTACTACCACGTCACAGCAACCGACATCGGCTGGGAGCCAGATCTTTCTGCTTATTCCCGGTCACTGGCAACGTATCACAGGGATGCTTCCCGGCTGCTAAAAGGCAGTCTGGCCGCCGATTATCTGACCCGGTCCAACGGTCTCGGCTTCGGCCGATTTGGGCGGATGATTCCGAAGTTTCCGATGGCTGCCGCAGATGATCTGCTGCAGCAGATGTCCGTCGTTGAGCGGGCCCCTCCGCGAGTGCGCGCCCGATATGCTCGACTGCTGGCCCGGCTGCATTGTTGGCCCGAAAATCGAATGAGCGACGCGCATGAACAAAGTCTAAGTGCTTTCGGTGAAGCCATGCTGTCCTGTCTTCCGGCAGACCCGGACGACTATTACGAATTGCAGAATGCTGGCATGCAGTTGACCTTTCGTGATAACCTCATTGGTGATTCGTTGTTTCGACTGGCCAAATTGCGGCTTCAGGACGGACAGCCCGAACAGGCTCAACAGCTGCTCCGCGAACATGTGTCTGTGCTGCCGGACGGTGTCCACAGCAGTCTGACCGAAGAACGCATTCGATCCATCAGAACGCTGGCGGATCTGGTGACGCCGTGAATGTCGACGGTTCCGCTGACCTCCGGAGAACTCTGCGCCGAAAATTCGTGAATCTCTTTGAACGACGGCTTCTGGTAGTTCACTAAATAAGTGTTGACCACAGTTGCAACAACCTCTCATTCGTTTGGGACGTCCGCTGCTTCAGCTGGATTCGTCTGACGCCGGATCCGGAACGCCTTTTCTGATTCTAAACTGCACCACCGATGCGCGCTGCCGATGTCTCAGGTGGAGGCTGGTGACTGTTCTGAATCGGAAACAATCTTCATGATTATTTACATTATCGCATAAGGAAAACAGTCATGCTCAGATTCATGCTGGCTTTTGCGATTACCGTAAGCCTTCTGTTATTCCTTGTTACGGGGTGCGGCACCAATGGCCCTCCGTCGAGTGCGGGGCGGGTTGAATTCACGTTTTCTGCTGCAGATGACGGTGCCAGCCGGCCTTCAGTGTCAAAAGAGAGTGCCGTTCTGTCGGATTCTGCTGCGACCGGCGAAGTGGACACTGTAGTGGAACCAGATTCGTTCGGATTAGAACGTGATGCCGTGAAGGACAGGTTTACCCCGCGGTCCGGACGTCAGTCCGGCGTTTTGACGGCTGGCAGTTTTGACGATGTGGCGAATTACTGCGAATTCACGTCCTTCATTAACCGGTACCGTCATCAGGCAACAACGTGCCGGTTGCCGTTGAACGCAAATCTGCAGCAGACAGTAATCTCGGTGACGGATGGACAGGGTAAGCCGCTGGGCGACGTCCGCTGTGTCGTAAAAGATTTGCTGGCAGGGCAACAGAGTGAACGATTGCTGCTGGATATGTGTACGGGAACGGACGGACGAGTTCTGCTGCTCAGCAATTTCTCGAACAGTGATCCACGGCAGCAGAGCAAATGCCTGCATCTTCAGGTGTTCACCGATCAAAACCAAACGCCAGTGATTGACGAGTACCGAGCAGTGGATTCTGTCTGGAATGTGACTGTGGGGCATGCGGAATCTCGCCAGCCAACGCAATTGGATCTGGTGCTGGTTATTGACACGACCGGGAGCATGGGTGACGAACTTGAGTACCTCAAAACAGAAATCGACAGCATTGTTGCTTCCGTCCACCGTATGTTTCCCAGCGTTGACCAGCGGTACTCTTTGATTACGTACCGCGACAACGGCGACGCGTACGTCTGTCGGACGCATGACTTCACTGATTCTCTGGACGATTTTCGTCGGCGGATGGACAGCCAGGCGGCCGATGGTGGCGGAGATTTTCCTGAAGCCATGGACGTGGCTCTTAACAGTGCCGGCAACCTCAGCTGGAGAACCACCAACACGGCGCGTGTCCTGTTTCTCGTCGGCGATGCCCCGCCACATCAGGAAAACCTTGGCGCCACGATGTCGGCTGTCCAGAGACTGCGTCAGAAAGGAGTGCGTCTGTTCCCGATCGGTGCCAGCGGTGTCGAAACAACGGCGCAGATCGTCATGCGAACCGCGTCGCTGTTGACAATGGGGCAGTATCTGTTTCTGACCGATCATTCCGGCGTCGGAAATGCCCATGCAACGCCAGACGTATCGGAATTCGCGGTCGAACGTCTAGACCAATTAATGATCCGTATGATCGCATCGGAGCTGGCCGGGAAGCGACTGGGGCCGCAGGAAGTGATTGCGGTTGAACACGGCGAACGCTACACGACGATGGCTCCGACTCCTCAACACAGGCCTGTACCACCACCACCACCACCAGATGCCACAGCGTCGTGCGTGATCAGCGGTGATTCCGCCATGACTCCGTTGCTGCAATGGATTGGGCGTCATTGGTTGGCGACATTTGTGGCAGTGGTCAGTGGTGTGGTGGTGTTCGACAGCCTGTCGTACCGCTTCCAGGTGTCGAGGTCTACCGAGTATCAGCAGGCTGAACCGGCACCTCACTGTTGATCTGATATTGGTCCTGTTCCTGCGCTGCGGCCTCCCTGGGCGGCCTGCGTTAAGCGTCTTTTCCGGCGTTCCTGTGGGCGCAGTTGACGTTGCCGCCTGACGTGCACACAAACAATCGGAATTGCGGACGTCACGGTGGCTTTTCGGTCACAACGTTGTCACCATTCGCGGCAACGTACCCGGCATTATTTCCGCAGTCCCGACATATACGCACCTCCGGCAATCAGCCGCGCCATGCCCGCCCAGTTATTTCAGGAATACTACGCTCGGCTGAAGACGCAGGTTGACGATGCGCTGCAGAAACGGTTGGATGCTCAGGACTGGCCGGTCCCGCTCAGGCAAGCCGTGGAATACAGCTTGATGGC
Organism: Fuerstiella sp.; assembly: GCA_014238335.1. Taxonomy (GTDB): domain Bacteria; phylum Planctomycetota; class Planctomycetia; order Planctomycetales; family Planctomycetaceae; genus Fuerstiella. The sequence goes on from JABABI010000009.1 coordinate 98,496, forward strand.
CGCCGGCAAACGTCTTCGGCCGGTGTTGGTACTGATGAGCACTGAGGTCTGTTCAGGGACGATCGCCACCGCCCTGCCCACCGCGTGTGCGATTGAAATGATCCACACGTATTCGTTGATCCACGACGACCTGCCATCAATGGACGACGATGATTTGCGCCGTGGTCGCCCGACGAGTCATGTGGTCTTTGGTGAAGCGCTTGCAATTCTGGCCGGTGATGCGCTGCTGCCGCTGGCGTTTGAAACTCTGGCATCGGGCACCACATCAGCTGCTGTGACCGTTGATTGCCTGCGATTGCTGGGAGCAGCTGCGGGTGGGGGCGGCATGGTTGGCGGACAGGTGTTGGATCTGGAAGCCGAAAGAGGCGTGTTTCCGGGGGTAAATGCCGCAGTAAATAACCCCTCCGGCGGAATTTCCAGTGCGAATTCCGTCGCGGCTGCGGCTGCGGTTGCTGAAATTGCTGGGCAGGCGGATTCCCCAAATCCTTCCAGCGGCGAAAACCTGATTCACGTAGAACAATTGATTCAGATTCATAAAATGAAGACAGGGGCGCTTATTAACGCCGCGCTGCAGCTTGGTGCCGCCGTCGCAGAAGCCTCCTCTGAACAGCGGGAATGCCTGCGGACCTACGGTACGGGCATCGGCCTGGCGTTTCAGATTGCGGATGATTTGCTGGATGTGACCGGCAGCAATGACAGACTTGGTAAGGAAACTGGTCGGGACAGGGAATTGGGCAAGCTGACGTATCCATCGCTGATTGGCATTGAAGCCAGCCGACAGAAAGCAACGGATTTGGTGAAAAATGCGTGTGCCGCTTTGGTGCCGTTTGGAGAGATGGCTGATTACCTTGTAGAGCTGGCACAGTTCATAGTGGAGAGAGATCACTGATGCCATTTGAGATTCTCAGTGAATTGAAATCGCCGGCGCAGCTTCGTGATTTGGACGCGAAGCAGCAGAGCCAGCTGGCTGGTGAAATTCGGGAAGCGCTGCTGACGGTTGTCTCGGATCGAGCTGCGCACTTCGCAAGTAACCTTGGTGTTGTCGAACTGTGCATTGCTCTGCATTCGGTGTTTGATTTTTCTGCGGATCGATTGATCTGGGACACGGGACACCAGGTCTATCCGCACAAACTAGTGACCGGTCGTTTCTCAGAGTTTCACTCGATTCGTCGTCGTGGCGGATTAATGGGATACCCGAATCCCGTTGAAAGTGAGTACGACCTGTTCATGACCGGCCACGCCGGCAGCAGCGTGTCAACGGTTCTGGGCATGAAAACCGCAGACGATCTTCTATTCACCGATGAACGCAAGTCGGTTGCTGTCATCGGTGATGGTGCCCTGCCCTCCGGGATTGTGTTTGAAGCGATGAATAACGCGGCGGGGCTGAACAAAGACCTGCTGGTGGTGTTGAACGACAATAAAATGGGGATCTGCCCTCGCGTGGGCGGAGTGGCCAGTTACCTGGATAAGGCACGGGTGGCACCCTTCTATAACGGACTCAAGCGAGACGTCTCGTGGCTGTTGAACAAAGTCCCGGTGGTCGGTGAGCCGGTCGAGCATGTGCTGGGACAGTTCAAGGACGCGTTGAAGGCGTTCTTTCACGGAGGCATGCTGTTTGAAGAAATGGGCTTCCGCTACATCGGCCCAGTGGATGGGCACGATATTCAGCTGCTGAAGCGATATCTGACAATGATCAAAGACGTTAAAGGTCCCGTACTGCTGCATGTCTTCACGGATAAGGGCCACGGCTTCGAACCGGCCCAAAAAGATCCGGTCAAGTTTCATACGCCCGCTCCATTCTGTCGCGACGAAAACAACGAAATCGTTCCCGTCAACAGCGACAAGAGCATCGCCTATACAAATATCGTGGCCGACGCTGTTCACGGCGTGATGCAGCAAAATGAATCGGTGTGTGTGCTGACCGCGGCAATGTGTGCGGGGAACAAGCTAAACAGCATTCGTGACGACTTTCCTGAACGCTTCTTCGATACCGGCATCTGCGAAAGTCATGCTGTTGCCTTCGCCGGGGGTATGGCGAAATCCGGCGCTCGGCCCATTGTCAGTATATACAGCACGTTTCTGCAGCGAAGTTTTGATCAGATTTTCCAGGAAGTCGCATTACAGAATCTGCCGGTCGTGTTCTGCATGGATCGGGCCGGATTGTGCGGCCCGGACGGTCCGACTCACCACGGCGTGTTCGACAATTCGTTTATGCGAATCTTCCCGAACATGGTGGTGATGGCACCCGGCGATGAACTTGATATACAGCCAATGCTGGACTTTGCGTTAACGCTTGATGCTCCATCGTCGCTTCGATATCCCAAAACCAACACAGAAAAGGTAGAACGCAGCATTGCGCCGCTGGAGCTCGGCAAGTCAGAAGTCCTGTCGTGGGGCGAAGACGGCACGTTCCTTGCCTGTGGAGCTCTGATGCCACGAGCGGTCGAGGCTGCCGCCGAACTAAAACAGCAGGGGCTGGACGTCGGTGTTGTCAACTCGCGATTCGTCAAACCCGTTGATGAGGACATCGTGCGGCGCGCAATTGAGAACGGTTTTGTCATCACGATTGAAGAAAACGCTGTCAACGGGGGATTCGGCAGCGCTGTTCTGGAGGCCGCCAGTCGACTTGGTCTTTCAACGGACCGGGTACGTGTGCTCGGCGTTCCCGATGAGTTCATTGAACACGGAGACCGCAAAGAACTGCTCGCCGATCTGGGACTGGACGCGTTGGGTCTGGCGAAGACTGCGAAGCAGTTGGCCAAATCCTCTGCCATCAGCGAATCGGCAGGGGCCGTGTAGCACCGTCACAAAGCAGGCGTTTGTTGTACTTGTGTCCTGACGATGCCCCCCGTGGTCAGTTCGTTGCTGACGGCTGATGGCTGACGGACCGGTCGGAAACAGAAATGATGACTATCCTGGGAATTGGAACCGTCGTTGTTGATCACGTCGTGGAACTGCCGTCATTTCCGGCTGTCGACACGAAGGTGGAAATCGTCAACGACTTCAGGCAGGTGGGTGGACCCGTACCTGTTGCTCTGTCCACTGCTGCATTTTACGGTTCCAGGACTTCGTTTCTTGGCCGCTGGGGAAACGATGAACGCGGACGTTTTGTTGCGGATACGTTGCGGGATCGAGGTGTCGAAACGTCCGGGTGTGTCGCCAGTGACCGATGGTCGACCGGGTTCGCTCATGTCTGGGTTGATGGTGTCACCGGGTCTCGAACAATTGTCTACTCACGCGGACAGTTTCGCATTCCGGGTGCGGACGATATGGACCGGAAACGACTGCACGGTATCGGTATTCTGCATCTCGACGGCTGGGCATCGGGTGCCGCGATTAAGGCGGCGGCCACAGTGAAGGCGAGTGGCGGCACGGTCGTTCTGGACGCTGGTTCCGTCAAACCGGGAATGGACCAGCTGCTGCCTCTGGTCGATGTGTTGATTGCATCGCGTTTGTTTCGCCGCAGTCACTTTGGAACCCAGAACGTAGATGCCGCGAAGATGCTGTCACTGGGGCCCAAACAGATCATTATGACCGACGGAGATGCTGGCGCTACCTGGCTGAATGCGGATGGTCGTTGTCACGAACCGGCTGTTGACGTTGAAGCTGTGGATACCAACGGAGCCGGTGATATCTTCTCCGGCTGCATTCTGCACGCGATGGAACAGAACTGGAGCCAGGAGGATGCCGTCCGTTTTGCCTGCAGGGTTGCCGGCTATGCGTGTTCTCAGCGCGGGAATCACTCGCTGCCTTCCGGACCTGAGTAGCGAGTGCATCTTTATCACCCCGCCTTGAGCTTCAACACCGTACAGAAGACGGCTTTAACAAGGCTGATGTCTGACTCCGCACAGGAGTTTTGCCCATTCTGGGAACGTCGGCTCCGACGTTTCTTGCACCTCATGATCCTATATTGGGGTACGTTATGAACGTGGCTCCGACTTCACGCTGACTCGGAATTCCTCTCGCATTATCTGGAATTGTCGGTACACTTCCCCCCTCAGAATTATTCATCACGGGAAGAAGAATCAGTGGCCAAGAGTAAAGAACAGAAGAAAAAAGAACGCGAAAAACGTGTCGCGAAGCAAAAGCTGGCTGATGCGGCACGCCGTCGTGAGATTGCGAAGAAGACAGATGACGGCAGTTCCAGCGCTGCTCGAGGTCGAAAAGTAATCACCGCGGGCGTCAAACAACACGCTCAGGTACAGACGAATAAGCCGACAGTCGCTCATCGACGAACAGGTGGTTGAAGCGTCTTGTACGCGGTCCATTGTGCGAGCACGCCCTCAGGTTCAGACACTCAGCATTTCAAGGAAGAATTGCCATGGAACCAGTCAACAAAGTCGTTGTGGTTACGGGTGGTGGAAACGGTATCGGAGCAGCTTTATGCCGACGTTTTGCAGCGGAAGGCGCGGCGAAGGTTGTCGTTGCCGACATCGATTTTGTGTTGGCACAGAACGTGGCTGCAGAAATTGGTGGTCTTGCTGTCGCATGTAACGTGGCAAATGAAGCTGACGTGAAGTCGTTGGTCGAAACTGTTATCGATACCTGCGGACGGGTTGATATCTTCATTTCAAATGCCGGCATCACCGTAAAGGGCGGCTTAGACTGTCCCAATGAGGACTGGCAGAGGATGTGGGACGTCAACGTAATGTCGCGATTGTTTGCCGCTCGTGCGGTCGTTCCTCAGATGCTGGAACAGGGCGGCGGCTATCTGATTCACACCGCGTCGGCCGCGGGAGTGCTTACCGAAATTGGTTCAGCATCGTATTCTGCCACGAAGCATGCCGATGTTGCTTTGGCGGAATGGCTTTCCGTGTGTTATGGACGCCAGGGCATTGATGTGTCGTGCATCTGTCCGTTGGGAGTGGCGACGGACATGCTGGATGACGACGATCCTATTCACCGGTATCTGCACCTGCACGTTATTACGCCGGAAGAGGTTGCCGAATGTGTTGTGCAGGCGATGCGTGAAAAGCGTTTTTTGATCCTGCCACATCCGGATGTCGCGGACTTCTTCGCGATGAAGACGAATGACCACGATCAGTGGATCCGAGGCATGCAGCGGCTGCGTCAAAAATTGACCCGCGCTCAGACCAGGCGGTACGCTGCCTGACATGCTGTGGTCAGTTCGTTGTCTTCCTGTCAGAATTAAAGGTCGTCAACACGTTGACCAATGTTACCAGCATCTTTGACTCCGCCGCTGTAGAACGGCTGCGCCGTTTGCTGCGACTCGACCCCCAGCTGGTGCGCGTCCTGCGAAATCGTCTGCTGAAGAAGTTTGAATCGGATGACGCGGGGTTGCTGGGTTTTCCCGGGCGTGATCAACTGCAGCTGCATGTACTGGAACAATTTCGTCGCGTTGATTCCGGTATCGACGGTGCCACCAAGTTACTGCTGAAGACCGCCGCAGGGATGCTGATCGAGGCTGTTATTCTGCGGATCTCCACCGGCCGGACGACGCTGTGTGTTTCCAGTCAGGTAGGCTGTGCTGCGGCCTGTGATTTCTGTGCAACCGGGAAGATGGGAATTGCTCAGGATCTGTCGTCCGCACAGATTCTTGATCAGGTGTTGCAGGTCGGACAGTTGCTCGCACGCGAGAAACGACAACTGGACAACATCGTGTTTATGGGCATGGGTGAACCGTTTCACAACGAAGAGAATCTTTACGAAGCGTTGACTGCATTGACGGATCCGCAGATGTTCGCTCGGTCACCGAAAAGTATTCTGGTTTCGACGGTTGGCATACCCGACGCAATGATTCGGTGTGCAGAACGCTTTCCGAACGTCAATCTGGCCCTCAGCCTGCACAGCGTTAATGCAGAAACACGGTTGAAACTTATTCCGCTGACACAACGGCACTCGCTGGACGATCTTCAACGCGTGGTTCGGGAAGTCAATGGACTGCAGCAGCGCGAGTTGATGATCGAATACCTGATGCTGGCACGTGAAAACGATTCCGTGAACGACGCTGGCGATCTCATTCGCTGGCTGGACGGCTTGAAGGTTCACGTAAATCTGATTCCGTACAACCCGATTGAGGATGCTTCTCATCTGCGCGGCAGCGACCGCGACACCATCGAATATTTCGCGGTGCAGCTGAAGAAGGCTGGTTTGAAGACAACCATTCGCTATTCACTCGGCAACGACATTGCAGCGGCCTGTGGTCAGTTGGTCAGAAAAGAAAACCGCCAGCGTTTCGGTTCTCGATGAACAGACTGGAACGCGAAGCCGCGACCATTTCACAGAGACATTCGCGGGCTGTTACAACTTGTTGACTATACGCCTGTCGCCCGTGTACGGAAGCTGGCCAGAATCCGGCCGATGCTGAAGCAAATGGCCGCCAGGACGCAGATCACCAGCGACTGCAACTGTAGTTCATCGGTCAGACACAACCATCCACAGAGTCCGGCCAGAGCCGTCAGCAGGAACAGCCGGTTCATCAAGGCCGAAACGCCTAGTCTGGAACTTTTGATCAGCGTGAACGACGCCACCACGCAGGCGATGGCCCATACGAAGCCCAGACCTGTACCGATGGATTCCCGAGTGCGAATTGTGAGCGTGAGTGCCGCGTTGCCGCCAGTGCGCACGAAATCATGTCGAATGCCTGCTTCCGGAATCTGGAATTTTAGAGACAGCTGACTGGCAGCAGCCGGTTCCTGGATGAGCTGAGGTGCGGCAGCAGGAAACTGAAGTTGTTGTGAGCCGAACGCCGCCACTGGGGGAGGTGACGTTTGGGATTCGATTGCAGAACCTGACCGTCGACCTCCGCGTTGAAGTTGTCCGGGGATGGCTCCCTGTTGACCACCTGGTTGACCGGCCTGCTGACCCGGCAGCTGCTCTCCCATAGAGCCTGGATCGGCAGGCCGCGTCGGTGCATTGTTTGTGGTTGTGGCCCGTGCTTTGTTCGCCTGCTCCTTGACGTTCGATTCGCGGCGTCCCAGCAGTTGCGATCGCGCTGATTCTGACGATGGATGTGCGGACTTAGAGTTCAGTTGTGGTACCTGCTCTGCCGGCTTCTTCTGTTTTAAGGACTTTTTGTCGTCGGTCTCGATCTGAGTCGGCAATGCGAAATTGAATTCTGCAGGTGCCTGCTGAGTTGCCACTCCCTGGGCCCCGTTGCCGATAATGAACAGAGCATTGTTGTCGTTGCTGAATGTATTCAGGCCGAGGGCTTCGTCGGAAAGATACGTGTTGGTCACACTGTCCAGTACTCTGGAGCCAGACAACCAATTGTTTTGAGCGATGTCTGCCGACTGTGACTGATTTCCCAACAGGCCATCCAGATCCTGCAGGGCCTGCTCCCGCTGTTGTTCTGCTGCACGTGTATTACCACGTTTGGAAAAAAGTATGCTCTGTTGGTCCTGAAGTGCGTAGTAGGCTCGTCCAATTTTCCCTTTGCCTTTCGAAGACTGGACGGAGTTGATGATCGACTTGATGTTGTCGACTGCAGACAGAAGCGACGCATCCTCGAAGTCTGCTTCATCTGCGATCACGACGTTGGTATGACGAGGATCTTCGAACGGTGTGCTGTACCAGCTGTCCGACAGGTAGATACTCCATGTATTCCGCATCACAGTGATCCCGTAGTCCGGAAAGTCGCGATATTCAGGAAAAGTCGGAACGGGAATACCGACATTGACTCCGGTCAGGTCTTTCCCGATCGGTGGAATTGCACCTGCCAGGGCGATGCGCACTTCGAATGGAGTGGACAGTTCACCCGATTGAGGGACAGGAATCAGAAACAATGTTTCACCGTTTTCCGGGCGAGAAACGATGCGAGTGGGTTTCCCCTTGACCAGGCAAAACAGAAAACGACTGTCGTCAGGCAGCACAACCGGAAGAAACTGACGCGATTCGTTGCGGACCTGCAGTACATGCTGAGACCGCCAGGTTCCGTCTTCCGCGACGACGGTTGTATGGGCAGCTAATGCAATGACGGCCGGAGAAACCTGCTGACGTTCCGGAAATTTCAGCTGCCATGCAGAGTTGGGCCGGTCGCTGCGAAGTCGGCGGATGGCGACGGACTGCTGCAGAAAGCCCGCAGGAATATTTGTCTTGATCTGATCGGCAGACACGTCGTCGCCGTCCGTGGTAACGTCGACGGCTTCCAGAAGTCCCGCAGACTGATTGACGACGACCCAGAAGTGCGACTGGCTGGCGATGGACGCTCGGTTACCCTGTTTCACAAGGAACTGCGGAGGGTCCACCAGAATTTTCTGGGAATCCGGCAGCGGCAGCGTTCCCGTGCCCAGTACAAAGAAACTTTCACTGGCGGGTTGTTGCAGATGGATGGTGAATTCAACGCGGTCGTCGTCGACCGGTTGCTTCTGGAGCTGACGCAGACCTGGTATCTGAAAGTCAAACACACCGCTGAGTGGCTGCGGCAGTGTGAAAGAAAGTTCGCGCGTTGCCGCACGAGCAATCGTCCAGTTTAAGCCAAGAGTGAGTTCGACGGAGGTATCTGTCACGTTGGTGACAGATACCGATTCCGCAATCAGTGATGCTGGGGCCTGTCGCAATGACAATGTGATCGGGCTCGGTGTCGTAGTGGCATTGGAAAAGGAAATGTCGGGTGGGTCGGCCTGCAGCTTGTGGATCCGGGAATCGATGGCCGTACTGCTTCCGACTCGCTTCCATTCGCTGGCAGCTGCTTCGGCGATCTCTGAAGAGGAATCCAGCCAGACGCTTAGCGTTGTTCTGGAATCGTCAGCTCCCTCCAACTGCGGCGCCACGAGACTGGCCTCTGACTGTCCATTGCTGCGATCGGCCTGCCCCTGAATCACGACGCTGATTGTTCCCGTCCTTGCGGTGGCGAGCTGGATGTTCAGAATCCTTGAGCCTGTGTCTTCCGGGGACTGGGTGAATGACCAGTCGTCCAGCCCGTTTGCACTCACATCCAAAGCAAGGAAACTGGCCGGGACTGCAATTTCCAGTCGTCGACGTGGTGCTCCGGAGGTATTAGCGGTGATCAGGCTGGTCCAAAGCTGCCGCTGTGCTTCCAGCTGGACTGCGTGCAGCGCAGTGACGTGGAGACGATCCGCTCTTCGATAAACGCTGGTCGTGATTGCAATCGGATGTCGGGTATACCGCCACGCAAGAACCCGACGTAATTTCTCGTCTGTACCTGTTGGAAGCTGCGACTCGGCCGCATTGACCTGGCTGACCCCGGATAGTGAGTCGACTCGTACTTCCAGTTCACGGCCCGCCAGGACAGTGACGTTTCCCGAATCGCGGGACGCCGCTTTGACTGCAGGGACGGGCACCGTCAGCCCCGTCTTGTCAGCAGTCATAATCTGTCGCCGGAACAGCGTCAGACTGACCGATGTTTGGTTTTCGACGGGCTGTTTGAACAATAGACGCAACGTGCCGGAGGCAGGACGGCCCGCCGGCCGACGCGAGGTGCCGCTCGGAAGACGCTGGCCCGCCTCCCCTGGTCGTTGATCGATGTCTGCGATTGGCGCGGCAACAGACTTCAGACTCCAGCCAGCTACGTCCGCACCAGCGACCTGCTGTACCGAGTAATCGCCCGGCACAGCGATCTCGACTTCGGACAACTGTCCCTGACGGCAGTTGATAGTGATGGACGACTGCAACGTCAGGCCGGAGTCATCGATGGTCAACGCTGTGTTAACGGTGGTATGAAAAATCGTGTCGGCTACGTTCTGAGTGCTGGCCGGTCGCCATTCAATGCGTGTGTCGGTGGCGGCAGATGCCGGGACGGTGACCCGTTGAGCATTTGTGCGAAATGTATTGCTGCGACCGTTGACCCGGACTTCCAGTCCGTCCTCCGGCAGATCGAACAGAATAGTTGCTGCGGGGACAGGCCGCAACGGGAGCGTCATGCGACCGTTTGAGTTTTCGATGGTGGCGGCGACCTCAAATACCACATCCAGCACGTGCAGGCCTTTGGAGGGAACGTGGATGGAATACACGGCCGGGTTGCTGGCCGGAGGAATGATCTTCGCTGGAGCCTGCTGCTGCACATTGCTGGGCTGCTGAGCCACCTGGTTCGCCGATTGCGAGACGGGCGGCGCAACGGAGTTTCCCAGCAGTATGGCCGCGGAGTCGTTCAGGCGTGCGGATCGAATGGCAACTTTGCCAATCGGCAGTGGAACGCTGACCGGCTTATCAGAAAAGCTGCGAACGATGTACCGCACAGAGAACGTCTGCGACCAGGCTGAGTCCTTCACCTGCCGGAGGCTGACACTCTTGTAAAACGCAGCCGATACTCCCGTCGTCGGAGGTGTCTGCTGGTCGCTGAGTTCGTCGGGAAAGGCAGAGCGATACAGCTTCAAAAACTCATCGCGTGGCAGGAACACCCGGTCGGCCAGCAGCTCGGGGCGTCCCGGCGTGTAGGGCATCACAACATTCGGACGCGTTATGTTCGTCTCCTCAACAGGCACGACCGACGCAGGTGGCTGACCCGCGACCGAAGGAGGAGCCGCTTTGGTTGCCGGGGCTGGCACGATCAACAGAAGGATGCCTGCGGACACAGTGGCGCTGCGAGCCTTGAGGAATCCGCAACACCGATTGTTGCGACACAACGTCAGACAGGAACGACAGCATGATGCCATTCCCAGAATGATCCAGATTCCAATACCCGTGGCCGTGCCGATGGCCAAACCGTCGACCACGCTTTGCCATTGATTCGGCAGTAATGGCACCACTGCCGCAGCCAGCAGAATCAGCAGCAGGCCGATGCATGTCCTGGCCATCGGAGGCCGTCGCAGGAAAGCCAGACAGATCAGAACGACGACGGATGCTGCAATCAGCCGCAGAGCATTGAGGTGGTTTCTGCTCTGCACGAGCACCTGCAGCGTTCCCGCATCCGGTCCCGTACCGATTGAGCGAAACTGCAGTGAACGGTAGTCGGCTGGTTGAGCAATCGCTGCACGAATCGAAAGACGAGCTGAACCTGAGCGTTTAGAGAGCGGAACGCTGTCGCCCGCTCCCTCGCTGACCTCCGGTTGAGCAATTTCTTCGTCGAAATCCTGATCATTGTTCTGCATGGAAACGACGCCGTCGATCGCCAAAGGCGTTGCCGGCATATCCTTCTCCTGCGGTACGGCCCGGACGGCTTCTCCGCCCATACCACCGCCGGCGAATCCGCCGACTTCCGCATTTTCTAACATCAGTTCTGGCCTGGTTTCCTGACGCGCCGCGTCGTAATTCATGCGTTGTTGTCCCAATTCACCGAGAGGGGCTGCATTTCGAGTGATCGTGTCCGGAGACGTCAATCCGCCGATCCGCCCTGAATAGTCTTCTGCGGGGGCAGTGACATCAAAAACTTCATCTGTCAAGGGTTGCTGAGATAGCAGGCTGTACGCCGCCATGATTGGTACGACGCAAAATCCCAGTACGCACACGCCAGTCAGACTCTTCCACCGTCGTCGACAGACCAGAATCGTTCCCACAAACAGCATCAGCAGGATCATTCCGACGGGCATTAGTCGATTCGTCGTACTGTGAAGGGTCGGCAGACGGAACTCACCTGCCAGACACTGCAGCCAGCCGGGTTGTTCCAGTGGCTGCAACGGATGAAACCCGCCGTCGTAATCCAGCATCATCATGTTGTCCGGGTATCGGACGTCCCACTTCTGCTCCAGCACGTCAATGGGTGACGCGGTACCGCCTTCCGTGTCGATTGACAGTCGCAGCGATTGCTGCGTGGTCGAGCCAAAGACCGCCGCGTCGGGGGCAGTGGATTCAAACAGGATCTCCAGCGTATGTTCGGCCTGGCCGCTGTTTGTGGGGATCGCTACCAGGTAATCAGCCTGGTCACGTCGTACTTCCACGGCTTCGCCGTTCAGAATTGTCGACCACAGAAACGACTGTTCGGATTGAGGCAGTGTGAAGCGCATTGTCTGCACACCCACGCAGCGAAAACTCGCCGTGCACGAACGCTGAATCGTGCCCGTTTCGCTTAACAGACTTACGTTGGCCATCAGCTCGCAAACGGCTGAAGGAACTGTTTGCGTGTCGAACCGCGTTTCTTGCAGGTTCAGAGAGTATTCCGGCTGGATGTATCGGTATACCAGTGCGACTCGGCGGCCGGAGGCTTCAGGAGGTGGCTCCACAAGACCTGCGTCGGCAACTGTCAAACCGGTGGGGGTGTCGTTCCCGTGCACTGGCGAGAGTTGCTGTTCCGGTAACGCTTCAAACACGAGTAGCCCATGCTGTCGCACGGCTCCCCTGACCCTGACAAAGGGAACGATCAATTCCCGCCCACCGTTGTCTGGCCGCTGAATCCGGGTTCTGAGAGTAAGTGCCCCGGCAATTCGTTGGGCGAAGGTCAATGAGAACGTCCGCTCATTATTTTCGGCAGCAGCGGCCGTCTGTTCCGCAATCGTGACGGCCGCGGGCACCTGCTGGTCGTTGAAACCGGGAACCGGTGCGATAGACACAACGTCAAACCGCACCTGTTCACCCAGGGCCTCCGGCAGCGTTAGCTGCATTGTTCGGGTTGTTCCGTTGGTGACGTCGACGGTGACAACGGCCTCAACAGTACTCTGTCGAGTGTCCATCCAGGAACGCAGCACAGAGCGACTGGAAATTCGGAGGGGCTTTCTTGTGATAGCCAGCTTCCCGGAATAAGTAGTTCCCTGCGTCCGAAACAGAAGCGTACCGTCATCATCGCCGACTGGTGACAGTCCCATCATGTCGATTGGCGCGATGCTGAGATCTGTGGCCGCCGATATTTGATACGTACCGCCGACGATCAGTGTGTCAGCGACGGTCACGACCGGCAGAGCGACCGTTTGCGCGACATCGGGATCCGATATGGTGCGCACAAATGGGACAGTGAAGCTGAACAATGCACCTGGCGCAATCGGCGTTGCCGGTTCAACAACGATCTGACCGGGAATTGCACCCGCTCGCCATTTCAGCGATGTTCCGTCAGCGGTGGAAATGTCGCCGACCTGCCACCCGTCCGGCAGCGTCAACGCGGCTTCAAACAGCGGTGCATTCAATGTCTCAATCGTAATCTCACACTGCAAAGAGGCGGTGGTGTCGATAACGGACAGCACGGAGTTGACTTCGCCGAAGAGTTCGCGATCGCGAGGCCGAACGGCCACCGACAACCGAAAATCCTGCAGCCAGAAGTCGAACACTTCGTCCTGGGAACGTGCTCCTTCGGCTTCGGCCGTGCTCAGCTGCCGAACGCCTCCACCAACGGTCGACATCAGTCGCAACTGGTGTTCATGGGCCACGAACAGCCGCCCGGTGTGAGCCGTGATGTCGACGAATTCAACGGACGGAACCTTTACTGAACGTTCGGGCTCATTTGGGGCGACTGCCGACACTTTCACGATTCGGTCTTTCGAAAACGGCTGGCGATAGGACAGCAGAAGTCGGGTGAAGTTCTTTCGTTCCGGATCGTCTTCCAGCTTCCACGATTCTAGCCCCATGGAATCCACGGACGTGATTTCCAGCGTTGCTGGAACCAGGGCCACCAACTGATTAATTGAGCTGCCGAAGACGGACAGTCTTGTTTCTGAAGTCCAGCGCAGGGTGTCGCTGCTGAGCTGAACGTGGGCGTCTGTGCGGGCGAAGACAAGCGTCTGTGTGTCCACCTTCTTCTGACGCGACGTCCATTTCAGATGCGCGTCGTTCCGGGAATTCAGCGGGATTCGGTAATTGGTCGGTTGATCCAGGCCGTCGGGGCGTTGCAGTTGCAGGTCATTGACTTCCAGATGCTGTTCTGCCGGACATGCCACATTCAATTCTGCTGCTGTGTTGCCAATTACCTGAAAGGCGGCAACTCTATCGCTGCCGACGTTGCCCAGTGGAGTGGACAGCGTCATCTTCAGAGAGAAGCGACCCGGCTCACGGTGAAACACCGTAACCTTGTCGGCCCGTTTGTGATCACGGCCGAGTGCTGCGGGGCTGTCTGCGATCGTGGCTTTTTCCAGCAGCAGATTTCCGATGGGGATTTCAAGCGTCTGCCACTCATTCGCAAATTTTTCGACGTTCACCGTTAATTCGATTACCGCATGTTCGCCCTGTTGTGCGACGTCATAGGAAACAGAACGCATCATCATCGGTGTGGGGATCGCAGCACGTTTCTTTTGAGCTTTCTGAGCCTTCTGCAACAGATCCTTAAACTCAGCGCGGGGCAGCATGACGCCGCGTGGTGAACGTTCAAAGATGGCGTCGAGTTGATCGGCCGGGATGAAACTCTGTCGGCCGAGACTCTGTTCAAAAGGTTCGTCCTGTGCATGGGCGCTCGTTGCGACGGCGACAAGCAGCATCACGACAGTCATCGCCGCACCATTTATTTCCCCGGATTTGTACTCAAGTGCGCTTGCCGAGGTCTCAGCGGAATTCAAACCTGCCATTACTTGCCTCCCATCAGATCGTTCATCCAGTTGGCTACATCGGGAGACGGGCTCACCGCTGCGGGCGGCTCGGACGTAGTGGTATCAGGAGCAGCAGGATTAACGACGGGGGGGCCATCGGTGGGCGGTGTTGGTGCGTCGTTGTCGACCGGATGAGCGTCTGTCGGCGGATCCTGACTGTCAGATTCGGACTTCGATCCCGTTCCTGAACTGTGACCCAGAAACAATCCGGTCAACCAGATTCCCGCCACGGCCACCAGACCCAGTGACCCAGCCGACACGAACTGCAGTGTCTCGGAACTGTCGTTCAGTGACCATACGGCCACGCCGAGACAAAGAAGAACCGTCAGTGTTATCCGATTTTCCCACGTTGTACGTCTCAGAATGAAGCCAACGAAAACCAGTGCACCGCTGATAATGGCGACAAGAAACGGGCGATTCCACCACACAACGGAGACCATAGTCTGTCGACCAAGCGCACGATACACGGTGACATTTCCCTGACGAGCGAAGTCAGCAGCACCGCTGCTTTCACCGACCCACGTGTTCAGAGCCGCGGCTTCGTACGCTGTTGTGGGCGACGTCAGTGGGTTCCAGAACGACCATGTCCGTCGGCCGGCAATATTCCAGTTGTCAGGTTCTCCAACAAGAGAAACGTCCTTAGGTGTCCAGATAGCAACTCGCGTCTGTTGTACAACCGTTCCGCCATCCGCGTTGCCAACTAACGGCACGCGAAACGATTGTTTACTTCCTTGCCCTTCATAGGGATAACTGTCTGCCAGCGAAATCGGACAGCGGAATTGAAACGAAAGCAGGAACTCCTGGTCCGAAGTGCCTGTACGACTGATGTTGACGAAGTAAGGATCCCACCCGGACACTGCCTCCACGCCTTCTGCAGCTTCAAATGTAGTGCGGCTGGAATTCAACAGCGGTGCCTGCAGATCCGCTCCGGTTGGTACGTCAATTCGCAGTCGCTGTCGTTCACTTGTTGTGATTCTCAGGCGGCAGCGGTAATTAGCCAGGCGTTGTTTGTCCGTCACGATTTCAACGGCGGTACGTGAAACGACCGTGCTGACGACTTCATGGATCTCGTGTTTACGAATGTTGACCGTCGCATCGGCCGGCTGAGAAAAGTAGCGGAAGGCAAGAAAGCCGCCCTTCGGCAGCAGTTCCAGTTCCCGAACATCGACCTGCTCCATGGTTTCACCATTTCCGTCTGCCGTGATGGACAGCGACTCATGACGGAGCAATCGAATTTCGCCGCGTGTTTGAGTCAGCGACACCTTACGCCTATCGCCCTGTTCTGCAGAGTACGGCGGCAGAACTCGGACAGGTTCCAGTGTGAGTGACTGCACCTGAGTGGCGTCGTCCAGTTCCTGAACCGGAATGTCCCAGTCAGCCCCCAGCCTCACAGTGCCCGTGACTTCGTCCTGCAGAACCAGAGTCCATGTCACCCAGCCGGCGACGACTTCCGCTGTCTTGTCACGCTGCTGAATGACGTGTTGAGAATTCAGTGATCGAAACCGAATTTTGTCAACGATCGATTCCGGCACAGCGATTCGAAAAGTATCAATGCCAGCGTTCCGGATTTCGAACTGCAGCACGCTGCTGATCTTGACCACGTCCGGATCGACGCTCGCCGTTGTCGCGATACTGGCGGCCAGCTGGGCGGGGCGTGGTGATGTACGAACTGCTAGACTGAAAGGGCGCTGAGTATACTTCCACGAAGAAACGCGAACGGCGCGGCCGATGGCTCGAGGATCGGATGCTTCCGCCGGAAAGACACCGGTCAGCTTCGCGTTGACCGCCGTCACGTCCAGAAACTGTGGAGCGAACAACGTGACCCGACCCGTTTCGCGTTCCACTCCACCAGGGACAATCGTGGGGATGTCGGTTTCTGCACTTTCTGCTGCAGCATCAAAAATTTGATGTGCCGTGATGTCGACGTTGATCTTGCCAATTCGTTTCTGCACAAGAGATAACGTCAGCTTGCCGGACGCCTTGTCAACGTTGAACTCACTCATCCCGTCGGCACGCACGTTGTCGATGGTCAGTGTCTCCGGAAACGTCAGCTCAAGCTGAAAGACGCCTGCTCGCTCGACCGTGTAAGTCAGCCGAGTCGTCAGACGAACTTCGTCGTCACCGAATACGATTTGGCTGCTCTGATCAACCAGAAGCCGTGGTTCCACCGGCCGCGTTTGCAGCACCAGACGGCCGGTCGTACCGCTGAACTCCCATGCCTGTCGTCCCCGGGCACCACCGTCCTTGCCTGGCGATCCGACATCAATCCGCTTTATTCCGGAGTGTGTTGTTACAATTGTTGTCAGCGATGCGTCCGAGGTGACGATAACCCGTCCGGATTCACGGACGACCGAGTCCGCATGGATTCCCTGCAGTTTCCCATCATCGTCCTGACCAACCAGCTGAAACGTATTTCCGTCCGGGACACGCTCGGTCTGAATCTCAACCTGAAAACGGTCAGTCACCGGAGTTAACAGCTCGATACGGATCAGCTGATACTGTTCGGCAGGCTCTGCCTGCCACGCGCGAATGCGACCATTGCCCGATACGACGTCGATTATTCGAGCATCGACCGGAGCTTTCACCGTCACTTCAGTCAGTTCTCCACGCAGAATCTCGTAGTTAAGCGTCGTGGATGTCTGAATGAGTCCTGTTTCCACGCGAACGTCTGTCTGATTGGAGACACTCGACAGCAAATCCATAATTGGTCGTGCGCCGGCTCTGGGATTCCAACTGACGCGAAAGTTGTCGGTTGCTCCCAGGCTCGCCTTCACCACGGTCTGTTCGCCGTTGCTGTCATCCGTTGGCAGCAGGACCTGCAGGGGACTGACTTCGATCGACTGGTCCGGCTCGGGGATCGTCAGTGTCAGTTCACTGATGCCGACGGCTGGACAGTTCAACTGGAAGGATCGGTTCTCCGGCGATGTCCTGACGGTGGCTAACAATTCCAGAGCTACTGTGTGCGGCCCTGCCCCGTTGAGCAACAGTTTGTAACGCCCTTTCGAGATGCCCTGCAGCAGAGTGTTGTCGTCGTCGCCCGTCACCTTGCCAACGGCCGCGTCGCCCAGGTTCAATGGCAGCATTGCCCAGCCTTCTTCCTGCAGGACCGTGACTTTGAATTCAGCCTGAATGCGGACGATGTCCTTTTCGACCCTGCCGCTGAAACGGGATTCTGTGATGATTGCAGCGGGCGATGCTGAAGGAACATCCGCCCGCTGCAGATAGTGGCGCAGCAGCTGCATATATTCCGTGTACGGAATGACGGCTGAGGCACTCTGATTGTCAAAGACTTTTCGCAGCTCTTGGAACGGGATATAGATCAGGCGATCCCAGTTTTCGATGCTGTCGGAATCCTCCTGCGCGGCAGCAGGGACGGTATCCTCTTCCTGACCATATGCCCTGTTGCTACTGCTCAGGATGATTGCGATGGCCATCACCGAGAACAGAAATCGTTGAGTTTTCCGAACCATTGGGAATTCCAGATGCCGAACGGGAAGTCGAAAAAAGCAGGCTAATGTTGGCATGCCGTCGGCCCCTTTGGAAAGATGAAAATGTCTAGAGTGAATCACACGGACAACAATTTAGTTGCTCAGCAGCCTTACGAGACGCCATTAGAAGCATGTTATGCGCAGTCGTGCGGCAGTAAGTATGGGTCAAACCAGCACATCGGTGCTGACAGTGGCAAAAGCGACTTCAATCCCGTGCCGCACCTCCTAGCTTACGCCGCAACTATGCGTCAGTACTGTATTTTGAGCAATCTTCCCATGTTATTCTGCCCCCCAAACCCTGCCATTTACGCCGATTTTACAAATTCACGGGATCTGCCGATTTCGCATGGTCCAGAGGTGATGTGGTCAATGGGACAGTGACGTGTGTGTCAGCAGTCAGTGAACTGAATTCGTTCAACGAGTTTTCCGCATCGTCGGACAACACGAGTCGCCGTTTCACTTCCAGAACGGCGTGTCAAACGACAATCTAAAGGACGGGCGCATTCGCCTTTCTCTGGATTGACGGCTTCGCGTGCTGAACTGATCATGTTGGTAAGTTATTCTGCTCGGATGGGATTCGGGGATCTTGATGCGAATCAGACAGGTGATTCGTGTGCAGCTCGGACCCGAGGTAAGTCAACCATGACGTTTACTACAGCCAATTCGAACACTTTTGACGCTACGGCGACGCTGGCCCGAGAGCTGGTTGAGCATGTTCGCGCGTACGGGCCTGTTGCCGTAGCGTTCTCTGGCGGTGTCGACAGCGCTGTGGTCGCGAAGGCTGCGGTTGAGGCACTCGGTGAAAAAGCTGTCGCTGTCACAGCAGTCAGCCACAGTCTGGCAGCTTCGGAAATGCAAATTGCTTGTAGCGAGGCAACGTCGATTGGTATTCGGCATATTCAAGTGGAGACGAACGAGTTTGAGCGGCCGGAATACAGAGCTAACGCGGGAAATCGCTGTTTCTTCTGCAAGGATACGCTGTACCGAACCACCGCTTCAAAGTTGTCAGATCTTGGCGTCAGCGGGATGGTGAACGGAGCTAATACTGATGACCTTGGTGATTACCGCCCGGGAATGCTCGCCGCCCAGGAACATCACGTTCGCAGCCCCCTGATTGAACTTGGCATCAACAAATCACAGGTTCGACAACTGGCTCGATTCTGGAATCTTTCGGTCGCCGAAAAACCAGCGTCGCCATGTCTGAGTAGTCGGATCGCGTATGGTGTTGAAGTCACGGAAGAACGAGTTCGTCGAGTTGAATTGGCCGAGGCGTTTCTACGAGAATTGACCGGTCTTTACGAACTGCGAGTGCGACACGAAGCTGACGAACTGGCACGAATCGAAGTGCCACTCGAATCGGTTTCGCTGCTTGCTGCGGAGGAACTGCGGCAGGCAGTCTCGACACGATTGAAGGCCCTGGGTTTTCGTCGCGTGACCCTGGACCTGGACGGATTCCGGTCCGGCAGCCTTAATGATATGTTGCCGATAGTGCGGCTTGGAGGCGTGGCGGAATAGCTTCAAGGGCGCATACGAGACGAGTGGCGGTGATGCATTGAGTGGCTTGTCTGCGATTGAGCAGGTCAACGTATTCCTGATTTGTCGCTCTGAGACCAATGCCGGGTTGTCACGTAAGTTCGCCGAAACACTGCGCTGCGGCCCTCTTTTTTGTCTGTCGGCACTGTTTTTCTTGACTTCCTGAACAGCAGATACCTGTTCAACGCCGAAGCTTTCTTATGGGCTTCTGCAATATCGAAGGCTGTCGAGGGACTCGGGTGCTATCGTTGTTCACAATCATGCGGCGCACCACCCGTGGGACAGGGCTGCAGCCAGGACAGGTGGCACTCACCTTTGATGACGGCCCCAATCTTGAAGCCAACGTTACCCCGGATCTACTGGACGTTTTGCATCAGCACTCCGTGAAAGCCGGTTTCTGCATCGTGGGTCAGCAGATTGCAAGGTATCCGGACGTTGTCCGTCGCATGAGCCATTCTGGTCATCTGCTGATCAATCACACGCAAAGTCACCAGCACCCAATTCGTCAGAACGTTGTCACGCTGCTGGATGAGATCGAAGCGTGTGACCGCGAAATCGGCGCGGCACTTGGCATTGAAGATTATCGATCAGAGTATTTTCGTGCGCCATTCGGCATTGTGACGATCGCGGTGCGGCGAGCTGTCCGCCAACTTGGCCTGAAGCATGTTCTGCTGTCGCATTACGGCTGGGATACTCGAGTCGGGCCGCACAACTTCAACAGCGTTGTGGATCTGCTGATTGCTAATGCGAAGAAGAATCAGGGCGGCATGTTTGTCGTGCACGATGGCAGCCTGTGTCCGCCGAAGATTCGTGAAGAGGACTGGAACCGCTCGACAGAAAATCGCAGCTGGGTTCCCGCAGCGATCAGTCGTATAATCCGCGAACTTAAACAGCACGGACTGCAGTTCGTGATTCCAGGCAACATCAGCACAGCACGTCGCGCCCGCCCGGTCGCAGCGGCCTGATGCGAAACGGTTGAGTCACGCCCCGCAGGCGGGATGGAATCAGAGCTGCTTTTGTCCTGTCATCGGTGAAAGGCCGGACGGGGAGGCAGTTACGCCGCGGCCTATCCGATCCCCGGTACGGAAAAATCTCTCGCAAATTCTGCGATCGCGCCGCGAATGCGAGTCAGTTCAGAATCGTCATCCGTGTGTTTCAGCACTTCCAGAATCCACGCACCGACCCGTTTCATTTCATCAGTCTTCATGCCGCGCGTTGTCAAAGCGGCGGTGCCGATGCGAATGCCGCTGGGATCCATCGGCTTGCGTTTATCGAACGGAATCATGTTCTTATTGACGGTGATCCCGGCCTTATCCAGAGCCACTTCGGCGACGCTGCCGGAAAGATCGATGGCCGTGACGTCACACAACATCAGATGATTGTCTGTACCGCCGGAAGCGAGTCGCAATCCACCCGTCACCAGCACATCCGCCAGCGTCTTCGCGTTGTCGACAACTTGCTGAGCATACTGCTTGAAGTCGCGCTTCAGAGCTTCTCCAAAGCACACGGCCTTGGCGGCAACGATGTGCATCAGCGGTCCGCCCTGCATGCCTGGAAATACGCTGCGATCGATGTCCTTTGCCGAGTCTTTGCGGCACAGCACCAGACCTGAACGTGGTCCCCGCAGTGTCTTGTGAGTGGTTGTCGTGACAAAATCAGCGACGGGCACGGGACTGTTGTGAATACCGCCTGCCACAAGTCCGGCATAGTGTGCCATGTCAACCATCAACACGGCGGCGTTTTCGCTGGCGATGTTGGCGAACTTTGCGTGATCAATTTCCCGAGGATAGGCGCTGGCCCCCGCGATAATCATCTTCGGTTTGTGTTCTTTGGCCAGAGCGGCCACCTGGTCGAAATCGATCCGGTTGTCATCTTCGCGGACTCCGTAGTGAGCCGTTTTGTACAACTTGCCGCTGAAGTTCAGTCGCATGCCGTGGGTCAGGTGGCCACCGTGAGCAAGGTCCATCGCCAGCACCGTGTCGCCTGGCTGCATGACTGTCAGGTAGACGGCCATATTGGCCTGAGACCCTGCGTGTGGCTGCACGTTGGCGTGTTCTGCACCAAATAATTCGCAGGCGCGGCTACGAGCAATCTCTTCCACAGTGTCGACGTGTTCACAACCACCGTAGTATCGTCGGCCTGGGTAACCTTCGGCGTATTTGTTGGTCAGTACCGTCCCCGCCGCTTCCATCACGGCTTCACTGGTGTAGTTTTCGGAAGCAATCAGTTCCAGGCCATCGACCTGTCGAGTTCGTTCCTCGCAAATCGCTTTCCAGACAGCGGGATCAGCGGCTTCAATCGTGGACATATTGTTGTCTGTATGAAATCAGGGACGTCGGTTGGCAGATATTGGTGGCGGCGTTGAAAAATTCGTCGCGAAGGAGTGGAAACAGCTTCCGAATCACACTGACGTCGTGGCGCTCAACGCCTGTGAATTTCAACTGTTTACGGCACAAAAGGCCCGATTCAGGCCAATTTGGAGTCTTATATCACTAGACGCGTCGATTGCTACCCTTCGCCCGAATTCGACGGTATGTTCGCCGAAATCGGATTCGTTTCAAAGCATTGTTGCTCGTGAAGACTCCTGTTTCAGAAGTCGCGTTGAGCGAACAACGACAGCAGTCCGTCAATTTAGAGCGACAGCTCGATCCGGCTTGCGAGCCGTCCCGCATCAAAAGGAATGAATGAGGACGATGTCTGTTCAAGGACCCTCGCAACCCGACCAACCCTCGCTCAGCAACTCGCTGCCGTTATCGGGCGAGTGCGTGACGTTTACGGGCACTTTGGCGTCCATGATTCACCGCGAAGCTGGTGAGCTTGTTGAATTGAACGGTGGTCGAGCTGTCCAGTCGATGTCCGGAAGTGTGTCGATGCTGGTCGTCGGCGAGGAAGGCTGGCCACTGGAAGAAGACGGAGCCGCCTCGCAGAAACTCACTCATGCCACTCAGCTGATTGCCGATGGTGCTGACGTCCGCATCGTGGCAGAATCGGACTGGCTGCACCTGATCAATTTGATCGAGCGTCGTGACGAAATTCACCGATCGTACACACCAGCAATGCTGCAGACGCTGCTGGGGGTCCCCGGGAACGTGATTCGTCGATGGGCTCGGATACAGTTAATTCGTCCGGTTCGTATCGTCGGCCGTTGTCCCTACTTTGACTATCGTGAAGTCGCCAGTGCGCAGCGTCTGGCATGTCTGCTTGACGAGGGCGTGACTGCGGAGCGTCTGGAAAAAAGCCTGTCGGAACTGAGCCAGACGCTGGCGGGAACTGATCGTTCGCTGGCGCAACTGAACTTGCTGGTCCAGGACGAAAATGTTCTGATGCGCGACGCTCACGGTGTGCTGATGCCTCGAACCGGGCAGCGGTTGTTGGATTTTGACACAACCCCTGGCCTGTCACTTCACTGCAGGGACAACGAAGCAGAGTCGGCGGCGGCAGACTGCGAGCGGGTTGAAGCTTCGGCCCCGACACGTGACGATGACCAACCGGCGACCATCTCTTTTACCGAAGCTCGTCTGCAGCTGGACGATCGCAGTATGAGCGAATGGACAGCTGACGAGTGGTTCAGTGAAGGTTGTCGGCTTTCCGAAGAAGCCGCCTTCGATTCAGCAGTCAATGCGTTTCGTAATTGTTTGAGCCTGCTGGCGTCCGAGCACGCCCTGCTGCGGGAATCGCAGACCTCGTTCTCCGGACAAGCGGGGCCGGCATTTCCCGATCCGGCGGATGTGAATTTTCACATGGCTGATGCTCTGTACCGTGCCGGAAGATCAGAAGCCGCAATTGAACGTTATCACTGTGCGACGGAATTCGCGCCGGATTTCATCGAAGCGTGGACTCAGCTTGGCTGTCTGCAGACGGCACGGAGGAACTGGCAGCCGGCAGAAGAGGCACTGATTACCGCGATTTCGATACACGACGGCAATCCTGATGCGTTACTGCACTATGCACAACTGCTGGACCAGCTGAAACGGAATGACGACGCCGTGGTCTATTGGGAAAAATATCTGCGTCATGATTCTCGAGGTCCGTGGGCTGATCACGCGCGGGGAAGACTGGAAGACGCGGCTTCAATGGCCTCCGAAGTCGTCGATTGATAGTGTTCGGCGACAGCGAGCGTGCGCCGGTCGGCCCATTCTGCCGCAGCAGCTAAAGAGGCCTTTCTGCCTGCGTTGCCGCAGCTATGTACGGCTGGTATTGGTCTGGCCCGTTGTCTGCAGTTTCGACTACGGTCTGAGATCTCGTCTTCAGGCTTCCGGAATCAGAACAGCCGCCCGCGCATGGCTACCTCGTTGCACCAACAACTGAAACTGCACTACGTTGCAGATGAGGGCCGACACGAAGTCGAAGTCGATGGTTTTCGTATTGATGCCATTGACGAGCGGGAGCGGTTGATTGAGATCCAATGTGCCTCACTGCTGGCGATTCGTGACAAGATCCGCAAACTGACGAAGCACCATCAGGTTGTCGTTGTTAAACCGCTGGCGGCAAAGAAAAAGCTGCTGAAGAAAGTTCGCCGAAATGGCAAAGTTCAGAGCCGTCGATACAGTCCGGCTCACCAGACGCTGGCGGATGTCTTCCTGGAGTTGGTGCATTTTACGCAGGCATTTCCACACCCCAATCTGCAGCTGGACGTCCTGCTGACTGAACAGGAAGAGATTCGCGTTCCACCCCGGAAACGCACGTGGCGAAGAAAGTTCAGCGTTCAGGATCGCACGCTCGTCAGCGTTAACGAATCACATTCGTTCAGAACACCTGACGAGCTCTGGACGACCCTGCAGATGGCAGTGCCGGATACGTTCACAACAGCGCAGATCGCGGAACAGGGCCCCATGCCACGCTGGCTGGCGCAGAAAGCGGCCTACTGTTTCAGAAAGATGGAATTCATTGAGGCGTGCGGCAAGCAGGGTAATGCTATCGAATACCGTCTGAGAAACGTGGCCGGAAAAAATGAACGCAAGGCGGCGTAAGCAGCAGCAATGTCTGGCCGTGCCGGACACTCGCCTTCGTCCAGGTCGATCGACGTCGTGAATGCGAGGGACCTTGCAGCGATTCCGGCATGTTTCCCACGGGTTTTGTGGTTTCGCTGACTGTCTGCAGCCCAACTGTCTGCAGCCCAAATACATTCATAGAATGTCTCGGGATATTTCAACTCTCCGTGTTCACAGGAAGGCTCTGACAGATGTTCGCCAGAAGTGTACTCGCATTCACCGCGATTGGATTCGCCACAACCGTACTTGCGGACGAGCCTGCGATCGTAAAGATCGGACAGCCTGCACCGGACTTCACTGTGACCGGGATCGATGGCAAGACGTTCAAACTGTCTGACAAGTTGAAGGCCGGCGACAGGAACATCGCCTTGATGTTCAGTCGGGCGAACTGGTGACCTCACTGCATGAGGCAGCTGGTTCAGCTGCAAAAACAGGCCGACGATTTCAAGACGTTGCACACCGAAATGATATTCGTGTTTCGTGAAGAGAAGTCCGGCGTGGATGGATTGAAGAAGATCAAGGACAGGACAAAGACCGGATTCACGCTGGCCCTTGATAGGGACAAGAAATCGACGAAAGTCTACAGCACAAAGAGAATGACATTCGACAATTTTGTCATTGACCGCAAGGGAAACGTGCAGGCCGTTATCGACGGCACGCTCAGAGACCGAGCCACCGCCGACGAACTGTTGAAGGTGCTGCGGAAAATCGAAGGCTGACACGTCGGTCCCGTTGCCGGCGTGTCGCTGTCGTGTTCTACGTCTTGCCCCAAAGCGGCGTGCAGGCGACGATCCTGTACCGCCCTACAAGAAAAGTCCGTCTCACAATCTGTG
>JABABI010000009.1:123710-123927 GCA_014238335.1 Fuerstiella sp.
AGCGCACTCATCGCATGATGTGCACAGATTCTCGGATGGCGAGCCCAGGGTAAGACATTTCTCATGTGGCCGGCGGCGGAATTGGCAGATATTCGCCGATTCAGGGCTGTTTTCAGAAAAGTGGTGGCGTCTCGCCGCCATCGTTTCGAATTGTTCGCGTCCAGGTACCGGCCAAGTGGAAACAAGACAATGCCCTGACTAGACTTGCCACTCGAAT